>JAGIAI010000051.1:0-26933 GCA_017744935.1 Variovorax sp.
TCGATGATCCGGTCGATGGTCTTGGCCGCCGACGAGGTGTGCAGCGTGCCGAACACCAGGTGGCCGGTTTCGGCCGCGGTCATCGCGAGGCGGATGGTTTCGAGGTCGCGCATTTCGCCGACGAGGATCGCGTCCGGGTCTTCACGCAGTGCGGAGCGAAGGGCATTCGCGAAGGACAACGTCATCGGACCCACTTCGCGCTGGTTGATCAGGCACTTCTTGGATTCGTGCACGAACTCGATCGGGTCTTCCACCGTGAGGATGTGGCCGTACTCGGTTTCGTTGAGGTAGTTGATCATCGCCGCCAGCGTGGTCGACTTGCCCGAGCCGGTCGGGCCGGTCACGAGTACGAGGCCGCGGGGCTTGAGCGCGAGATCGCCAAAGATCTTGGGTGCGTTGAGCTGTTCGAGCGTGAGAATCTTGGATGGAATGGTCCGGAACACCGCAGCAGCGCCGCGCGACTGATTGAAGGCATTCACCCGGAAGCGTGCGAGGCCGTCGATCTCGAAGGAGAAGTCGACTTCGAGGAACTCTTCGTAGTGCTTGCGGTGCGTGTCGCTCATGATGTCGTACACCATGGCATGCACCGCCTTGTGGTCGAGCGCGTCGACGTTGATGCGGCGCACATCGCCGTGCACACGGATCATGGGCGGCAGGCCCGCGGACAGGTGCAAGTCGGAGGCCTTGTTCTTGACCGAAAAGGCCAGCAGTTGGGTGATATCCACGAAGCTCCTCGGTGACGTTTTGATACGCTTTGACGATTATGACGATGATTGGCGACAACCTCCAGCATGTTCGGGAGCGGATCGTGAAGGCGTGCACGGCCGTCGGGCGCGATCCCGCGAGCGTGCACTTGCTTGCGGTGTCGAAGACATTTCCCGCCGATGTGGTGCGGGAGGCACACGCAGCCGGCCAGACCGCATTCGGCGAAAACTACGTGCAGGAAGGCGTCGCCAAGATCCAGGAGCTCGATGACCTGCGCAGTGGCCTCGAATGGCATTGCATCGGCCCGCTCCAGAGCAACAAGACGCGGGTGGTGGCCGAGCATTTCGACTGGGTGCACAGCATCGATCGGCTGAAAATCGCCGAGCGTCTCTCAGAGCAGCGACCGACCGGGCTGCCGCCGCTGCAGGTGTGTCTGCAGGTCAATGTCGATGCCGGAGCCAACAAATCTGGCGTGTCGCCCGAAGAGGCTTTGGCGCTGGCGCGCGCTGTGGCGGCCCTGCCACGCTTGCGCCTGCGCGGCTTGATGGCGATTCCCGAACCCGCGCCGGATTTCGAGTCGCAGCGCGAGCTATTCCTCGCCGCGGCGCGGGTGTTTGGCGCGATACGCCAGGACGGGATCGAACTCGACACGCTCTCGCTCGGCATGTCCGCCGACGTCGAAGCCGCGATCGCCGCCGGCAGCACGATGGTGCGTGTCGGCACTGCGATCTTCGGGCGACGGTAGGCGGCGAGCGTCCCGCCTACTCGAACAGTTCGAGCAGCACCGCTTTCAACCATTGATGCAGCGGCGAGGTTTCGTGGCGCTGGTGCCAGAACAACTCCACCATGCGCGGCGGCGCTTCGAGCGGCACCGTCACCTGCCGCAGGCCGGTCATCCGGGGTGGGTCCAGCCCTTTCGACAGCGGCAGCACCGCGATCAGGTCTGAACTGCGAACTGCGTCGTAGGCGGTCGCGTAGTGGTTGACGGTCGCGACCAGGTTGCGCTGCAAGCCGCGGCTGCGCAGGAACACGTCGTAGGTCGGCAGCGTCTTGCCGGCGAGGCTGACGTCGATGTGGCGCGCGGCGAGAAACCTCTTGAGCGGGATGCGCGCGAGCCGGCCGAGTGGATGGTCCGCGCGCATGACGCAAATGAAGCCTGGCGACCAGAGCGCGCGTGACTTGAGGAAGGGCGGGCGCTGCACCTCGTCGGCGTAGACGCTGATCGCGAAATCCGCAACGTTGTTCGCGAGCACTGGGCCGAAATCGATCAACGCATTCGGGATGGTGTGGATTTGCATCGCCGGGGCCAGTCGCCCCAGCTGTCGGCTCAGCCGCGGGATCACGATGCTGGCTACGTAGTCCGACATCGCGATCGTCAGCGTCGCAGTGCTTTGCCGCGCGTCGAAGCTGTCGATTTCCAGCGTGCCGCGAATCGTCTCGAGCGAGTGCGCGAGCGGCTCCCACAGATCGATCGCGCGCCGCGTCGGCCGGATGCCCGTGCCGCTGCGCATGAACAGCGGGTCGTCGAATGTCTCGCGCAGGCGGCGCAGTGCATTGCTGACGGTTGGCTGCGTGAGCGAAAGCTTCTGCGCGGCGCGCGTCACGTTGCCTTCGGTCATCAAGGCCTCGAACACCTTCAGCAGATTCAGGTCGGCGTTCCGATAGGTCGAGGGCATGGCGGTAGGACATTCAGCTGGTCAATAACGACCATGGAAAGTATAAATTTGCCGATATAAAAAGCCGTCCCTACGATCCGACCCGGCGTTGCCAAGCGCCTTCGAGAAACATCGGAGACAGGGATTCCATATGACCGTGCTGTCGGCGCGCATCGAGCGCCTGCCGTTTTCCGGCTTTCACCGCAGGCTGCTTCTCATCGGGGGGCTGGGCTACACCTTCGACGCCATGGACGCAGCGGTCATCGCGTTCGTCCTGCCCGTGCTGCGCACGGCATGGGAACTGAGCAGCGTGCAGATCGGCGTTCTTGCGAGCGCGAACTTCATCGGCTTCTTCTTCGGCGCGCTCGCGGCGGGATCGTTGGGCGACCTGATCGGCCGGCGCAAGGTGATGATGTCGGCGCTGGCGGTTTACTGCATCGCGTCGTTCTTCAGTGCGCTCGTCAACGACTGGACCAGCTTCCTCGCGCTGCGCGTCGTTGCCGGACTCGGCACTGGGGCTGAGAGCGTGATCATCGCGCCGTACCTCTCGGAGTTCGTGGCGCGCCGCTGGCGGGGTGCATTTACCGGTGCGCTCGCCGGCTTCTTCTCATTCGGATTCGTGGCGGCAGCCTTGCTCGGCTACCTCATCGTGCCGGCGCATCCCCAGGGTTGGCGCATCGTCATCCTCATCACCGCCGCCCCGGTGCTCTTGCTGCTGTGGTGGCGGCGCGTGCTGCCGGAATCGCCGCGCTGGCTCGAAAGCCAGGGGCGCACCGCCGAAGCCGTTGCGGTGATGGATTCGGTGGAGGCCCACTTCGTGCGCGACGGACACGCGCTGCCCGCGCTCGATCCACAAGATGTGGCCGCGCCACCGCCGAGCAACAGCCGTGGCAACCTGTGGAAGAACTACGCGACATTGCTTTCGCGCAAGCTCTTCCGGACCACCGGCATGACATGGCTGATGTGGCTGTCGATCACCTTCAGCTACTACTCTTTCTTCACCTGGATTCCCAGCCTGCCGGTGCAGAGCGGCATGACCATCACGAAGAGCTTCGGCTATTCGCTGGTGATGTACCTGGCGCAAGTGCCCGGCTACTTCTCGGCCGCGTGGCTCAACGATCGGATCGGGAGGCAGGCGACGATCGTCTGCTACATGCTGCTGGGGGGTATTGCCGCACTGGCGCTCGCGTTCACGCAGAGCGAAGGGCAGATCATGCTGGCCGGTGTGTTGCTGTCCTTCTTCATGAATGGCACCTATGCGGGTGTCTATGCCTACACGCCGGAGGTGTTCCCGACGCAGGTGAGGGCCACCGGTGCCGGTCTCGCATCGGCTATCGGGCGCATCGGCGGAATTACGGCTCCGATCCTCGTGGGCTTCATCCATCCGACGCTCGGGTTCGCCGGCGTGTTCGGCATGACGACCGGCGTGTTGCTGCTTGGCTCGGCTGCCGTGATGATCCTCGGCGTCCCGACGCGCGGTCGCTCGCTGGAAGACATCGCAGCCTCCGAGCTGCACTGAAAGGAGCAGTCGTCCATGATGCGATCCGAGACCCTGGCGCAGCTCGCGGGCGTTGCCCGGGCCCATGCGGCGCTTCAACAGCCGCAGTCCACATTCGCGGCGCTCGATGGAGCGCTCTCGGCCACGATCGGCCATCGGCTGTTCACGATCCTGGTGCATCACCGCGCGCAGCGCGAGTCCGAGCGCATCTACTCCAACATGCCGGACAGTTATCCCGTGCAAGGGCGCAAGCCCGTGACCGATTCGCAATGGATGCAGCAGGTCATGGGACGTGGCCTGCCGTATATCGGCCGCAACGCCGATGACATCCGCGAGGTCTTCTATGACCATGCGCTGATTCTTTCGCTGGGCTGCGAAAGCGTGTTGAACATTCCCCTGCGCTGGCGCGGGCAGACCATCGGGACGCTCAACCTGCTCCACCAGGCAAACTGGTACGAGGTCCACCATATCGAGCTCGCGACCGTGTTCGCGCAAATGGCGGTGCCCGCCGTGATGGCGATGTCGCTCGCAGCCGAACCTTCCTCTTGAGGCGACCCCATGACTGCGACCTCCGTGCTTTTCAAGAACGCGTCCCTGCTCGATCCCCTGCTGGGTGAGTTGCAGGAAGGGCGCGACATCCTCGTTGAACAGGGCGTGGTGAAGGAGGTCTCCGACCGGCCGATCCGCGCCCAGGCCGCGCGCACCATCGATGTCCGGGGCCGGACCGTGATGCCAGGCCTCATCGACCTGCATGTGCATGTGATCGCGGTGGAGCTCAATCTCGCGCGGCAGGTGCACATGCCCAATGTGCTCGTGACGCTGCGCAGCGTGCCCATCCTGCGCGGCATGCTCCGGCGCGGCTTCACGACCGTGCGCGATGCCGGCGGCGCCGGACACGCCTTCAAGCAGGCGGTCGAGTCGGGTCTTGCCCAGGGTCCCCGCTTGTTCGTTTCGGGTCGCGCGCTGAGCCAGACCGGCGGACACGGCGACATGCGGGCGCGCTCGGATTTCATCGCCTCCGAATGTCCCTGCTGCGTCCGCGTCGGCGCGCTGGCCCGTGTGGTCGATGGCGTGGACGCGGTGCGCAAGGCCGCGCGCGAAGAGCTCCAGATGGGCGCGGACCAGATCAAGATCATGGCTTCCGGCGGTGTCGCCTCGCCGACGGATCCGGTGGGTGCCTTCGGGTACTGCGAGGATGAGATCCGTGCCATCGTCGAAGAGGCCCGTGCCAGAGGCACCTACGTGCTCGCCCATGCCTACACCGCAGCTGCCATCGCGCGCGCGGTGCGCTGCGGTGTCCGAACCATCGAGCACGGCAACCTCGTCGATGCGCCCACCGCGGCGCTGATGGCGCAGGCGGGAGCCTTCGCCGTGCCGACGCTGGTGACCTACGACGCGCTGGCGAACGAAGGCGAACGCTACGGCCTGCCCAAGGAAAGCGTCGACAAGGTGGCCGACGTGCGCGAGGCCGGTCTTCGCTCGCTGGAGCTGTACAAGGCTGCGGGCGTGAAGATGGGCTTCGGCTCCGACCTGCTGGGCGAATCGCAGCGACTCCAGAGCGACGAATTCCGCCTGCGAGCCGAAGTGCTTTCACCCGCCGAAGCCATCGCCAGCGCGACGGTGGTCGGTGCCGAAGTGCTTGGCATGAGCGACCGCCTCGGCCGCCTCGTGCCTGGCGCGCTGGCCGACCTCCTGGTCGTCGAAGGCAATCCGCTCGAAGACATCAATTGCCTGCTTGGGCAGGGCGAGCGGATTCCCCTCGTCATGAAGGCGGGTGCGATCGAGTTCGACGAACTCCGATAGGCGCGGCCGCCTTTTCAGCCGCTGCGGCCCGCGGCCTGTGCGCGTCGCCATTCCGCCACGGGAAGGCCGCCCACGCCCCAATTGTCGAGATCCACTTCATCGATCACCACGAAGGTGGCCGCCGGGTCCTTGTTGAGCACGCGCACCAGCAACTCCGTGGCGCCTGCGATCAACTGCTTCTTCTGATCCTGCGTCACGCCTTCGCGGGTGACCTCGATCTTGACGTAGGGCATGGTTGTCTCCTTACCAGTGACCGGCGGCCTGCCCGCCGTCGATATGGAGAATTTCGCCGGTCACGAACGCGGCCTTCTCCAGGAACAGCACGGCGTCGACGATCTCCTGCATCGTTCCCATGCGGCCCAGCGGGTGCAGACTGGCGAGCGTAGCGTGCGTTTCGGGCGGATGCATCGGCGTCTTGATGATGCCGGGCGACACCGCATTCACGCGAATGCCGCGCGAGGCGTATTCGATGGCCAGCGACTTCGTGGCCGCGTTCAGGCCGCCCTTGGTCAGCGACGCGAGCACCGCCGGCACGCCGTTGATCGGCTGGTCCGTGAGGCTGGTCGTGATCTGGACGACGTGGCCGGACCCCTGCGCTTCCATGCGCCGGAGCGCGTGCTGGGTGACATGGAAGAAGCCGGCGAGGTTCGTGCCGATGTTGGCGGCCCAGTCCTCTGCGGTGAACTGGGTGAACGGCTTGGCGGTGAAGATGCCGGCGTTGTTGACCAGCGTGTCGATGCGTCCGAAGCGGTCGACGCCATCGCGGAAGATGCGCTCGGCCGTCTCGGGCGACGAGATGTCGCCGCTGACCGCGACGATGCCCGGGTCGGCGCTCGGCGTAATGGAACGCGCATTGGCGACGACGCCATAGCCGGCTTCGCGGAAGGCCTTGACGAGTGCCGCGCCGATACCGCTCGAAGCGCCAGTAACGACCGCGACCTTGGAAACGTTGCTCATGGAACTGTCCTTTCAAAGTTGAAAAGCCGAAGAGGCTGATCCGGACTTTATTGATGCGATCGATGTGCTTAAAGTGGCGGTCGAGAAAATCAATCGATACATGAAGTAATGAATCGCCCATGAACCGACACTTCGACGACGTGATGCTCGGCAGCATCGAACTCTTCTGCCTCGCCGCAGAGCAAGGCAGCTTCACGGCCGCCGCGAACATCGCGTCCGTCACGCCGGCGGCTGTCAGCCGCTCGGTATCGCGGCTCGAAGAGCGCGTCGGCGTACGGCTGTTCGTTCGCACCACGCGCCAGATGCGGCTGACGGAAGAGGGTCGCGTGTACTTCGAGCAATGCCGGCAGGCGTTGAACCAGCTGGTCGAGGCCGAGCGCGAGGTCAGCGGCCATCAGGTCGAGCCGTCGGGGCTGTTGCGCATCAGCGCGCCGAGCACCTATGGGCACTACCGGTTGCTGCCGCTGGTGCCGGGCTTTCGCGAGCGCTATCCGGGCGTGAAGGTCGAGGTCAACATCAGCAATCGCAACATCGACTTCGCCGAGGAGGGCTACGACCTCACGGTGCGTGCGCGGGTCACTGCCGATTCGGGACTGATCGCGCGCCGTCTCGAAGACACGCCGCTGGTCGTCGTGGCATCGCCGGACTACCTTGCGCGCCGCGGCGCCCCGAAGTCTCTCGAAGACCTTGAGCGGCACGAGTGCATCCAGTTCGAGCTGCCCAGCAGCGGACGCAGCATTCCCTGGCTGTTCCGGCGCAACGGGCAGGACATCGAATGGCAGACCTCGGGCGGCTATGCGTGCTCCGACGACGTGACCGCCGGCGCCACGCTCGCGCGGCATGGCGCGGGCCTCTTCCAGTCCTATCGTTTCGTCGTCGAGGACGACCTGCGCGCTGGGCGACTGGTCGAACTGCTCGGGGATTTCGGCGGCCGTTCGCGGCCGCACAGCCTGCTTTACCCGCACCGGCGCTTCGTGCCACTGCGGGTGCGGGTGTTCGTCGACTACCTGACGGGCCTCAGAAACCCAGTGGAAGCCGCGCGCTACTCTTGACCTCTTCCATCACCGCATACGTTCGCGTCTCGCGCACGCCGGGGAGTTGCCACAGCACCGTGCCCGCGAATTCGCGATAGGCGGCCATGTCGGCCATGCGGGTCTTGAGCAGGTAGTCGAAGCCGCCGGCGACCATGTGGCATTCCATGATCTCGTCGCGCACCTGCACCGCGGCCTTGAATTCGTCGAACACGTTGGGCGTGGTCCGATCGAGCAGCACTTCGACGAACACCGTGAATCCGCGGCCCAGCTTGTGTGGATCGAGGCGTGCCTCGTAGCCGAGGATGAAGCCGTCGCGCGTGAGCCGCTGCACCCGCGCCAGCACCGCCGTCGGCGACAGCGCCACGGCTTCCGCGAGCTTGAGGTTTGAAATCCGACCGTCCTCCTGAAGAACCTTCAGGATTTTCATGTCAATGCGGTCGAGATCGGGTGCTTCAGTGTTCATGGATGGCGAATTATCCGGTCACGAATCGGATATTTGGTGAATAACTCGTCAGCAGAAGGCGGACGATCGCATTCATTCGATCTTCCAAGCGAGAACACGCCATGCGCCTGCCCATTCCCTACCGCCCCGAAGGCGACGTCGTCGCGCATCGCCTTGCCGCGCTGAAGGGCGCGCTCGACTGGACCTCGGTTCTGCCCGCCGCCACGCCTTGGGTTCGCGCGGTGCGAGACCGGCCGCCACCGTTCTGGGCCATGGAAAGCCTGCTGCGCGAATATCCCATCTCCAGCGCCGAGGGGCTGGCGCTGATGCGGCTTGCGGAGGCGCTGCTGCGCGTGCCGGATGCGGAAACCGCCATCGCGCTGACGGCCGACCAACTGGGCCGGGCCAACTTCGAAGGCGCCGCGGATTCGACGCTGGCCCGTCTTTCGTCGTCGGCAATCGCGCTGTCGAAGAAATTCCTCCCGCACCTGTCGGACGAGAACGGCGATGCGGAACCGGGCCCCGGGCTGATGGCGCGACTGGGGGCGCGTACCGTCGTAGCGGCGACGCTGCGAGCCGTGCAACTGCTGGGGCGCCAGTTCGTCCTCGGCCAGACCATCGACGAAGCGATGGGCGAGGCGCGTTCGGCGCATCGCAAGCACGCGGCGCTGCGCTTCAGCTACGACATGCTCGGCGAGGGCGCGCGCACCGAAGCCGATGCGCAGCGCTATCTCGACAGCTACATCAATGCCATCCGCTCGATAGCTTCCGCGGGTAATGGTGAACGACCCGAGGACAACGACGGCATCTCGATCAAGCTCAGCGCGCTGCATCCGCGCTACGAAGACGCCCAGCGCGAGCGCGTGATGCGCGAGCTGGTGCCGCGCGTCTGGCAGTTGTGCGAGCTGGCGGCCGATGCGCACCTGAACCTGACCATCGATGCCGAGGAAGTGGACCGGCTCGAACTGTCGCTCGATGTGTTCGAAGCGCTCGCGGCGCGCGTTGCCGCCGAACGCCCGCAGTGGCGAGGCTTCGGCGTCGCGATGCAGGCTTACCAGACGCGCGCGCTCGAACTGGTCGAGCACATCGCCGCGATTGCGCGCAAGTACAAGTTGCGTCTGATGTGCCGGCTGGTGAAGGGCGCGTACTGGGATGCCGAAATCAAGCGCGCACAGGAGCTCGGCCTGCCGCACTACCCGGTCTTCACGCACAAGCATCACACCGACGTGAGCTATCTCGCCTGCGCACGCGCGCTGCTGGCCGCGCCGGACGCGATCTATCCGCAGTTCGCCACGCACAACGCGGGCACCATCGCCGCGATCCTGCAGATGGCCGCTCAGGCTGGCGATGTGCCCTTCGAGCTGCAGCGGCTGCATGGGATGGGCGAGGGCATCTACCGCGAAGTCATGAAGAGCACCGGCGTGCCGGTGCGCGTCTACGCCCCGGTGGGGCGGCACAAGGATTTGCTCGCGTATCTGGTGCGTCGTCTTCTCGAAAACGGGGCCAACTCGTCGTTCGTCAACCAGCTTGGCGATGAATCGGTCGGCATGGGTGAACTGCTGTCTTCGCCGCTTTGGCTCGACAAGGAAGCATCGCTGCCATTGCCGCCGGCGCTCTACGGCCCCCCGCCCGCAAGGCGCAACAGCCATGGCGTCGACATGGCGGTCGAGTCAATGCGCGCGCCACTGCTCGACGCGCTGGCCGCGACCACAGTGCCGGCGGTGCCGGAGTTCGATCCGCGGCGCGCTGCCGAAGCGGCTGCGAGCGCCGCAGCCTGCTTCCGGTCGTGGTCGCACACGCCGGTGTCGCAACGCGCCGGCGCACTTCGCCACGCTGCCGATGCGCTCGAAGCCGCCTTGCCGCGCTTCTGCGCACTGCTGGTAAAGGAGGCGTTCAAGAGCTGGACCGACGCGATCGCCGAAGTGCGCGAGGCCGTTGATTTCCTGCGCTACTACGCCGACGAGGCCGAACGCATCATGCGACCGGTCGCGCTGCCCGGCCCGACTGGCGAAAGCAACGAATTGCGCCTCACCGGACGCGGCCCGTGGGTGTGCATCAGCCCGTGGAACTTCCCGCTCGCGATCTTCGTGGGCCAGGTCGCCGCCGCGCTCGCGACTGGCAACACGGTGCTTGCCAAGCCGGCCGAGCAGACGCCGGCGGTCGCTTCCGAAGCCATCAAGCTGCTGCACGCCGCCGGGGTGCCGCCGCAAGCGGTTCAACTGCTGCATGGCGCTGGAGAAACAGTCGGCGCCGCACTGGTGGCCGCGCCGGGCGTGGCGGGCGTCGTGTTCACCGGATCGACGCAGGTCGCGAAGACCATCCACCGCGCATTGGCCGCCAAGGACGGCCCGATCGTCCCGCTGATCGCCGAGACCGGCGGCATCAACGCGATGCTGGTCGACCCGACTGCGCTCCCCGAGCAGGTGGTCGATGCGGTGGTGCAGAGCGCTTTCCGCTCGGCGGGTCAGCGCTGCTCCGCTCTCCGCCTGCTGCTTGTGCACGACAGCATCGCGGACGATGTGATCGCCATGATCCAGGGCGCCGCGGAGGAACTGGCGGCGGGCGACCCGGCATGGCTCTCGACCGATGTCGGCCCGGTGATCGACCGCGAAGCCTTCGAGGGCATCCAGCGGCACCTGCAGCGACTGGATGTCGAAGCGAAGGTGATCGTCGGCCCCTGCGAGCCCGCGCAGGAGCTGCCCAACCTGATCGCGCCACGCGCCTACGAGGTTCCATCGGTGAACAGCGTCAAGGCGGAAATCTTCGGCCCGGTGCTGCAGATCGCGCGCTGGTCGGGGGATCCGCAGGCGGTGATCGAGCAGGTCAACCAGCTCGGCTTCGGGCTGACGCTGGGCATCCAGACCCGCATCGACAGTCGCGCGCAGGCGCTGGCCTCCAGGGCGCATGTCGGCAACATCTATGTCAACCGCAACATCATCGGCGCGGTGGTCGGCGTCCAGCCGTTCGGCGGCGAGGGACTCAGCGGCACCGGCCCGAAGGCGGGCGGACCTCACTACCTGCTTCGCTTCTGCGCGGAGCAGACGCTCACCATCAATACCACCGCCGCGGGCGGCAATGCGGCGCTGCTTGCCGCAAGCGCATAACCGGAAAAGCAACGCGCATAGCCGTGGCGCGTCGCGCGGCGGAGGAATATCGTCGCGCCTATCGTTCAACAACACGAGACCGCCATGAGTTCCTCCTCCCTTTCCTACGTCCATCCGACCCCCAACAGCCCGTGGGGCACGTACCTGTCGCAGGTCGACCGCGTGGTGCCGTACCTCGGCGACCTGGCGCGCTGGGTTGACACGCTCAAGCGCCCGAAGCGCGCGCTGATCGTCGACGTGCCGATCGAGATGGACGACGGCACCATTGCCCACTTCGAGGGCTATCGCGTGCAGCACAACCTGTCGCGCGGTCCCGGCAAGGGCGGCGTGCGCTTCCACCCGGATGTCACGCTGGAAGAAGTCATGGCGCTTTCCGCGTGGATGACCGTCAAGACGGCGGCGGTGAACCTGCCCTACGGCGGCGCCAAGGGCGGCATCCGCGTTGATCCCAAGAAGCTCTCGATGAAGGAGCTCGAAAAAGTCACGCGCCGGTACACCAGCGAGATCGGCATCATCATCGGCCCGCACAGCGACATCCCCGCGCCGGACGTGAACACCAACGCGCAGATCATGGCGTGGATGATGGACACCTATTCCATGAACGTGGGTGGCACGGCGACCGGTGTGGTCACCGGCAAGCCGCTGCACCTGGGCGGTTCGCTCGGCCGCGTCGAGGCCACCGGCCGCGGCGTGTTCGTGACCGGCCGCGAGGCGGCGCGACGCCTTGGCATGGACCTGAAGGGCGCGCGCGTCGCGGTGCAGGGCTTCGGCAACGTGGGCTCGGTGGCGGCCGAACTCTTCGCCGAAGCGGGCGCCAAGATCGTCGCGGTGCAGGACCACACCGGCACGGTCGTCAATGACAAGGGCCTGGACATGCCAAAGCTCGTGGAGCAGGCGCGCAAGGAAGGCGGCATCGTCGGCTTCAAGGGCGGCGACACCGTGGCCAACGAAGCCTTCTGGGACGTGGCCTGTGACATCCTGATCCCGGCGGCACTCGAAGGCCAGATCACAGCCGAGCGCGCCAAGCAGACCAAGGCGAAGCTGGTGCTCGAAGGCGCGAACGGCCCGACGGTGCCGGAGGCCGACGACATCCTCGGCGACCGCGGCGTGCTGGTGGTGCCCGACGTGATCTGCAATGCAGGCGGCGTGACGGTGAGCTACTTCGAGTGGGTGCAGGACTTCTCGTCCTTCTTCTGGGGCGAAGACGAGATCAACGAGCGCCTCGACCGAATCATGATGAATGCGTTCAGCAGCATCTGGGACAAGGCCGACCAGCACAAGATCTCCCTGCGCACCGCGACCTATGCGGTGGCTTGCGGCCGGATCCTGATGGCGCGCCAGGAGCGCGGCCTCTACCCGTGATCGAGTTGCCGGCCTCGGCGCTGGCGCGCATCGATCGCCTCCTCGCTGGCGGGCAGCGCAGGCTGCTCGGGCTGGTTGGCGCGCCAGGGTCCGGCAAGTCGACGCTGGCCCAGGCGCTGCTGGATGCGCTGCCGCCCGGCCGCGCGCAGGTGGTGCCGATGGACGGCTTTCACCTCGCGAACGTCGAACTCCGGCGGCTCGGCCGGGCCGGCCGCAAGGGCGCACCGGACACTTTCGACAGCGCGGGCTATGTCGCGCTCTTGCGGCGTCTGCGCGAGCAACGTGAAGAAATCGTCTATGCGCCGGAGTTCCGGCGCGAGATCGAGGAGCCGATCGCCGGCGCCATCGCCGTCCTGCCGCAGACGCAACTGGTCATCACCGAGGGCAACTACCTGCTGCTCGACGACGAGGGTGCGTGGGCTGGCGCCGCGCCGCTGCTCGACGAGATCTGGTATGTGGACGTGGACGACGGGCTGCGGCGAGAGCGCCTGGTTCGCCGCCACGAGCAATTCGGCCGCAGCCGTGACGCGGCCATCGCGTGGGTGGAGAACACCGACGAGCCCAACGCGCGCCGGATCGCAGCCACCCGGAGCAGGGCGCAGCACGTGATTCGCATCGACGACTGAATCGTGTCGGTCAACGGGAACGTCCGCTGCGGCGTGATGTCCAAGCGGAGCCGCTTGCTGGCGGCTTGCCGCTAGCATTGCCCCCGTTTCGCTTTTTCTTCCTGCCGACATGCGCCCTTCGTCTTCCCTTGCAACCGCGGTTGCGTTGCTCGTCGCCGTCCTCGTCTCCGGCTGTGGCGTCACCGAACGCCAGCGCGTGACGTACGAGCCGGAAGAATTCGACTCCACCACCACCCATACCCGCAGCTTCATCGCGAGCGAGGCCCAGACCTGCGAGGCCGCGCGCCGCGCGCTCCTGAGCCAGGGTTACATGATCACGGCCGCCAACGTGGAGCTGGTGACCGGCCGCAAGAGCTTCCAGCCGGCGACCGAAGTGCACGTGGAGGTGGAGTTCCGCGTGGTCTGCGCGCGCGAAGGCGGCAAGACGCGAAGCACGATCGCTTTTGCGAGCGCCCTGCAGGACCGCTACGGCGTCAAGAAAGTCAACAACTCGGCGAGCGTCGGCGTGGGCGCGATCGGCTCGCTGTCGCTGCCGTTCTCGTCCAGCGACGACGCGATGGTCAAGGTCGCGAGCGAAACGCTGACGGACGACCGCTTCTACGACCGCTTCTTCTCGCTGATCGAGCGCTACCTGCCCGAGTCGGTCGAGCCTGTGGCGCCGGCCGAGGCCCGCCCTGTGCCGTCTCCGCGTCCACCGGTCGAACTGCCGCTGCAACTGCAATCGGTGCCTCTCTCCCCAAGCCGCGGCTGACAAGTCCCTGCCCTTGGCGCGGCCGCCGCGTTGTGCGATTCTGCGCGGATGATCAAAGTCGGCACGCTCTGCTATGTGGTTGCGAGCTGCGTCGCGAGCCCGTTCACGCAGCGGGCGGTCTGCAGGATCGTCGAGGTCGTCTCCGAGCCCTATGACGCGCCGGACTGGACCTATCTGCCGGGCACCTACTACGACGTGATGTTCGAAGGCTGGACCTTCTTCTGCCGGAGCGACAAGCTGCGGCCCATCTCGGACCCGGACGCCGAGGTGTCCGAGCCCTCCTGGGCGACCACCGAACTCTGACTAGCGGGACAAGGTCGATTTGCCGAACAGGCTTTCGATCAGCTCCACCGCCACTTCCGCCGTGCGGTTGCGTACATCCAGCGCGGGGTTGAGTTCGACCACATCGAGCGACGACAGCCGCCCGGTGTCCGCGATCATTTCCATGCAGAGCTGCATCTCGCGCCACGTCGGGCCGCCGCGCACGCCGGTGCCCACGCCGGGCGCGTAGTCGGGGTCGAGGCAGTCGAGGTCGAAGCTCACATGCAGGTGCGTGTCCTCGTCCACGTCCTGCAGCGCTTCGGTCATCGTGGTGCGCATGCCGTGCTCGTCGATGTGGCGCATGTCGAACACGTTGAGCCCCATCGTGCGGATCGCCGCTTTTTCATGCGCATCGACGCTGCGGATGCCGATGAAGCGGATCGCATCGTGCTCCAGCGCAGCGCGTTCGCCGCTCCAGCCGGTCAATGCATCCGGACCGTGGCCCAGCAGGCACGACACCGGCATGCCGTGAAGATTGCCGCTCGGGCTCGTGGTCTCGGTATTGACGTCGGAGTGGGCATCGAGCCAAAGGACGCGCAGCTTCTTGCCGCGGCGACGCGCATGCCACGCGATGGCGCTGATCGAACCGACCGCGATGCTGTGATCGCCGCCCAGCAGGATCGGCAGGCGGTTGGCCGTGAGCGCGGCATCGACCGCGTCGTAGACCGCCCGGTTCCAGGTGACCACTTCGTCGAGGTGATGCAGCTCGGTCGTCGGCGCGATCCACGGCGTCGCAGGTCCGGAGAGATTGCCCTGGTCCACCACCTCGAAGCCAAGGCGCGCCAGCATCTGCGCGAGGCCGGCCACTCGAAGGGCATCGGGCCCCATGCCGGCGCCACGCGTGCTGGCGCCGATGTCGGTCGGTGCGCCGATGAGTTGCAGGGTCCCAGTCATGAGCGGTGGCCTCCGTGGATGCGGACGTGCGATACCGAACGGTACAGCACTAACGCCACCGCGTCATGACGCTCAGGGTTGCGCCATCTTGCAGTCCGTGCCCTGCGCGAGTTCGTTGCCGCTGTAGATGGCGTCGGTGCGGAAGCCGTAGTTGGTGCCTTCCCAGCCGACCTTCACAGTCTTGCCGTCCACCGGCGCGATGGTGTTGACCACCTGCGGGATCAGAAGCTGATGGTCCTCGGCGCGCATGCGAACCGGGCCGACCACCGAATCGAAGGTGAGGTTCTCCAGAGCATGCGCGACCTTGGGCGTGTCCGTGCTGCCGGCCTTGTTGATCGCGGCGGCCAGCAGGCGCGGCGTCATGTCGATGCGCGGCGCGAGGAAGTCCTTGCCCGTCTTGGCCTTGTAGGCCTTGGCCAGCGCATCGACCTTCGGCGAGTCGGCCTGGCCCGGGTGCCATTCGGCCACCCAGGTCAACTGGCCGAGCTTGGCCTGCGACACAGCGAGCACCGTGCCCGGCACCGAGCCCGCGCTGTGGTTGAAGTAGTGCAGGTCGTAGCCCGCATCGCCCGCGGCCTTGAGCAGCAGGGTCATGTCCTGCCCCCAGTTGCCGGTGATCACCGAATCGGCGCCCGACTGGCGGATGTTCGCGACGTAGGGCGCGAAGTCCTTGACCCGGCCGATCGGATGCAGCGTCTCGCCGACGAACTGGATGTCGGGCCGTGCGAGGCCGACGAGCTGGCGGCCATAGCTGGCCCACTGCTTGCCGTGCGCGTAATCCTGGTTCAGCAGGTAGACCTTCTTCACCTCCGGCGTCTTCTTGATGTAGTTGGCGATGGCCTTCATCTTCATCGCCGTGTTCGCATCGGTCTGGAAGTGCCAGAAGCTGCACGACTTGCCGGTGAGCTCGGGGTCGATCGACGAATGATTGAGCACCAGCAATTCCTTGCCCGGATTGCGCTGGTTCCACTTGTTCACCGCCTGCACGATCGCGCTCACCACCGACGAGCCCGAGCCGCCGGTGACGATCGCGCGCGCACCCTGGTCGATCGCGGCCTGCAGCGCGCTCTGGCTTTCCTGCGCGGAGAGCTTGCTGTCGAACTGAAGCAACTGCAGCTTGGTTCCCCCGAGCACGCCGCCCTTGGCGTTGATGTCCTCGATCGCGAACTGCGTGTGCGTGAGCATCAGCTCGCCCACGTTGGCGAAGGGGCCCGAGAGCGGGTCGATGTAGGCGATCTTGTAGGTCTGCTGCTGCGCATGCGCCGAACCGATGGTGAGGAGCGCCGCAGCCGCCACGGGCGCGAGCAGAAGGGGGAACTTCATGAACTGTCTCCGGTAGGTTTGGAAAGGTCAGGTGCGCTCGCGCAGGCCGATCACGCGCCATGCGAGCTTCGAAAGCTTTGCCGCCATCTCCTCCGGCGAGAACCGGCCGTCGGGCTTGTACCAACTGAAGAGAAAGCCGGGCAGGCTCAGCGCCGCGTAGGCGGTGATCTTGGTTTCGTCGAAGTCGAGGTCACCGTCGCTGCGCGCCTGCTCCAGCAGCGGGAAGAGCTGGTCGTAGAAGTGATGCGCGAGCTTCTTCTGTGCCTCGAGGTACTCGGGCCGGTACACCTGCGGCTCCTTGTAGGCGAAGAAGGCGGCGGGGTAGTGCGAGATGGTCGCGCGGATCAGCCGCTCGATGCCTTCCTTGACCTTCTCGACCGCGGGGCGCGGATCGTTCGCCGCGAAGTCCAGCGCGGTGAAGCAATCGACCGCGGGCCGCCACGACAGCGTTTCGAAGATCTCCTGCTTGTCGCGGAAGTAGTAGTAGACGAAGGGCTTGGTCGCGTCGAGTGCGCGCACGATCTGCGCCATCGTCGTGTTGGCATAGCCCTGCGTCGCGAAGAGTTGCGTGGCGGCTTGCAGGATGCGTTCGCGCTGCACATCGGTGCCCGCCGTGGCGGTGCGCTGCCGGCCCGTGGCCTGCGGCCGGTCGGGCCGCGCGGCAGGCGGAGGGCCTTGCTCAGAGGGTTTGTGCGGTGTCGCCGAAGTTATACCCATGGGTAGGATTGTTCGTGCACCATGCGGCAATTGGCAAGCGGCCAACCCTATCGATAACCCTGTGAGAGTGACGCCATGGAGACAACCCAGCTTCCCGATCGACCGCAGCAGCCCCTGCACGAGTACCTCCGCACGCATGCGCGCGAGCGCGGCAGCCATCCGGCCTGCATCTGGTACGGCCATGCGATGAGCTATGCCGAACTCGACGCAGCGAGCGATGCCTTCGCGGCAAGGCTGCAGGCGATCGGCGTGAAGAAGGGCGAGCCGGTGGTGCTCTTCCTCAACAACTGCCCGCAGTACCTCGTCGCTCACTACGGCATCCAGAAGATCGGCGCGACCGTCTGCCCGAGCGGCCCGCTCAACAAGGAGCACGAGCTGGCCTATCAGGTGAATGACCTCAAGGCGCGCGTGATCGTGGCGGCATCGTCGCTGCTGCCGGTGGTGGAAAAGGTGCGTGCGACGAGCGCGCTCGAGCATGTGTTCGCAGTGCACTACGCCGACCTGTTGCCGTCGTCTTCCACGCTCGATCTGCCAGCGGAATTGGCAGCGGCCCGGAAGGAGGCGCGCAGCATGCCCGCAGGTTGCGAAGACTTCCTCGCGGTGATGAAGAGCGGCGCACACCCTGCGCCGGTCGAGGTGTCGCTCGACGACGTCGCGCTCATGACCTACACCTCCGGCACCACCGGCCTGCCCAAGGGCGCGATGCTCAGCTACGGCAACGCCCTCTACAAGACGCGCGCCGCAGCGGATTGCAACGGCGTCAAAGGCGACGATGTGCTGCTGTCGATCGCGCCGCTGTATCACATCGCCGGCATGCTGATGGGCGTGAATGTGCCTGTGTTCACCGGGGCGACCTCGGTGCTGCTGCATCGCTTTGAACCGCGCGCCGCATTGCAGGCAATCGAGCGCTACAGGGTCACCTGGTGGTACAGCATCGCGCCGATGAATGTCGCGTGCATGCAGGTGCCGGGCATTGCCGACATGAATCTGTCGAGCCTGCGCATGAACCCGGTCACCAGCTTCGGCATTGCCTTTACTGAACCGCTGGCGCAGCAGTGGCGCGGCTTCGCGAAGAACTGCAGCTCGTTCGAGGCCGCCTATGGCCTGAGCGAAAGCCATACCTGCGACACCTACACGCCGCACCATGCGCCGCGCTGGGGCACGCAGGGTGTCGCGGTTCCGGGCGTGACCATCCGCATCATCGATCCCGACACCGGCGAAGACAAGCCAACTGGCGAGATCGGCGAGATCGTGCTTACCAGCCCCGGCACGTTCAAGGGCTACTGGAACAAGCCCGAAGCCACTGCGGCAACCCTGCGCAATGGATGGGTGCACACCGGTGACATGGGCAAGCTCGATCCCGACGGCTACCTGACCTTCATCGGCCGCTTCAAGGAAATGATCAAGGTCTCCGGCTACAGCGTCTTCCCCGAAGAGGTCGAGACCATCCTCATCAAGCACCCCGCGGTGGCACAGGCCGCCGTGGTCGCGCAGCCGGACGCGGAGAAGGGCGAAGTGGTCAAGGCCTTCATCGTGAAGAAGCCCGGCGCCGAGATCGATGCGGACGGACTCGTCGCGTGGTCGCGCGAGAACATGGCGAACTACAAGGCACCGCGCGTGGTGCGCTTCATCGATGCGCTGCCGACGACCGGCGCGGGCAAGGTGCTGCGCCGGCTGCTGAAGGATTGATCGAATGCTGAAAAGAGTTCTGATTGCCAACCGCGGCGAGATCGCGGTGCGGCTGGTGCGCGCGTTGCGCGACCTGGGCATCGCGAGCGTCACGGTGCATGCGAAGGATGACGCCGCGGCACTGCATGTTCAGTTAGCCGATGTGGCGGTCCCTCTGCCTGCCACGGGGCCATCGGCGTACCTCGACACGGCCGCGCTGATCGCGATTGCGCGCGAGCAGGGCTGCGATGCGGTGCACCCCGGCTATGGCTTCCTGAGCGAGCGCGCCGATTTCGCGCAGGCTTGCGCCGATGCGGGGTTGCGCTTCATCGGCCCGACACCCGACCAGCTCGCGCTCTTCGGCGACAAGGCGCGCGCGCGCGCGCTGGCCGAGCAGTGCGGCGTGCCGGTGATGCCTGGTAGCGCAGGCGCGGTGACGCTGGCTGAAGCCCAGGCCTTCTTTGCGGCTCAGCAAGTTGAAGGTGCCGGCGTGATGGTGAAAGCCATCGGCGGCGGCGGCGGTCGCGGGATGCGCGCGGTGCTGAATGCCGACGATCTACCCGAGGCCCATGCGCGCTGCATGTCCGAAGCCAAGGCCGCGTTCGGTGTCGAAGGCGTCTACGTCGAACGCCTGATGCGCAACGCGCGCCACATCGAGGTGCAGGTGCTCGGCGACGGCCAGGCGGTCGCAAGCCTGGGCGAACGCGAATGCACGCTGCAGCGCCGCTTCCAGAAACTGGTCGAGATCGCGCCGAGCCCTTCGTTGCCTGAAGCGCTGCGCGAGAAGGTGACGCAGGCCGCGCTTCGCATGGCAAAGGCGGTGGGCTACCAGAGCCTTGGCACGTTCGAATTCCTGGTGGACGAACACTCGGCCTCGCTCCCTTTCGTGTTCATCGAAGCCAATCCGCGTCTTCAGGTCGAACACACGGTGACCGAAGCGGTGACCGGTCTCGACCTGGTCCAGCTACAGGTGGGCATCGCGAGCGGGCAGACGCTTGCGGATCTGGGCATCGACATCACGCGCACCGCACCGCAGCGCGGCTTCGCGATCCAGTGGCGCATCAACGCCGAGACGCTCGATGCACAAGGCAACGCGCGGCCGTCCGGCGGTACGCTGACGCGATTCGACCTGCCGGCGGGGCCGGGCGTGCGCGTCGATTCGCATGGGTATGCGGGGCTCGCGCCTTCGCCGCACTACGACACGCTGCTGGCCAAGCTCATCGTGCATTCGTCCTCGCCGCGTTTCGCCGATGCGGTGAGGCGCTCGTTGCGCGCGCTCGAAGAGTGCCATGTCGACGGCATCGCGACCAACCTGTCGCTCCTGCGCGCCATCGGCACGCGGCCCGAGTTCGCTACGCAGGCAGTGCACACGCGCTTCGTCGAGGCTCATCTTGCGGACCTGCTGGCGTCCGCCGCGCACATCGATGCAGCAGTTGCCAAGCATGCGCGGCCGGCAGCCGTCCAGGCCGAGGCAAGCGTGCAGCAGGACGACGAAGACGGACTTCGCGTCAAGGCGCCGATGCCCGCGAAGCTCGTGCAGTTCGAAGTCGATGTCGGCGACGTGGTCCCGGCCGGTGCCCAGATCGGCGTGCTCGAAGCGATGAAGATGGAGCACCTGTTGCATGCACCAGCCGCTGGTCGCGTGGTTGCGCTTCTCGCCGAGCCGGGCGACTACCTCGTCGAGGGCCAGTCGCTGGTGAATCTGGAGCCGGTCGATGCGCATTCGATCGAAGCGGAGGCGCGCGCCGAGCACGATCTCGACGCGATCCGCTCCGACCTGCAGAAGGTGATCGATCGACACGCGTTCACGCTCGACGCGAACCGCACCGCCGCCGTGACGAAGCGCCACGCGCAGGGCGGCCGCACTGCGCGCGAGAACATCGCGGACCTGTGCGAGCTGGCCGACGATCCCGGCAACTTCACCGAATACGGCGCGCTGGCCATCGCTGCGCAGACGCGCCGCCGTTCGCTCGAAGACCTGATCGCCAACACGCCCGCCGACGGAATGGTGACCGGCATCGGCAGCATCAACGCGAAGCAGTTTGGCGCGGAGAAAGCGCGTTGCGTGGTCATGTCGTACGACTACACCGTGCTTGCCGGCACGCAGGGCATGCGCAATCATCACAAGACCGACCGCATGCTGGGCATCGCGCACCAGCTGCAGTTGCCGGTGGTGCTGTTCGCGGAAGGCGGCGGCGGACGGCCGGGCGACACCGACATGCCGATCGTCGCGGGCCTGAACAACCACACCTTCAGCCAGTTCGCCGCGCTGTCGGGCAAGGTGCCGGTTGTCGGCATCGTGCATGGACGATGCTTCGCGGGCAATGCGGCGCTGCTGGGTTGCGCGGACGTGATCATCGCGACCGAGGCCAGCAACATCGGCATGAGCGGCCCCGCGATGATCGAAGGGGGCGGTCTCGGCACCTTCGCGCCGGAGCAGATCGGGCCGAGCAGCGTGCAGTCGCGCAACGGCGTGATCGACATCCTCGTGAAGGACGAGACCGAAGCGGTCGCGGCGGCGAAGCAATATCTCTCCTACTTCCAGGGGCCGACGGGCGACTGGGAATGCGCCGACCAGCGCGCGCTGCGTCATGCGGTGCCCGAGAACCGGCTGCGGGTGTACGACGTGCGAGCGGCAATGCGGGGCGTGGTCGATACCGGCTCGCTGCTGGAACTGCGCGCCGGCTTCGGCGCCGGCATCGTGACTGCGCTCGCGCGCATCGAGGGCAAGCCGGTGGGGCTGCTGGCGAACAACCCGCACCATCTCGGCGGTGCGATCGATGTCGAGGCAGCCGACAAGGCGGCGCGCTTCATGCAGCTCTGCAACGCGCACGGCCTGCCGCTGGTCTCGCTGTGCGATACGCCGGGCTTCATGGTCGGTCCGGAGATCGAAGCGCAGGCGCAGGTTCGTCATGTGTGCCGCATGTTCATGGTGGCATCGCATCTGCGCGTGCCTTACTTCGCGGTGGTGCTGCGCAAGGGCTACGGTCTCGGTGCGCAGGCGATGACCGCCGGCGGCTTCGATGCGCCGGTGTTCACGGTCGCGTGGCCGACCGGCGAATTCGGCGCGATGGGACTCGAAGGTGCCGTGCGCCTCGGCTTCCGCAAGGAGCTCGAAGCCGCGGCGGAAGGCACGGAGCGCGATGCGCTGTTCAAGAAGCTGGTCGCACAGCAGTACGCGAATGGCGAAGCGATCCACATGGCGCAGACGCTGGAGATCGATGCGGTGATCGACCCGGCCGACACGCGCGCATGGCTGGTGCGCGGCCTGGCGTCGGCGGCCGGCGCGAAGCGCGAGGCGACGGCCTACGTCGACACATGGTGAGGCGCACGCTTCGCAGGTGTTCCCTACACTGCGAGGCTCTTGCGCATGAACGCCTTCCGTCGCTTCATCGGTTTGTTGTTGCTGGGCCTCCTGCTGGTTCATCCGCAGGCGCAGGCCCAGCCGCGCGCACCTCGCGCTGAAACACACTGGGATGCGAGCTGGGCCGCAGCGCCGCAGGACTTCGCTCTCGCACCGGCGTGGGCGGTACCGAAGCAGCCCGCGCCACCTTCACTGGCCGACCAGACATTGCGCCAGCAACTGCAGCCGACGCTGGGCGGCCAAAGATTGCGCATACGGTTCTCCAACCTCTTCGGCAAGACGCCGCTGCACATCGCCTCGGCGAGCGTGGCCGTCGGCACCGGCGCTGCATCGGTGTCGCCTTCCACGTTGCGCAACCTGCGATTCGGCGGCCGCGCCGGCATCACCATCGCGCCGGGTGCGGAGGCATGGAGCGACGCGGTGCGACTGGATGTCGATCCCGCGCGCTCGTTGATGGTGAGCTTTCACATCGATGCGCCGATGCCTTTCGCGACCGTGCACATGCTCACACCGGGCGCGACGTGGATCGCCGCAGGCGATCAGGTGCGGCGGCCCGCATGGCCCGATGCGACACGGTCGATGTGGAATCACATCGTGACCGGGCTGGATGTCGCGCGATCGTCGCCCGCGCGGGTCGTGGTCGCTTTCGGCGATTCGATCACCGAAGGCGCGGGCATCGAGGAAGCGGCGGCGCGCTACCCCGAGCGGCTCGCAGTGCGCCTGCGGGGGCAGCCGCGCACGGCGGGCTTCTATTCGGTGCTCAACACCGGCATCTCGGGCAACCGGCTGCTCACTGACGGCATCGGACCACGCGCGATCGATCGCTTCCGTCGCGATGTACTGGGGCAGAGCGGCGTCACGCACGTGATCATCCTCATCGGCATCAACGACATCGGCATGAGCACGCCGGCTAACGGGCCGCCTCCGGTACTGGGACCACCATCGGCCGAGCAGCTCGCGGCCGGGCTTCAGCAACTGATCGCGGAAGCGCGAGGTAAGGGCGTGAAGGTCCTGGTGGGCACGCTCCTGCCTTTTCAGGGAGCGCCTTACTGGAGCCCGGAAAAGGAACTGCGCCGGCAGACCCTGAACCGCTGGATTCGCGGGCGCTTCGATGTCAATGCCGTCGTCGACTTCGATGCCGCATTGCGCGATCCCGCGAATCCGCTTGCGCTGAACCCGGTGTACGACAGCGGCGACCATTTGCATCCGGGCAAGGTCGGCCATGCGGCGATGGCCGACGTCATCGATCTACGCGGATTGCAGGACTAGGCCTACGCGCAGCGGTGCCGTCGACGAGGGAAGTCACAGCTCTACACAACACTTCGTCACAGACTTACAAGCAGTTCACATGGCGCATGGAGGATGAAGGCTCCAGCAACTCAAAAGGAGTCCTCCATGAAAAAACTCGCTGTCACCCTGGTCATGGGAGCCGCATCTTTCCTGACGCTCGGTACTGCAGTCATGGCGCCAACCAGCGCGATGGCGCAGCCGGTGATATCGGTGCAGGTCGCACCGCCGCCGCCGCGTCATGAACCTGTCCCGCCGCCGCGCCGGGGTTATGTCTGGGCGCCGGGCCACTACGAGTGGAACGGTCATCGCTATGTGTGGAACAGGGGCAACTGGATGCGCGAACGTCCTGGCTACGCCTATCGCTCACCGGAATGGCGTGAACACAATGGCCGCTGGGAATACCAGTCCGGCCGTTGGGACAACGACCACGACGGCGTGCCGAACCGGTACGACCACCGTCCGAACGATCCGAACCGTAGCTAGAACAGGCGGAACACCAGGGGCATGAGGAGTGCGGCCAGCACCACCTGCATGCCCAGCGCCAGCCCCGCGTAGGCACCTGCATCGGCGTTGACGTGCAAGGCACGTGCAGCGCCGATGCCGTGCGCGGCAGTGCCCAGGCCGAAGCCGCGCGCCGCAAAACCCGTGGGGCTGGTGCTGATCCGCAGAATGTCGAACAGGTACTTGCCCGACAGCGCGCCGATCATTCCGGTGAGCACCGCGAACACCGCCGAGAGCGCCGGGATGCCGCCGATCTTTTCCGAGATGCCCATCGCGACCGGAGCGGTCACCGACTTCGGTGCGAGCGACAGCACCACGTCATGCGGCAATCCAAGCGCCCACCCGAGGGCGACCGCCGAACCGCCGGCTGCTGCGCCTCCGAGCAGCGATGCAAGCAACAGCCGACCGAAGCGCGCGCGCAGTTCCGCGCGGCGCTGCCACAGTGGCCATGCAAGCGCCACCACCGCCGGGCCCAGCAGGAAGTGGATGAACTGCGCACCCGCGAAATAGGTCTGGTAGTCCACCCGCGTGAGCAGCAGGCCGCCCGCCAGCACGATCACCGACCACAGCACCGGATTGGCCCACGGCGCGCCACCGAGGCGCGCGTACACCGCCGTCGCGATCAGATAGACGACCAGCGTCGCGGTGAGGCCGAAGAGCGGCGTGGCGGAAAGATAGATCCAGAGTTCGACGAAGCGCGGCACGGTGATCCTCAGGGCTCGTTTCGTGGTTCGCTCTTGCGGTCGGGCCACCAGAGCACCAGTGCAGTGACGCCGAGCCCGATCCACGTCGACACCGCAATGATGATCAGCATGCGGCCGCCGTACTGGCTGAGCAGTGCGAGATGCGTCATGACGCCGACACCCACCGGCACGAAGAGCAGCGACAGATGCGTGAGCAGAAAGCTCGCGCATTCGGCGACGGGCTCGCGAACGATCGGAAAGCGCAGACCCAGGAGCATCAGCATCATGCCGAGCACCGGACCGGGGAAGGGCAGCGAAAGCCCGCGCGAAAGGACTTCGCCAATCGACTGGAACACCAGCAGCCAGGCCAGGCCTTGCAGTCCCTTCATGCTCAGAAACGCGGAATGCCCGCGAAGGGCTGCGGCTGTCCGGCGCGGAAGACCTGCTTGCCGTATTCGGCGCAACGCTGCAGCGTCGGGATCACCTTGCCGGGGTTGAGCACGCCGGCCGGGTCGAACGCGCGCTTGATGCCGAACATCTGCTCGTTCTCTTCGGGCGTGAACTGCACGCACATGCTGTTGAGCTTCTCGACGCCCACGCCGTGCTCGCCCGACACGGTGCCGCCCATCGCGACGCTCGTTTCGAGGATGTCCGCGCCGAACAACTCGCAGCGGTGCAGTTCGTCCGGGTCGTTGGCATCGAACAGCACCAGCGGATGCAGGTTGCCGTCGCCCGCGTGGAAGACGTTGCAGCAGCGCAGGTTGTATTTCTTCTCCATGTCCTGGATCGCGAGCAGGATGTCCGCGAGCCGCTTGCGCGGGATCGTCGAATCCAGGCACATGTAGTCGGGGCTGATGCGGCCCGATGCGGGGAAGGCGTTCTTGCGGCCGCTCCAGAACTTGAGGCGTTCGTCCTCGTTCTCGCTGCAGGCAATCGCGGTGGCGCCACAGCCGCGCAGGACTTCGGTCATGCGGCTGATTTCTTCCTCGACCTCTTCGGGCGTGCCGTCGGATTCGCACAGCAGGATGGCGGCGGCGTCGAGGTCATAGCCTGCGTGCACGAAGTCCTCGACCGCGGCGGTCATGGGTTTGTCCATCATCTCCAGCCCGGCCGGAATGATGCCGGCGGCGATGACCGCAGCGACCGCATCGCCCGCTTTGCGCACGTCGTCGAAGCTGGCCATGATGCAGCGCGCGAGTTGCGGCTTGGGGACGAGCTTCACCGTGACTTCGAGCGTGACCGCGAGCATGCCTTCGCTGCCGATGACCAGCGGAAGCAGGTCGAGGCCGGCGCAGTCGAGCGCTTCGCCGCCGAATTCGACGGGCTCGCCTTCCGCTGTGAAGCCACGCACACGCAAGACGTTGTGCAGCGTGAGCCCGTACTTCAGGCAATGCACGCCGCCCGAGTTCTCGGCGACGTTGCCGCCGATGGTGCAGGCGATCTGGCTCGACGGGTCGGGCGCGTAGTAAAGGCCGAAAGGCGCCGCAGCCTCGCTGATCGCGAGATTGCGCACGCCGCACTGAACGACCGCGGTGCGGCTCACCGGGTCGATCTTGAGGATGCGGTTGAACTTGGCCAGCGAGAGCGTCACGCCCATCGCGTTGGGCATCGCGCCGCCCGAAAGCCCGGTGCCCGCGCCACGCGCCACGATGGGCGCACCGAGTGCGTGACAGGCCTTGAGCACGGCGGCGACCTGCGCTTCGGTCTCCGGCAATGCCACTACCAGCGGACGCTGGCGATAGGCGGTGAGGCCGTCGCATTCATAGGGGACCGTGTCCTCCGCATTCCAGATCAGCGCATGCGCCGGCAGGTGCGGCTGCAGCGCCTGGACGATCCGGGCCTGCCGTTCGGACTTTTCCAGCGCCGATTGCTGGAGAGACGTGGTGGGCGCGTTCATGGTGAATCCCCCCTGCGTGGACGGGTTGGGGCTACTTGAAGACGACTGTGCGATGGCCGTTCAGCAGCACACGATGCTCACTGTGCCACTTCACGGCGCGCGCGAGCACCTGGCTTTCGGTGTCGCGGCCACGTGCGGTGAGGTCTTCCACGGTGTCGGTGTGGTCGACGCGCTCCACGTCCTGCTCGATGATCGGGCCTTCGTCGAGGTCGGCGGTCACGTAGTGCGCGGTGGCACCGATCAGCTTCACCCCACGGTCGTGCGCTTGGTAGTAGGGCTTGGCGCCCTTGAAGCTGGGCAGGAACGAGTGGTGGATGTTGATCGCGCGGCCTTCATCA
>JAGIAI010000051.1:27058-61843 GCA_017744935.1 Variovorax sp.
AAGCTGGGCAGGAACGAGTGGTGGATGTTGATCGCGCGGCCCGCCAGCTTGGTGCAGAGGTCGTTGCTCAGGATCTGCATGTAGCGCGCGAGCACCACGAGGTCGGCGCCTTCGGATTCGATGATCTCGAGCTGCTTTGCCTCGCCCTGCGCCTTGGTGGCTGCCGTCACCGGGATGTGGTGGAAGGGCACGTTGTAGCTCGCCGCGAGCTGGTAGAAGTCGCGGTGGTTCGAGATGATCGCGCGCACGTCGATGGCGAGCAGGCCGCTTTTCCAGCGGAACAGCAGGTCGTTGAGGCAGTGGCCTTCCTTGCTGACCAGGATGACCGTCTTCATCGGCTCGGCGGCTGCGTAGAGCTTCCAGGTCATCGTGAACTTCGTCGCGAGTTCGGCGATCTGCTCGCGCAGCGCGGCTTCACTCTGGTCGCAGGCGAAGCGCACGCGCATGAAGAAAAGGCCGGTGCCGTGGTCGTTGTACTGCGCCGCTTCTTCGATGTTGCCGCCGCGATCGAGCAGGAAGCCGGAGACGGCGTGGACGATGCCGGTGCGATCGGGGCAGGAAAGGGTGAGGATGTAGGCCGAGGTCATAACGGCGGCAATTGTCGCAGGGAGCCCGAATCCGGAGGGCGGTGCCAAAATGGCCGTTTCCGGCAAGAACCCATCCGCAGGAGCGATTCATGGCTTACAACGATTTCAGCATGGACAACCAGTGGTTGCCCTTCACCCCGAACCGCCATTTCAAGAAGGACCCGCGGGTCTTCGTGGCGGCCGACGGGATGGAGTTCACCACGCACGACGGGCGCAAGGTGATCGACGGCATCTCCTCGCTCTGGTGCGTGGGCGCCGGCCACAACCGCAAGCCGATCAACGAGGCGATCAAGGCGCAGCTCGACACCCTCGACTACGCGACCGCCTTCCAGGTGAGCAACGACAAGGCCTTCAGGGCCGCCGAGATGATCAGCGCGATGGCGCCCGGCGACCTGAACAAGGTGCTGTTCTGCAATTCGGGCAGCGAGGCGGCGGATACCTCGCTCAAGGTGGCGCTCGCCTACCACCGCGCGCGCGGCGAAGGGCACCGCAACGTCTTCATCGGCCGCGAGAAGGGCTACCACGGCGTGGGCTTCGGCGGCATGTCGGTGGGCGGCATCCCGGGCAACCGCAAGGTGTTCGGCTCGGCTTTCCTGCCGCGCGTGGACCACATGCGGTTCATCCATGACCCGGTCAACCACGCCTACATCCACAACCAGGAACCGGTGTGGGCCGAGGATGCGCTGGCTGATCTGGAGCAACGCATCCTGCCGCTGCACGACCCGAGCAACGTCGCCGCGATCATCGTGGAGCCGATCGCCGGTTCGGCCGGCTGGTACGTGCCGCCCAAGGGCTACCTCACGAGGCTGCGCGAGATCTGCGACAAGCACGGCATCCTGCTGATCTTCGACGAGGTCATCACCGGCTTCGGCCGCATGGGCACCAACTTCGCGTCGGACTACTACGGCGTTGTGCCGGACATGCTGAACTTCGCCAAGTGCGTGACCAACGGCGTGATCCCGCTCGGCGGCGTGATCTGCCGCGACAAGCTCTACGACGCGATGATGAACACGTCGGCGCCGGAGCACGTCGTGGAGTTCTTCCACGGCTACACCTATTCGGGCCACCCGGTCGCCTGCGCGGCGGCGATCGCGACGCTCGAGCTGTTCCAGAAGGAGCAGCTATTCAAGCGCGCCGGCGAAATGGGCAAGGTGCTGGGCGATGCCTTCCACAGCACGTTCAAGGGGCTCCCCAATGTAATCGGCATCCGCAGCCTGGGTCTGGCGGCGGCAGTGGAACTCGCGCCGATCGCGGGCCTGCCGGGCAAGCGTGCCTATGAAATCTTCCTGGACTGCTTCCACAAGGGATCGCTGGTCCGGCCGGCGGGCGACGTGCTGGTGATCGCCCCGCCGTACGTGGTCGAGAAGTCGCATATCGACACGCTGGTCAACACGCTGGCGGATTCCATCAAGAAGCACGCCTGACCGGCGGGCGGAGCTCGGCGCAGTAGTCCTTCTCTGGCACGGGCGGCGTGGGCCATGTGGCGTCGAAGATGCCGGTGGCGCCACGGGGCACGCCGGCCTGCATCTGGACCACCTTCACCGACACGTCGTTCGGCAGATGCTGTGGCACGCCGAGCGCCTTGTTCGTGTGCCCGGCACCGCTGACCAGCAGCACCGTCTTGCCGGGCGCACGTGCCTTGACGATCGTCTGGGCCATGGCCCGGTCGCGGGCGATCTGGATCCGGGTCATCGGCACGATCTGGGATTCGGGCAACAGGTCGCAATGGCCGGCGCGCACGGCGTCCTGCTGGGCGGTGCGGGCCTCGACCGTCAATTGGGCGTCGAGCGATACGTCGGCCATCGCATCCTTCATGTGCTCGCGCGGCAAGTTTGCGCCCACTACCGGAACGCCTGCGCGTACGGCCGCCATCAGGGTGGGACCGTAGGCGCTCCAGGGCCAGGCTTTCTCGTTCCAGCTCAAGGCAGTCTTGACCTGTTCCTCGGTCGCATCGGGCGGCAGGTAGCCCGTCGCGTTGCCTTCCTCCGCCATTTCGATCGCCAGTGCGGCCAGCCGACCCTTGGCGGCAAGCGCCTCGACGGTTTCGCGCTCGATCACTTGATGTTCCGGCGCGTCGTGCTGTTCGCCAAGCAGCAGCGCATCGACGGGCATCAGCGCATCGACGCGGCGCGCGGTCGGCGCGTCGAGGGACGGCGCGGTCGCGCAGGCCACGAGCATGGCGGCGCCGACGAGGGGAACGAGGCGATGGGGGGCGCGGCTGCGGAGGATGGGCATTCCGTACTATGCCCCGGCGTGCGCGCAAATGAAAAGGAGCGCCGCGGCGCTCCCGAAGGGTGCGGTGTCAGTGCACAAGGACTGGGGTGTGCGCCAGTTCGGCGTAGCCTTCCAGGGTGTCCTCGACTTCTTCCTGCGTGGGCGTATTGAGCTGCCAGGCGGCGATCTGTTGCTGGAAGAGCTCGGCCCAGGAACCATCGAGATAGACCTCCTTGCCCGAGCGCTTGTCGACGATTTCGAAGCCGTGACGCGCCAGCGCAGGGACATTCGGTGCCACCGGCGCATCGCCTTCAGTCGGCTGCACGTGCACGACGACGAAGGAGTCGGAGTCGTAGAGCATTTGCATTGCGGGTCCTGTGAGGATATCGATAGCGTTCATGGTCGTTAGATAGCAATCAACGCACCAGTTTCAATATCCGTCGTCACAGCGTAGGAACGCGCCTGTATCTTTTTGTGACTTTTTACTTGGCCGGGACCGAAAGCGGATCCGGATCGTCCAGCCAGGCGACCATCAGGGTGTACGACACGGCGAGAAGCACCGGCCCGACGAAGATCCCGACCAGCCCGAAGCCGAGCAGCCCTCCGATCACGCCCGCGAAGATCAGCAGCAGCGGCAGATCCGCGCCGCGCTTGATCAGCCAGGGGCGCAGGAAGTTGTCCATCGTCCCCACGATGACGGTCCACACGAGCAGGAAGATGCCCCAGCCCGTCGATCCGCTCCAGAACACCCAAACCACCGCCGGCGCCAGCACCAGCGTAGGGCCGATCTGGACGATGCAGAACATGAACATCACGGCGGTCAGCAGGGCCGCGAAGGGCACGCCGGCGATTGCCAGGCCGATGCCGCCCATGACGGCCTGCACGATCGCGGTCACGCCGACCCCGAGCGCGACGCCGCGGATCGCCTTGCCGGCCAGCACGACGGCACCCTCGCCGCGCTCGCCGCCGAGCTTGCGGCCGAACTGCCGCATCGTGGCCGCCGCGGTTTCGCCCTGGGCGTACATCAACCCCGCGATGACGACCGTGAGCAGGAACTGCAGGGTCAGCGCGCCCACCACCCCTGCTTGCGCGAACAACCAGCCGGTCACCTGCTTGGCGTAGGGCGCGACCTGGGATTCGAGCCCGGACACGCCGGAGGCGACCTGCGCGTTCCAGGCTGCGGCCAGCCTCGGCCCGACGAAGGGCAGGCCGACGAGCCACGCAGGCAGTTCCGGCGGCCCCCGGCTGATCATCGTCTTGAACCACGAATAGACCTCGTCCGCGTTGGCGGCGATGGTCGAGATCGCCATCGTCAACGGCAGCACGAACAGCAGCAGCAGGATCAGCACCATCACCAGCACCGCGAGGCTGCGGCGCCGCCAGAGCTTTTCCTCGAACCACAGCAGCGCCGGCCAGCTCGCCACGACCACCATCGCGGCCCAGATCGTGGCGCCGAGGAACGGTCGGAGGATCCAGAGCGACGACGCGATGAGGAGCGCAATGCTCAGGACGCCAAAGGTGATCTTGGCCAGATCGGATCGGATATCAGGCATGGTGCGGCGGCGCTAGTTGCTTGAACGCCTCGCAGTGTCACCGAAGTCGGCCGGCTCAGGGCCGATTGATCGTCACGCCATCGGCGCGGCCCAGGCGTCGTAGCCGTAGACCCAGTCGGCGTTGCCGCCGGACTTGAGCCACTGGTTGCCGCGCGAACCGATCTGGATGTTGCTCGCGCGTTCGATTCGCATGGCTTCGTAGCGCGCCAGTGCGGCCGGCACGTCGGCCGCGTTGCCGACGTCCGCGAGATTGCGGGACAGCACCACCGCGTCCTCGATCGCCATGCCCGCGCCCTGCGCCATGAACGGCATCATCGGATGGCAGGCATCGCCCACCAGCGTCATGTGGCCGCTGGACCAGTTCTTGAGCGGATCGCGCTCGTACAGCGCGGTCTTGAGCACCGTGTCGCAAGCATCGAGCAGTGCGCGCGCATCGGGATGGAAGTCGGCGTAGAAGCCGCGAAGCTCCTCCACGCTGCCGGCGGTAGTCCACGATTCCTCGTGCCACGAATCCTGCGCCGTGGTGGCGAAGATGAAGGTGTCGCGCCCCTGGTTGAGCGGGAAGGTCACGATCTGGCTTTCCGCCGTCGGGCCCCACCACTTGGTGAAAGCCGCGATGTTCGGCACGTCCTTGACGCGCTCGGTCGGCACCACGGCGCGGAAGGCCACCACGCCGGTGAACCGCGGGCTCTCGGCGCCGAACATCGCGTTGCGCACCGCGGAGTGGATGCCGTCGGCGCCGATCAGCACGTCGAGCTCGGTGGCTTCGCTCTGGTCCTTGAAGCGGATGCTCACGCCCTTGCCGGTCGCCGCGATCGATTCGGCGCGCTTGTCGAAGCGCACGCGCTCCAGCGGAAACGCATCGGCCAGCGCGGCGAGCAGGTCGGCGCGGTGGATGGTGAGCTGCGGCGCGCCGTACTTGCGTTCGGCCTCGTCGCTCATCGGCAGGCGCGAGGTCTCTTCGCCGGTGTCCCACATGCGGCTGATGCGGTGCGTGGGGCGAGCCCCCGAAGCGCGCGCCGCGCGGGCAATCTCGGGACCGAGCCCGTCCAGCGCCCGCACTGCGTTCGGCGTGAGGTTGATGTCCGCGCCGACGCGGAAGAACTGCTTCGCCTGTTCGAAGACGACGACGTCATGCCCCGCCTGATGCAGCGCATTCGCTGCTGCCAGACCGCCAATGCCCGCGCCGACGATGCCGATTTTCAATTGACCCATGGTGTCTCCAGTCGTGTGAGGAATGTGGGGGTCGATATGTCAAGATCGCCTCCCGATGAGGTAGGTCGATTCTTCGGAAAGGGCCGCCGAGCCTCAACCGCCGTGCGTCCGCAAAGAGGCACGATTCATCCCACCCCCACGCACCGGCCGCCGGAGCAGCGAATCTTGGACGTCCTGAGCGAAGTGCTCGCCATCTGTCGATCGGAACGCGCCGTGACTGCGCGCTTCTCGCTCGGCGCGCCGTGGGGGCTGCATTCGGACGGCGTGCCGGGCGCAATGATCCGCCTGTCCCGAGGGGCGCCTTACTGGATCCGGCTCGATGGCGACAAGCCGGTCCGGGTCGAGAGCGGCGATCTCGTGATGCTCCCGCTCGGTGTGGCACACACCATGTCCTCGTCGCCGGATGCGCCGGTCGAACCCTTTTCGGAACTCATCGCGCAGCACGCCGACGGTCCGAAGGACGAGAACCCGCTGGTCTTCAGCCACGGCGGCGGCGGCGAGACGACCGAAGTCTTCTCGGCGCTGCTGTGGTTCTCCGCGTACTGCCGCCATTCGGTCTTCCGCATGTTGCCGTCGCTCATCCACATCCGCGAAAGCGACATGCCGATGGCCGGATGCCTCGCGACGACCATGCAGTCGCTCATCATGGAAACGCTGGACCGCCGCCCCGGCTGGCGCCTTTCGGCCGGTCGCATGGGGGAACTGCTGCTCGTCAACATCCTTCGCGAACGGCTGGGCCACAAGGCGGCGCAGGACCCCGGCTGGCTGCGCGGGCTGACCGACCCCGCGATCGCACGGGCGATCATGGGCATCCACCGCGCGCCGCAGCAGACGTGGAGCGTGGAGCAGCTCGCCAGCGAGGCGGCGATGTCACGCTCGCGCTTCTGTGCACGTTTCAAGACGCTCGTCGGCGACACCCCGATCGGCTACCTCACCGCCCACCGCATGGCGCTGGCGGCCGAGCAGCTCGAAGCCGGCGTGCTGCATCCGGCGCATATCGCCGAGCAGGCGGGCTATGAGTCGGAAAAGGTGTTCGCGCGCGCATTCCGCCGGTGGTCCGGTCTCACCCCCAGCGCCTACCTGCGGCGCGAACGCGAGCGCCGCAGCCGCGTGCTCGAGATCCAGGCGCGCGAGGCCGGCGAGGCCTGAGCGCTACATCGACACCTTCTCGCGCAACTGCAGATCGATGAAATCGCCGTTGGGTTGCGTCTGGCGGATGCGAATCGGCAAGTAGCCGAGATCGGGCGCGAGCCACAGTTCGATCTTGTCGTCGAATGGCTTTCGCGGACTGCGCGTGAGCTTGCGCGCAGTGAACTCACCCGCCTGGACCGCGACCTGTTCTTCGCCCGACAACGTGAAGGCCCAGATCTCCGCATCGCTGGTGCCCACGGTTTGCACCGCGACGACCGAACCGGGCGGATAACGCCCCGGATCGCCCGCCATCAGCGCCCCCAGCTGGAGAACGACGCTCAAACGGTCCTGCGCACCCGCCAGCAAGGGCACCGCAGGCGAGTTGTTGCTGAAGATCACCGTCTTCTGGTCGCGCACGAAATGCGAGGCGACCTCGGTGCGGCGCTTGTCCGAATAGCGCAGGGGCTCGATGCCCGTCGGCCCGATCACGCCGGTACTGCGTGTGCTGCGGAACGTCATGAACAAGAACTTGATCGACAGGCTCGCGTCGTAGTGCGTGCCATCCTGCTGCCAGACCAGATCGCCGAAGGCGCCCTGCATCGGCTGCGCGCCTTGCTGGGCGGTCGCGGCGAAAGCGAGCCGGACCGATCCCGAAATCCGCAGCGGCGCCGAGCCGGGGATATTGCCGCCCGTATCGCCCTCGCCGGTCCCGGCGCCCTGGCCCGTGCCCTGTCCGCTGCCGGACGATGCGTCTCCGGGGGGTGATTCCTGCGGCGCGGGTGGTGTTTCGGGCGGGGCCTGCGAGACGAGATCCTGCGAATCCGGCCGGGTCGGCGCCGTTGTGTCCTGGAGAGGTGCCGGAGCAGGCGCTACCGGCCGGGGGCGCGCGACCGGATGGGGACGCGGCTTCGGCGCTGGCTTGGCCTCGACCTTCGGTGGCGGCACTGGCGCAGGCGTTTCGCTGGCTGCAGGCGGCGCCACGACGATGGTTCGCGTGATGAACTTGTCGACTTCCGGTGCCGGCGGCGCCCCGACGGTGACGGGCGCCAGCCCCAGCACCGCCAGATGCCCGGCCAGCACGATCGCCGTCACCACCGCCAGCGTGCGCCAGCGCGGACGCGGTGCATAGGTCTGGGGGAGAAGGGCGGATGTCGGCATCGGAAGTCGGATCCGGTGCCGGCCGCGAGGTTCATCTCGGTACACTGCCGCCCGGTCAATCAGTTTAGTAGCGATGCCGCGACGGCATCCGCCGCCACCCATGAAACTCGCCACCCTCAAAGACGGCTCGCGCGACGGCCAACTGGTCGTCGTCTCTCGCGACCTGACCAGTGCCCACTACGCCACCGGCATCGCCAACCGCCTCCAGCAGGCGCTGGACGACTGGGGATTCATCGGCCCGCAGCTTCAGGATCTCTACGACTCGCTCAACGCCGGGCGCGCCCGCCATGCGTTTCCGTTCGATCCGACGCAGTGCATGGCGCCGCTGCCGCGTGCCTACCAGTGGGCGGATGGCTCGGCCTACATCAACCACGTCGAGCTGGTGCGCAAGGCGCGCAACGCCGAAGTGCCGCAGAGCTTCTACACCGACCCGCTGATGTACCAGGGCGGCAGCGACGATTTCATCGGCCCCTGTGACCCGGTGGTTGTGCCCAACGAAGCCTTCGGCATCGATTTCGAAGCCGAGATCGCCGTCGTCACCGGCGACGTGAGGATGGGCGCCACGCCGGCACAGGCACTCGACGGCATCCGCCTCGTGATGCTTGCCAACGACGTCAGCCTGCGCAATCTCATCCCTGCCGAGTTGGCAAAGGGCTTCGGCTTTTTCCAGAGCAAACCCGCGACCTCGTTCAGCCCGGTCGCGGTGACGATCGACGAACTCGGTGACGCCTGGCAGGGAGGGCGTGTGCACCTCGCGCTGCAGAGCACATGGAACGGCCGCAAGGTCGGCATGTGCGACGCGGGCGAGGAGATGACCTTTCACTTCGGCCAGCTCGTCGCGCACATCGCGAAGACGCGCAACGTGCGCGCCGGCAGCATTGTCGGCAGCGGCACGGTGAGCAACAAGGGCGTCGAGAAGGACGGCCGCATGGAGTGGCCCAAGGGCTACAGCTGCATCGCCGAGAAGCGATGCATCGAAACCATTCAGGACGGCCAGCCAAGCACCGAATTCATGAAGTTCGGCGACACGATCCGCATCGAGATGAAGGGCAAGGACGGCCACTCGATCTTCGGCGCGATCGAGCAGGAAGTGGTGTCGCCCGCAAGCGCGGCGGCCAACGCCGCCGGCTGACCTACCCAGCCTTCCGCTTCGCTTCGAGGTAGGTTCGTATCTCGTCGATGTCGCGGAGATCGATGATCCGGACTTCGCGGAACGCCTTGCTGCGCATCCGGACTTCGTTGGCGAACGCATTCGCCTGCGAGCGGTACATCCGCGCCTTCTCCGTGGCGGTGGCTGTGTTGTTCATGTAGCCATCGATCACGCGCTCCGCGGTGAGCAGCGTGGTCGGGATGTCGAAGTAGAGATCGCGCTTGCCCTTGACGGACCAGAGCATGGGCCGGCCCTCCGCGCCGCCAGCCGGGTCGCTCTGCTCGCACCCCGCGCCGAACACATGGCGGACATTGGCGATGTCCAGCCCATGGAACGAGTTGTGCGGAACCAGCAGCTCCACAGTGAATGGCCCCAGCTTGGCCTCACGCTCGCGGCGCCGTTCGACGAAGGGCTTGATCGCCTGCTCGAAATAGCCGATCGCGAGCGAGGAAGCAGGCGCCCAGCGCGGAAGGAAATCCGCCGAGCGTTCCTTGATCAACGCCACGATGCGGTTCAGCGCGGTCTCCAGGCTCTTCTTGTCCGAGAACCGCAGACGCTGGATGCCGCGGATGTCGCCGGCCACATGGCTTGCCTCGCCCTTGCCGACCTGCTCCAGGATGAACACGCGCTTCGTGCCGATGTGGCCGTAGAAGAGGCCCAGTTCGAAAAGCACGTTGTCGCGCACGGTGATCTTCGTGTTCTGTGCCTTCGCGTCCTCCACCTTCTTCAACGATTCCGCGACCGTCTGGCGCAGATCGTCCTGGCTGAAGACGAGGATCGCCCATTCGGAGGTCTTGGCCGCGAGGTCGAGGATCTGGTAGGTCTCGGCGCCGATATGTCCTTCGAACCAGTCGCCCCACAGGTTGACGTTGAGGGGTGGGTCGAGCTCTGCCTTGGAAAAGATCTCCTTCAGCAGCGGAACGAACTGCTTGTTCTTCGCGAGGAACTCCGATGAACTGCCGACGAAGACGTCATTGGGGGTGTCTTGCATTGCTTCCTCTCTCCGGCGCGTTGATGAACGGAAGGCGACTGCATTGTGGGTCATGCATGCGGCCCGCGCAGCAGCTCCTTCAGCGTCTTGATCCCCAGTCGGCGGAACGCGCGGTACTGGTGCGTGCGCGCCGTGGTGAGTTCGATGCCGACCTCGCGCGCCGCTTCCTTGGCGGTCTTGCCTGCGAGCAGATGGCCGATGACTTCGCGTTCGCGCAGGCTTAGCACCAGCAGGCGCGATGCGAGCAGCGGCTCGGCCGCCTCATGCCGTGCAGCGGTGCTGCGAGCGTGTGCGACCGTGGCGTCGGCCAGCAACTGCGCGTGGGTCTCGAGGCGTTCGAAATCGTCGTTCCCGAAGTCCGGCTGCGCGAGGCTTCTGTAGAAGCTCACCGCCGCGCGTTGGCCTGTCGGTAGCAGCACCAGCACCGAGGCCCGCTCGCGAATGCCGACGTCGGTGTAGCAGGCGGCGCGAAAGTCCGGATCCACCACGTCCTCGGCCGTGTGATGCCCCATCCAAAGCTGCGGCCGCTTCGGCAGCTTGCGCGACGCGAGCCAGGCCATGTTCGGATCGAGCAGGTCGAAGCGTTCCGCCACGTAGCGCTCGGCCGTGCGCTCGGCGGTGGTGCCGTAGGTGCTGGCTGCGGAGACGGTCTCGATGCGGCCCGAGGCGCTCGCTGCGAACACGGTGCAGAAGGTCACCGGCAGCACGCGATGCATGGCGGAGAGGTAGCTGGCTGCGAGGTGCGATGTGCCGATGCCGGCCAGCACGCCGCTGACCAGCGCGGGCGACAGAGTGGGTTGATCGGCTTCGCGGACGGGCCAGCGCTTCATCGGATGCTTCAGGTTGGGGTTAACACCTCGTACGAAGTTATGACATCGCGCGATTCATCGCATCAGGACAATCCCGTCGCATGAACACCGCCGCCGTCTCTCCTTCCGCCGCGCGCGCCGGCGATGCCGCGACAGGCCCGTTGCCACCGGTCGCTGGCGATCTGCCGCCGTCTGTCGGCGCCTTCGACTACACCCGTTTCGAGCCGCGCCTGCCGGCCCTCGAAAACGGCATCGAGCCCGGCAGCCATCATCCAGTCGTGATCGCCGGTGGCGGTCCGGTCGGTATGTCGGTGGCACTGGGCCTGGCCAATCACGGCGTGCGCAGCGTGATCCTCGAAGCGGACGACACCGTCTGCGTGGGCAGCCGTGCGGCCTGCATCTCGCGCCGCAGCCTGGAGATCGTCGAGCGCCTCGGTGCGCTGCCGGCCTTCCTCTCGAAGGGGCTGCCTTGGACCGGCGGTCGGAGCTTCTACAAGACCGATGAAGTCTTCCGCTTCGAGATGCCGACCAGCGCGCAGCAGAAGCTGCCGCCAATGATCAATCTTGAGCAGTACTACATCGAGCAGTACCTGCTGGACGAGATCGTGAGACGCAATGCCGCAACGCCGGGCCTGATCGACATCCGCTGGGGCACCGAGCTGACCGGCTTCAGCGAGGACGGCGAGGGCCTCGTGCTGTCGGCGCGCAATGCGCTGGGTGCCTACCAGTTGCGCGGCCAATGGCTGGTCGGCTGCGACGGCGGCCAGAGCTTCGTGCGCAAGTCGCTCGGCCTCAATCTCGAAGGCACGGCCTACGAAGGCCGCTACGTGATCATCGACATCGAACTCCACAGCGACCACCCGACCGAGCGGCGTGCATGGTTCGATCCGCCGTGGAACCCCGGCTCGACCGTGTTGATGCACAAGCAGCCCGACGACATCTGGCGCATCGACTACCAGTTGCGCGTCGGCCAGAGCACCGAAGAAGCGCTGCAGCCCGCGGCGGTGACCGAATTCGTGCAGCGCCATCTGGATGCGATCGGCGAAGGCCACCTGCCATGGAAGACGGTCTGGACCTCGGTCTACCGCGCCGGCGCGATGACGCTCGAGAACTACCGCCATGGCCGCGTGCTGTTCGCCGGCAATGCGGCGCACGCGATGCCGATCTTCGGTGTGCGTGGCCTGAACTCGGGCTTCGACGATGCCGACAACCTCGCGTGGAAGCTGGCGCACGTGGTGCGCGGCTTCTCCGATGTCGCATTGCTCGACAGCTACTCGCAGGAGCGCATCGCGGCCTTCCACATCAATGCGGAGAGTGCGATGCGCAGCACGGAATTCATGTCGCCGCCATCGCGCGGCTTCGACCTGCTGCGCGAGGCGGCGCTGTCGCTCTCGGGCGCGCATCGCGGCATCGCGAACCTCATCAACCCGCGGCAGACGCAGGCGGTGGAATATCGCGATTCGGCGCTCTCCACCGAAGGCGACGAGCTGACCGAAGGCCCGCGCCCCGGCGAGGCGATGCCCGAGCAGCCGCTCGGACACGACCTGCATCTGACCGACCGGTTGCGGCCGACCTTCATGGTGCTCGTGCTCAACATCGACAACGTGGACGATTCGCTCGCCGCCGAGATTGCCGATGCGCAGGGCGGCCCGCTGGCCGTCAATGTCTGCGAACTGCCGTCCCGCAGCGCCGATGCATCGGTCTTCGCCGCGCTCGGAGCGCAGCAGGGCGCGGTGTATCTGCTGCGCCCCGACGGCCACATCGCCGCGCGCTGGCGCCGCGTGCCCCAAGGCGCGTTGCGGCGCGCGCTCGCGCGTGCTTCCTTCCTTGTCGAAACGGAACGCTCATGACTGCCCTCCAACACGACGCGCGAGATCGCGTGTATGCCGAATGCGCCCGCGCCATCAGCGAGGCGGGCGCCGAGCGAGAATCGCTCTTCCTCGCGCGGCTGGCCCTGCTGCTGTTCGAGCAGGTCGGCGATGAAGAGCGCTGCAGGGCCGCACTGGCGCAGGCGCTCGACGGCCTGCCCGTGCCATCGCTGTCCGCCGGGAACTGACGCTTTTCCTTCCACATCCAGAACACCAGGAGACCAATCGATGGATCGCAGAACTCTGCTCACCACGCTGGCCGCGACGGCAGCCGCAGGCGTTGCGCCGTGGGCCCGGGCCCAGGACTACCCCACCCAGATCATCAAGTGGGTCGTGCCATACCCCGCGGGTGGCGGCACCGACGTGATCGCGCGCACGTTGTCCGAGGCCATGCGCCAGACGCTGGGCCAGCAGATCGTCATCGACAACCGCCCTGGCGCGTCGACCAACATCGGCGCCGAGATCGTGGCCAAGTCCAAGCCGGACGGCTACACGATCCTGTCGGCCGACAACGCGGTCCTGGCCTTCAACGAGCATCTGTTCAACAAGTTGCCGTTCAATCCCGAAAAGGACTTCACCTACATCGGCGCGATCGGCAAGTTCCCGCTCGCCCTGGTGGTGCACCCGGACTTCCCGGCGCAGGACTTCAAGGCTTTCCTGGCCTACGTGAAGGCCAATCCGGGCAAGGTCAACTACGCATCGCCCGGCAACGGTTCGCCGCACCACCTGGCGATGGAGCTGTTCAAGAACCGCACCGGCACTTTCATCACGCACATCCCCTACCGCGGCGCCGCGCCGGCCATGGCCGACGTGATGGGCGGGCAGGTGCCGTGCATGTTCCTCGACCTCGCCTCGGGCCTGTCGATCATGCAGGGCAAGAAGGTGCGCGTGCTGGCGATCGGCTCGGGCGCGCGCTCCAAGCTGCTGCCCGATGTGCCGACACTGGCCGAAGTGGGCGTGCCGAATTCGGAAGTGTTCGCCTTCCAGGGCATCCTCGGCCCGGCCGGCATGCCGCCCGCGATCGTCAACCGGCTCAATGCCGACCTGAACAAGGCCTTCACCACGCCCGCAGTGCAGAAGCGCTTCACCGATTTCGGCATGGAAGCGATGCCCGGCTCGCCGCAGCAGTTCTTTGCGCTCTCGCGCGCGGAGTCGCAGCGCTGGGGGCCGATCATCAAGGCGGCGAACATCAAGCTGGACTGACTGGGCTCACCCCCAGCCTCGCCCACTTCGTGTGGCTCTGACACCCCCTTTCAGGGGGCAATCCCGGCGGCCCGGCAAAGCCGGTTCCGCGGGATTCCTGGAATTGAGCACGCCGGTTTCAGAGGCGAGCAGCCCTGAAGGAAGCCGGACTTCACTGGCTCGTGAAAGCCTTTCGCGAGCCATCCTCGAACACCTGGTCGTCGCGTTCGAGCTTGCCGGTGGCGTCCCACGCGCGCTCGCGCGTGATGCGGCCGTTCTCGTCATAGATCGACTCGGCGATCAGCATTCCCTTTTCGTTGAAGCGCTGGTGCGTGCCGATCGGCGTCTGGCGGAAGCGGTCGGTTGCCACATAGCGGCCCACTGCGGCGCGCTGGCCGTTGTCGTAGTACTCGGTGATCTCGATGAGCCGGCTGCCGCCGTCCACGCCGTAGATGGCCTTGCTGCGCGGCTGTCCGTTCAGGTAGAAGCTTTCGTCGGTGACCGGATCGCCGGTGCCATTCCAGCGCTGGTCGCGCACCAATGTGCCGCGCTCGGAGAACTCCTGGTCGCGCTGCCGGATCGCGCCGCGCTCGGTCAGCAGCGACACCACTTCGCGGCGCTTGACGCCTTCGGACGAAAAGCGCCGCTCGGTGCGCTGGTTGCCGGCGAGTTCGTCCTGTGCCGCGGGCTTGCCGTTGTCGTAGAAGTCTTCGCTGCGCACGCGCTTGCCCGAGAGGTAAGAAAGGCGCGATCGAAGGATGCTCTTGCCGTCGAACAGCTCGACCTGCGACGGCGCGCTGCCGAAGCCGCAGAGCTTCGTGTCGTCGGCGACCGGCGAGAGCACCGGCTTGTCGCCACAGCGCAGTGCCGAAAGTTGACCGCGTTCGGTGAACTCGACAAAGGCGCGTTCGCCCGCCGAATCCGCGAAGTACGTCGCGCGGCGCAACTGCCCCGAGGGATAGAAGCTGCGGACGAGCCCGATCTCGTGGCCGTCGTCGTAGTTGGCTTCGCGCAGCACCTTCCCGTTGGGTGCGAACTCGCGCGCCGGGCCCTGCATGTTGCCGGCCGCGTTCACGTTGTATTCCTTCGAGACCTTGCCCTTGTCGTAATAGCGCACGACGCCCTGGAAGGTGCCGCTCTGGATCTGCTGCTCGCGCACCAACTCGTGGCTGTCGCGGTCCTTGCAGCGCATCAGGCCCGATTTGCCGGCGGTCGTCGCGCCATTGGCCGGGTTCACGGCGACGCCGTTGATCTCGCAGTCCTGCACCGCGTGCGCCGCGCCATGCGCGAGCAGCATCGCGGCCGCGATCGGACTCGCGACACGCACGGAGAGCGCCGTGCGGAGCGTCATGTGGCGTAGACGGTGTCCAGCGACCGGAAGCCCTTGACTTCGATCGGATTGCCGAAGGGATCGCAAAAGAACATCGTCCACTGCTCGCCCGGCTGGCCCTCGAAGCGGACCTGCGGGCGAAGCACGAAATCGGTGCCGGCGGCCTCGAGCCGGTCGGCCAGGGCGCGCCACGCGGGCAATTCGAGCACGATGCCGAAGTGCGGCATCGGCACCATGACGTCGCCCACGCGGCCGGTGCGCGCAGTGGCAAAGGGCTCGCCGAGATGCATCGAGATCTGGTGCCCGAAGAAGTCGAAATCGACCCAGGTGTCGGTGCTGCGGCCTTCGTCGCAGCCGAGCACGTCGCCGTAGAAGCGCCGGGCCTCATCGAGGTCGCGCACGTTGAAGGCAAGGTGAAAGATAGACATGTGACTTTCTGTGACCAGTGAGTCATTTTCCACAAGCAGAGGGTCCGTGGCGAGTCCAATCCATAATGCCTGCCCATGTATCCCCTGCGCCGCGCCCGCCGCCTCGTCAGCTTCGTGCTGATGTGGTTCGCGTTGTCGCTCGGCGTGGCGATTGCTTCGCCGGTGGTGCACCCGCAAGCCATGGAGCTTCTGTGTTCCGGCTCCGGCGCGGTCAAGGTGGTCGTGCATACCGATGACGGCATCCAGGAAATGGGTGCCACCCATCTCGATTGCGCGATGTGCCTGGTGGCCGGCGCGCCGCCGCCGTCACCCGTCGTTTCGCTCCCTTCGGCCCAGCCGCTCTCGCATGCGGTGCAGTCGATACCGGCCGCGCGCCTTGCCGCGGCCACTGCCGCGCCACTGCCCGCGCGCGGCCCTCCCAGCCTGCTCTGACATTGATCGGTCTTGCCTCGCGTGGCGCTTCTCTGGGCGTCCGCGACGGCTTTCCCGCAATTGATCCGCGTTCGCCTGGGAACGCCGAGGAGCAGTTTTCAGATGAACAAGAAAACCATGCTGTCGCTTGCCGTGGGCGCAGCATTTCCCTGGCTGGCTGGGCCCGCGCTCGCGCAGGCCGCGTCCGGCAGCACCGCGGACGACGCGCCTGAACGGGTCAAATCACTCGGCGTGGTGACCGTGACCGGCGGCCAGCCGACCTCGCTGCCGACGCAGATCCCGACCACGATCGAGGGCATCACGCGCGAGGAGATCGAGACGCGCATCAACGCGACCGACAGCGAGGATGCGCTCAAGTACTTCCCGAGCCTGCTGGTGCGCAAGCGCTACATCGGCGACTACAACCACGCGATCCTCTCTACCCGCGCTTCCGGCACCGGCAACAGTGCGAGGTCGGCGGTGTATGCCGACGGCATCCTGCTGTCGAACTACCTCGGCAATGGCATCGCCAACGGCACCAACTACGCGCCGCGCTGGTCGATGGTTGCGCCGGAGGAAATCGATCGGGTCGACGTGATGTACGGGCCGTTCTCGGCCGCCTATCCGGGCAATTCGGCCGGCGCCGTGGTCGACTACGTGACCCGCATGCCGACGCAGCTCGAAGCGCATGTGAAGGCGGGGTTTTCGTCGCAGCCCTTCGATCTGTACAACACCCACCAGACTTTCAACAGCTGGCAGACCAGCGCATCGATCGGCAGCAGGAGCGGCGACTGGTCGTGGTGGATCGACATCAACCGCACCGACAGCCAGGGCCAGCCGCTGACCTTCACCACCGCGACGGTGGCTTCCGGCACGCCGGGGCGTGCCGGTACGCCGGTTACCGGCTGGGTGCCGGGCCTGAACACGACCAACACGCCCTGGTACATCCTCGGCATCGGCACCCAGTACCACACGGTGCAGGACCACGCGAAGCTGAAGCTGGCGTACGACTTCTCGCCGACGGTGCGCGCGACCTACACGCTCGGCTGGTGGCAGAACAGTGCCGACGGCCGGCCGGAAAGCTACCTGAGCAACGCCGCCGGCCAGCCGGTGTACAGCGGTCTCGTCAACATCAACGGACGCAGCTTCAACCTGGCGCCGACGGCCTTTCCGCTCACCAACGACGAGCAGACGCACTACATGCACGGCCTCTCGGTCAAGAGCAACACGCAGGGCGAGTGGGACTGGGAAGTCGCCGGCAGCCTCTACGACTATGCGACCGACCAGCAGCGCGCACCGACGATCGCGCTGCCGCTCGCGGCCGTCGGCGGCGCGGGCACCTTGCAGGACCAGGGCGGAACCGGCTGGAACACGCTCGCGGCCAAGGCGACCTGGCGGCCGCAGGGCGTGGGTGGTGCGCACATCGTCGATTTCGGCATTGGCCGTGACGCCTACAAGCTGCAGATCCTGAAAAACAACGTGCTCGGAAGCTGGCTGGATGGCGCGCCGTTCTCGCCGGTGAGCAACGTCGGCGGCCGCGCCGAGACGCTCAGCGCCTGGGCGCAGGACACCTGGTCTTTCGCGCCGAAGTGGAAAGCGGTGCTCGGGCTGCGCTACGAGGACTGGAAGACGACCGACGGCTTCACCTCGACTGCCAGCAGCCTCCTGGCCTACGCGGAGCGCAGCGAGTCAGACGCCTCGCCCAAGGCCGCGCTGGCCTACCAGTGGACATCGGACACCGTGCTCAAGGCGTCGCTCGGCCGCGCGGTGCGCTACCCGACGGTCGGTGAGCTCTACGGCGCGACGTCCGGTGGCGCGTTGTCGTTCATCAACGACCCGAACCTGAAGCCCGAGAAGTCGTGGACCAGCGAACTTTCGGCCGAGAAGGACCTGGGCAATGGGATTGCACGCGCGACCTTCTTCCACGAGACGACCGACGATGCGCTCTACAGCCAACTCATCCCGAACACGAGCATCTCGAGGGTGCAGAACGTCGACAGGGTGCGCACCAACGGACTGGAGTTGGCCTACACGGGCGAGAACGTCTTCGTGCGCGGCTTGGACCTCGGCGCGAGCCTCACCTATGCTGATTCGAAGATCGTCGCCAATGCGGCCTTTCCGGCCAGCGTCGGCAAATGGCAGCCGCGCGTGCCGCAATGGCGCTCGACGGTCTACGGCACCTACAAGCCCGACGCGCAATGGGCCTTCACCGTGGCCGCGCGCTATAGCGGCAAGCAGTACTCGAACCTCGACAACAGCGACGTGAACGGCTTTGCCTATTTCGGCGCGAGCAAGTACTTCACCGTCGATTTGCGGGTTCGCTACCAGATCGACCGGCGCTGGGCAGCGGCGTTCGGCATCGACAACGCCAACAACTACCAGTACTGGAACTTCCATCCGTATCCACAACGCACCTACTCCGCAGAACTTCGCTACGACCTCTGATCCAACCCTTCACGAAAGTCTCCGATGAACACGCCCATGAACGCATCTTTCTCGCTTCGCCAACTCGCCGCCTGCATCGTGCTTGCCGGCTCCGGCAGTGCCTTCGCGCACGTGACCCTGCCGCCCGGCGGCGCCACCGTCGGCAGCGAATACGAAGCCGCCTTCCGCGTCGGCCACGCCTGCCAGGGCGCCAAGAGCACGACCGGCATCACCGTGCGGCTGCCCAGAGGCTTCGCCTTCACCGATGCGCAGGCGCGCAAGGGCTGGAAGCTCGAAGCGCCGCCGGCCGGCGACAACGGCGGCGAAGTGCGCTGGACGGCGGAGAACGCCGATGCGGCACTGCCCACCACCCCGGGCGTGCTGTGGTTCAAGGTTCTGCAGAACTGCGACAACGGCAGTGCGGACTGGGCGCAGATTCCCGCAAGCGGCACCTCCACCGCAGGTCTCGAAAGCCCGGCCGCGCGGCTCGACGTGCTGGCCGCCGGCGTCGCGCCGGTCGATGTGCGCGATGCATGGATCCGCGCTTCGGTGCCGGGCCAGAGCGGCTCCGGCGCTTTCATGAAGCTCAGCGCGCCTTCCGGTGCGCGCCTCGTGGGGGCATCCACTCCGGTGGCAGGCGTCGCCGAAGTCCACGAGATGAAGATGGAAGGCGACACCATGCGCATGCGCGGTCTCCCGAGCCTGGAGCTGCCCGCGCGGCAGACGGTCGAACTCAAGCCGGGCGGCTATCACCTGATGCTGATGGATCTGAAACAACCGCTCGTCAATGGAACGACCGTACCGCTGACGCTGCTCTTCGAAGATGCGAAGGGACAGAAGAGCTCGCTCGAGATCAAGGTGCCGGTGCAGACAGCCTCCGGAACGGCCGCGGCAGGCGAGCACAAGCACTGACGCTTGGAGTAAGCTGCCCCGCACAACAACTCTCATCCGGAGGCCCTACATGAGCGACACGAGCAAGCCTTTCGCCTTCAGCCAGTTCGTTCCCGGTTTTGATTTCCTGAAGAACCTGGCCAGCGGAAGCGCGGCAGCGGGCGCGACGCCCGGCATGCCAAGTCTCGCGAGTTGGGTCGCCCCGACGCTCAGTGTCGAAGAGGTCGACAAGCGCATCCAGGAACTCAAGACCGTGCAGTTCTGGCTCGAGCAGAACGGCCACGCGCTCAAGGCCACCATCCAGGCGCTCGAAGTGCAGAAGATGACGCTGTCGACCCTGCGCGGCATGAACGTGCAGATGGAAGATCTCGCGAGCGTCTTCACGCGGCAGACCACGGCCGCGCCGGAGCCAGCACCCGCACCCAGGGCGGAGCCGAAGAAGGCCGAACCCGAAGTGGAAGAGCACGAGGAAGAAGCGCCCGCCGCAACGAAGCCTTCCAAGCGCGCACGCGGCAATGGCAGCGCCTCCGCGGCCGAAGAAGCAGGCGTGGTCGACCCACTGCAATGGTGGGGCGCACTGACGCAGCAGTTCCAGCAGATCGCCAGCGCGGCCTTGCAGGAAGCCTCGCATTTGAAGATGCCGGTGATGGCGCAGCCGACCTCTGGTGCGGCGGCACGAAAGGCGCCGGCCGCCAAGTCCGCGAAGCAGCCCGCTGCCGCGGCAAGCAGCAAGCCGGCAGCCGGTGGCCAGCGTGCCGCCGCTGCCGGCAAGACGCCGGCTCCGGCGCGCAAGCGGGCGCGCTGAAGCCGGCACCGCATCCCTCCCCGCAGAGAAAGCCGAGCCCATGAAGATGTTTCCCTCAGGCCACGCCACGCATCCGCAATGGCGCATGGCTGCAGGGCTGGTGCTCGCGCAACTTCGGGCACAGATGGCGTTGCCCGACTACGCGCAGTCGCCGACGCTGGGCCTGCTCTACATCACCGACCACTATTCGGCCGATGCCCAGGAGATCCTCGATCACCTGGCCGCCGAACTGCCCGAGGTGACCGACTGGTCCGGCACCGTCGGCGTCGGCGTGTCGGCCAACAACGCCGAGTATTTCGACGAACCCGCGCTCAGCGTGATGCTGTGCGAACTGCCGAGCGACCAGTACCGAGTGTTCTCCGGTGTGGCGCCTCTCGCGAGCACCGAAATGAGCGGCTTCTCGGCGCACACCGCACTTGTGCATGCCGACCCGCACACGCCCGAACTCGCCGAGCTGATCGCCGAGATGGCGGAGCGCACCGACACCGGCTACCTCTTCGGCGGGCTTTCCTCGGGGCGCGCCGGATCGCTGCAGTTTGCGGTCGGCGGCAACGGCAACATTCCGGGGCATGGTGCGCATGGCGGGGTGTTCTCGGGCGGCCTGTCGGGTGTGGTGTTCGGCGAAGGCGTGCGATTGGTGTCGCGCGTCACGCAGGGCTGCCAGCCGGTGTCGGGCGAGCGCGCGATCACGGAAGCCGACGGCAACCTGCTGCTCTCGCTCGATGGACGACCGGCCCTGGACGTGCTGCTCGAAGACCTGCATGTGTCGCTTGACGCGCCCGAGGAGGCCATCGCCGCGGTGCGTGCGACGCTGGTGGGGCTCTCCGAAGCCGGGGCCGATCGCGTCCGCCGCACGCGCGACCTGGGTTCCGATGTGCGGGTGCGACACATCATCGGCCTCGATCCGACACGGCACGGCGTGGCGATCGCCGACGTGGCCGAGGTGGGCATGCACATGACCTTCTGCCGGCGAAATGCACAGGCCGCGCGTGGCGACCTGATGCGCGTCTGCGCCGAGATCCGCGAGGAGCTGGAGCCCGAGGAGCAGACGCTCGCCACTGCGCGCGCAGTCGCTGGCGACGAGACCGGCGCGTCGCCGCACCCGGCGCGTCGCGTCGCGGGTGCGGTGTACGTGAGCTGCTCAGGTCGTGGCGGCCCGCACTTCGGTGCACCGAACGCGGAGCTGCAGATCGTGCGCCACGCGCTCGGCGACGTGCCACTCGTCGGCTTCTTTGCCGCCGGCGAGATCGCGCGGCATCACCTGTACGGCTATACCGGCGTGCTGACGGTCTTCACGGCCGACGACTGAGCGGCGCGCAGACCGGTAAACGCGAAATCCACCTCGGGCGCGAGCCCGCTCACGATGCGGGCGATCGACTTGCCCGAGCCGCAGGCATGCGTCCATCCGAGGGTGCCGTGGCCGGTGTTCAGGAAGAGGTTCGGCAGCTTCGTCGCGCCGATCAGCGGCACGTTGCTCGGCGTTGCGGGGCGCAAGCCGGTCCAGAACTGTGCCTTGGATGCATCGCCCGCGCCGGGGAAGAGTTGCTCCACCCGACGCACGATGGCCTCGCAGCGCACGCGGTTGAGGTCGCGATCGTAGCCATTGAGCTCCGCCGTGCCCGCGATGCGCAGGCGGTCGCCGGTGGGCGAGGTGTAGCGCGAGAAGACGAGCTTGAACTCGTCGTCGGTGAGCGAAACCTGGTGCGCCTTCGACGGATCGATCACCGGCATCGTGACCGAGTAGCCCTTGGCCGGGTAGATCGGCAGGCGGATGCCCAGCGGCGCCGCATAGAACGGGCTGAGCGAGCCCATCGCGAGCACGAAGGCGTCGCCGCGAATGCGCTGGAAGCGGCCTTCGCTGTCGGTGGCTTCGACGTGATCGATCTGGCCGCTGGCTTCGCGCAATGCGGTCACGGTGTGGCTCATGAGAAAACGCACGCCGGCCGCTTCGGCCAGCTTCACCAGTTCGCGCGCGAAGCGGTTGGCGTCGCCTGATTCGTCTTCGGCCGTGTAGGTGGCGCCGGCGAGTTGCGGACGGATGTGCGCCAGCGCGGGTTCGATGGCGACGGCCTCGTCGGCGGAGATCACGCGGCGCTCGCAACCAAGCGCGCGCATCTGTTCGGCCGGCTCGAGCGCGCCGTCGAATTCCTTCTTGTCGGTATAGAAGTGCAGGATGCCTTGCGTCCGCTGCTCGTAGCCGATGCCGGTGTCGTGGCGCAGTTGCTGCAGCGTGTCGCGGCTGTAGGTGCCCAGGCGCACGATCTGCTCGATGTTGTGGCGCGTGCGCGCCGGCGTGCATTCGCGCAGGAACTGCAGTCCCCAGAGCCATTGCCGCATGTCCGCGCGCAGGCGGAAGAGCAGCGGCGCGTCTTCCTTGCCGAGCCACTGCAGCACCTTGAGCGGCGCGCTGGGGTTGGCCCAAGGCTCGGCATGGCTCACGGAGATCTGCCCGCCGTTGGCAAAGCTGGTTTCAGCGGCCGGCGTGGCTTGCCGGTCGATCACGGTCACTTCGTGGCCGAGTTGCTGGAGGTAGTAGGCCGAGGTCACGCCGAGCAGGCCGGCGCCAAGAACGATCACGCGCATGTTCAGAACCCTTGAAGGTTGCAGCGCCTGGACGAACGAAAACCCGTATCCAAGCGGCCGCTCCCCCTGTCCTCGGTACCTGAGAGATTCACCCGTTGCACCCGCAACAGGGCTTGCTCCTTCGGTGCATCACGTCGCGTGATGGCTCTCCAGACGGCTCTGACAGTTGATTGCAGTACAGGCTCTTTGCGAGCCGACCTGAGCGTTTATGGGAGTTTGCGCCTTCGGTGGAGCCGCTTTCGCGGCCCGCTCTCCTGCAAGTGCGGCGATTGTAGGGACTCCGCCGCGAAACCGCTACCGTGCTACAGGCCGCGGAAGGCGAAATCGAGCTCGGGGCGCAGTCCGCTGACGATGCGGGCGATGGATTTGCCTGCGCCGAGCGCGTGGGTCCAGTTCGGCGTGCCGGGGGCGGTGTTGAGGAAGAGGTTGGGCAGGCGCGTCTTGCCGATCATCGGCAGGCGGTTGCTGCTGACCGCGTGCATTGCGGTTTCGAGGGACGCGCGGCGGGTGTCGACCACGCCGGGGAACAGCGTCTCGACGCGTCGAAGGATTGCATCGAAGCGGTCCGAATCGGGCTCGTTCTCCTCGTCATCGTTGACGCGGACGGTCGAGGAGATGCGCAGGTGGTGGCCGTTGGCGTTCTCGAGTCGCCGAATGCGCAGCTTGCCCTGGCGGTCGTGCAGCGACAGACGGGGCGCGATCGACAGGTCCTTGATGGGCAGCGTGACCACGTACTCGCGCACGAAGTTCATCGGCATGTCGATACCCAGATGTTCGCCATGTAGAACGCTCGAGGCGCCGAGCGCAAGCACGTAGGACTGTGCGCGCACGAACACGCGCTCGCCCTGCGGATCGAGCAGTTCGACGTGATCGATGCGGCCGTTGCGCTCCTTCAGCGCGACCACCGTGTGCTTCATCATGAAGCGCACGCCGGCTGCACGGCACAGGAAGACGATGCCCGCCGCGAACTGCGACGGGTCGCGCGCGGGGTCTTCGGGCGAGTAGGTCGCGCCAGCAAGACGGCCGCCCATGAGCTGCAGCGAAGGCTCGATGCCGACGGCTTCGTCGGCCGACAGGAGGCGGTCTTCGCAACCCAGTTCCGACCAATGAGGAGCGCGTTCGATGCGTCCCCGGAACGACTGGGCGTCGGTGTAGACGGTCATCTGTCCGGTCGAGCGCGGGCGCTGCGGCATGCCGGATTCATCGCGCAGTGCGAGCGCGCTCCGCCGGCTGTAGACGGCGAGACGGACCATGTGGTCGAGCGGATTGCTTCCTGGGGGCACCACTGCGTGGTCGAGGAGCTTTCCGAAGCGACGCCGCACCAACGATCGCAGACGCGACCATGGCCCCTGCGCAGGCTTCGGCGGCAGCGATACAGCGCCGGCATTCGACGGCGTGGTGCCTTCGCGGAAGGGGATCCGGCCCCGGGCCTTTGCAGCGGGCGTCGCATGGCGATCGATGACGATCACCTCGTGACCGAGCTGCTGAAGGTAATAGGCCGTCGTGACGCCGTGAAGGCCGGCGCCGAGTACAACCACGCGCATGTCCGAATCCTTTTGGGAGGGCATGAACGGCCGGGGCGAGCACTCACTGTGCGGAGCGTCGGGACCGGGGGTTCAGATCGCCGCTCCCTCTGTCTCCTTTACCTGAGAGATTCATCGGCTGCGGCATGCAGCGGACTTGCTCCTTCGGTGCGCCACGTCACTGCGGCGTCTCTCCAGTCGGCATGGGTCAATATGGGGCAGTCAACGAACCGCGCTGCGGTTCACCTGAGCGTTCATGGGAGGTTGCGCCAACGGTGGGACGGTTGCCGTCCGCTTTTCTGCGGGGCGAATTTTATAGAAGAAACCGGTTTCTGTCTGTTTCCGGGCAAGTCAGTTCCTGCGCAGGCGCGTGAAAAGTTCGAACTCCCAGTTGCGCATTCCGAGCAGGAGGGTGTAGCCCTCGCGCTCTTTCGGCGACAGTTTCTGGTCGGTCTGATGCTGTTGCGCAAAGTCCTGGGCGACACGCTGGAGTCGGTCCAGAAAGGCCGGCGCGAGCGATTTGCTGATCGAGCCATGCACCAGCAACAGCCCTTCCGATGGGCCGTCGAAGCCGCCGCGGTAGTAGTCGAGCACAACGTTCTCGCGGAAGAAATCCATCACAGGGCCGTGGGGCCGCCAGCGGAAGGTCTTCGCGAGCTTCAGGCGATACCGGTTCAGGGGGCGCAACTCGATGATCCCGATGCGATCGAGCTGCGCGAGATAGCTGATGCACTCCGGCTCGGTCATCCGGTAGGCGGCAACGATCTGCTCCAGCGTCCACTGGCTCAGCACGCAGATGGCGACCAGCAGCAGCTTCTTGTCCTTGACCACTGCCTGTTCCTGCTCGAGCGTGAGCTCCTTGAGCAGCGGTTGCGCGTCCGCGACCCGGCGCGCGAGTTCGGCAAAGTCGATCTTCAGCGCCCGGCAGATGGCATCGACCCGGGTGAGCGGCATGTCGCCCTTGGCGAGCATCCGCTTCACGCTGGATTCGGCCATGTCGAGCGACTTGGCGAGGTCCGCGTAGGTCATACGGGCGTTCTTGAGTTCGTTCTTGAGGGCGACGACCAGATCGACGGTGGTGCTCATTGCGGAAGGAGGTATTGCCCGGCGATACCGGGGGTGGTGAATAAGTGCTCCGTATCGATTCTCGATGCCGTGCAGGGGGTTGGCAACCTAGATTGCACCCATCGAGTTATCTGTTGGAGTCCGCCATGTCGCTCTCGTCCCTGTCGAATCGCGAACGCTACCTCCTCTCGCTGTTCGCGGTGCTCCTGCTGGCTGCCGTTGTTGGCCCGGCGATCCCTTCCTCTAGAAGCGCAACGTTCGCCGACGAGCAGGCGTGGGGCGCGCTGCCGAACGCCATGGACGTGCTGAGCAACCTGCCGTTCGCCGCGATCGGCATCTGGGGCCTGCGCTGGCTCCGCTGGCTCGATCGGGCGCACGAAGAAGCGCTGGATGCCGCGCCGGCACAGCAGACCGGGTGGCATATGCCGGTGAACGCCCTCGATTGCGCCTGGATGTTCTTCGCCGGCCTGATCCTGACGGCGCTCGGATCGGCCTTCTATCACCTGCAGCCCGACAGCGTGCGCCTGGCCGCGGATCGTGCCGGGATGGCCGTGGCGTTCGCCGGAGTTGTCGGATTCGCGACCTGCGAACGAGTGAGCGCTCGCGCCGGGTGGCCCGCCGCATGGTTCACGCTGATCGGTGGATTGCTGGCCGCGGCGGTATGCCATGAGACCGGCAATGCGCTTCCCTGGGCGCTGGTGCAGTTCGGTGGCATGGCACTGATCGTGCTGCTCTCGTTTGCGCGACCGACGAGCGGCGCGGTGGGCCTCCGTCTGGGGTGGGTGATCTTCTTCTACGCACTCGCGAAGCTCTTCGAACTTGCCGACCACGCGATCTTCGAAGCGACGCACCACCTGATTTCGGGCCACAGCCTCAAGCACCTGACGGCAGCGCTCGCGGCACTCCCGGTGCTGCATGCGTTGCAGACCATCGGACGGCAGACGCTGCGGCACAATCCGGGCGCCGTCACCGTGACGGCTTGAGGAAGCCGCCAACAAGGCATTGCGAATGACAACGACCGCCAACGCATCATCCTCCGCCGCGCACGACGCGCAGGCGCACGCCAACCAGTTCGCACTGCTTGGGCAGCGGCGCTTCGCGCCGTTCTTCTGGACACAGTTCGCCGGTGCGGCGAACGACAACCTCTTCAAGTTCGCCTTCACCGTGATGGTGACCTACCAGCTCCAGTTGAGCTGGATGCCGCCTTCCATGGCGGGGCTTGTGATCGGCGCACTTTTCATCCTGCCCTACCTGCTGTTCTCGGCAACCGCGGGGCAGCTCACCGACAAGTTCGACAAGACGAAGATGATCCGCTTCGTCAAGAACATCGAGATCGTGATCATGCTGATCGCCGCCTGGGGCTTCATGCGGGCCGATGCCGTGGTGCTGCTCGCATGCGTCTTCCTGATGGGGCTGCATTCCACGCTCTTCGGACCCGTCAAGTTCGCGTATCTGCCGCAGGTGCTGGATTCGCGCGAGCTCACCGGCGGCAACGGGATGGTCGAGATGGGCACCTTCGTTGCCATCCTGCTCGGCCAGGTTGCGGGCGGCCTGCTGGTCGCGGTGCCGCAGATCGGCCATACCTCGGTGGCGGCAGCCTGTGTGCTGCTGGCGCTGATCGGGCGTGCGGTGGCGCAGGCGATTCCGGCCGCGCCGGCGACCGATCCGGGGCTGCGGATCAACTGGAACCCGGTCAGCGAAACCTGGCGCAATCTCAAGCTCGCGCATGGCAACGTCGTGGTGTTCCGCTCGCTGCTCGGCATTTCCTGGATGTGGTTCTTCGGCGCGACCTTCCTGAGCCAGTTTCCGAGCTTCGCCAAGGAAGTCCTGCACGGCGACGAGCAGGTGGCTTCGCTGTTGCTGGTGGTGTTCTCGGTGGGCATCGGGATCGGCTCGCTGCTGTGCGAAACACTGAGCCGCCGGCAGGTCGAGATCGGACTGGTGCCGCTCGGTGCGATCGGCATGAGCGTGTTCGCGATCGATCTCTACTTCGCGTCCCGTTCGCTGCCGATGCTTGGCGATCTGGGGCTTGGCGCATTCCTGCACCTGCCGGCGCACTGGCGCGTGCTGGCAGACCTCGGCTTGCTGTCTCTCTTCGCGGGCCTTTACAGCGTGCCGATGTATGCGCTCATCCAGATGCGAAGTCAGCCGACACACCGCGCGCGCATCATCGCGGCCAATAACATCCTCAATGCGCTCTTCATGATCGCCAGTGCGGTGATCGCCGGGGCGCTCCTGAAGACCGGTTTCACGATCCCGCAGATCTTCCTGATCATTGGCATCACGAATGCGGTCGTCGCGTTCTACATCTTCATGCTGGTGCCGGAATACCTTTTGCGTTTCGTCTCGTGGATCCTGTCGCGTGTCGTCTACCGCTTCGGCGTGAAGGGTGGCGAGCACATTCCGGCCGAAGGTGCCGCGGTGCTGGTCTGCAACCATGTGAGCTTCATCGACGCGGTGCTGCTGATGGCGGCAAGCCCGCGTCCGATCCGCTTCATCATGGACCACCGCATCTTCGCGGTGCCGGTGCTCGGATGGCTCTTCCGGCTGGCGAAGGCCATTCCGATCGCGCCGCAAAAGGAAGATCCAGGCGCCTACGAAGACGCCTTCAGGCAGGCCGTGCAGGTGCTGCGCGACGGCGACTTGCTGGCGATCTTCCCGGAAGGTGCGATCACGCGGGACGGCCAGTTGCAGCCCTTCAAGGGCGGTGTGATGAAGATTCTCGAAGCCGCACGCGCCGAAGGCATCGAGCCGCCGGTGGTGCCGATGGCGCTGACGAACCTGTGGGGCTCCTTCTTCAGCCGCATCGAGGTGCGCGATGGGCAGAACGTCGCGATGGTGCGGCCGTTCCGGCGTGGCTACTTCAGCCGCGTGGGACTCAACGTCGGCAATGCGGTGCCCTATCCCGACGTGCAGCCCGATGTCCTGCAGAAGCGCGTGAGCGGACTCATGGGGGCATGAGTCTCGCCTGATGCTTTCGCTGCTTCCCCAGACACTCTGGCCCGCTGTCACCTGGTTCGGTGACAGCGGCTTTCTGTTGCCCGCCTCGCTGTGGATCACCGCCTGGCTCGGGCTTCCCCGGGTAACGCGCTTCTCGGCGGTGCGCTGGGTGCTGGTGTTCGGTCTCGGGTGCAGCGTGATCCTGGTGTCCAAGCTCGCCTTCCTGGGGTGGGGTGTCGGCATCGCGGCGATCGACTTCACCGGATTCAGCGGGCACACGGCGCTATCCGCCAGCATCTGGCCGGTCGCGGGCTGGTTGATGGCTTCGCGGCAGGATCACGGCGTCCGCGTGGCTGCAGCCGCGATCGGGCTGGTGTTCGCGGCGGTCATCGGCGTCTCGCGCATCGCGCTCGACGCGCACTCCTATTCGGAAGTCTTGGCCGGCTTTCTGCTCGGCGCGGCCGTGAGCGGCATGTTCCTCTGGTGGCAGCATCGTTCGCCGCATCCTCGACTGAACTGGCTGCTCGTGGCGCTGAGTCTCGCGACGCCGGCGCTTCTCCAGCGACCCGGCACCGCGGCACCGACGCAGGGTGCCCTGGAGGTCATCGCCATGCGTCTCGCGGGAACCGACCGGGTCTACACCCGCGCCGACCTCCTGGCCCGCAGGAACGGCTCGCCGAACGGTATCGAGTAGCGATACCGAAGGCGTTGGAAGGCGCCACTGGTTCGTTAATTTGTTCCAGGGCGTAGAGGCGCGAACCATCATCCGCGCACCTTCACTTCGCCGCGAGGCTGACATGCAAACCTACCCTTCGAACATCTCCATCCAACGCGACACTCGCGCCTGGCAGGTCCAGGTCTGGATCTCGTTCGGACTGGCGGTTTTCCTGTGCGCCACCGGTCTTGGCTGGCTGCCGGGCCAGGCCCTCGACCGCGCGTTCATGGTGATGGGGTATGTGTTCTGTCTCTCGGCCGCGTTCGTGCTCGCCAAGTTCGTGCGCGACAGCCAGCGCGGCAGTGCGCTCTCGGTCGGCGACACGCCGATGTGGAAGCTGGTTGTCTGGGGCGGCTTCTTCACCGCGATGGGGCTCACCGGCTGGGGCCTCCTGCGCATGGAGATCAGCGAAACCTACAAGGCCTTTCTGGGCGTGAGCTGGCTGTTCCTCATCAGCTCGGCCTTCACGCTCGCCAAGACCCTGCGCGACCGTCATGAGGCCGACATCGCCGAAGCGCGTCTGCAAGGTCGCCGCGAAGTCCGCGCCGAGACGCGCGAAACCGAATGAAAGGAGAACCCATCATGAAGCAGTACTTCTTCACCTTTCTCCTGGCCATCTGCGCGGCGACGGTCAATCTCTCGTTCCCGCTGCCTGCGCGCGCGCAGAGCGAGGCATCGGTGGCGTTGTCCATGCTGCCGGTCGCCTCGGTGGTCGGCACGGCTTCGGTCACGGGGGCTGCGGCAAGCGCCGTCGCCGCGGTGCCCGTCGCGCTTTCGGTCGGTGGCGCGACGCTGACCGTGGTGGCGGTCGAAGCCTCTGTCGATGGCACGGTGTACGTTCTCGAACGCGTGTCGGATGGCGCCAGGGCGAGCGTGAAGGTGCTCGACCGTGCGGCCCGCGGCGCATCGGTCGCGGTCGGCAGCACGGTCACCGTCACGGTCATCGCGAGCGGCGTTGTCATTTCGGCGGCCGGTGAAGTGCTGGCCTTCGTGCCCAACGCGCTCGGTCGCGCGCTCCTCTACAACGAGAAACTCTCATGACCCGCACACCCACGAACTTCGGCCCCTACGAACGCGAATACCAGGCGCGCTTCTCGCGGACGCGCCGCCTGCTGAAGGGCGCGGTGCAGGCGATCCTCACGGCGGCCGCGGTTGTCCTGGCCGGGGTGTTCCTGTTCCCCCTCAACGCGCATGCCGGGCGGTCGTGCGAGCAAGGCAGGCCCACTGCCGCCACCATCGTGAAAGGCATGCAACTCGCGGAACGCACCTCGCAGCAACTCGATGCCAGTGGCGCGAAGGTGGTGCTGCTGGCGCGCGCCGGGCAAGACCTGAGCAAATACGGCCTGCGCTATTCGCATCTGGGTCTTGCCTACAAGACCGCTGACGGCAACTGGCGCGTGGTGCACAAGCTGAACCAGTGCGGCACGGCAGTGGCCACCGTCTACCGGCAGGGTCTCGGAGAGTTCTTCCTCGACGATCTCTTTCGCTACGAGGCCGCGTGGATCGTTCCGACGTCCGCAGTGCAGGCGCAACTGCTGGCGGCTCTCAATGAGCCACCGGCGCGCATCACGCGCCTGAACACCGCGTCGTACAGCATCGTGAGCTACGCCTGGGGGCACAAGTACCAGCAGTCGAATCAGTGGGTTGTCGAAACCATGGCCGGGGCGATGGAGCCGGGCACCATCGTCAATCGCGACCAGGCGCAGGCGTGGCTGCATTTCAAGGGCTACGAGCCGACGACGCTGCACCTCGGGCCGCTGACTCGCCTCGGCGGTCGCCTGGGATCGGCCAACGTTGCCTTCGACGATCATCCCAACGAAAAGCGCTTCACCGATCGCATCGAAACGGTGACCGTGGATTCGGTGTTCGCGTGGATGCCGAGGGCGGGCTTCGGGGCCGCGCCCGTCGTGCTCAAGCTCTAGACCAGAATCCCCAGCATTCTCGAAAAGGACCTTCATGAGCAAATCCCTGCGTCTGTCCGAAAAGTGGTTTCGCCGCGGCCTCTGGGTCGTGGCGGTGATCTTCGCGAGCTTCCTGATCGGGCTGGGCAGCACCATCGTCGGCGACCTGCCACGGGTCGAGCACCGGATCGAGATGGACGATTTCATCGATCGCGCCGCTGCCGATCCGCTGCGCAACACGGTGCGCGACGCGGAGCGAGTCGAGCAGGAGGCGGTGCGCGATCGCGAGCAGGCCGACCTCAAGCTGGTCGCCGCGCGACAGGCCAGCCGTGCGGCGCGGGAAACTTTCTCGAACTGGCTCGCCACCCGCCACGCGACGGCGCAGCCGGACCAGGACACCGAGCTCATCGCGCGCACGAAGGCGCTCGATGCCCTCAAGCAAAAGGAGGACGAGGCCGAGCGGGCCGTCGGCGCGCAGCGCCAAATCGCGCTTGATGCGCGGCAAGCGCGCCAGCGCGCTGCGGAACAACTCGCGAAGCTGGAGGACGACGCGCGCACACGCATGGATGCGGAGAATCGCCGCGTCGAGCTGCGCGTCTTCCTCTATCGCCTCGCGCTCACGCTGCCGTTGCTGGTGATCGCGGGCTGGCTCTTCGCGAAGAAGCGCAAGAGCACCTGGTGGCCCTTCGTCTGGGGCTTCATCTTCTTCGCGCTGTTCGCTTTCTTCGTCGAACTCGTTCCCTATCTGCCGAGCTATGGCGGCTATGTGCGCTACGCGGTGGGCATCCTGATCACGGTGCTGGTGGGGCGCTACGCGATCGTCGCGCTCAACCGCTACCTCGAGCGCCAGAAGGCTGCGGAATCACAGCCCGATACGGTGCGCCGCAACGAGCTGAGCTACGACACTGCGCTCGCACGGCTCGCCAAGGGCGTGTGCCCTGGCTGCGAGCGGCCAGTGGATCTGAAGAACACCGAGATCGACTTCTGCCCGCACTGTGGCATCGGTCTCTTCGACCACTGCCACGCCTGCAAAACGCGCAAGAGCGCCTTCGCACGCTTCTGCCATGCCTGCGGAGCAGGCGCGATGGCGGCCGCGTCGCGCGATCCGTCGTTGCCTCAGGTCCAGCCCGCGTCCACCACGTAGTCCTGCGCGGTGCACATCTTTGAATCGTCGGCGGCGAGGAACAGCGCCATCGCGGCGATGTCCTCCGCCATGACGCGGCCGGGCAGGCACTGCGCGGCATCGATCTCGGCGTGGGACTCGGGCTTGACCCACAGCTTGAGTTGCCGCTCGGTCATCACCCAGCCCGGGACCAGCGAGTTGACGCGGATGTTCTGCTTTCCGAGGTCGCGTGCCAGCGCTCGCGTCAGCCCGCGCGCGGCCGACTTGCACGCCTGGTAGACCGGGTAGCCGCGGCCCTTGATCATCCAGCTCACCGAGCCGAAGTTGATGATCGAACCGCCGCCGGATGCGCGCATGTCCTCTGCCACAGCCTGTGCCGCAAAGAACTGGTGCTTGAAGTTGATCGCGGCGAGCCGGTCGAAGTCCTCGCTGGTGACGTCTTCCATCTCGTGCCGGCGGTCGTTCGCGGCGTTGTTGAGCAGCACGCGGATCGGGCCGAACTGCGCGCGCACCGCGGCGATGGTGGCCTGCAACGCGGACACGTCCGTGACGTCGCACTGAACGAAGAGCGGCGGGTTCTCGCCGCCCAGCGTAGTGGCCAGCGCGCGGCCAGCATCCACGTCGATGTCGCAGAACCCCACGCGCGCGCCTTGCGCGTGGAAAGCCCGCACGAGCGCTTCCCCGATCCCCGTCGCGCCGCCCGAGATGAACACGGTGCGGCCCTTCAGGGACGGATAACGGGCCGAGGGCGCGGGAGAGGTCGATTCGGTCATGTCGGAGTTCCCATGAAAGATCAGCCCGGACGAAGAGCCGGGCTTGGGCGATTTTGACGCGCGGTGGTGTTGCGTGCCACCCGTGTGAACGAGAATGCCGCGATCACAGCGAACCGTGGTGCGATTCGATGAACGACAACGAGACAGATCGTGTTCGGCTTGAAGCGGGCGCATTGCGCCTTGAGTTGGCGCCGGCGCTCGGCGGCGCGGTCACCGCGCTCTACGACGTCGAGGGCGGCGCTCGCTTCGACTGGCTTCGGCCGGCGACCGACGAGGCGCTGGCGCGGCGCGATCTCTTCGCGATGGCAAGCTTTCCGCTTCTACCCTGGTGCAACCGCATCCGCGAGGGACGCGCGCGTTTCGAAGGGCGCGAAATTGCGATTCGTGCGGGGCATCCTGCCAGCCCGTCGGGCAAGCATCCGCTGCACGGCATCGGCTGGATGCGGGCGTGGCGCGTTGCACAGGCATCGGCGACACAGGCCCGGCTCGAACTCGACGTCGATGCCGATTCGCAATGGCCGTGGCGATTCGAGGCCTCGCAAACGTTTGAACTGGACTCCACCGGGCTTCGCTGCACGGTCACGCTGACCAACCGCGATAGCGTGCCCATGCCGGGCGGCATTGGACATCACCCTTACTTTCCGCATCGCGCCGGCACGCAACTTCAGACCGCGACTTCGGCCATGTGGCGCGGTGATGCGGAAGTCATGCCGGTAGCACTGGAGCCCACCCCAGAGGTGGCGCAATTGCGCGATGGGGTGCTCCTGTCCGGACTCGACCTGGACAACAACTTCTCGGGCTGGCAGCACACCGCGCGCATCGACTGGCCGGGCTCGTCGCGCGCGCTGGTCATGTCGGCTGAGCCACCGCTCGATTTCTTCGTGCTGTACTGCCCGAGCGGCGCTGATCATTTCTGCGCCGAGCCGGTGAGCCAGTGCACTGACGCGATCAACCTTGCGGACCGCTACGGCGCCGCTGAAATCGGCGGTGCCGTGTTGGCGCCAGGCCAGACCCTCACGGGCACCTGGGCCCTGCGCTCGGTGCGCTAGACACCGCGTGCGCGGTCCGCCTTGAACTGCGCGCGGAACTCGCTGAAGCGACCCGCGTCGAGCGCCTCGCGGATCTCGCGCATCAGGTTCAGGTAGTAGTGCAGGTTGTGGATGGTCGTGAGCATCGGCCCGAGCATCTCGCCGCAACGATCCAGGTGATGCAGATAGGCGCGGCTGAAGCCGTCGCGCCCACCTTCGTTCCACGACACGCCCGATGAACCTGCACAGGCATGGCAGGTGCAGCTCGGATCGATTGGCTGCGGATCGTTCTTGTGACGCGCGTTGCGCATCTTGAGGTCACCGTAGCGCGAGAACAGAGTGCCGTTGCGCGCGTTGCGCGTGGGCATCACGCAGTCGAACATGTCGACGCCTTGCGCCACGCCTTCAACGAGGTCCTCGGGCGTGCCGACACCCATCAGGTAGCGCGGCTTGTGCGCCGGCAGCCGATGCGGCGTGTGGGCCATGATGCGCAGCATCTCGTCCTTGGGCTCGCCGACGCTGACGCCGCCGATCGCGTAGCCGGGGAAGTCCATCTCGACCAGCTTCGCGAGGGATTCTTCCCGCAGGTTCTCGAACATGCCGCCCTGCACGATGCCGAAGAGCGCATTGGGGTTCGAAAGGCGTGCGAACTCGTGCTGGCAGCGCAGCGCCCAGCGCAGGCTCAGTTCCATTGACTTGCGCGCCTCGGCTTCGGTGGTGATGTGGCCCTGGGTTTCGTAAGGCGTGCACTCGTCGAACTGCATGACGATGTCGCTGTTGAGGATGGTCTGGATCTGCATCGAGACCTCCGGCGTGAGAAAGAGCTTGTCGCCATTGACCGGCGACGCGAACTTCACGCCTTCTTCGCTGATCTTGCGCATGGCGCCGAGCGACCAGACCTGGAAGCCGCCCGAGTCGGTGAGGATGGGCTTGTTCCACTTCTCGAACTGGTGCAGGCCGCCGAAGCTCGACATCACGTCGAGCCCC
>JAGIAI010000052.1 GCA_017744935.1 Variovorax sp.
AGGCCCAGCAACTCGTCCGCTTCGTAGCCCAGCAGCGCGAGCGCGGCGGGGTTGGCCAGGCGAATGACACCCTGCTGATCGACCAGCAGGAGCGCATCGGGATAGGCGGCAAAGAGCGACCGGAAAACCGTCGCTTCGTCAATCTTGGGAGCGTCGTTCATTGAGCATCCTTCTCGGTCATCACGCATGGCCGAGTGCGAAGAGGATGGTAGTTCCGGGCCCGGTGAACGACAACGTGATCAGGACTGACGAACAGAACCATCCACAGCGTCAGTCGTACGAGCAGCATGGCGAAGCGGTGCATGCCCACCTCGAACGCCGTCGGAGGCGGCTCCGACTGGATGCTGCGGGCGTCGCTGCCGGAGCAGCATCGACCCACCAGGTGGAAGAGGGAGCGGAAGAATTCACGTCGCGGCTAGGCCGGTTCCTGGCCGGGATGCCGCACCAGAAGAACAGGCACCGGACTTCCGCGCGCGACCAGTTCGGCATCGCTACCCAGAGTCAGCCGACTGAAGCCCCTGCGCCCGTGCGTTCCCATCACGATCAGGTCGCAGCCGGTCGCCTTCGCTTCCGCGAGCACGATGGAGGCGGCTCGCCCCCCGGTCACCTCGCGCAGGGCCACCTCGGCCTTGACGTCGGCCTTGGCTGCGAGCGCCTGCGAGTCGGAGAGCAACTTCTCTCCGTACTCGCGCAGCGTGTGAAGCGCGTTGTTATAGGCAACGACGTTCGCCAGTTCCACGAGCATCGGGAAATCATCGACCACGTGCAGGAGGTGCAGGCTGGCCTTCTCCTGCTGTTCTGCAGCCAGGCGGATGGCCTCCTGAAGGCCCAGTGCCGAAGTCTTGCTGCCGTCGACAGGAACGAGGATACGGTGATACATGGCAGAACTCTCCTCGGCCGCTTCCATGGACGATCCGCTCGCGACCGGCCGCTGCTGAAGCGAGTGAGGAATTCTTGGCGGGCGTTGCAGCCCGGCGCTTGCGCTCGATCAAGTTTTCGCCGCTTCCGCATGGTTTGGCGGCTAGCAAGAGTGAACGCTGTTGCAGGCGCAGCGCGCGCATCGGGTTCCGTTGTGTCGCGCCCGGCCGCGGATTCGGGTGCCGTTTGCTTGATCTGCATCATGCCGGCCCGGCGCACGCCGCCTAGAGTGGTTGCTTGTTCGTTTGTTGCGCCGCCGCAGCATGAAACTCGACCCTTCATCCACCGATGTGCATCCCGGAGACCTCGCCACGCGGGCCGTGGCGCCCGTGGGGCCCACGAGGCTGCGAGTGCCGGAAGTGGGTTTCCGCCAGAAGCTCCGGCGCCGCGCGCCTGCGGCTCTGGCCATCCTGGCATTGGTCGCACTGGGAATCGTGTTCGGGCCGCGCCTCCTTTGGGGGCCCCGGGTGGCGGTCACGCCAGTGGTGCGTGGTGACTTCATCCAGTCGGTGGTGGCCAGCGGCCACGTCGAAGCGCCTCACCGGGTGAGCATCGGCGCACAGCTCGCCGGCGAGGTAAAGGCGGTGCCGGTCGAGGAAGGGCAGGAGGTCGCGGCAGGCCAGGTGCTCATCCGGCTCGTCGATGCCGAATGGGCCGCAGCCGCAGCCCAGGCCGACGCGGCCGTGGAGCAGGCACAAGCGCGCCTGAGGCTCGTGCGCGAAGTGCAGGAGCCGGTGGCCGCGCAGGCCCTTCGGCAAGCAGAGGTCAGTGCGGAGAACGCGCGTGCACAGTGGCGCAGAAACGTGGCGTTGCGCGAGCAGGGCTTCATCGGACAGGCCGCGCTGGATGACCTGAGGAAGACGGTCGACCTCAGCGAGGCGCTGGTGCGCTCGGCCCGCAAACAGCTCGCCAGTGCGCAGCCCGGCGGCAGCGATTACGCCGTGGCGACGACGGCGCTGGCCGAGGCGAACGCGGCCGCCGCGGCCGCGCATACGCGTCTGAAGTACACGACCATCAAGGCACCCGTGGGCGGCACGTTGATCGATCGTTCCGTGGAGCCCGGCGATGTGGTGCAGCCGGGCAAGACACTCATGGTGCTTTCGCCGGCCGGGGAGACGCAGCTCGTGGTTCAGATCGACGAGAAGAACCTGGCGCTGCTTTCGATGGGCCAGCAGGCCGTTGCATCGGCCGATGCGTACGCCGACCAGCGCTTCGGCGCCGAACTGGTCTACATCAACCCGGGCGTGGACGTGCAACGCGGCTCGGTCGAAGTCAAGTTTGCCGTGCCGCATCCGCCGGCAAGCCTGCGCCAGGACATGACCGTGTCGGTGCAGATCCGCACGGCCTTCCGCAGTCAGGCCGTCCTCCTTTCGAGCGACGCTGTACGCGGTGCCGATCGCGGTCAACCTTGGGTCTTGAAGGTCGACGGACACCGCGTGAGGCGTCAGGCCGTGAAGCTCGGCCTGCATTCGGGCGGCATCAGCGAGGTGCTCGATGGGCTGCAGCCGGGCGACCTGGTCGTCCCGGCATCGACCCCGGACATCGCCGAGGGTTCGCGCGTGCAGCCCCGTGTGCGCGTCGAGTCCGCAGCGTGAGGGCTGGCATTGCAATGAAGCGCGGCCTTCCCTTCGAATGGATCGTCGCCTTGCGCTTTCTGCGGGAGGGACGCATGCAGACGGCCTTGATCATCGTCGGCATTGCGATCGGCGTGGCGGTGATCGTCTTCATGTCGGCACTGTTGGTCGCCTTGCAGGCGAACTTCATCCGCCGGGTCCTGACCGCGCAGTCGCACATCCAGCTCCTGCCGCCGAAGGAGGTTGCCCGTGTGCTCCGGCGGGGCAGCGACGGGATCGGCGTGCATGACGATGCCATCGTGCAGCCGCCGCTGCAGCGGATCAAGTCGATCGACCAGTGGCAGTCGATCGCTGCGCAGATCCAATCGATGCAGGGCGTGGTCCTGGTCTCGCCATCCGCGAGCGGCTCCGCGCTGGTGGTGCGCGGCGATGCGAGCCGCGCGATCAGCCTCATCGGCGTCGACCCGCAGGTGTACTTCCGCATCGTGACCATTCCCGACAAGATCGTGCATGGCTCGCCGCGCCTGACGAACACCGACATCCTGATCGGCATCGACCTGGCCAGCGACCTCGGCGTCAGCGTGGGCGACAAGGTGCGCGTTTCCACCGCCGCGGGCAGCGACAACACGCTGACGGTGACGGGGCTGTTCGATCTTGGCAACAAGGGCGCCAACCAGCGCACCACCTATGTGGCGCTGCGCACTGCGCAAAGCCTGCTAGGGCTGGTCGGCGGTGTCTCCAGCATCGACGTGACCGTGCGGGACGTGTACGCGGCGGAGGAAGTTGCCCGCAAGATCACGGCTGCCACCGGCGTGGAGGCGGACAGCTGGATCGCGACGAACGCACAATTCTTCACCGCTGTACAGGCGCAGAAGACCTCGAACACCACCATTCGCTTCTTCGTCGGGCTGTCGGTGGCTTTCGGCATCGCCAGCGTGCTGGTGGTGTCGGTGGTGCAGAAGTCGCGCGAGATCGGGATCCTGCGTGCGATGGGCATTTCACGCGGGCAGGTGCTGCGAGTGTTCCTGGTGCAGGGCGGCGTGCTGGGTCTGATGGGCTCGCTGGGCGGCTGTGCGATGGCGCTGTTCGCGCTGTGGCTGTGGCAGCGCTATGCGCGCAACCCGGACGGCACGCCCTTCTTCCCGGTGGAGATCGAGCCGGGCCTGTTCTTCGCTGCGATGCTGCTCGCGACTCTCACCGGTCTGGCGGCAGCCTTCGCGCCCGCGCTGCGAGCGGCGCGTCTCGACCCTGTGGTGGCGATCCGTGGCTGAGCCGGTCGTGAGAATGCGCGGCGTGCGCAAGGCCTTCAACGTCGGACTGCCGATCGAGACCGAGGTGCTGCATGGCATCGACCTCGATCTGGTTCCCGGCGAATTCTGTGCGGTCATGGGACCTTCCGGCTCGGGCAAGAGCACGCTGCTGAACATCATCGGCCTGCTTGACCGGCCGACCTCCGGATCGCTGCGCATCTGCGGCGAAGAAACCGTGGGCCTCGACGACCATGCGATCACCCGCCTGCGCGGGCACAGCATCGGTTTCGTCTTCCAGTATCACAACCTGCTGACGGGCTTCACGGCACTGGAGAACGTGATGATGCCCATGATCGGCGGCGCGGGCTTCATCGACCGGGGCATGTCCGCCCGGGCGGGCGAGCTGCTGGACAGCGTGGGACTTACGAAATGGCGCGACAACCTGGCGACCAACCTCAGTGGAGGTCAGCAACAGCGGGTGGCAGTGGCGCGCGCGCTGGCGATGAATCCGCGCCTTCTGCTGGCCGACGAGCCGACCGGCAATCTCGATACGAAGGCCGCTGATGCCGTGTTCGCCTTGCTGCACGAGGCCAATCGGAAGGAGGGGATGGCTGTGCTCTTTGTCACTCACAACGCGGCGCTGGCCCAACGATGCGACCGCATTGTGCAAGTGGTGGACGGACGGCTGCTCAATCCCGCGTGACGAAGGCGATCAGGGCGTCGAACACGAGCCAGACCACAGCGGCGCCGAGCAGCGCCAGTGTCGCGGCGACCGACCATGCGAAGGAGGCGACTCCCCGAGCGGGCGCCGGTCGCAACGACGGTGGTGTCGTGGGTTTCATGATCTGCCCGTCAAGTTCGACGTGTCGCCTGCGCCGCAGGTCCGGATGCCGAAGAGCGAATAGGCCGGGCAACGCCCGGCCAGACCCGTGAGCAGTGGCACCAGACCCACATAGCCCCATACCCCTACAGTGGCCGTGAAGGCCAATCCGATGAGCACCAGACCCAACGCGATGCGCAGCAGGCGATCGATGGTTCCGACATTGCGAGACATGGTGATGACTCCTTCATGGTTGTCATGTCATCGTGCGCCTGCGCGGCCGTGGATTCGTTGAGGTGGATCAATCTTGGGTGCCTCATTCGATCGCAAGGGCACCCGCCGGCAAGTGAACGCGGACGGGTTCGCATTCGGCCGCGCGCTTCGTTTCGTCCGGAGCCGAACCTTCGGATGCGCGCACCAGCAGGACTGGAACAGTGGCCGTCCGCAGGATGCTCTCGGCGCTGCTACCGAGGAAGAGGCGCTTCGCCCCACGGCGGCCATGGGTGCCCAGCACGATCAGATCGGCGGGCCAGGTGGCAGCTTCCTTCGTCACCAGCTCGTGCACCGATCCGTCGAGGTTGTCGCGCAGCACGGTATCCACGGAGATGTCTGCCGCCTCTACCTTCTGCAGGCATTCCTGCAGGAGCTTGGCGCCGTTTTCGCGCAACACGCTCATCCAGTCGCCGACGTAGCCGGCGTATGCGTCCGTCGCCAGCGCGAAAGACAACTCGTCGACGACGTGCATCAGGCGAATGCGACCGTTGGCAAGTCGTGCCATTGCGATGGCCTGCTCCAAGCCCTGCAACGAGGTGGCGCTGCCGTCGACAGGAACGAGGATGTTTTGATACATGGAAAACTCCTTGGAAGATTCAGGCGTGGGTGACTGTCTGGCGGACGTGCACATGCTGCGCTCCGCCATGGATGCGCGCGTCTGGCCGATAGAGCGCGTTGCAGAAGCGCTCGAGCTGGTCATCGAATGCGTCGGACAGCAAGCCGAGACCGCGGAGATCGAGGTCGCTCTGGTCGAGCCGTGCGTCAATCCGGGCCTGCTCGGTGGTGTCCAGCGGTCCGTCGCCGGCCGTCGAATTCGCACCGACGCCCATGCGTTGCAGGACCTCGATCCGGTCGGCCAGCAACGCGCGCTCGCGTGGGAGCATGTGGCGCTCGTCGGCGTCCTTCACGATCGATCGGAGCGCGTCCATGGCCAGTTGGTCGACGAGGCGCTCGACGATCTCCCTGCGCCGCATCAGCCGAGTCCAGGCCAATGCCGTTCGCAGGCGCTCCTCATGTGCACGCGCGCGACGCAAGCAAGGATTGACGCGAAGTACGCGCATGACCAATCCATCGAGTTCGTCGTCGCGCCGTTCGGCGCGGGTCTCGTGAAAGAGTCGGCTCAGGATCTGCATGTCAGGCTCTCGGTGGGAAAAAGACGTTCGTGCGGCTACGACCTGCGCCTAGAGCATGAAGGCCATGTCGCGCACATCCATCTGGAATGCCGCCTTGTCGGCATTGCGCAGTGAGAGGTTGACCAGCAACTCCAGCCTGCGCCGAAGGACATACAGCGTCTGAATCGACGCGTGAGCGAGCGCTTCGGGGTCGGGGATTTCCGCGATGTCGGGCAGTGCCCACAGCGCCGAATTGGGTTGGCCTGGCCATCTTGGCTGCCTGGCCAGCGTGTCTTCGTCCACGGTGATGACGAGATGTGCCCTCGGTGCGCCCGGACTGGACAGATCATTCCAGTTCCGGCGCGGCTGCCATCGAAGCGGGATGCTTGCGCTCGCGAGGGCGCCTGCCGCGGCAGGATGGACCTCGCGTTCAATGCGGTGCGGATTGCGGGTGAGCTTCATGGCCGAAGTCATCGCCTCGGTTGATTCGCATGGGGTCACAAGGCCATCTTGTTGACCTTCGTCCCGTCGAGGCTCAGGTTGGCCATCAGGCCCGCGTTGCTCAATGCGAATCCGATGACCGGCTGTTGCGCGGTCTGCGTGTCGATGCTGGCGCTCGCGCCCGCCTTGGCCATGGTGACCGAGGCGTCTGCGCCGGCAGTCCATCCGTTGCTGGCGACGAATTTGTCCAGCGATTGCTGCGTCATGAACAGCAGGAAGACCGCCTTCGAGTCGGCGCCGGCCAGGAAGCCGACCGACGCGCCGGTCGTGCTGTAGTAGCCGACGGAGCGGCCACCGACGCGCAGCGCCCCTTGTCCGTAGGAGCCGCCAACGCCCAGGCCGGCAGACACCACAGACGGGAACACCAGCACACCCTTCGCCTTGGCGGTCAGTTCGCGCGAGCCGGGCACCTGGGCGTGGAGGGTGGAGAGCGCCGAATCGACCGATGCGTCGATGCTGCTTCGCTTTGCCGCCGGATCGCCCGAAGTGGAACTGGAAGTGGTGGAACATGCGGCAGTGAAGAGCCCCGAGAGGCCGAGTGCCAGGAATGAACGCTTGTCCATGACTTTCTCCTTCTGTTGTGGATGGGGTTCGCCCACGGCAAGATTGCATCGCTGCGCCGCCCGGCGAGGTTTGATGCACGTCAATCGAATCAGCTGTCTCGCGCACGTTGCCGGTCGCGTCGATCGCGGGAGGTTTGACGAAGATCAACTGCGGCGCGATGCCGTGTGCCAAGCTCGACCGCGACAAGGAGGCACCATGCGCATCCAATTTCTCGGCGGCACCGATACGGTCACCGGATCGAAATACCTGCTGGAACATGCTGGCCGTCGCCTGCTCGTGGATTGCGGGCTCTTCCAGGGCCTGAAGCAATTGCGGCTGCGCAACTGGGAGCCGTTGCCGGTCAGGGCCTGCGAGATCGATGCGGTCCTGTTGACGCATGCGCATCTCGATCACAGTGGGCTCGTGCCACGCCTGATCAAGCTGGGCTTCAAAGGCCCGGTCTATGCCACCCGGGCGACGCGCGACCTGTGCGAACTGCTGCTGCCGGATTCGGGCTACCTGCAGGAGGAGGAGGCCGACTACGCCAATCGGCACGGTCATTCCCGCCACACGCCCGCGCTGCCGCTGTATACGCAGGACGAAGCGCGTGCCGCCCTGGGACGCTTCGAGGTCCTGGATTTCGACAAGGCATATGCGCCCTGGCCGGGCTGGACCTGGCGGATGCGACGCGCCGGCCACATCCTGGGCGCCGCGAGCATCCACATCGCATGGGACGGCGGCAGCATTCTTTTTTCCGGCGATCTGGGTCGGGACGACGACCTGGTGATGCGTCCTCCCGAGCGGCCGGAGCCCGCCGACTACGTGGTCATCGAGTCGACCTACGGTGATCGCGTGCATCCCAAGGTGGACACCTTGTCGGCGATCGCCGAAGTGATCGGCCGGACGGCTGCGAGGGGCGGCATCGTCGTGGTGCCGGCGTTTGCGGTGGGCAGGGCGCAGACGTTGCTGCACTGCATCCATCTGCTGAAGGTGGCGCGCCGGATTCCCGACCTGCCGGTGTATCTCAACAGTCCGATGGCGGCCGACGCGACGCACATCATGCGGCGCTATTCGGACCAGCACCAACTGGATGCGGGTCAATGCGCCGCGCTGGGCCGGGAGGTGAAATTCGTCAACACGCTCGAGGAGTCGAAACGCCTCAACGGATTGAGCTTTCCTTCGGTGATCGTCTCGGCAAGCGGCATGGCGACCGGCGGGCGGGTGCTGCATCACCTGAAGGCCTATGCACCCGATCCAAGGAGCACGATCCTTTTCGTCGGCTACCAGGCCGCCGGGACCCGCGGTGCGGCGATGCTGGCCGGGGCCAGGGACATCAAGATCCATGGCGCCTATGTACCCGTGCGTGCCGAAGTGGTCGGGTTGGACATGCTCTCGGCGCATGCCGATCGGGGCCAGCTGCTGGCGTGGCTGGACGCTCTGCCTGCGCCGAAGCGCGTGTTCGTGACGCACGGCGAGCCGGTCGCTGCCGATGCGCTGCGCCTCGCGATCGAGGAGCGGTTCAACTGGCAGGCCAGCGTCCCGGACTACGGGCAGATCGTGGCCCTGTGACGCGATGACCGGGCTCTCCATCCGGCTGGCTTGCACATTCGTCCTGCCGGCAGCGCTGACGCTCGGAGGATGTACAGCGCTCGCACCGGTGAATCCACGCATCGACCACGTGGACCTGGACAGCGGCTATCGCGTCGGCAACAGGCTCCGGCACACGCACAGCGCCAAGAACAACCCCGACACGCTGATCCTGCTCACGTTCTCCGGCGGCGGTACGCGCGCGGCGGCCTTTTCGTATGGCGTGCTCGAGGAACTGCGCCGCACGAACATCCAGGTCGACGGCAAGAACGTGAATCTCCTCGCCGAGGTCGACGCCATTGCGGGTGTATCAGGCGGCAGCTTCACCGCACTTGCCTATGCGCTGTACGGCGACAAGCTCTTCACCGAATACGAATCCCGTTTTCTCAAGAAGGATGTGCAGGGCACGCTGACACGGCGTGCGTTGAACCCGCTCAACTGGTTTGCGCTCGGTAGCGGCCTCTACGGCCGTTCGGAGATGGCCGCCGACTACTACGACCAGATCCTCTTCAACGGCGCAACCTTCGATGATCTGATGGACAAGCCCACGCCCATCACCGCCGTCACGGGCACCGACCTTTCGACCGGCGCGCGCTTTCAGTTTTCGCAGGATCACTTCGATCTGATCTGCTCGGACGTCGGCAAGGTGCGGCTGGCGCGCGCGGCGGCGACGTCTTCCGCCGTCCCTGCCGTACTCTCGCCGGTCACCTATCACAACTACGGCGGCAGTTGCGGCGCAGTCATGCCGCCGTGGGTGAGCGATGTCACCCGTCCCGACAACCCCTCGCGTCCGGCGGGGAGGGCGCTGCTTCGCTATCGGGACATGGAGAGCCTGCAGGACAGCTCGAACCGCCCCTATCTCCACGTGGTCGATGGGGGGGTTTCCGACAACCTCGGCTTGCGCGGACTTCTGGAGGCCCTTGAGGAGCTAGAGGCCAGCCGCGCATATCAGGAGCAGATCGGGTTGAGGCATCTGCGCAGGATCGTGGTGATCGTCGTGAACTCTCGCTCTGCACCGGACACCGACTGGGATCGCCGATCGCGTGCGCCGGGCATCGTGTCGCAGCTCTTCCAGTCATCGAGCGTACCGATCGATCATTTCTCGTCCGAGTCGGTGGAGCTCTTGAAGGACATCGCCGAACGCTGGGCCGACAAGCGTCGACTCGAAGTCGCCGAGCTCCAACTCTCAGGTATGTCGAACGCGCAGGCCGAGGCCTCGGTGCCGAAACTGCGTTTCGATGCCATCGACGTGAGTTTCGAATCCATCCCGGACCCGGTGGAGCGGCACTACTTCATGAACCTCCCGACCACCTTCGTGCTGCCCGATGAGGCTGTCGATCGTCTGCGCGAGTTGGGCGGGCGCCTGCTGCGCGAGACTCCGGCGTTTCGCGAACTCCAGCAGGGGATTGCCGAAGGCGCGGCTTCCTCCAGGCCGAAGGCGAGGCCGAAACCGTCGAGATCGCCAGCCAAGGAAGGTTAGAGCTTCGGGGCGCGCGCAAGTTGTTCTGAATCAAACCGGCGATGGGGCGACCGATGAGACCTTGTTCGCGCGCAAGCCGGACGACCAGATGCAGACCATCATCGGCAGCATTCGCAGTTCGTCGGTCGGGGTGGAATGATGGCGCTCACGCTCAGGCCTCGTCTCACGATGCCGCCGACCTGCCGCCGAGCCTGCTTCCCATGCGCTCGCGCAGCTTGTTGCGAATGGTGGCGATCAGTTCTTCGGACTCGACTGGCCCGAGCTTTTCATAGACCTTGTCGCGCATGATGAATCCCAGCATCAGCATGTCGCGCAGCTTCTTGAATGCCCTCGGGTTCTGGTGGCCGCACACCGAATCGTTGTTCTGCAGCACCGCTTCGATCACACCCGGGTCCAGCAGCTTCACGTCACAGATCGCCGCCTCGCGGACGATCTCATGCATGACGTCGTCGATCTGGTGGGTCCAGGTCTTCAGGTCATCGAGCTTCTCGGTCATGGCGTCTCCATTCTTTTGAATCAGGCGTTCGATTGCAGCGCTCTGCTGGCCGACGCGGCTTGATCCAGATCAATCGCCAACCATGTCCGTCCTCCTAGCATCGATCAACACAACGGAACATGGATGCAACCGTGCGCAGGACGAGCTTGAAGTGGGTGACCGTCTTCGCCGCCTGGGTCATGGCGGCAATTGCCGCTTGGGGGGCCGTGGGCAATGACGCGGCGCCGCAGGACGACCCGGCGACGCTGCGGATCCTGAACCGCGACATCTTCACCATGCGGGCGCGCATCGCAAGCCTGACGCCACAGGCGCGTGTGCGGCGCGCTCGTGAGCGACTCCAGGCGCTACCCGACGAAGCCATCGCATTGCCCATCAACACGGTGCAGTTCCAGTCCGGCGAGACGCGCGGCGTGCAGTTCCTCCTTGGCGACCTTCCGCTGTTCTCGGTCGTCGAGGGTGATGTCGACCCCGAGGCGAAGCAGGACTTCCACGCGCTCGTCGAACAGACACGGGAACACATGGAGGTGGTCCATGCTGCATGGGGGCAGATGCGCAACAGGCCCTTGCTGCTACATGGAGTCGCGCGGGCGCTCGGTGCGACCCTTCTTTTCTGCATCCTGACCTGGGTGGCCCACCGAGGAATGACACGGATCGTCGCGCTCATGGAAAGAAGGCGCGATGTCCTTGCGGCCCGCTTTTCCTATGTGGACTGGCGCGAGTTCCTCGCACGGGTCGTGGTCGGCATCCTGCAGGTACTCCAATGGCTCGTCCTGTTCGCGCTTGCCTATTCCTGGGCGCATTTCGTGCTGGCGAGCTTCGTCGCCACGGCGCCCATCGCGAACGACCTGGGTGACTGGCTTGTTCTGAAGCTCTCATGGCTGGCCGAAGGCGCGCTCGACAGCCTGCCGGGGCTCGCCACGGTCCTGATCGTCCTTGCACTCACGCGCGCGATCGTCGACTTGCTTGGCTACCTGTTCGATGCGCTGCAGCAGGGGCGCTTGCGCCTGCCGCTACTCCATCCTGATACGGTCAGTGCGACTCGTCGCATCTTCACGGTCTTTGCCTGGTGCGTCGGCATCGCGGTGGCGTATCCGTTCCTTCCCGGCGCCAGCAGCGACGTGTTCAAGGGGCTGTCGGTCCTTTTCGGTGTAATGGTGACCCTCGGTTCCACCGGACTGGTGACGCAGCTCATGAGCGGGCTCGTCGTGGTGTATTCGCGCTCGTTGCACAAGGGCGACTTCGTCGACATCAACGGTGTTCAGGGCGTGGTGACCGAAGTGGCAGCGCTGGCGACCAAGATCACCAATGTGCGCAACGACGAGATCACGATCCCCAATTCCGTGGTCATCGCCAGCCCCATCCACAACTACTCGAAGCTCTCCGGCACGCATGGGACGCTGCTGAGCACCAGGGTGACCATCGGCTACGACGCGCCGTGGCGCCAGGTACACGCGCTCCTGATTGAAGCGGCCAGCAGGACAAGCGGCGTTCGCGCGACACCGGCGCCCTATGTCTACCAGCGCGCCTTGTCGGACTTCTACGTGGAGTACGAGCTGTTCGCCAGCATCGAGAAGCCGGCGGACCGCATTCCGGTTCTGTCGGCCCTTCACGCAAGCATCCAGGACGCCTTCAACGAGCACGGTGTTCAGATCATGTCGCCGCACTTCCTTGGCCAGCCGAAACACTCGGTGGTGGTGCCGAAGGCGCAGTGGTATGCGTCCCCGGCGTCCCCGGGTTCGTCGGTAGCCTCCCGGAACTAGGGCTCACGCGCCTGTTCTTGCGGCGGAATTCCTGGTTCGCGAGATCGAGGATGGCAGCGGCACATCACGACTACTTGCCTTCGGCGACGCACTGAACTCAGCCGCACTTGGCCAGTCGCATGGTGATCGTGCATTGACCGAAGCAGACATGGCCTTGTCGCGGCAATGAGTCGCTAGTCGTCAAGGCTCAAGGCTCAAGGCCAAGGCTCTCTCGTCCGCCCCGAGCGGCTCTGCAACGGCACGCAGTTGGCGCAGCACGGCAGTGTCGGCCTCGGAGGCGTCGGATGTCCGCGCGGCGATGCGACGCTGCAGGATCTCGTCGGGCGCCTGGCACGCGAGGATCTCGAAGCGGGCTCCGCACGCGCGAGCGAGGTCAAGCGCCGCATCGCGTTCGCTGCGTCTCAGGAATGCCGCGTCGATGACCGTATTGAAGCCCGCCGCAAGAGTGATCCGGGCGAGGGCGAAGAGCCGCGAGTAGGTGCTGGCGGTCGCCTCGCGCGAATAGATGTCGAGCCCACGGGCGCGAGAGCTTTCCAGCGCGCCCAGTCCGAACAGGCGCTTGCGTTCGACATCTGAGCGCACGCGGATCGCCCCGGCCCGCTCCAGCAGCCGCTGCGATTGGAAGGTCTTGCCGGAGCCCGGAAGGCCGTGCGTGACGACCAGGCAGGGCGGAGCCGGGCGGGACCACGCGAGTGCCGCCCGTGCGTAGCGCGCGGGCGCGTCGCCCGACGATGCACGCATCTGCTCGGCCTGTGCGCGCACCAGCGCACGGTAAACCAGCGCGTAGCGCAAAACGCCTGCCGCCTCGTGCTCGCCGGTGGCATCGAGCCACGCATTGAGGAAGCGCCATGCGAAGTCCGGACGGCCCTGCGCCGCGAAGTCCATGGCGGGAAACGCAGCGTCCTCGGCAATGTCGATCCATCGAAGCGCCGGATCGAAGTCGATGGCATCGAAGGCGGCGGGTTGCCCGTCGAGGTCGATGATGTTGCCCAGGTGAAGGTCGCCGTGGCATTCGCGGACATGGCCGCTTCTTCGTCGCGCGATCCATTGAGGCCGGAGCTTTCGCGCACCTGCTTCCAGCCAGCCGCGCAGGCCGTCGCACTCGTCGGCGGAAAAGGCAGGACGCGCGCCGTCAAGCGCGGCCAGCGCGCGCGAAAGCGGGCTCGCATGCGCCGCCGGCGCGCGACGGCTGACTGGCGCGGCCGCGTGCGCGGAAGCTAGCATGGCCGCCAGGCCGTCCACGTCGAGTGCGGAAAGCGCACCCGCGGCCAGCCGTTCGCTGAACAGGGCGCCGTCTGCAAAGCGCCGCATGCGTACCGCATAGTCGAGCACCGGCCCCGGGCCGTCGATCTCCGGCGACGAGGCATCCCCCGTGATGCGCGCGACGCCCAGATAGAGCGAAGGCGCCGTTTGTCGATTCACGCGGACTTCCTCATGGCAGAAGCGGCGCCGCTTCTGCAGGGTCGCGTAGTCCAGGAACGCGAGGCGCACCGGCTTCTTCACCTTGAAGGCAAAAGCGGGCGTGAGCAGGATCCATGAGATGTGCGTCTCGAGGACCTCTGCGCCGAGGCCCTGTGCGAGCGCGTGCACAAGTGCCGCACGCTCCGCCAGTTGGCCCGGCGGGATCGGAACAACCGGCTCAGCAGGCACAAGGGCCTACTGGATCACGATCTTCGAGGCGGGCGCCGGCGCCTTCTTCGGGAGTTCGAGCGTGAGGACACCGTCGGCGTACTTGGCCTGCACCTTTGTGTCATCCACGTCCTGGCCCAGGCTGAAGGTGCGCGAGATCGAGCCGTAGTAGCGCTCGCTGCGAAGGACCTTGTCGCCGTCGCCTCTGGTTTCCTTTTCCGACCTGGCCTCGGCATCGATGCTGACGGTGTTGCCGTCGACCTTGATGCTGATGTCTTCCTTCTTCACGCCCGGGATGTCGGCCTTCACGTTGAAGGCCTTCTCGTTTTCCGTCACGTCGATGCGCATCTTCAGCGGGGCGGGCTCGCCCTCGAAGACGGTGGGAGAGAAGAAGCGTCGCAGTGCCGTTTCGAAGTCGTTGCCGAACACCGGGTCCAGCAGTCTCAGGTTGCTCATGGTGGTTCCTCGGATCGAAAAGTGACTGATGACGCGCGGGCCCATTGCACCGCGCCGGAATCAATGTAGGCCGACACAGGCACGAGGGGATTGATCTGGCTCAATCGACGGGCCGAGCGGACAGGGCGGATGAATCCGCCGCTTCCGAGAGGGACGGACGACGTACCGCGACATACACCAGCCGCCGGTCGCGCATCACCAGCAGCGCGACGTTGCGGCCCGGAAGCACCTTGGCCACAGCACGCCGGTAGTCGTCGACATGGTCCATTCGCGTGCCATTCAGGGCCACGACGATGTCGCCGGGGCGCAGGCCCTCGCTGCGCGCGGCGCCCACGGCGTCGCGGACCATGAGGCCGCCGTCGATGCCGAACTGCGCACGCTGCGTCGCCGGCAACTCGCCGAGCGTGAGGCCCAGCCCATCGGCCCAGTCGTCGAGGTTGTCCGGTCGCAGGACGCTCTCCCGGGGCGTGGTTTCCGAAAACACGACCTGGATCGGAACCTGTTCGCCTTCCCGCCACACGTCCAGGAGATGGCGGCTGTGGGGGGGGTGCGTCGCGATCCGCTGCAGGAGGTCCGTGAAGCGGGCGACCGACACCCCGTCCAGTGCAGTCACGACATCGCCGCGTTTCAGGCCCGCGGCCTGCGCGGGGCCGCGCGCGTCCACGCGCACGACGAGCGCGCCCGCGGCATCGGACAGACCGAAGGCCTGCGCCAGCGCGGGCGTGACTTCCTGGAACTCGGCGCCAATGCGAGCCCGGCGCACGTGCCCGGTCGCCTTCAGTTCCGAGGCGACCTTCATGACAGCATTGATCGGGACCGAGAAGGACAGCCCCATGAAGCCGCCGCTGCCGCTGTAGATCAGCGAGTTGATGCCAACGACTTCGCCGCGGCTGTTGAACAGCGGACTGCCCGAACTGCCCGGGTTGATGGCGACATCGGTCTGGATGTAGGGCACGCCGGCCGCGCCGATGAATCGGTCGACCGCGCTCACGACACCCGCAGTCACGCTGCCGTGAAAGCCGAAGGGCGCGCCGATGGCGGCAACCCAGTCGCCGGGCGAGAGCGTGGACGAATCGCCGATGGGCGCAGGCGTGAGGCTTTTCGCGTCGATCTTCAGCAAGCCCACGTCGGTGGGTCGGTCGATGCCGACCACATGTGCGAAATAGATGCGCCCGTCATCCAGCCGGACGCGGATCTCGTCGACATTGGCGACCACGTGCGCGGCGGTAAGGATCAGGCCGTCGCTGCTGAGCGTCACGCCGGAGGCCAGATCGCGAACCTGACTGATGCGGGCGCTGGCCGGCAGCGGTCGCGCGAACTGGTCCGAGAAATCGATTTCGGGCTCGAATTCGAGTTCGAGGTCCTCGCCGGCCGCATCCCGGCCCTGGCGCCCGATCGCGAGCGTGCTGATGTCGACCACGCTCGTGCGGCGGCTGGCCACGAGCGACGAGAACGCGGGTGCGGTCGGCACCGCGTATTCGGCCGCGGCGGGGGCGCTGGCGAGCTGGGCGGTGGGACGCGGGCCTTCGGAAGCGCAGGCGCCGAGCAGGCAGCCCAGCGCGACGAGCGAGAGGCGAACGCAGAAACGGGGAAAGTGCATGTCGCATGGTCATCGGCAAGGACGCCGACGGCCTTGCGCTGGATCAAGGCCGCGCGCCGAGCCCCGTCGCAGACCGGCGGAACGAAGAACGGCATTGAAGGCAACCGCCATGCAGACCCCGTTCCATCTTGCTCCATCTCGACAGTTCTCCGCCACGGTGCGCATCCGGCTCGCGGCGGATGTGGGGGGCGGATCTTCTGGTGATGGGCTGCTATGGCCGCAGCCGTGCCCGCGAATGGGTGGTCGGTGGCGCATGCGCTCGATTCTCCGGTCGATGACCTTGCCGGTGCTCATGGCGCATTGATGCCAGGCCGGTGTCTGCCGTCAGTCATCAGAGTAAACGGTCGGCACCGAGAAATCGTCAGTGGCGAGCACCACCGGATGGGTCGGCTCATGGCGATGGCGATGTAGCGCCATCTGCTCGATCACATCGAAGTGTTCCCTGCAGGCCTGGACGAGGCTGTCGCCGCCGCCCGTGGCGCCGAACAGATCGCGCAGCGCGTCTTCCGAGATCTCGGCGATCACCCGGCGATGGGCGCGCCCTTCGGGATAAATGGGAAACAACACAGCGGCTCGATCGAAGCAATAGATCGCATCGGATTCCATGTCGATGTACCTCCGCGGGGCTGCCGTCAGCCGTCGAGGGGAACGCCGCCGCCGAACCGGGCAGTCCAGCGGTCCCAGGCATCCTGGTAGAGGGCGACGAAGGTCTGCGTCATCTCTCCCCATGCATGAAGCTGCGCTTGCTGGAGCTTCTCCACCGAATCCTGAAGAAGGTGTTGCCACCCGACGACGGAAAGGAGGTACGCATCCTGAAGACGCGCCTGAGGTGATTCGGAGTTGCTCATGAGGGGTCTCCTGCTTGGGATATGTTCAATGCGCCAGAAGGACTGGCACGGTCATGTGTTCGAGGATCCCGCGTGTCATGCCGCCGAGAACCAGTTCGCGCACACGCGAGTGGGCATAGCCGCCCATTACAAGGAAGTCGCCTTGCAGGTCGCAGATGCGAGACAGCAAGGCATCAGACGTCGGGACTTCGCAGACGAGGCGATCGATCGTCGCCGAAACGCCGTGTCGCTCGAGCCAGGCCGAGAGATGCGGTTGCGGCAGGGCTTGATCGTCTTCGTTCTTTCCGGCGAGTTGCAGTAGCGTCACCCGGTCAGCGCGCTTGAGCAACGGCAGGGCGGCATCCAGTGCAAGCCCTGCTTCGCGCGAGCGATTCCACGCAACCACGATGCGGCGTGGGTTCGCCTTGAACTCACCGGTGTGCGGCACCACCAGCACCGGTCGTCCCAAGCCGAGCATCACCTCACCGACGAGGCCATGGGAGGGTGTGTCCGTCCGGGTATCGCCGCCTTCCTGCCCGAGCACCACGAGGTCGCTGGTCCGCCCATGTTCGATCAGGGCGTCCGTGGCCAGACCGTCCACCTGGCGAAGCTCGAAGGAGACTGATCGCCATGCCTTCATATGAGTACGGAAGTTGTCGGCGATTCTTTCGGCCCGGTGCTTCAGATACGCAGCGGATTCGGCGATGTAGTCGCTGGCGCCTGCATTGATCAGGCCGGCCGGGATCGAGGCCTCGTAGAGGCCCGTCGGGAGCAGGCCAACGATATGCGCGGCATGTTCATTTGCCAACGCGCCGGCGAAATCGATGCGCGCCGCGCAACGGCCGCTGTAGTCGAGATGGACCAGGATCGTCTTGAAGGTCACGGCCGTCTTCCCTTGTTGAAGTAGGCGATGGAGTCTCATGCTAGGCACGTCGGCCGCAGCGCCTGTTGATCTGCGTCAATCCGCCGCTGTCGCGTCGGCGTTTGATCCAGAACAAACCCACCCGCCCTCATCGTCCCTACATTGATCCGCAGCGAGAGTTTCGCGCCTCGCGTGCTTCTTGCGAAAGGAGTCTCATGAAAACCGATGCAAAGATCCGAAGCGATGTTCTGGCCGAGATCGACTTCGATCCCTCGATCAGATCGTTGGGTATCAGCGTGGAAGTGAAGGATGGGGTGGTCGCACTCACCGGGACGCTCACGAGCTACGCGGAGAAGCATGCGGTCGAACGGGCGGTCCAAAGGGTGCACGGAGTGCGCGGCGTCACGTTGGAGATGACCGTCAGCAGGCCCGCGGACCACGAGCGCACAGACGCTGAACTGGCCAACGCAACCGAGCGCGCGCTCCTATGGCATGTGCTGGTGCCGGACGGCAAGATCCGTCCGCGCGTGGACAACGGCTGGATCACGCTCGAGGGCGAAGTCGAATGGGCCTACCAGAGCCATGCGGCAGAGACGGCCGTGCAGTCGCTGGTGGGAGTAGTCGGCATCACGAACAGCATCCAGGTTCGCCCACTGTTCAGTCCGGCCGACATCCAGAGGAACATCGAGCAGGCGCTTCTGCGCCAGGCCTATCGGGAATCGCAGCACATAGACATCGCGGTGGACAACGCCGTGGTCACGCTGACGGGCAAGGTGCATTCGTGGGCCGAACGACGCGCGGCGCAGGGGGCTGCCATGGCCGCACCAGGTGTCGGACGCGTGATCAACCACCTGCTGGTGGAATCCTGATTGATAGCCGGAGGCTGGACCATGGCACGACTGACATCCCAAGACCAGGAGCAACTGCGCAGGCAACTCGAAGCTCTGAAGCAGCGCACGCTCGATGAACTGCACAGACGTACCGATCCGATGGACGCGCTCCAGGAACGGGTTTCCTACGAGCATGAGGTCCACAACAACGCCGAAGACGCGGAGGAGGAGCGCAGCGAAGACCTGCGCTTCGCCGAGATCGACATCGAACGCCAGCGCCTGCAGGAGATCGAAGGAGCCCAGCGGCGAATGACAACGGAAAGCTACGGCGCGTGCATCGATTGCGGCGAGGACATTCCGCGGGAACGGCTCATGGCCTACCCCACGGCGCTGCGCTGCAACGCTTGCCAAGTGGCGTGGGAGCGCAAGCGCCGCGGCTGAACCGAGGCTGAGCGCGGCACAGTTGATGCCCTCGATGCTGCGGCATCAAGGCACACCGCCGAACAGCATACCCACGCCTGCCGTCACCGCCATGGCCAAGGTGCCCCACAGGGTCACGCGCAGTGTGCTCCCGGCCACGGGCGTCCCACCGATGCTCGCGGCGATCGCACCAAGCAGGGCGAGGAAGACCATGGCGCTGACCACGATCCATTGCAGCAACGAATGCCCGGGCGCCAGCGCGACCACGGTGAGCGGCATCGCCGCGCCCACGGCAAAGCTCACGGCGGATGCCATGGCCGCCTGCAGCGGGCGCGCACTGAGTGCCTCCGACATGCCCAACTCGTCGCGTGCATGTGCACCGAGCGCGTCGTGCGCCATCAGCTGGGTGGCGACCTGGCTGGCCAGTCCGTGTTCGAGGCCCCGGCGCACATAGATCGCGGTCAGCTCGCGATGCTCTGCCTCTGTGTCCGTCGCCAGCTCGTGGCGTTCTCGCTCCAGGTCGGCCTTTTCGGTATCTGCCTGCGAGTGGACCGAGACGAACTCGCCGGCCGCCATGGACATGGCACCCGCCACCAGGCCGGCCACCGCGGTCGTCATGATGTTGGCGTGACTGGCCTGTGCGGCCGCGACTCCCGCGACCAGGCTGGCCGTGGAAATGATGCCGTCGTTGGCGCCGAGCACCGCGGCGCGCAGCCAGCCGATGTGTTCGGTGCGGTGTCGTTCGAGATGTGTGCGGGCGTGGCGTGATTTCATCGGACTTGGTCAGGGCAGGATGCGGACAAGGGCCAGTGCAAACCAATGAGCGGCCTGCAGTAGCGGGTGCTCGAGTTCCTGAATTCCATGTTCCTCTCCATTGATGGTGAAGATAGTGATCGGACCCGGGTTGGTTGGACCAGGCGCGCTCCTCGTAGTGTCAGGTTCAATTCTGAACAAGCCCTGATCCTTGGGCTCTAACGCGGTGCGCGACTACACACGGCTGGCGTGCCTGATCACAGCCGTGCCGGCAGCCTCCGTTCCATCATCACGTCGCGGGCATGGCGGCCCGCGGACCTCCAAGAAGAGCCGCCTGCATGAAACTCATCCTTCGCCTCTATTCCTTGGCCCATGGATTCATGGCCCTGCTCTTTGCCAGTGCCGGCCTCATGCTCGTGGTCGCGGCTGCCCGCGCCGGCTGGCAGGCTGCCTTCGGCGACTGGGATTACGCCGCGTCCGAAGGCATGGTGGAAGCCATGGGCGTGCTGGCCGCTGCGGTGGTGGCCATGCAGATTTCGCAGACCATCGCCGAGGAAGAGGTGATCCGCGATGCCCACATCAGCGCGCCGACGCGGGTGCGCCGCTTCCTCTCGCGCTTCATGGTGGTGATCGTGGTCGCCATCGCAGTGGAGGCCCTGGTAACTACCTTCAAGGCACGCTCCGAGCCGGCGCTCATGTTGAACGCGGCAGCACTGGTGGCGTCCGTGGGCGCCCTGCTGGTGGGGTGGGGCGTGTTCATACGACTAAACCGCGCGGCCGAGGAACTGGAGCCCGAAGCCATGGCTGAGGCCAAGGAGGAAGACCGCAAGCTCCAATAGGTCGTGTGGCCCGCGCCAAGGTCGAAAAGCTGGTCGACACCCCTTCACGGATGCGCAAGGCACCCGCTTCCCCAGCGCTTCTGGTCAGCCCTGGCGCAGGCCGTGAACGGGTCACGGCGCCGGCACCGCCATACCTTCGTAGCCTTGGCAAGGAATCAAGAGCAGCCAAGCGACGGCTGAACAATGCCCATTGACGGACATAGGCAGCCAGGTGCTGCGGTGCCAGTTCGAAGCAGGGGCACCGCTCACGCCGTGCGGACCTCGATGCGACGTGGTTTCGCGTGCTCCGCCTTCGGAATGGACAGTTTCAGCACGCCATCGGCAAGCTCGGCGGTCACCTTCTCCGTGTCCAGTTCGGAGCTGAGGGTGAAGGTCCTGTGGAAGCGGCCGAACCCGACCTCGGTGTGGCTCGACTGGAGACCCTCGGGCAGGTTGAGGTCGATGTCGGCGTCGATGGTGAGCGTTCCCGCCTCCACCTGCAGATTCAGTCTGTCGCGCGAGACCCCCGGCAGGTCGGCGTAGAGCGTAATCCCGCTGGCGTCCTCCACGACGTCGACCGGTGGCATGAGGGCAGCGGCGTTGTAGCGCGCCTCGTTGCTCTGCTCTTTCGCGGTCGTCGCCGGTGCACGTTGCTGGTCGCGAAGATCGTTCATTTCAGGGCTCCTTTCCTCATTGGATGGCGATGCGGCGAGGCTGGGCCGCAGCACGCCGCTGGACTGTGATGTGCAGGACGCCGTCGCGGTAGCGGGCCTCCACGGCCTCGGGATCGGCGTCGTCGGGCAGGCTGATGACTCGACGGAACCTGCCCGACAGTCTCTCGTTGATGTGCACGGCGACGGCGCTTCCCTTGGCCGTACTCTCCGGCTCGGGCAAGTCGGACTTGCGGGTTCCGGCAAGCGTCAGCACCCCGCGGTCGAGGGTGATTTCCAGGTCCGCCGGATTCAGCCCGGGGGCGAAGGCGTAGACCTCCACAGTCTGGGGTGTTCCTCCCACGTTCAGGGCGGGGAAGCCACCGCGGCCGAAGCCTCGGATGGTGGGAGACAGATCGAAGGCCTGCTGCATCTCGCGCTGCAGGCGATCCATCTCGGCGAACATGTCGCGCGGAAACAGGGATCGATACATAGCGAATACCTCCATTCAGGTTGAACGGAGCGCTGGAGGCGTCCTTCCAGCGCTTCCGGTTCCCGAAATAGGGTCGGCCAAAAATGGTTTCAAGAGGGCGGTTGGTGGCTGGGGAGTGCGCCGCGCCGCTCGAGCCCCTTCCTTCCGACCAACTCAAACAACCTCTCGGGAGAAACAAAACGCTAAATTTTTGTCGGTCGGTTTCGGCACTCTTGATCTCCGAATCTGCCGACGCTATTTCTAGCTCGCTCTGGTCATTGTTGAGAAAAGGAGGTTGTCAAATGGCCATGGACCTGCTCAGACAGCTCGCCGGCAGCTCATTGCCGGCAACGTTCAGCACCCCCGCAGAGATCGACAAGATCAAGCTTTTGCGCGCTGCGGGTCTGGTGATCGCGCTTACACCCGTCTCTTCCAGTGCGCTGACGCCTTCGGGCACGGCCGATGCCGTCCAAGTGCTGGCCATCACCGAGAAGGGTCGTCAAGAGCTGGCGGGATATACCCTTCCAGGAGATGCGCCGCCCATACGGCCCGCCTGCATGGCCTGGTGGAAAGCCAGAAGCGCAGCAGCTCATTTCCGTCGTTCGCCGTGATGGAGGGGAATATGCGAGAAGCTTCTTCAGATCCGATCATCTATCGCGACGTCTCCATCGCCATCAACGTCACGAGAGCCGGTGGCCGTGTCTTCGGTCATGCCGATCTTTTCGCGGCGAACGAGTTCAAGGGACGAATCTCTCTGGGGAGCGCACGAACACGACCTCGGGAAGTGCGTGAGAAGCTGCGCTGTCTGGCCAAGGCCAAGGTGGACGTCTGGACCGCGGTCGAGGCAGCAGCCCGTCATTGAAAGTTGGCGACAACGAGCACCCCGAACACGGGCAGGGTCAGGCCCGCTCATCGGCCGATGGGCGCGGCCATGAACGGGCCCCAGGCTACGAGTTCGGGGTTGTTCCTTTCCTTGAACGCAACCGATCACCACGAATCAAGAGGGCAAGAGTACCTTGTCGATCAAGTGCACCACACCGTTGGTGTTGAAGATGTCCGTGGCGGAGATACCCGAAGTCCGACCCCGCTGATCGATGATCTGCAGATTGCTGTTGATGGTGATGCTCTGGCCTTGAACCGTCGCGATCGGTGAGTTGAGCGGAATCTCTGCCTTGAGAACCCGCTTGGGAAGCACGTGATAGGTGAGCACCTTGGTCAGGAGCGCCTTGTCGGCCAGGAGTGCGTCCTTGGTGATGCCGAGTTCGGACAGAAGCGCGACAAAAGCATCGTTCGAAGGCGCGAAGACGGTGAATGGCCCAGGCCCCTGGAGGGTCGCTACGAGGTCTGCGGCGACCACCGCTTCGACGAGGATGCTCAGGCTGGGCACGCCTTGCGCCGTTTGCACGATGTCCTTGTTGGCAGGAAGCAGGACTCGATCGATGACGTGAACGACACCGTTTTGCGCCGTGATGTCTGTCGCGATGATGTTCGTGACGCGGTTGCGGCCATCGGTGATGCGCGCGCTAGCGCCTTGAGTCTCGATCTTGAAGAACCCGCCGCCGAGAGGCTCGATCGCCTTGCCGGAAGGAATGTCCGCCTTGCGTACGGCCGCGTTGAGCACGTGATACTTCAGGACTGCGGAGAGAAGCGCCTTGTCTGAAAGCAGCGCGTCCTTCGTGGTCCCAAGTTCTCCGAGCAGCGCCGCAAAAGCAGCGTCGTTCGGAGCAAACAACGTAAAGGGGCCGCCCGCCGACAGTGTGCTCGTCAAGTCCGCCTTGTCGATGGCTTCGGACAGTAGGCTGAGGTCTGAACGGAAGGCAACGACCTGCGCGATGTTCGGCTGCACAAGCGCGCCGGGCCATTGATTGCCTCCACCTCCTCCGCAGCCCGCCAAGGCAACACTGCCTCCCAAGGACCCAATGAGGACTGCTCGACGCGTGAAACCCGTGTGCATGAACTACTCCTGTTGCAGATGGATGTGAACAACTGGAGACCGCGCGCTCGGCGGCTCCCGGTCGGTTCTACGAACCGGCTGGCCGCACGGACTTTTGGTGAAAACCCTATCGCTGACGCTATCCACGGAGTCGCATTTCCCAACGGATCGCTTCACCGAGGTCGCTTTGTTGATGCTTTCGCTGCATCAATACGACCAAACGTTGCAATTCTCCGAACAGAGCAAGCGCCGCAAACTTCCTCTCCAGAACCACTGCCGCTTTTGGGCAGCCGGCAAAGGAGACGACATTGGAAGCACAACAGGATCAACTGCAATCGTGGATCGGACGCAGCGAAAGAGTCGAAGACACCGTCAATCCCACCCCGGTGGTCGCTCTGACTGCGACCCTGGATCATCCAGCCGCACCAATCGAATTAGGCACGCCACTTCCACCGCTGTGGCACTGGCTCTATTTCCTGCCGATGCACCGGCAGAGCGACATCGGGCCCGACGGCCATGCCAAACGCGGCGGCTTTCTTCCGCCGGTTCCGCTACCCCGGCGCATGTGGGCCGGCAGCCAGTTCGAATTTCGCAGTCCGATCCGCGTCGGCGACCGTGTCACCAGAACCTCGACCATCGACAACGTCACGACCAAGGAAGGCCGTACCGGCAAGCTCGTGTTCGTGAAGGTGCGCCATGAAGTGCGATGCAACGAGGCCAGCGAGCCGGCGCTCGTCGAGTTCCACGACATCGTGTACCGCGAAGCCCAGGGGCCGAACGATGTGGTTCCGCCGCCGCAAGCCGCACCGGCCGATGCCGCCTGGCGGCGCGAGATTGTTCCCGACGACGTGCTGCTGTTCCGCTACTCGGCGCTGACCTTCAACGGCCACCGTATCCACTACGACCGCCAGTACGTCACGCAGGTCGAAGGTTATCCAGGCCTGATCGTGCACGGCCCGCTCATCGCGACGCTGCTGATGGACCTGCTGCGCCGCCAGATGCCCGAAGCCGATGTGGCCAGCTTCCGCTTCAAGGCAGTGCGCCCGACGTTCGACCTGAACGCATTCCACGTCAGCGGCCAGCCGCAGGCGGACGGCAAGACCATCCACCTCTGGGCTTCCGACCACGAGGGCTGGCTGACGATGGACGCCACCGCAGTGCTGCGCTGATCCCAACCACCACATCACGAGAGACAAACTCATGCAGCCACTCAAAGGCATCACCGTTGTCACCCTGGAGCACGCGATTGCCGCGCCCTTCGCTACTCGCCAGCTGGCGGACCTAGGGGCCCGCGTCATCAAGATCGAGCGGCCCGGCTCGGGCGACTTCGCTCGCGGCTACGACGAACGCGTTCGCGGTCTGGCATCTCACTTCGTCTGGACCAACCGCTCCAAGGAAAGCCTCACGCTCGATGTGAAGCATCCCGAGGCCGCACGGGTGCTCGAACGGCTCGTCATGGAGAAGGCCGATGTCGTGGTGCAGAACCTCGCCCCAGGCGCCGCAGCGCGTCTCGGCCTTGGCTACGACAAACTCTCCGGCGCGAAGCCAGGCTTGATCGTCTGCGACATCTCCGGCTATGGCGACGATCCGAAGAACCCCGGGCCGTACCGCGACAAGAAGGCCTACGACCTTCTGATCCAAAGCGAGGCCGGCTTTGTCTCGGTGACCGGCACGCCCGAAGAGCCCTGCAAGGCAGGCCCGTCGATCGCAGACATCGCCGCCGGCATGTATGCCTACAGCAGCATCCTTGCGGCACTGCTGCAGCGTGGCCAGACGGGCAAGGGCCAACGCATCGACATCTCGATGCTGGAGTCGCTGGCCGAGTGGACCAGCTACCCGCTGTACTACGCCTTCGAAGGCGCCGAGCCGCCGCCACGCACCGGCGCCAGCCACGCGACGATCTACCCTTACGGCCCTTTCCCCGCCGGCGACGGCACCACCGTGATGCTGGGCCTGCAGAACGAGCGCGAATGGGCCAGCTTCTGCGAGAAGGTGCTGCAACAGCCCGATCTTGCGAAGGATCCGCGGTTCACCGCCAACTTCAAGCGCGTGGCGGAGCGGTCCGCATTGCGGCAGATCATCGTGGATGCCTTCAGGCCGCTGACCGGCAAGCAAGTGGTCGAGCGACTCGAGCTCGCGCAGATCGCCAATGCGCAGGTCAACACCATGAAGGAAGTCTGGGCGCATCCGCAACTCGAGGCGCGTGGACGATGGACGCAGGTGGGGACATCAATCGGCTCCGTGCCTGCCATGCTGCCGCCCGGCACCTGGGACACGGGCCCAAGGATGGACCCGGTGCCTGCCCTCGGCGAACACACGGATGCGATCCTCAGCGAGCTCGGCTACAGCACCGCCGAGATCGCCGGCCTGCACGCAGCCAAAGCCGTCTGAGGTCATCGTCATGTCAGCCGATTTGCTATCTCCTGCCCGGACCTACCTATTTGTGCCGGGAACACGCCCGGAACGCTTTGGCAAAGCGCTGGCCAGCGGCGCCGACAAGGTCGTCATCGACCTCGAAGATGCAGTTGCTGCCGACGACAAGGCCACGGCACGCAGCGTTGTCGAGGCGTGGCTGAAGCGTGCAGCGCCGGGAGAACAATCCCGGGTCGTGGTGCGCATCAACGACGCCAACTCGCGCTGGTATGCCGCTGACCTTGCGGCACTGGGCGACACGCATGGGATCGGCGTGCTCCTGCCCAAAGCCGAATCGGCCGCACAGATTGTCGAGACGCGGGCTGCATTGCCGGGCGCAGGCATCCTGGCGCTCATCGAAAGCGCACGCGGCGTATCGGAAGTGAACCGCATCGCGGCCGCGGGCGTGCAGCGCCTGGTCTTCGGCACGCTCGATTTCGCGCTCGACCTGGACATGGACATCTCGTCGGATGGCTCGGGCCTTGCCTATGCAGCCAGCCGGATCGCGATCGCTTCGCGCCTGGCGGGCCTTCCGCCACCGGTCGCAGGCGTCACGCCGCAACTCGACGACGAGCAACGCCTCCTGGCGGATCTTGCCGATGCGCGGCGGCATGGCTTTGGCGCGAAGCTGTGCATTCACCCACGTCAGGTGCAGCCGATCCATGCCGCGCTGCGACCGACCCCGGACGCACTGGACTGGGCCCGACGCGTGCTGGATGCCGATGCCGCATCACCCGGCGCCGCCCGGCTCGACGGTCGCATGGTCGACCGCCCCGTCGTACTGCAGGCCCGACGCACGCTGGCACTGGCCCGTGCCTGACATCACCCCTGACCTACTCCCTCACCTTCCACCGCAGAAAGAGACAAGCACCATGGCCTCCACCATCATCGACTCGCGCATCTTCGGCGACATGTTCAGCGACGCGCGCATGCGCGAGGTCTGGTCCGACGAGAACCGCACCACCAAGTACCTGGACATCGAGCGCGCCCTCGCCAAGGTGCAGGGCGAACTCGGCATCATCCCCAAGGAAGCGGCGGACGAGATCGTGCGCAACTGCAACCTGTCGCAGATCGACTGGGCCAAGCTGAAGGCCAAGACCGAACAGATCGGCTATCCCATCATCGCGGTCGTCAACCAGATCAACGCGAACTGCCGCGACAAGCTCGGCGAGTACTGCCACTGGGGTGCCACGACGCAGGACATCACCGACACGGCCGCCGTGCTGCAGATGCGCGAAGGCCTTGCATTGGTCGAGCAGGATCTGGACGAGATCGGCGATGCACTCGCCTCCCTCGCAAGGAAGTACCGCGACACACCCATCATCGGGCGCTCCAACCTGCAGCAGGCCACGCCGATCACTTTCGGCTACAAGATGGCGAGCATCCTGGCCGGCATCGATCGTCATCGCGAGCGCCTGCAGCAACTCAAGCCCCGCGTCCTGATGGGTGAGTTCGGCGGTGCGTCGGGCACCTTGTCTTCGCTCGAAAAGGGCGCCATGGAGACGCAGGCCGGGCTGATGAAGGAGTTGGGACTCGCCCAGCCTCTCATCTCGTGGCACACGGTGCGGGACACCATCGCGGAAGTCGGCGCCTTCCTCGGACTGGTCGGCGGCTCGCTCGGCAAGATCGCAATGGACGTCAAGCTGATGATGCAGACCGAAGTGGCGGAAGTCTTCGAACCCTTCGCGCCCGGCCGCGGCTCATCGTCGACCATGCCGCAAAAGCGCAATCCGATTTCCTGCCTCTACATCCACGCGAACATCTCGGTTGCACGCCAGCATGCGGCTGCGCTGATGGACGCGATGGTGGCCGACCACGAGCGCTCGACCGGACCGTGGGAGATCGAGTGGGTGTCGCTGCCGGAGATCTTCTGCCTGATGTCTGGCGCCCTGAAGCAGACCAAGTTCATTCTCAAGGGCCTGGAGGTGGATGCCACCCGCATGCGCGCCAACATCGACATCACGAACGGGCTCGTGATGTCCGAGGCGGTGATGATGGGCCTGGGTCCGTACATCGGCCGCGAATATGCCCACGACCTCGTCTATGACCTGTGCCGCCAGGCGCTGGCCGACAACCAGCCGCTGATCGAAATCCTCGTCACGCACCCGGAGATCAACAAGCATGTGACGCGAGCCCAGCTCGAAGCCATGTGCGATCCGGTCAACAACGTCGGGCAAGCCGGCGTGATGGTCGACCGCGTTCTCTCGGCCCGCCGCTGAGCCGGCCTCTACCTTCCACCACCGGATCGAACCGGCGAAGACCGGCAGGGTCCGCACATCCTCATTCTGGAGACAACGTCGTGAACATCCGAAAGCTGTTGAAGCTGCTCTACGTACAGGTCCTGATTGGCCTGGTCCTGGGCATCACCGTGGGCCACTACTGGCCCGAGTTCGGCGCCGCGCTCAAGCCGCTCGGCGACGGATTCGTCAAGCTGGTCAAGATGATGATCGCGCCGGTGGTGTTCTGCACCATCGTGAGCGGCATCACTTCGCTGGGCGATTCGAAGGAGATCGGCAAGACCCTGCTCAAGGCGATGGGGCTGTTCTATGCCTTGACGATTCTGGCGCTCATCACCGGCCTGACCGCCGTGTTGCTGCTCCAGCCGGGTGCCGGCATGCACATCGATCCGAAGAATCTGGACGCCTCCGTGGCAACCCGCTTCGCGAACCAGGTGCACATCCACGGCTTCACCGACTTCGTCATGCACATCATTCCGAACGCGTTCTTCGGTGCCTTCGCCGAGGGCGAAGTCTTGCCGGTGCTGCTGCTCGCGGTGATCTGCGGATTTGGTCTGACGAAAATCGGCGCGAACGCCAAGCCGGTCCTCGAGGGTATCGATGGCTTCTCGCACATGCTCTTCGCGGCCTTCGGGATCATCATGCGGCTGGCGCCGATCGGTGCGTTCGGTGCCATGGCATTCACGGTCGGCCGCTACGGCATCAAGTCCATCGGATCGCTGGGCATGCTGATCGGCACCTTCTACGTGGCCTGCATCTTCTTCGTCGCGGTGGTGCTCGGCGTGTTGTCGCGTCTGCACGGCTTCAAACTGTGGCAGCTCATGCGCTACATCAAGGAGGAGTTGCTGGTCGTTCTGGGCACTTCGTCGAGTGAACCGGTGCTTCCCCGTCTCCTGCTCAAGCTCGAAAGGCTGGGTTGCAAGAAGGGGGTGGTCGGGCTCGTGCTGCCGACCGGCTATTCGTTCAATCTCGACGGCACCGCCATCTACCTGACACTCGCGTCGATGTTCATCGCCCAGGCTTGCGACATCCATCTGTCGTGGCTGCAGATCGGCTCGATGCTGGGGATCATGTTGCTGACATCCAAGGGAGCAGCGGGAGTGACTGGCAGCGGCTTCGTCGCCCTGGTCGCGACGCTCACCGTGATGCCCGATCTTCCGGTGGCGGGCGTGGCGCTGATCGTCGGCATCGATCGCTTCATGTCGGAGGCGCGCGCACTGACCAGCACCATCAGCAATGCGGTGGCCTGCATCGTGGTCTCGATCTGGGAGAACGCGTGTGACCGGGACGTGCTGCGTCGTGAACTGGGGGCGAACTATGCCAACACCGAGCATGACCTCGAAGAAGGCTCCGGCAACTTGCAGTTACCCCTCGGCCACGCTGGCCCAGCGCACTAAGACCGAGAACGAGCCTCGGGCCTGTCAATTCACTGCGCGGCGGCCAGCGGGCTTGCCGCGCTTTGCTTTCATTTCGGAGAAGAAAGCGTAGAGCTGCTGCGCGGCCGGAGACAAGGTCCGGCCTTTGCGCCGGATGAGGCCGATCTTGCGCGTGATCACCGGGTCGTACAGCGGAACGCTCACGAGCAGAGGATGGTCCGCGTCCGGCATGGCGCTTGAGGGCACCGCGGCCACCCCCAGGCCGGCCTCGACCAGGCCGAGCATCGTCGTGACGTGCTGGGTTTCGTAGATGCTTTGCGGACGCCCCGCAACGCCTGAAAGCGCCTGATCCAGCAACAGCCGGTTGCCCGAGGCCTTGCTGACCGAGATGTAGTCGTACTGCCCGAGTTCGCTCCAGTTCACGCGACGCTTCTTTGCGAGAGGATGGTCGCGCCTGCAGGCTGCGACGAAACGCTCCTCCAGCAAGGGCTTGAATTCGATGTCCGGCTCCTTGGCACCGACGAAATTGAGCCCAAAGTCAGCCTCCCCGCGCGAGACGGCCGACAGCACCTCGTTGGCGCTGGCATCGAACACCTTGACCCGGATCTTGGGGTAGCGCTCGTGATAGCGCGAGATCACCTGCGACAGGAAGTAGTAGACCGTCGAAGGCACGCAGGCGATCGTCACCTCGCCCATGCGCGTGGCCGCCACGCCGCGGATACCCAACAGCGTGTGGTCGAGTTCGTCCAGGAGTTGCTGGACCTTGCGATCGAAATCCCGCCCCACGGAGGTCAAGCTCACGCGACGCGTGGTGCGGTCGAGGAGCCGAACCCCCAGAGCCTCCTCGAGCTTCTCGATGCGGCGGCTGAATGCGGGCTGGGAGACATGCAGTGCCTCGGCGGCCTTGCGGAAGTTCTTCAGTTCGGCAACCGCCCGGAAGGCTTGCAGATCGTTGAGATTGAAGTTGATGGCCATGGGCCTCGCGCTCACAGTGCAATTTCACTGATCGACAGTGTGCATCAATCGATCTCAAACATGCAATTCACAGAAATCGCCCTGGAGTGGAACATTCGCCCCACGGCCCAAAACAACAAGAACCCACGATTCAGCATCCAAATCCAACATCCACCGGAGTAGACAACTTGAACACTCAGAACCCTCGTCTCGTTGCCGCGGTCGCGCTGGCGGTATCGCTGGCTTGCGCAAGCGGAAGTGCGGCAGCCGCCTATCCCGAAAAGACGATCACCCTCGTGGTGCCGACGGCCGCAGGAGGTGCCAACGATGCCATGGCACGCATCGTTGGGCAGGGTATGTCGGCCATCCTGAAGCAGCCGGTCATCGTCGAGAACAAGGCGGGCGCCAATGGAGCGATCGCCAGCGAATACGTGATGCGTGCCGCACCGGATGGCTACACCATCATGCTGGGCTACATCGCAACGCACGCGATGAACCCGGCGCTGCAAAAGCTTCGCTATGACCCGGTGAAGGACTTCGAGCCTGTCGGCATGGTCGGATCATCGGCAACGATGATGGTCGTCAGCCCGACCGTCAAGGCCAGCACCGCAAAAGAAGTCGTAGCGATGCTCAAGGCCGCCCCGGACAAGACCAGCTATGCCTCGGCCGGCAACGGCACGGCGCCGCATTTCGCCGCCGAGTTGTTCAAGCTTTCAACGGGCACGAGCATGCTGCATGTGCCGTACAAGGGTTCCGCACCGGCGATCACGGACACCATCGCTGGCCAGACGCAGGTGATGTTCCCGAGCGTGTTCACAGCCATGCCGTACGTGAAGGGCGGCAAGCTGAAGGCCGTCGGTATTGCGGGCTCCAAACGTTCGGCACTCATGCCCGATGTACCGACGCTGCAGGAACAGGGAATCGCCGACGTCGACGTCTCCCAGTGGTATGGCATCTTCGCTCCGGCGAAGACACCGAAGCCCGTCATCGAGCAGCTCAACAAGGTGCTCAACGAGGTGTTGGCCGATAAGACCGTGATCAAGCGCCTCGAAGACCATGGCGCCGAAGTCTCGCCCATGACGACCGACCAGATGCGCACCTATGTTGCGCAGGAGCAGGTCAAATGGAAGAAGGTCGTCCAGGCGGCCAAGATCACCGCTGAATGACATGAGCAAGTCCATCCCCTGCGTGCTCATGCGCGCCGGCACTTCGCGGGGACCATTCTTTCTACGCGAGTGGTTGCCGGAAGGTGACGAGGCTCGCGACCAAGCCCTGATCGGAGCGATTGGTGCGTCCGACCCGTTGCAGCTCGATGGCGTGGGCGGCGGCAGTACGTTGAACAGCAAGGTGGCCATCGTGTCGCGCTCGTCCCGGCCTGGATGCGACATCGACTACCTTTTTGCGCAGGTGGGCGTCGGCCACCAGTCGGTCGACACACGGCCGAATTGCGGGAACATGCTTTCCGGCGTCGCGCCCTTCGCGATCGAGCAGGGGATCGTGCCAGCGGCAGACGGCACCACCAATGTCCGCGTCTACAACGTCAACACCGGCTCGCGCATCGACGTCACGGTGCGCACGCCCGGTGGACGTGTGACCTACGAAGGCGACGCGCGCATCGATGGGGTTGCCGGCACGGCGGCACCCATCCTGCTGAACTTCCTCGACGCGTGGGGAGCGGTCACGGGGAAAGTCTTTCCGACAGGAAAGCGCATCGACACCATCGACGGCATTCAGGTGACCTGCATCGACGCCGCCATGCCGCTGATGATCGTGCGGGCCGAGGACCTCGGCGTGACGGGGCGCGAGAAGCCGGCTGCGCTCGATGCGAACACTGCGCTCCTGGAGCGGCTCGAGAGGCTCCGCCTGGAGGCCGGACGCATGATGGGCCTGGGGGACGTCTCCAACAGCGTCGTCCCCAAGCCCGTGCTGGTCAGTGCGGGCGATTCGAAGGACAGCATCACCTCGCGCTACTTCACGCCTCGAAAATGCCATGCGTCACATGCGGTGACGGGAGCCATCGGCGTCGCAAGTGCCTTTGCCTTGCCGGGAACGGTGGCGAGTGGGATCGCACGTGAACCGGGACGCCACAGCCTGGTCGTCTTGCACCCTGCTGGCCGGATCGATGTCGAAGTGGAATTGAACGGCATCTCGGACGCTGCGACGGTGGAGCGCGCCGCGCTCGTTCGAACGGCGCGAAAGATCATGCAAGGCGAACTGCATCTGCCCGAATACGTCTTCTCGCGCCCCGAGCTGAACTGTGCGGATCTCTCGATCTTTCCAAACAAGGCGGTGACCATCATCGTGCCGACGCGCGCCGGTGGCGGTAACGACACAATGGCTCGAATCATCGCCGCCAAGCTGGGGCCTCTGCTTGGCCAGGACGTGGTTGTCGACAATCGCGCAGGCGCGAACGGCGCGATCGCCAGCGAGTACGTGGCGCACTCCGCACCGGACGGACACACCTTGATGTTCGGCTATGTCGGCACGCACGCGATGAATCCCGCACTTCAAAGGCTGGGGTACGACCCGATCGAGGATTTCGCCCCGATCGGCCTCGTGGGATCGTCCCCAACATTGATGGTCGCGCATTCGGAGGAGGGGGCGCCCGACCTGCACTCGCTGATCGCGCGGCTGAAGGACTCGCCTCGCTGCTTCAGCTACGCGTCTGCCGGCGATGGAACTCCTCCGCACTTCGCTGCCGAGCTGTTCCAGCTCAGCAGCGGGACCTCGATGTCGAGCTCGACATTCGACGGGGCGGCGCCAGCAATTGCCGACACCGTTGCTGGCCGGTCACAAGTGATGTTTCCGAGTCTGTTCACGGCATACCCGTTCATTCGCGCTGGACAACTACGCGCATTGGGCGTGGCGGGGCCGAAACGGCTCGAGTCCCTGCCCGAGGTACCAACGCTCGCGGAACAGGGAATCACAGGGTTGGATGTCGAGCAATGGTATGGGCTGTTCGCGCCGGGTCGTACACCCCGAACTACCGTCGATCGCCTCAACCGCGCGCTCAATCAAGTACTGGCCGACCCTGAAGTTTTCGAGCGTTTTGAGAGCCACGGCGCGCGAGCCGAGCCAGGGGCAGCCGGGGCACTCGCGCAAAGGGTGCAGAGAGATCTGGAGCGCTGGCGCAACGTCGTGGCTGAGGCCGGAATCGCGCCGAAAGAGTCAGGCCAACTCGCGCTTGATTGAGGCGTCACCCTGAACTGCGCGCTGGCCTCCGGCGTCTGCCTGACGACGAGCGCGCGACGGTCGGGGCCTTGTTCACTCCCGTTCGTTTCGGTCGTCGGACGGATCGGGGGCCCGATTAGCCACAGGCAACTGCCAGCCGTGCTTCATCGCGAGAACGCGCAAACCGAAGCACACCGCTGCGCCGATCAATGCCGCAGGAGCCGGCGGCAGCTGGAGCACTGCAGCGGCGACCACCAC
>JAGIAI010000053.1 GCA_017744935.1 Variovorax sp.
CTACCACCCGCCGTCGGAAGTCACGCAGGTGCTCGACGCGCAGGGCCGCATCACCGGCGGAACGCTGGCCGACGGCACCAAGGTCGAGTACGGCGGCGTGGGCAAGATGGGCAAGAGCGAGCGCAACGGCGTCGACCCGCAGGACCTGATCGAGAAGTACGGCGCGGACACCGCCCGGCTCTACACCATGTTCACCGCGCCGCCCGAAGCGACGCTCGAGTGGAACGATGCCGCGGTCGAGGGCAGCTATCGCTTCCTGCGCCGGGTCTGGAATTTCGGCGTGGCGCTCGATGGCGCTGGCGCCAATGAGGCGATCGAGAGCAAGCCCGTTTTCGGCAAGGACGCCAAGGCCCTGCGCCACGAAGTGCACACCGTGCTGCGCCAGATCGACTACGACTACCAGCGCATGCAATACAACACGGTGGTGTCGGGCGCGATGAAGCTGCTCAATGCGCTCGAAGGCTTCAGGCCCGCACAGCCGGACGCCGGCGACCGTGCGGCGGTGCGGGAGGCGATGGGCATCCTGCTGCGCTGCCTCTACCCGGCGACGCCGCACATCGCGCACCAGCTTTGGCACCAGCTCGGCTACGACAAGGAGATCGGCGAGCTGCTCGATGCACCGTGGCCGGTGGTCGACGTCAGCGCGCTGGAGCAGGATGAGATCGAACTGATGCTGCAGATCAACGGCAAGCTGCGTGGTTCGCTGCACGTGCCGGCGACCGCCTCGAAGCAGGAGATCGAAAAGATCGCGCTCGCCAGCGAAGCATTCGTCAAGCACGCCGAAGGCGCGACTGCCAAGCGCGTCATCGTGGTGCCGGGACGGCTGGTCAACGTGGTGGTCTGAAGGCTATGGTGCTGAACCAGCTTCGGTCGCGCCGCGGCCTTCTCATCGGCTTGTCTGGCGTGCTCGTGCTGGCAGGCTGCGGCTTCCAGTTGCGCAAGGCGCCGGAATTCCAGTTCAAGACCATCGCGGTTCCGGCCACGTCGTCGTTCGCGAACCAGGTGAAGCGCAACCTGCGGGCCACCGGAACGGTCCAGGTATTGCCGGCCGATCAAGTGAAGGACGCCGAGGCGGTGCTCGAGATCCTCGCCGAGAACCGCGAAAGCGTGGTGATCTCGACCAACGCCGCCGGACAGGTACGCGAGCTCCAGTTGCGGCTGACCATCCGCTTCCGGGTTCGTGGCCAGGATGGCAAGGAATTGCTGGCGCCGACCGAGATCAGCCAGTCGCGCGACATCACCTACAACGAAACGGCCGCCCTCGCGAAGGAAGGCGAAACGGCGCTGCTGTACCGCGACATGGAATCGGACATCGCGCAGCAGATCCTTCGTCGCCTGGCTGCGGCGAAGGCGGCCTGAGCCCTCCATGCAACTGGCGTCCGCGCAGCTTGCCGCGCACCTCGCCAAGCGGGTGGCGCCGCTCTACGTCATCCATGGCGACGAGGCACTGCTGGCGCAAGAGGCGGCCGATGCGATCCGTGCCGCGGCGGGGGCACAGGGCTACACCGAGCGCAGCGCCTACACCGTGGCCGGCGCGCATTTCGATTGGAGCGCGGTGCTAGCGGCAGGCGGATCGCTGAGCCTCTTCGCAGATCGGCAGATCGTCGAGATCCGCATCCCGTCCGGCAAGCCGGGCAAGGATGGCAGCGCGGCGCTCCAGCAGATCGCCGAAGCCGCCCAGGGCAACGACAGCACGCTCACGATGGTGATGCTGCCGCGCCTGGACAAGGCCACCCGCACCGGCGCGTGGTTCGGCGCGCTCGAAGGCAATGGCGTCAGCATCCAGGTCGACACGATCGAACGCGCCGCCTTGCCGCAATGGATCGCGCAACGTCTCGCGCAGCAAGGGCAGCGCGTTAAGCCCGGCGAAGAAGGCCAGAGAACGCTGCAGTTCTTCGCCGATCGGGTCGAAGGCAACCTGCTCGCGGCGCACCAGGAAATCCAGAAGCTCGCGCTCCTGCATCCCGAAGGCGAATTGAGCTGGGAGCAGGTCGAGGGCGCAGTCAACAATGTGGCGCGCTATGACGTCTTCAAGCTCTCGGAGGCCGTGCTGGCGGGCAACCCGCAGCGCGTCTCCCGCATGCTCGAGGGCTTGCGGGCCGAGGGCGAAGCCGAGGTGCTCGTGCACTACACCATCGCCGAGGACATCCGCGCCCTGAAGCGCGTCAAGGACGCCATGGCCGCCGGCAGACCACTGCCGATGGCGCTGCGGGAGAACCGCATCTGGGGCCCGCGCGAACGGGCTTTCGAGCGCGTGCTTCCCCGGCTGGACGACCGATCGCTGGCCCGCCTGCTGCGATCGGCGCACGTGGTTGACGGCATCGTCAAGGGGCTGAAGCAGCCAGATTGGCCGGCCGACAGCTGGCAGGCCCTGCAGCGGCTGGCGCTGATGCTGTGCAGGATGTGTTGACCCACCCCCAGGCTCGCGCACTTCGTGTCGCTCTCCACCCCCTTGCAGGGGGCAATCCCAGCAGCCCGGCTGAGCCGGTTCTGCGGGATTTCTGGCTCTGGCTGCGCCGGATTTGAGGGGGCGGGTGACAATTGAGGGCTTATGAACATGTTCAACGTTTCCGAGTACATGCAGACGCTGGGTCTGCAGGCCAAGACGGCGTCGGCCCTGATGGCGCGTGCGGATGCAGCCTCCAAGAACAAGGCGCTGAAGGCGCTGGCGCGGCGTCTGCGCGAGGCGGGTAGCAGCCTGGCCGATGCCAATGCCCAGGATCTGGCTCGCGCAACCGCTGCCGGACTGTCGGCGCCAATGGTCGATCGGCTCAAGCTAACTCCGAAGGTCATCGAAACCGTGGCGCAAGGCTGCGAGCAGCTCGCGGCGATGCCGGATGTCATCGGCGAAGTCATCGGCATGAAGCAGCAGCCGAGTGGCATCCGGGTCGGCCAGATGCGGGTGCCGATCGGGGTGTTCGGGATGATCTACGAGAGCCGGCCCAATGTGACGATCGAAGCAGCGAGCCTGGCGATCAAGAGTGGCAATGCGGCCATCCTTCGCGGCGGGTCGGAGGCCATCGAATCCAATAAGGCGCTTGCCCAGCTCGTGGCCGACGCGCTTTCAGAAGCGGGGCTGCCTGCAGCGGCGGTCCAGCTTGTGCAGACGACCGATCGCGAGGCGGTGGGCCAACTCATCGCAATGCCTGCCTTCGTCGACGTCATCATTCCGCGCGGCGGCAAAGGGTTGATCGAGCGCATCAGCCGCGACGCCAAGGTACCGGTCATTAAGCACCTGGACGGCAACTGCCATGTCTACGTGGACGACACGGCCGAACTCGACATGGCGCTGCGCATCGTCGACAACGCCAAGACCCAGAAGTACAGCCCCTGCAATGCCGCCGAGGGCCTGCTGGTCGCGGCATCGATCGCCGAGAGCTTCCTGCCGGAGATCGGCGCGATCTTCGCGGCCAAGGGTGTGGAAATGCGTTGCGACGCCGAAGCGAGCCGCATCCTGCGTGAAGGCTTGCGCGGCAGCGGCAATGTGGTGGATGCGGCCGAGTCGGACTGGTCGGAGGAATACCTGGCCGCCGTCATCAGCATCAAGGTGGTCGAAGGCGTTGACGAGGCGATTGCGCACATCAACCACTATTCGAGCCATCACACCGACGCGATCGTCACGCGCGACCACATGAATGCCCAGCGCTTCCTGCGCGAAGTGGACTCGGCGAGCGTGATGGTCAACGCGAGCACGCGCTTCGCGGATGGATTCGAGTTCGGGCTTGGCGCCGAAATCGGCATCAGCACCGACAAGTTCCATGCACGTGGGCCGGTGGGAATCGAAGGACTGACGTCCCTCAAATACGTCGTTCTGGGTCAGGGCGAAGTCAGGACCTGAGCGTGCAGGGGCTTCGGGCCCCTAGCACGTCTTTTCCGGCGCCCGCCGGAGTGCAGTGTTTCCATTTGATGAACAAAACTGCATCTACAGTTGCTTGTCATCGGGGGCGGTCACCCCAAAATCTACAATTCCGCTCCAGCCCAAGCCACAAATCGAAGAAGGCCGCCACATGGTCCCGCATCTCGTCACCGCCCTCACTGGCCCGATCAATGAGCTCGAGCAGCGCGTCCTCGACTCCACCCCGGCCATCGAGCGCTGGTTCCGGCTCGAGTGGATGGAGCACACCCCGCCGTTCTACAGCTCGGCGGACATCCGCAATGCGGGCTTCAAGCTGGCGCCGGTCGACACCAACCTGTATCCGCGCGGCTGGAACCACCTGACGCACGAGATGCTGCCACTGGCGGTGCAGGCCGCCCAGGCCGCGATCGAGAAGATCTGCCCCGAAGCTCGCAATCTGCTGGTGATCCCCGAGAACCACTCGCGCAATACCTTCTACCTGGCCAACGTAGCGCAACTGGTGCGCATCTTCCATATGGCCGGGTTGAACGTGCGGGTCGGCTCGATCGACCCCGCCATCAAGTCGCCCAAGAAGATCGAGCTGCCCAACGGCGAGACGGTCTGCCTGGAGCCAGTGGTGCGCAGCAAGCGCCGCCTCGGGCTCAAGCATTTCGATCCGTGCACCATCCTGCTCAACACGGACCTCTCGGCCGGTGTGCCCGGCATTCTGGAGGAGTTGCACGAGCAGTACCTGCTGCCGCCGCTGCACGCGGGCTGGCCGATGCGGCGCAAGAGCAATCACCTGCACAGCTATGAAGAGGTGTCCAAGCGCTTTGGCAAGCTGCTGGGCATCGACCCGTGGCTCATCAACCCCATGTACGCCAAGGTTGGAGAGGTCAACTTCGCCAACGGCGACGGCGTCGACGTGCTCACCAGCCACGCCGATGCGCTGCTGACCAAGATTCGCCGCAAGTACAAGGAATACGGCATCAACGAGAAGCCGTTCGTGGTCGTCAAGTCCGACAACGGCCGCAGTGAGATGGGCGTGGTTACCGTGCGGGATGCCAAGGAGATCGAGGCGCTGGCCCGAAAGCTGAAACCGCGTGCCGGCACGGCCAAGGTCCCTGCCGAGCGGCGCGAACTGATCGTGCAGGAAGGCGTGCTCACCAAGGAGCGGGTGCACGACGGCGTTGCCGAACCAGTGGTCTACATGATGGACCGCTACGTGGTCGGCGGCTTCTACCGGGTGCATGCCGACCGCAACCCGGACGAGGATCTCAAGATTCCCGGCGCGAGCTTCGTCCCGCTGGCTTTTTCCGAGAGTGCGCATCTGCCCCAGCCAGGCGCCAAACCGGGTGCGAGCGCCCCGAACCGCTTCTACATGTATGGCGTCATCGGCCGGCTCGCCATGGTGGCCGCCAGTTACGAGCTCGAGGCGACCAACCCCGACGCCGAAATCTACGAATGATTGGGTCCGCCATCTTGCGAGCCGTGCCGGCGGCGGCAAAATAGCGACCCCATACCAACGCAAACCAATCAGGGCGGAGGCGATGTGGCGGCCGCGAGGCTGGCGACGCGCCGGAACGTGCTGCACGTTCCAGGGCCCTTTGCATCGTCCCCGTGTCCGCCCCTAAATCCCTCTCCCCTGCGTTGATCCTCGCGGCGATCGGCGTCGTCTACGGCGACATCGGCACCAGCGTCCTGTATGCGGTCAAGGAAGTCTTCGGGCACGGGCACGTGCCTTTCACGATCGAGAACGTCTACGGCATCCTGTCGATGTTCTTCTGGACGCTCACGGTCATCGTCTCGATCAAGTACGTGGTGCTGGTGCTCCGGGCGGACAACGCGGGCGAGGGCGGTCTGGTCGCCATGCTCGCGCTGGCTTCGCAGGCCGTGGTCGACAAGCCGCGTCTGCGCCACGTGCTGCTGGTGGTCGGCGTCTTCGGCACCTCGCTCTTCTACGGCGACGGCGTCATCACCCCGGCGATTTCCGTGCTGTCGGCGGTCGAGGGCCTGGAGGTGGTCTCGCCGCAGTTCATGCACTACGTGATTCCGATCACGCTCGTGGTGCTGTTCTGTCTCTTCGCGCTCCAGAAGCATGGCACCGCGGGCATCGGCCGCTTCTTCGGCCCGATCACGCTGACGTGGTTCATCGTGATTGCGCTGCTCGGCATCTCGCAGATCGTGCACCATCCCGAGATCCTGAAGGCGGTCAGTCCCTTCTACGCGCTGCGGTTCATCTGGCTGAATCCCGGCACCAGCTTCATCATCCTCGGCGCCACCGTGCTGTGCGTGACCGGCGCCGAGGCGCTCTACGCCGATCTCGGCCATTTCGGGAAGCGCCCCATCCGCGTCGCATGGTTCTCGGTCGTGATGCCCGCGCTGACGCTCAACTACTTCGGGCAGGGCGCGCTGCTGCTAGAGAATCCCGAGGCAGTGAAGAACCCCTTCTTCATGATGGCGCCGGACTGGGCGCTGCTGCCGCTGGTCTTTCTCGCCACGGCCGCGACTGTGATTGCGTCGCAAGCCCTCATCACCGGCGCCTTCAGCGTGACCCGGCAGGTGATCCAGCTTGGGTATCTCCCGCGCCTGAACATCGAGCACACCAGCGTGCGCACGGCCGGCCAGATCTACATACCTTTCGTGAACTGGGGCCTGTTCGTCGCCATCGTGCTTGCAGTGGTGATGTTCCGCTCGTCGAGCAACCTGGCCGCGGCCTACGGTATCGCAGTGACGACCGACATGCTGATCACGACGGTGCTGACCTTCTTCGTGATCCGCTATGCCTGGAAGTACCCGTTGGCGCTGTGCATCGCCGCGACCGGTGCGTTCTTCGTGGTCGACTTCATGTTCTTCGCGTCGAACCTGCTGAAGCTCTTTGAAGGCGGCTGGTTCCCGCTGCTTATCGGCGGTTCCGTCTTCCTGCTCATGCTGACCTGGAAAGAGGGGCGGCGCCTCATGGGCGAGGCGCAACTGGCCGAGGCCATCGATCTGCGCAGCTTCCTCGATTCCGTCTTCGTCAATCCGCCCGCGCGGGTCGACGGCACCGCGGTCTTCATGACGGCGGAGCCGGGTGTCGTGCCGAATGCGCTACTGCACAACCTCAAGCACAACAAGGTGATGCACGACCAGAACCTGTTCGTCACGGTGCGCAATCACGAGGTGCCCTGGATCCCGATGGACAAGCGCATCGAGATGGAGCCGCTGGGCCACCACTGCTGGCAGGTGGTGGTGCACTACGGCTTCAAGAACGACGTCGATATCCCCCGCGCGCTCGAGCACGCACGCCTGCGCGGCTGCCAGCTCGAGACGATGACGACCAGCTACTTCCTTTCGCGCGATGTCGTGATCCCGACGCTCGGCAGCGGCATGGCGCCCTGGCGCGAGAAGCTCTTCGCGCAAATGCACCACAGCGCGAGTGGTGCGGCGGACTTCCTCGGCCTGCCCAACAACGCCGTGGTGGAGCTGGGCTCGAAGATCGAGATCTGACGCTGGGCTTTTGGCCGCCACGACGGGCCGGCGATCGGCCAGGCGCGAGAAGCGCAAATACGTCTACCGCCTCCTGCCGGACCTCGAATTCGGGCTGTTTGCCTATGCGCCCGATGGCCGGGGTCGCGTCGCCACCTATATCGAGTGCAGCAACGTCCATCACCGGGCCGCACGCTGCGCACAGGAGTTCGATCTGAGTCCGGACATGGAGGCGGCCGTGTCGATCAGTTATCGGAAGGATCTGCTTGTCCACTGGCGGGCGATCCAGGACTCGGTCCGGCACACCGTGCTGGGTTTTCGGGCCGACCCGCCATCGAACTGAGCGCGCCCCGGCACAATCGCCGGCATGCGTTTTTTCAAGGATTTGAGTGTCTCGGCCTTTTCCGCCGGTTTCGTGGCGGTGCTCGTGGGTTTCACGAGTTCGGTGGCGATCGTGTTCCAGGCGGCACAGGCCTTCGGTGCCACGCCCGAGCTGATCTCCTCGTGGATGTGGGCACTGGGGCTCGGCATGGGGCTCGCGTCGGCAGTGCCTTCGATCTGGTGGCGCAAGCCCGTGATGATTGCCTGGAGCACGCCCGGCGCCGCAGTGCTGGCGGTGGCCGGCGCCGGCTATTCGATGCAAGAGGCGGTGGGGGCTTTCATCGTCTGCGCTCTGCTCATGACCCTGGCGGGGGCCACCGGCTGGTTCGAGCGGGTGATGAACAAGATTCCCATGGCATTGGCTTCGGCGCTTCTCGCTGGTGTGCTGGCGCGCTTCGGCCTGCAGGCGTTCGTCGCCGCCCAGACGGCATTGCCGCTGGTGCTGCTGATGCTCGGCACCTACCTGATCGGCAAACGCGTGCTGCCGCGCTATGCAGTACCGCTGACCTTGCTAGTTGCGATCATCTTTGCGGCCGCACGCGGCGAACTCGCCTGGAGCGCGGTGCACTTCAGCGTTGCGATGCCGGTGTTCACGATGCCGGTCTTCAGTTGGCAGGCGGTGGTAAGCCTCGCCTTGCCGCTCTTCGTCGTCACCATGGCTTCGCAGAATCTCCCCGGCGTCGCGGCCATTCGTGCGGCGGGCTACGAACTGCCGGTGTCGAAGCTCATCACGATCAGCGGGCTGACCACGCTCGTGCTGGCGCCATTCGGTGCGTTCGCCCTCAATCTCAGCGCGATCACTGCCGCCATCTGCATGGGCCGGGAGGCGCACGAGGACCCGGCACGCCGCTACACGGCGGCGGTGAGTTGCGGTGCGATCTACGTGGTGATCGGCCTATTCGGTGCGGCGGTGACGGGGTTGCTGACCGCGTTTCCCAAGGAACTGGTTGCCGCCATCGCGGGCCTGGCCCTGCTCGGCACCATCGGGACCGGCATGGCTGCGGCGGTGCGTGACGAATCGCATCGCGAGGCCGCGCTCATTACTTTTCTCGTCACCCTCTCGGGCGTGACGCTACTGGGCATCGGCTCGGCCTTCTGGGGCGTGCTGGCCGGCGCTGTCGCGCTGGGCATCCAGCAGATCGGCCGCAAACCCTTTGCGGGCAAGGACATCGCGGCTGCCTGCAAACTCAAGCTCGATCAACGCGCAGCTCACGCCGCCGAAGAAGCGGCCGCGTCTTCTTCCTCATCTTCCACGCCGACCGCGGGAAAGACTTCCTGACATGCACTTCCTCTTCGTCGCCGATCCGATCGAGCACTTCAAGATCTACAAGGACACCACCTTCTCGATGATGCGCGAGGCCCAGCGGCGCGGCCATTCGATCTCGGTGTGCGAGCCGCGCGACATGAGCTGGCAGCGCGGCCAGCCGGTGACGGCCAAGGTGCGCAAGATCACGCTGACAGGATCGCCCGACGCGTGGTTCAGCGAGGAGTCCACCGACCAGCTTGCGCTGCATTCGTTCGACGCGGTGCTGATGCGCAAGGACCCGCCGTTCGACGCCGAATACATCTACGCGACACATCTGCTCGAGCAGGCCGAGCGCGAAGGTGCTCGCGTCATCAACAAGCCGGCGGCGCTGCGCGACCATCCCGAGAAGCTCGCGATCATGGAGTTCTCGGAATTCACCACGCCCACGCTGGTCACGCGCGATGCGGCGGCGGTGCGAGCATTTCATGCCGAGCATCAGGACATCATCCTCAAGCCTCTCGACGGCATGGGCGGCATGGGCATCTTTCGCGTCAAGGCCGACGGGCTGAACCTCGGCTCGATCATCGAGACACTCAACGTGGACGGCGCGCAGACGATCATGGTGCAGCGCTTCGTGCCGGAGATCGTCCAGGGCGACAAACGCGTGCTGGTGATTGGCGGAAAGCCCGTGCCCTACAGCCTTGCACGCATCCCGCAGGGCAACGAGGTGCGTGGCAACCTCGCTGCCGGCGGCAAGGGTGTGGCCCAGCCCCTGACCGAGGACGACCGCCGCATTGCCGACGCGATCGGCCCCATACTCGCCGAACGCGGCCTGCTGCTGATCGGCCTGGACGTGATCGGCGGTTCGCTGACCGAAATCAACGTCACCAGCCCCACGTGCTTCCAGGAAATCACCGAGCAGACCGGCTTCGACGTCCCGGCCATGTTCATCGATGCTCTGGAAGCGGCCGTGAACAAGGCCTGAGGACGGGGCAGGGTCAGAACTCCAGGGTGGCGCTGACGCTGTAGGTGCGGGGATTGCCCAAGACGAGGTAGCCCGCACCCGGGTAACCGCCGACCGAGGCCCAGTAGTTGCGGTCGGCCACGTTCTCGATGCGAGCGCGCAGCGTCACGAGCTTGCCGGCAACATCCGTGACGTAGCGGGCGCCAAGATCGACGCGGCCCCAACCCGGCACGCGCAGCGTATTGGCCGAATCGGCATAGCTCGATCCGGTGGCGATCAGGCGACCGTCGAGGGTCAGGCCGCGAACGCCCGGCACATCCCATTCGAGGCCGATGGTGCCCTGCTGCTTCGGCACGCCGATGACCTTCTTGCCGTCGGTCGTGATGCTGCCGGTGTCGCGTTGCTCGGCCTCGAGGAAGGTCACCCCGCCCAGGAGGCGGAAGCCCTTGATCGGCTCGCCGTAGGCGTTCAGCTCAATGCCCTGATGCCGATCCTGGCCCTCGGCGGCAAAGACGCCGGAGGCGTTGCGCAGCGCGCGCGGCTTCTCGATCGAGAAGAGCGCGGCCGTTGCACCGAGGCCGTTGGCTTCGTACTTGAGGCCGATTTCCTTCTGCTTGGCGACATACGAAGCCAGCGTCTCGCCCACGTTGAGCACAGGCAATCCGCCGACCTGGGCGGGCGCGGTTTCACCCGGCGTGAGGCTCTCGATGTAGTTCGCGTAGGCGGACAGTTGCTTGTTGAACTTGAACACCACGCCCGCCGCCGGGCTGGTGCGGCTGTCGTCGTTGCCGCCGGTGGGTGCGCCGGTGTCGTAGGCGAAGTTGTCGATCTTCAGGGTCTGGTAGCGCGCGCCGAGCGTGAGCAGCAGCGTCTCGTCCATGAAGCCCATCGTGTCGCCGACGGCATAGCTGGTCAGACGCTTCGCCTGCGTGAGCGCCGGCGCGGCCAGGTTGTTTCCTCCAGAGGCGAAGGGGCCGAACGCGGGCTGCAGCGGCGTCGGCGTCGGGTAGTAGAGGTTGGTCGATTGCGTGTTCAGGAAGTCGAACTTGTAGGCGTTCTTGCGTTCCGAATCGAAGTAGTCGTAGGAGGCCACCAGCGAGTGCTTGACGGGGCCTGTCCACACGGTGCCGCGCACGCCGACTTCGGCGGACTTGACGTCTTCATCCGCCGTGTTGTCGAAGCGGTAGGTCGAGCCGGCACCGGTCAATGTGTTGGTCACGGTGAGGTTGGCGAGCGAATTGGCCTCGCTGCCGCTGCGCTTGCCGAGGGCGAACCAGCCGGTCGCGTTGTCGGTGAAGTCGTATTCGCCGCGAATCGTGCCGAAGGTGTCGCGCTCGTTGGAATAGCTCCAGGGCTGCGCCCAGTTGGTCTGAGAATCCGGCGCGGAAGGCACGGAGGTCACGGTGGGGTCCAGCGTGACGTTGGTGCGCGTCTGCTTCAGCCGATGGTCCTGGTAGCCGATGTCGGCCGACAGCCGGGCATTGCGGCTGCGCCAGTCGAGGCCCACGGACGCGACGTCCAGACGCACGTCTTCGTTGTCGACGCCCGTGCCGCCATCGCGATGTGCTGCGTTCACGCGAATGCCGACGCTGTTGTCGGGCCCGAAGCGGCGCGCGATGTCGGCAGCCGCGTAAAGCTGCGAGCCATTCGAGGCGCCGAGCGTGACCTGCGTCAGCGGATCGTTGCCGGCGCGCTTGGGCAGCAGGTTGATGGCGCCCCCAATGCCGTCACCGCCGGGCGAGGCGCCGTTCAGGAATGCGCTTGGCCCACGCAGCACTGCGACGCGCTCGAACAGCTCGGACGAGATGTACTGCCGAGGCAGCAGGCTATAGATGCCGTTATAGGCGATGCTGTCAGATCCGAGCAGAAAACCGCGGATGAAGTAGCTTTCCTGGAAGTTGCCGAAACCTCGTGCCACGCGCACCGATGGATCGTTCAGCAGCACGTCGCCGACGCTGCGCGCCTGCTGGTTCCGGATGAGTTCGTTGGTGTAGCTCGTTGCGCTGAACGGCGAGCTCATGTTGTCGACGTTGCCGAGGATGCCGACGCGGCCGCCGGTGGCGACCTGCCCGCCGGCAAAGGGCTTCGGGAGACCGGCGGCGGAGGCGTCTGCACTCGCCTCGACCGTCACCGTCGAGAGCGTCGCGGCCTCCGGCGCAGCTGCAGGAGCGGTTTGCGCAGTCGCGACGAGCGTTTGGAGCGCGAGGGTCGCTGCGATGGCGACCGGGCGGAGGGGAAAGCGGCGGGAAGGCATGGACGGTTCTTTGTATGCAGTGCAAATGCGAACCGTTATTATCCGCATCGAGGCGCGCGTAACTGCGGCGCCACAGCCGAAATCAGCTGCGGCGTTGTTTTTCGACCAGTCGGTGGTGCGCCTTCAGCCGCTGCGGCGGCCGTCCACGAAAACCATGAGTTCCTGCGGCGCGAACGCCGTCCAGCTCTCGTTCGTGGTCAGCGGCGAGGTCACGACGATCGCGACCCGGTCGGTCGGCGTCGTGTGGTGGGCGAAGTCGATGCTCAGGTCTTCATCGGCCAGTTGGGCGCTGAGGAAGGGATGCTTGCGCTCGATGTACCAAAGATTTGTCGAAGCATGTGCCCACAGCGCCTGCCCGTTCGACAGCATGAAGTTGAAGGTCCCGTGCGCCGCCAGCCGGGGCGCCAACTCACGCAGTGTCAGGGTGAGTTCCTCGACGCTCGGCACGTCCGCGTGCGACTTGGCCAGCTCCTGCATGATCCAGCAGAAGGCGTGCTCGCTGTCAGTGTTGCCGACGGGGTGAAAGCTGCCGTGCAGACGCGGCCGGAAGTCCTTCAGGTCGCCGTTGTGCGCGAACACCCAGTAGCGCCCCCACAGTTCGCGCACGAAGGGATGGCAGTTCTGGAGATTGACTGCACCCTGGGTGGCCTTGCGGATGTGCGCGATGACATTGCGACTTTGAATGGGGTAGCGACGGATCAGCTCAGCCACAGGCGATTCGCAGGCGGGCTGGTGATCGACGAAGTGCCTGAGGCCCCGATCCTCGAAGAAGGCGATGCCCCAGCCGTCCGCATGGTGGTCGGTGCGCCCGCCGCGCTGCGCGAACCCCGTGAAGCTGAAGGTCACGTCGGTCGGCGTGTTGCAGTTCATTCCGAGTAGCTGGCACATCTGGATAGCTTAGTTCACAGGCTGTTCGTCGAGCTTGCTGGAAGGCTTTTCGCGCAACTGCCATGCGGCGCAGATCGCGAGCGCGCAAACGGCGGCGAGCATGACGAAGACCTCATCGAAGGCAGCGAGCCGCGCCGGGCTGCTGGCCGCATTGGCCAGCGAATCGCCATGCGCGGCAAGGCGCCATTCGAGAATGACCGCGCAGAGGCTGACGCCCGCCGCGCCGCCGAGCATGCGCAGGAAGTTGATCGAGCTGGCACCCTGCGGAATCATGTGCTTGGGCAGTGGTCGCATCGAACCAAGATTGAGCGACGGAAGAATGAACCCGAGCCCGATGCGCCCGATGACCGCAAACACGACCAGCAGCCACAGCCCGCTGTCGAGACGGAGCACGATCATCAGCGCGAACGAGGCAGCCAGCAGCATCAGGCCGATGGTCACCAGCAGATAGGTCGGGTGCCGGTCCGCGAGCCGGCCGACGCCGGCGATGGCGAACGCCAGCACCACGCCCGCCGGCAGCAGGATGGTGCCCACGTGCGAGGCCGAAAGCTGGAGTCCGACCTGCATGTATACCGGCAGCAGATAGGTCGACCCGAAGAGCGCGGTGCCGTAGATGAAGGCGACGATGCTGCCCATCGCGAACTGCCTGTGCTTGAACAGAGCGAGATTCATGAGGGGCATGCCGCCTGCCGCCGCGAACCGTCGCTGCCAGGCAAGAAAAGCGCCGAAAGCCACGCCGGCCGCGGCCAAAAGGGCGGTGGCCTGGGTCGGCGAGTCGCCCCGCAGTGCGACCAGCCCGTTCAGCAGACACAGCGTGCCGATGGTGCCGAGCGCGAGGCCGCGCCAGTCGAGCCCGGTGTCGCGCGACGCCGCCGCGCCGCCCGGCGCAGTGGTCGGAACGAACTTGTAGGCCAGCCAGATCGACGTGATGCAGAACGGCACCACCATGAAGAAGATCGAGCGCCAGCCGAACAGGTCGACCAGCACGCCACCGATGCTCGGCCCGATCGCTGGCGCAAGCACCACGCCCATGCCGAAGATGCCGCTGGCGCGGCCCTGCTCGTGAGGCTCAAAGGCACGAAGGATGATGATGGCCGGGATTGGCTGAACCACGCCGGCCGCCAGTCCTTCTGCGACGCGCGCGAGCAGCACCAGCGAGAAGTTCGTTGCCAGCCCACCGGTCATGCCGCCGGCCAGCAGCAGCACCATGGTCCCGACATAGGTGCGCCGGTAGCCGTAGCGCGACAGCAGCCACGGCGTGGTGAGCATCGAGACCGTCATCGCCACCATGAAACCCGAACTCACCCATTGCGCCCGCTCCTGGCCGAGCGAAAAATGGTGGCTCATGCCCGGGATCGCCACATTGACGATGGTGGAAGACATGATCGAAGCCATCACCCCCACCATGACGGAAAAGAGCAGGAGCCAGCGATAGCGCTCGCCGTAGCGGCTGCTCAGGGATTGCGCGGAAAGTTGATTCATGTAGGGAAGCCGGTCGGGCCGTCCTACAAGCATATCGGCGTTTGGGACGCGGACGCCGCAAGGCGGCGGACCACAATGGCCAGCCGATCCGATCGCGACGAAAGACCCGCCATGGCCCTGGACGACAACGACATCGAGAGCAAGGGTGACGCCACGCAGTCGCTCGCCACCGAATTCAAGGCGCCGACCGTCACCCGCGCCTATCAATGTCAGTGCGGCCGGCCGGTGTTTCTCGCCAACAGTCGCTGCCTCGCGTGCCAGACGCCGCTGGGCTACGTAATCGAACAACTTGGCGTCGTGCCGCTCGAGCCTGCAAAGCACGAAGGCGCGGAGCCCGACACATTCACCGTGTTCGGCGACACCGGCGGCAAGGCCTACCGGCACTGCGCAAACCTGATGACGCCGTCCGCTTGCAACTGGATGGTGCCGGCCCCACGCGAAGGCGACGATCCCTCGTTCAACGTCCACGGACTGGCGCCCGGCATGTGCCTCGCCTGCAGCGTGACGCGCACCATTCCGGACCTGACCGTCGAGGGCAATGGCGACCGTTGGCTCGCGCTTGAACTCGCGAAGCGGCGGCTGCTCTCGCAGCTCCTGGCGCTGAAGTTGCCGGTGGTCACGCGGCTCAGCGATCCGGTGCACGGCCTCGCCTTCGACTTCCTGAGCAACATGCCCGGTGCGCCGCACGTGCTCACCGGTCACGACACAGGCGTCATCACCCTCAACGCCGAAGAGGCCCAGGACGACGTGCGCGAACGCATTCGCGCCGAAATGCGCGAACCGTATCGCACATTGCTCGGCCACTTCCGCCACGAGATCGGGCACTACTACTGGGATCTCCTGGTGCAGCCGACGGCTTGGATCGACGATTTCCGTGCGCTCTTCGGCGATGAGCGCGAGGACTACGCAGCCGCGCTACGCAAGCACTACGACAACGGCGCGCCCGCGGATTGGGCTGATCGCTTCGTCACCAGCTATGCCAGCTCGCATCCGTGGGAGGACTGGGCCGAAACCTGGGCGCACTACCTGCACATGGCCGATACGGCGGATACGGCCCTGAGCTTCGGTGTCGACGCGCGAAACGTCGAACTGGCCAGCGATCTCTTCGAGCCCACGGACCTCTGGCAGCCCGACCATCCGGAAGCCGGGCGCTTCCTCGACTTCATCAACGGCTGGGTGCGGCTCACGAATGTGCTCAACGAGTTGTCGCGCAGCATGGGGCAGCCCGACTACTACCCCTTCGTGCTACCGCGAGCAGCCGTCGGCAAGCTGCAGTTCATCCACCTCGTGATCGCCGAACAGCGCGAGCGCGGCCCGCAGTCGGCAGAAACAGTGCCCGAGGCAGACCCTGTACCGGAGCCCGAACATCAGGCCTGAACGGCCGTCAACGCCGCGCACCGCGCGCAGATGCACGCGAGCCCGCGCTTCTCCGGGGGCACCCTGGCCAGCAACTCGGGGCTGAAGCTGAATTCCGTTGACATGCACCAGCACGGCGGTTGCTTCTGGCCGGTTTCCCGCTCCACTTCCATCGCGCAGCGATTGGCTTCGCCGCACAACGGGCAGTGCGAGGCGTCGAGACTTGAATAGTCCATCACGCTTTCTCGAAAGCCGGCAGCTTCTTCGGCACCGCATGGTTCGCGAGCGTGACGTACACCGGCAGCCCGTTGCTGTAGGTCGGATAGTCCTCGCCCTGGATCAGCGGCAACAGATAGCGACGGCACTTGTCGGTGATGCCGTAGCCGTCTTCCGAGATGAAATCGCGCGGCATGAACTTCTCGGTGTTCGCGACCGCATCGAGCGGCGCGGTGCCGATGCGGTATTGATAGGGCTCGTCGGAAATGCGCTCGATGGTCGGCATCACCGAGTTCTTGCCTTCCAGCGCCAGCTCGACCGCGCGCTGCCCGAGCTCGTACGCCTGCTTCACGTCCGTCGCCGATGCAATGTGACGCGCCGCGCGCTGCAGGTAATCCGCAACGGCCCAGTGGAACTTGTGGCCCAGTGCCTCCTTGACCATCTGCGCCACCACTGGTGCGGCACCGCCAAGCTGTGCATGTCCGAAGGCGTCCTTCGTTCCCTGTTCAGCGATGAAGGTCCCGTCGGGATGGTGGCAGCCTTCGGACACCACGACCGTGCAGTACCCGTGGTACTTCACCAGCGCATCCACGCGCGCGAGAAACGCGGGCTGATCGAACGGAATTTCCGGAAACAGGATCACCACTGGAACGCCCTGATCGGCGACCAGCCCGCCGGCCGCGGCGATCCATCCCGCGTGCCGGCCCATCACCTCGATCACGAACACCTTGGTCGATGTCGCCGCCATCGAGCGCACATCCATCGAGGCTTCGAGCGTCGATACCGCCACGTACTTCGCGACCGAGCCGAAGCCCGGACAGCAGTCGGTGATGGGCAGATCGTTGTCGATGGTCTTCGGCACATGGATCGCCTGCAGCGGATAGCCCATCGACTGCGACAACTGGCTCACCTTGAAGCAGGTATCGGCCGAATCGCCGCCGCCGTTGTAGAAGAAGTAGCCGATGTCGTGCGCCTTGAAGACTTCGATCAGCCGCTCGTACTCGCGCCGGTTCTTTTCGAGCGACTTCAGCTTGTAGCGGCACGAGCCGAACGCGCCCGAAGGCGTCGTGCGCAGCGCGGCGATCGCTTCGGCCGATTCACGGCTGGTGTCGATGAGATCCTCTGCGAGCGCGCCGAGGATGCCGTTGCGGCCCGCATACACGGTGCCGATGCGGTCAGGATGCCGGCGAGCCGTTTCAATCACGCCGCAGGCCGACGCGTTGATCACGGAAGTGACGCCGCCGGACTGGGCGTAGAAGGCGTTGAGGATGGGCATGCGGCATTCTCCCGCAGCCCTCCGCACGTTTCCAGTGGGGCGAACTCAGCGGCCGGGAAGGCCCATCGAGCGCGTGATCACCTCTTTCATGATCTCGTTCGTGCCGCCGTAGATGCGCTGCACCCGCGCATCGGCATAGGCACGCGTCACGGGGTATTCCCACATGAAGCCGTAGCCGCCGTGCAGTTGCACGCAGTCATCCATGACTTTGCATTGCAGGTCGCTCGTCCAGTACTTGGCCATGCTGGCGGTCGCGGTGTCGAGCTTCTGCTGCATGAGCAGGTCGAGGCACTTGTCGACGAACACCTGCGCGATCTGCACCTGCGTCTGCAGTTCGGCGAGCGTGTAGCGCGTGTTCTGGTAGGCGGCGACCGGTTGGCCGAACACCTTGCGGTCCTTCACGTAGGCGACGGTCTGGTCGATCGCGGACTGCGACGCTGCCACCGCGCCGATCGCGATCTGCAGGCGCTCCCACGGCAACTGCTCCATCAGGCAAACGAAGCCGCGGTTCTCCTGCGCCTTGCCGCCGAGCAGGGCATCGGCCGGTACGCGCACATCGTTGAAGAACAGCTCCGACGTGTCCTGCGCCTTCAGGCCGAGCTTCTTCAGTCGCTTGCCCTTTTCGAAGCCGGGCGTGCCGCGCTCGATCAGGAAAAGACTGGTGCCCTTCGCGCCTGCGGCCGGGTCGGTCTTCGCGACGACGATCACCAGATCGGCATGCCATCCGTTGGTGATGAAGGTCTTGCTTCCGTTGATCACGTAGCTGCCGTCCGCCTGCTTCAGCGCGGTCGTCCGCACCGCTTGCAGGTCGCTGCCGGCGGAAGGCTCGCTCATCGCGATCGCGCCGATCATCTCGCCGCTCGCGAGCTTGGGCAGTACGTTCCTCTTCTGCGCCTCGGTGCCGTAGTGCAGGATGTAGGGCGCCACGATGTCGCTGTGCAGACCGAAGCCGACGCCAGTGAAGCCGCGCGCCCACAACTCCTCGTACTGGATGGCCGAATAGAGCAGGTCGGCATCCGAGCCGCCGTACTCCTCCGGCATCGTCATGCAGAGAAAACCGTTCTCGCCGGCCTTGTTCCAGACCGCGCGATCGACGTAGCCCTGGTCTTCCCAGGCTTCATGGAAAGGCGCGATCTCCTTGTCCATGAAGCGGCGGAAGCTGTCGCGGAAGGTCTCGTGGTCGGGTGTGAAAAGTGTGCGTTCGATCATCGGGATTCAGCGTGGAGGAAAGACGGGGGCGCGCTTCTGCAGGAAGGCCATGACGCCTTCGGCAAACGTGGGCTGGTCGAGCAGTTCGCGCTGGCGTTCGCTTTCGTAGTGCAACTGTTCGGAGAGCGAATGCCGCTCCGATACCTCGATCGCCTTGCGCGCTTCGAGCACCGCATGCGCCGGCAGCCTTGCGAGGCGCTGCGCGATCTTCTGCGCTTCGAGCAGCAGCAGATCGTCATCGATGCACGACCAGATCAGGCCCCATTGCGCAGCCGCCTCGGCACCGAGCTTCTCGTCAAGCAGCGCCATGCCCATCGCGCGCGCCGGCCCGACGCGCCGGGGAATGAACCAGGTGCAACCGAGGTCCGGCACGATGCCGAGCTTTGGCAGAAAGGGCAGGTAGAAATACGCGCTGCGTGCCGCGACCACGATGTCGCATGCCAGTGCCACGCCGACGCCTGCGCCAGCCGCAGGTCCGTTGACCGCACACACCACCGGCACGGGCAGCGCGCGGATTTCCTCGATCAGCGGATGGCTCATCTCCTGCATCCAGTCGGCGGTGCGGTTGCCGAGCGTCTTGCCATCGTCGGGCGGATTCATCGAACTCAGGTCCGCGCCCACGCAAAAGGCCTTCCCAGCCCCAGTGAGCACCACGGCGCGGATTTCGGGATGCATGCGCACGCGCGCGAGGCTGTCGCGCAGGCCTTGCTGAAGTTCGAGCGCGATTGGATTCAGCTTGGCCGGCAGATTCAGCGTGATCGTCGCGATGCCGTCGTTGACCTCGTAGAGAACGCTGTCGTTCATGTCACAGCCGCTCCACGATGGTGACATTGGCCATGCCGCCGCCTTCGCACATCGTCTGCAGGCCGTAGCGCTTGCCGCGCTGGCCGAGTGCATTCACCAGCGTCGTCATCAGCTTGGTGCCAGACGCGCCCAGCGGATGCCCGAGCGCGATCGCGCCGCCGTTGACATTGAGCCGCGCCGGGTCGGCGCCCAGCTTCTGTAGCCAGGCGAGCGGCACGGGCGCGAAGGCCTCGTTGACTTCGAAGAGATCGATGTCGTCGATCTTCATGCCGGCGCGTTGAAGCGCGCGCTCGGTCGCGGGAATCGGCGCTTCCAGCATGATGACCGGGTCGTGTCCCATCACGCTCATGTGATGGATGCGCGCGAGCGGCTTCACGCCCAGCGCCTTCAGGCCGCGCTCGTTGACCACCAGAACACCGCTCGCGCCGTCGCAGATCTGGCTCGCGGTGGCGGCGGTGCAGCGTCCGCCTTCGGCGATCAGCTTCACGCCCGCGATGGACTCCAGAGTGGCATCGAAGCGGATGCCTTCGTCGATGGTGTGCATCTCGCCGCTCGCGGAGCCGTCAGCAAGGCGGATCTCCACCGGCACGATCTCGTCCTTGAATGCGCCTTCGCGCGTGGCGGCGATCGCGCGCTTGTGGCTTTCGAGTGCGTAGCGGTCGAGCGCGTCCTTCTCGATGCCGTAGTTCCTGGCGATCATCTCCGCGCCGGTGAACTGGCTGAACTCCACGCCGGGGTAACGCTTCTGCATCGCCGGGCTCATGTAGATGCCGAGCCCTGCCTTCGCCGGTAGCGCGTTGGGCGTGAACATCGGCACGCGCGTCATGCTTTCGACGCCAGCGGCGATCACCGCATCCATCGCGCCGGACATCACCGCTTGCGCCGCGAAATGCAGCGCCTGCTGCGACGAGCCGCATTGCCGGTCCACCGAAGTCCCGGGCACCGATTCGGGCAGCTTCGATGCGAGCACCGCGTTGCGCGCGACGTTGGTCGCCTGCTCGCCGACCTGGCTGACGCAGCCCAGGATGACGTCCTCGACGAGCGCCGGATCAATGCCGCTGCGCGTCACGAGTGCGTCGATGACCTGCGCTGCGAGGTCGACCGGGTGCCAGCCCGCGAGCTTGCCGCCGCGCCGGCCGCCGGCGGTCCGGCCGGTGGCCACGATGAATGCTTCTGCCATGGAGAGTCCCTTCGTCCGAGTGATGAGACCCGGCGCGGAGGGCGATCCGGAGTGCCGGGCAAACGTCGATGGTTCGACGCCCGGCCGGTCAGGTCAAGCCGGGGACATCCCGTGGAGCCAGAGTCGCCAAGGCGACGTGACTTGCCGCGGCGCTTCCTGCGCGACTGCAACGGAAAGGCGCTTTGCCGAGAAGCGCACGCACGACGACTCCAGCGCCGCGACCAGCGCGCGCTCATGCGAATCGCTGCGGAAGTGCTCGCCGGGATTCAGGACGATGTCGCGCCGGTCGTGGTCGAGCGTGATCCACACCGCGCCGCTGGTGCACTCGATGTCCACCTCGTGCGCATCGGGCAGCGTGAAGATCGCTTTCTTGGGCAGGCTGAGGGAAAGGCGTTGCGGACGGGGGGTCATGGCGGCTCCTTGCATTCGTTCTACGAATGAATATAGTCATCCGACCTCTCTCTGTCATACGGTCATTCGGAACTCGTTGCATGCGTCCAGAGAATGTGAAACCGCTTCCTTCGCCAATGGCCGAATTGCCGCCGCTAGAACTCCTGCGCAGCTTCGAAGCCTCAGCGCGCACCCTGAGCTTCACCGAAGCGGCGGTCGAACTTTTCGTTACCCAATCGGCGGTCAGCCGGCAGATCCAGCAACTTGAAGCGAGCCTTGGCGTGATGCTGTTCGAGCGCCGCCACCGCGCACTGGCGCTGACGGACGCCGGTCGCATCTACCAGCGCGCCGTTGTGGAGAGCCTGGAGCGGCTCCGCGACGCTTCCGCCCGCGTGCGCGCCGCGCCTACGCCGCGCCAGATCGCGCTCACGACGACGCCGGGCTTTGCGTCGCTCTGGCTCATTCCGCGACTTGCGCGCTTCACCGCCGATCACCCGCTGGTCGACGTGCGTGTCTCGGCCACGCTCGAGGTGTTGGATCTTGAACGCAGCCGCCTCGATATCGCGGTGCGCTTCGTGCCGATCGAGCGCGGCACGGGCCCGACGCTGTTCGAGGAATCGGTGATGCCTCTTTGTGCGCCGCATATCGCGACGGCCTTGCGCGCGCCGAGTGATCTGGTCGACCAGACGCTGCTCACCGTCGACTTGCCCAACCATGCCGAAGCGCCTACTGCCGATTGGGAGCCCTGGCTCGAAGTCATGCGCCTCACCGAGCTGCGCATGAAGAGCACTATGCGGTTCACCCAGTACGCGGACGCCGTCGCCGCCGCAGTGGCGGGGCAGGGTGTGGTCATCGGGCGACTGCCGCTGCTGCGCGAACTCGTGCGATCGGGCCAACTCGTAGCGCCTTTCGGCGAGGGCGCGGCATCGCGCCGGGGCTATTTCATCGAGACATCTCGCCGTGCCGCGACCAATGCGGATGCGCAGGATTTCGTGCGCTGGCTGCGCACAGAAGCCGAAGCGGCGCAGCGCGGCTGACCAAGCGCATTAAAGTGGAGGGCTTGGCCGTTTTGGCGGTCTTGCATCCACCGACCCGATATTCCGATGACCTCGATGATCGACAACGACGCTGCCGCGCCCGCGGCTCCTGCTGTACCTGCGGCGCCCACCGCACCTGACGCGACTACCGCTCCCAGAAAGCGCCGCCGCCGTGGTGGTTCGCAGAAGGCCAGGCCTGCCGAAGCGACGGCAGCCGGCCAGCAAGCTGCGCAGCAGCCCACCCAGAAGGCCCAAAAGACCCAGAAAGGCCAGAAGCCCGCGCGGAAGGTGCACCCGGTGCTCGAGCGCCTCTTCGAGCTCTACCCGAAGATGTTCGGCGCGCGTTTCCTGCCGCTCAAGCTCGGCGCCTACCAGGACTTGCTTGCGGCGCATCCCGACGAGTTCAAGAAGGAAGACCTCAAGATCGCGCTCGGCTTGCATGCGCGCTCCACGCGATACCTGGAGGCGGTCGCTGCGGGCGAGCAACGCCATGACCTGAACGGCGTCCCGGTCGAACCGGTTGCGCCGGAGCATGTGCATCACGCGATCCTCGAAGTCTTCAAGCGCCGCCAGGCGCGCACCGGCGAGGATCTGCGTCCGAAGCTGCGCGAGCGACTCGTCGCGGCCATCGAAGCCTCGGGCCTTTCGCGCGAGGACTACGTGCTTGCGATGCGCGGCGGCGACGAGATGACGAATACAGTGCTCGACGAAGCCTTCGCGGAGGTCGGCGCGCGCACCGCGAAGCGCGAGGCGCTTCGGCGTGCCTTCGAGGCCAGTGGCAAGTCCGTTGCGGAATTTGCCGAGATGTATGGCATGAAGCCGGTGGAAGTCGAGCGGACATTGCAGCAAGCGGCGTCACAGAAGACCGCATAGCGATTCGGCGCACCAAAGAAAAACGGCACCCTGGGGTGCCGTTTTTTCATTCACCGAGGTGGATCAGGCCCCAGCCTTCACCTTCAGCCGCCACGCATGCAGCAGCGGCTCGGTGTAGCCGCTCGGCTGCTCCACGCCCTTGAACACGAGGTCCTGCGCCGCCTTGTATGCAGCCGAGGTGCCAAAGTTGCCGGCCATGTTCTTGTAGAGCGGGTCGCCGGCGTTCTGCTGGTCGACCACCGCAGCCATGCGCTGGAAGGTCGCATCCACCTGCTCCTTCGTCACCACGCCATGCAGCAGCCAGTTGGCGATGTGCTGGCTGGAAATGCGCAGCGTCGCGCGGTCTTCCATCAGGCCGATGTTGTGGATGTCCGGCACCTTGGAGCAGCCCACGCCCTGGTCGATCCAACGAACGACGTAGCCGAGGATGCCCTGCACGTTGTTGTCGAGCTCCTGCTGGCGCTCGGCGGCGGTCCAGTTCACCGACGGCGCGACCGGCACCTTGAGCAGGTCGTTCAGGATGTTGTCGCGCTCGGCGTTGGCATCGATCTGCTCCAGCTGCTTCTGCACGTCGGCCACGCTGACCTGATGGTAGTGCAGCGCATGCAACGTCGCGGCGGTGGGCGACGGCACCCAGGCGGTGTTCGCACCGGCCTTCGGGTGGCCGATCTTCTGTTCGAGCATCGCGGCCATCAGGTCGGGCATGGCCCACATGCCCTTGCCGATCTGCGCCTTGCCGCGCAAGCCGCACGAGAGGCCGACCAGGACGTTGTTCTTCTCGTAGGCCTGAATCCACGGCGTGGTCTTCATGTCGCCCTTGCGCAGCATCGGGCCGGCGTACATCGCGGTGTGCATCTCGTCGCCGGTGCGGTCGAGGAAGCCGGTGTTGATGAAGGCCACGCGCGCGGCAGCCTCGGCGATGCAGGCCTTGAGGTTCACGCTGGTGCGGCGCTCCTCGTCCATGATGCCGAGCTTCACGGTGTTCTCGGGCAGGCCGAGCACCTTCTCGACGGCGCCGAACAGCGCACTCGCAAAAGCCACTTCGGCCGGGCCGTGCATCTTCGGCTTGACGATGTAGACGCTGCCGGTGCGCGAGTTGCCCTTGCGCTTGAGGTCGACGGTCGCGATGGTCGTGGTGATGACCGCATCCATGACGCCTTCCGGGATCTCCTTGCCGTCGGCGTAGAGGATGGCCGGGTTGGTCATCAGGTGGCCCACGTTGCGCACGAACATGAGCGAGCGGCCGTGCAGCTTGACCGGCTTGCCGTCTGCGCCGGTGTATTCGCGGTCAGGATTCAGGCCGCGCGTGAAGGTCTTGCCGCCCTTGGAGACTTCTTCGGTCAGCGTGCCTTGCAGGATGCCGAGCCAGTTCGAATAGGCGAGCACCTTGTCCTCGGCGTCGACCACGGCCACCGAGTCCTCGAGGTCGAGGATGGTCGAAAGCGCGGCTTCGAGCACCACGTCGCTCACGCCGGCCGCATCGCTCTTGCCGATCGGCGTGCTACGGTCGATCTGGATGTCGAGGTGGATGCCGTTGTGCTTGAGCAGCACCGACTTCGGCGCGGCCGCATCGCCCTGGTAGCCGATGAACTGCTCGGGGTTCTTCAGGCCCGTGCTGCTGCTTTGCAGCGCGACGACCAGCTTGCCGTTCTCGACCTTGTAGCCGGTGGCGTTCTTGTGCGAGCCGTTTTCGAGCGGCGCGGCCTGGTCGAGCACGTTGCGCGCGAACTCGATGACCTTCGCGCCGCGCGCCGGGTTGTAGCCCTTGCCCTTCTCGGCGCCGCCGGTCTCGGGGATGGCGTCGGTGCCGTACAGCGCGTCATACAGCGAGCCCCAGCGCGCGTTCGCGGCGTTGAGCGCATAGCGCGCGTTAAGGATCGGCACCACGAGCTGCGGGCCGGCCTGCAGTGCGAGTTCGGCATCGACATTGGCGGTGGTCGCCTTCGCGTCCTTGGGCTGCGGCAGGAGGTAGCCGATCGATTCGAGGAAGGCGCGATAGGCCGGCATGTCGGCGATCGGGCCGGGGTGCGCCTTGTGCCACTTGTCCATCTCGGCCTGGATGCGATCGCGTTCGGCCAGCAGCGCGATGTTCTTGGGCGCGAACTCGCTGACGATCGCGTCGAAGCCCTTCCAGAACGTCGCGCTGTCCACGCCGGTGGCGGGCAGCACGGTGTCTTCGATGAAGCGGTGAAGCTCGGTGGCGACCTGGAGTCCGTGGACGTTGGTGCGGGCGGTCATGTTCTTTCTCCTGGGGAAATACGGGATTCAGCGGGATTCAGCCAGGAACTTTATTCGATACCTGACTGGCGAGTAATAGCCGAAATCGGGTTTGATCGATGACAAAAATGCAGGTAATTGGAGTAACGCTTCGCCAAGCGCCAGCGTACGCCGGGTAAGCGCCCGCTTCCAGAGCCAAGGGGCTAAACGGTCCCGCTCAACCCTTCCGCCGCCGCGCGCACCGGCCCGACGTAGCGCTCGTCGTAGCGGTGGGCCGGCATGGTCAGCGTGACGGCGCCCGCCAGGCTGCCGTCAGCATGCAAGACAGGTGCCGAGATGCCGCCGAGTTCGGCGGTGCGGTCGCCGATGCCGGCGTAGTAGCCCTGGGCGCGAATCGACTGGTAGAACTTGCGTTCCTTGGCCCCGCGCGGCCATTCGGCTTCGGGGCCGAACGCGATCAGGATGCGCGCGCCGGCACCTCGGTCCGATGGCAGCAGGTCGCCGGCGCGGACATGGTCACGCACAGGGTGTGGCGAATCGACCCGGTAGAGACACAGCCGCGCCCACGCGTCGCCTTGCGGCTGCCGGACGTGATACGCCGCACTTTCACCGGTGGCGGCCACAAGATCGCGCAGCACCGGCATGACGACGCCTTCGAGCGAGAACGAGGTCGCGTACAGGCCGTGCAGCCGGGCGATTTCCGCGCCCAGCGCGTACCGGCCGTCTTCCTGCCGGCGGATCAGGCGCGCATGCTCCAGCGAGGCCAGCAGGCGCAGCACCGTGCTCTTGTAGAGCTGCGTGCGCTCGGCGAACTGGGTGAGCGTCAGCGCGCCATCCCCAGCCTGGAAAGCCGCGAGAAGGCTCAGCGCGCGATCGACCGCGGCGGCGCCGCCGGGCGCAGCATTGAGGTCGGATGTCGATTCGGTCTGGGCTTTGCGTGGCATGGGCTTCCTTGACAGCGTGGGCGTTCGCCGGTCTAATTCTGTTCCATGGAATTTAGTTCTGTCTTGCAGAACTGTCAATTCCACCCAGACCCTCGGAGACAGTTCCAATGAATTCCCCCGACATCCTCATCAGCGAGGTCGGTCCGCGCGACGGTTTGCAATCGGTGAAGGCCACCATGCCCACCGACGACAAGCTGCGCTGGATCGACGCGCTCTATGCCGCCGGCGTGCGCGAGATCGAAGTGGCCTCGTTCGTACCCGCGCGCCTTCTGCCGCAGATGGCCGATGCTGCCGAAGTCGTCCGCCATGCCGTCACGCTGCCCGGCCTGACCGTGATGGCACTCGTGCCCAATCGCAGGGGCGCCGAGGCGGCGCTTGCGGCGGGCGTGCACAAGCTGACGATGCCGGTGTCCGCCAGCGCGGCGCATTCGCTCGCCAATGTGCGCAAGACGCGTGAGGAAATGGTCGAGGAGGTCCGCGCCATCTCGGACCTGCGTCGGGAGATCGCGCCGCAGGTCAAGCTCGAGGCCGGCATTTCCACCGCATTCGGCTGCACTTTGCAGGGTGATGTGCCGGAAGACGAGGTCATCCGGCTCGCGGCGCAATGCGTCGCCGCCGGAGCCGACGAGTCGGGGCTTTCGGACACCGTGGGCTATGCCAACCCGGCGCAGGTGCGCCGTTTGTTCCGCCGTCTGCGTGCCGAGATCGGCGACAAAGCCGGCGCAGCGCACATGCACAACACGCGCGGCCTCGGCCTCGCGAACTGCCTCGCGGCGTACGAAGAGGGTGTTCGCACCTTCGACGCATCGCTTGGCGGGCTCGGCGGCTGCCCCTATGCGCCGGGCGCCTCCGGCAACGTGGTCACCGAAGACCTCGTCTTCATGTTCGAAGCCATGGGCGTGCGCACCGGCATCGACATCCAGAAACTTATCGCGGCGCGTGCGCCGCTCATCGCCGGCCTGCCGGGCGAACCGGTTTACGGCATGACGCCCGAGGCCGGCCTGCCCAAGGGCTTCACGCAAGGAACCGTTCATGTCTGAGTCCGCCACCGATCCCCTGCTGCCGTACGCGGGCATCCGCGTCGTCGAGTTCACTCATATGGTGATGGGGCCGACCTGCGGCATGCTGCTGGGAGATCTCGGCGCCGAGGTCATCAAGGTCGAGCCGATCGAAGGCGACAGCACCCGTCGCCTGCTCGGCTCGGGCGCGGGCTTCTTCCCGACCTTCAATCGCAACAAGAAGAGCATCGCGCTCGACCTCAAGCAGCCCGAGGGCGTGGAGGCTGCGCTGCGCCTCATCGCAACCGCCGACATCGTGAGCGAGAACTTCAAGCCCGGCACGATGAAGAAGCTGGGGCTCGACTACGAAAGCCTGAAGAAGCTCAATCCGCGCCTCATCTATGTGAGCCACAAGGGCTTCCTGCCAGGGCCCTACGACCACCGCACCGCGCTCGACGAAGTCGTGCAGATGATGGGCGGCCTCGCCTACATGACCGGCCGCGTGGGCGACCCTTTGCGCGCCGGCACCAGCGTCAACGACATCATGGGCGGCATGTTCGGTGCCATCGGGGCGATGGCGGCACTGCGCCAGCGCGAGCAGACTGGCAAGGGCTGCGAGGTGCAGTCGGCGCTGTTCGAGAACAACATCTTCCTCGTCGCGCAGCACATGATGCAGTTCGCCGCCACCGGCAAGGCGGCCGACCCGATGCCCAGCCGCATCTCGGCCTGGGGCATCTACGACGTCTTCACCGTCAAGGATGGCGAGCAGATCTTCCTCGCGGTGGTCAGCGACAAGCAGTGGGCCATCTTCTGCAAGGCCTTCGGGCTCGACGAGATGTTTGCCGACCCGCGCCTGAAGACCAACAACGACCGCGTCCGCGCGCGCGAATGGATGATGCCGATCCTGCGCTCGCAACTCGCGGATCGCAGCGCGGCAGAACTCAGCGCGGTGTTTGAACAGAACGAACTGCCCTTCGCGCCCATCACGAAGCCGCAGGACCTGTTCGACGATCCGCACCTCAACGCCACGGGCGGCCTCGCGCCGGTGCGCATGAATGACGGCAGCGAATCGAAGGTGCCGCTGATGCCGTTCACCATCGGCGGCGAGCGGTTGGGCATTCACCAGCAGCCACCCCTGATTGGCGAACACACGGACGAGCTGCTGCGCGAAGTCGGCTACAGCGATACGCAGATCGGCGAGCTGAAGTCGCGCGCCGTTACCCGAAGCGAGTGATCGACCGCGCCTTCAGGCGATGTCCTCGTGGAGGCAGAGGATGTTGCCTTCCGGGTCTTCGAACCACGCGGCCTTTTCTGACCCGAGCACGCAGACGTGCTCGACCGTCTTGAGGCCCGGCAAGTCATAGTCGGCAAAGCGCACGCCCCGCTTTTCGAGCGCGGCCACCGATTCCGAGATGTGATCGACGCGGAAGCTCACCGCCGTGTGCTCCGCCTTCGTCCCTTCCGGCTTCGGAAATAGCGCCAGCTCGGTGCCGCCGCAGCGATAGATGAACTTGCCGTCCGGCTTGGCGCCGAGCGGCTCCAGGCCCAGCGCGTCTTCGTAGAACCTGCGCGCGCGGTCCAGATCCTTCACGGGCAACATGCACGTGACGCTGCTTGCGGAAAGTGGGTTCATGGCGTGCTCCGGCGGTTTCGGAAGTCTTCCTTTCTAGGCCGATCGCGCCTCCGGTGCAATCCTGGCGGCAGCAGGCATCATTGGCGCCGCCATGGACAGACTCAAGCAACTCGAATCCTTCGTCTCGATCGCCACGCGCGGCAGCCTTACCGCGGCGGCCAAGGCGGAGGGCGTCGCGCCGGCCATCGTCGGGCGGCGTATCGATGGGCTCGAGGAGCGGCTTGGCGTCAAGCTCCTGGTGCGCACGACGCGGCGCATCACGCTCACGCACGAAGGCAGCGCGTTCCTGGAGGATTGCCAGCGGCTGCTGACCGAGCTTGCCAACGCCGAGGCGAGCGTGAGCGCCGGCGGCGTCAAGGCCAGCGGCCATCTGCGTGTGACCGCGCCAGCCGGTTTCGGCCGCCGGCATGTCGCGCCGCTGGTGCCGCGCTTCCACGAGCTGCATCCGGAAGTGACCATCTCTCTCAACCTGAGCGACCGTGTCATCGATGTGGCCGGCGAGAACTTCGATTGCGCAGTGCGCGTCGGGGACCTGCCGGATTCATCGCTTGTGAGCGTTCGCCTCGCCGACAACCGGCGTCGTTGTGTCGCGACGCCGGAGTTCGTACGCCGCCATGGCGCGCCGAAGCACCCGTCCGAATTGGTGCGCTTCGACTGCCTGACGCTGTCGAGCGATGCCTCGCAGACGCGCGGATGGGCGTTTCGCGTCCCGACTGGCGGTGGCGAGCACGAGGTCATCCATCTCAAGCCCTCGGGACCGCTTGATTGCTCGGACGGACAGGTGCTGCACGACTGGTGCCTCGCCGGCCATGGCATCGCATGGCGCAGCACCTGGGAGGTCGAAGCCGAGATCGACGCCGGCCTGCTGGTGCCGCTGCTCGACGACTTCGCGGCACCGCCGAACGGCATCTACGCGGTCTTCCCGCAGCGCAAGCACCTGCCGCTTCGAGTTCGGCTCTGGCTCGATTTTCTGAAGGCTCACTATGCCCGTCCGGAGTTCTGGGGCGGCACAATCGCTCGGCCGTCGACAACCGAGGAATCCCACCGATGACGCTCGAAGCCATCCTTGCCTACCTGCATATCCTGGCCATCCTGACGATGGTCGTCTTCATCTCCAGCGAGGCGGCGCTGTGCCGGGTCGAGTGGATGAATGCGGCGGTGGTCGAGCGGCTTTCGCGGGTCGACATGGTCTACGGCATCGCTGCAATCGCCGTGCTCGCGACCGGTGTCGCGCGCACCTGGTGGGGCATGAAGGGGACGGCGTGGTACTGGACCAATCCGCTGCTGCACCTGAAGCTGACCCTTTTCATCATCGTCGGCCTGCTGTCGATCCGGCCGACGATGACCTACTCGCGCTGGCGCAAGGCGCTGCGTTCTAGCGGCGCGCTGCCGGCCGAGGCCGACGTGCGCAAGACACGCAAGCAGGTGATGGTGCAGGCGCACATCATCGCGTTGATCCCACTGGCCGCGGTCTTCCTCGCGCGCGGCTTCGGGGCGAGGGGCTAGCGCGATGTCGCCGGCGACCTCCAGGGCGCTGTTCGCCGGCACCATCTTCACCAGCGCCTTCCTGCTCTTTCTCGTCCAGCCGCTGATCGCCAAGCAGATCCTGCCGTGGTTCGGCGGATCGGCCGCGGTGTGGTCGATCTGCATGGTGTTCTTCCAGGTCGTGCTGCTGGCGGGCTACGCGTATTCGGACTGGGTCACGCGGCGCCTGGCGTCCCGCATGCAGGCGCGGGTGCACGTCGGGCTGTTGCTGGCGAGCCTTGCATTTCTGCCCATCGTGACGAGTGCGCGCTGGAAGCCGGACGGCACGGAGGATCCGACGCTATGGATCCTCGGGCTGCTGCTTGGCACGATCGGACTGCCGTACTTCCTCCTTTCGACCACCGGTCCGTTGGTGCAGTCGTGGGTGGCGCGGACGCCGTGGGGCGCGCAGGTCTACCGGTATTTCTCGCTGTCGAACTTCGCTTCGCTCGCATCGTTGCTGGCCTATCCGGTGCTGATCGAACCGCACAGTTCGCTGGTGCAGCAGGCGTGGGGCTGGTCGGCGGGCTATGCCGCTTTCGTGCTGCTGTGCGCCGGCACGGCGGTGCTCGTCTCGCGGCGCTGGCCTGCGTCGGCGCCGGTCGCGGCATCCGGTACGCCCACGGCTTCGATTGCGCCATCGGCCAGGCCTGCGGTGGGCGATTACCTGATGTGGCTCGCGCTGCCGGCGCTCGGATCATGGCTGCTGCTCGCGATCACCAACCACCTGACCCAGAACGTCGCGGCGATTCCGTTCCTGTGGGTGCTGCCGCTGTCGGTGTATCTGCTGACCTTCGTGCTGACCTTCGAGAGCGACCGCTGGTACCGCCGCGCAGTCTTCGTGCCGCTTGCCGCCGGGATGCTCGCGCTGTGCGCCTTCGGGTTGCAGGACAACCTGGGCACCAACCTGCGGACTGCGCTGCCGATCTACGTCGTGGGGCTGTTCGCGCTGTGCATGTTCCTCCATGGGGAGATGGCGCGGCTGCGGCCGGGCGGGGCCTATCTCACGCGCTTCTACCTGATGCTGTCGCTGGGGGGCGCGCTCGGCGGCGTGAGCGTCGGACTGGTCGCGCCGCACGTGCTGCCCGCCTACTACGAACTCGGCGTGGGACTCACCTTGTGCGCCCTGATCGCCGCGGTGCTTTGGCGGCAGCGTCGCGTCGGCATGGTGGCCTCGCTCGGCCTGGCCGCCGCTTGCGCGTGGTTCCTGGCACTGCAGGTAGCGGGCGATGCGTCAGGGGCCCGGCGCATGCAGCGCAACTTCTACGGGACGCTGCTGACGCTCGACACGCTGCGCGGCGATGCGAAGGAGAAGGTCCGGCAGATGTACCACGGCTCGGTCAAGCACGGCGAGCAGTACCTCGCGGCTGCGCGTCGCCACGAGCCGACCACCTACTACGGCCGCTCCTCCGGCATCGGGCTGGCGATCGAATCGGCCCCCGCGAAAGGCCGCCGGGTCGGCCTGATAGGCCTGGGCGCTGGCACGCTCGCTGCCTATGGCCGCACCGGCGACGTCTACCGCGTCTACGAGATCAATCCGGAGGTGTTCACGCTGGCCGACAGCGAATTCAGCTTCCTCGCCGACAGCCGCGCCCGCATCGAGCGCGTGCTCGGCGACGCGCGGCTCGCGCTGGAGCGTGAAAGCCCGAAGGGGTTCGACGTGCTCGCGGTGGATGCCTTCTCAGGCGATTCGGTGCCGGTCCACCTGATCACCTGCGAGGCCATGGACATTTACTGGAAGCACATGAAGCGTGACGGCGTCGTCGCCTTCCATGTGACCAACCGCTTCCTTGCGCTGGCGCCGGTGGTTGAGAAGATTGCGCTGGCCAAGGGCCTGCACGTTGCCTATGTGCACGATGAGCCGACCGATCCGGGGCTGCGCAACACCGACTGGGTGCTGGTCGCGCAAGACCCGGAGGTGCTCAAGCGTGAACCCATCCGTCGCGCGAGCTCGGACATCGCGCCGATTCCAGGCCTTCAGGCCTGGACCGACGACTACAACAATCTGTTTGGCGTGCTGAAGTAGTTCAGCCCTTCGCGTCCGCCTCGCACTTCTTCATGAAGCTGTTCTTGGCTGCGCCCGCCAGCGGCTTGCCGTTCTTGTCGATCGCCTTGGTGGCACAGGTAGCCGACATGGCCGCCTTGGCGTCCTTCTCGCACTTCTTGACGAAACTGGTCTTGGCGGCGCCGTTGAGCTTCTTGTCGGCGGCCTGGGCATCGCAGGTCTGTGCGTGCGCGACGCCGAAGGAGAGGGTGGCACCCAGAGCCAACAGGGAAAGGAGTTTTTTCATGATGGAGGAATCCTTGAAGTTGGGTTGCGACAGGTTGTCCCCCGCCGCCGGGGCTGACCACCCTAACGGCCCATGTTGACTCTTGGATGACGATCGTCACAGATCGTATTCCTGCCCCTCGTAAAATCCCGCGATGCTATTGGTCAAACAGGAGCTGCTCGCGGCACTCGCGGACACGCTCGAATCCCTCTCGCCCGGCGCCGGCAGCAAGGCCGCGTTCGAGTCCCCCAAG
>JAGIAI010000054.1 GCA_017744935.1 Variovorax sp.
AGCTTGTTCACTCGAAGGAGACGCAAGCTGCCCCGCGGCCAGCCAACCGGATCGGCATGCAGTTCACCAACCCGCCTGCACGCTGAAGTTTGAATCAATCGAAAGATATAAGGAGACAGACGATGAATCCGCTCGCCATTCCAGAAACGCTCACCGACCGCCAGGCGGGCCATCTGAGGCATTTCGCCAATCTGTCGCGACAGCCTGTGAACGATTGGTCCTTCATGCAAGGACGCGGCACCGGCCAGGATGACTTCGGCGGTTACCGGTTCCAGCTTGCCTACATGGCCTATGCGCTGGCTCTTGCTCACAGGCATCGGCTGCCTGCGGCGCCCGGCGTTTTCAAGCCGGTGTTCGAGCGTCTGATCGAAAAGATGCTGTTGCCCGAGGTCTGGATGTACTGGGCACGCGTCGGACGCGGCGGCAGTATCTTCAATGCGCATCTCTCGGACAACTACAGCGAAGACTGGAATCCGGTCGGCCGCGACAACATCATGTACAGCGCGTACGTGCAGTCGATGGCGCTGCTCTACCACTACCTCTTCGACGATGACCGCTATGCCGCGCCGGGTGCGCTGACGTTCAAGTACTGGTCCTACTTCTGGGGTGGTGGGGAGCGGCGCTTCGAGTACGACGAGAAGAGCCTCAACGAGCACATCTATTGGCAGATGGTCGAGAGCGGCTACCTGGGTGTGGCCTGTGAACCCAACTGCGTATTCCAGATCTGCAATCAGCCGGCGATCCTTGGTTTTCGCATGCACGACCTCGTCACGGGCGGTTCGATGGCGGCCGAGGTGACCGCGGCTTACCAGCAGGCTTGGGCGCAGTTCGGCCATGTCGGCGACAACGGACACTTCCACATCATGTTGTCGCAGGATACGAAGACCGTGCGGCCCAACCTGGGCAAGGCGGTGTGGGTCGATGCGTGGTGCGGCACGCTGATGAACATGTGGAACCGCGAGTTCGTGCATGAGCACTATCCCGCCCAGATGCGCGATTGGCTGTTGCCCGGGAGCGATGGCGCGTTGTCCGTGCGCTCGTCCACGCGACCCGAAGTCATGGGACAGAAGATCGTCAACGACGACTCGGACTTCGGATGGGCTGCCACATGGGCTTCGGAGATGGGCGACGCGGACACGCTCGCGGGCCTGCTGACACATGCCGACCGGTACATGCAGCCGACCTGGCGCGACAGCGGTCTTTACTTTCCGCGCAACGACACGCCTGAGGACGACGAAGGCAATCGCACGTTGGTGGAGCCAATGGCCGGCAATGTGCTGCTGGCCTATGCGTCCCTCAACGTGCCCGATGGACTCAGTCGTCTCTACAACGAGCCCTGGGACGCTGCGCACCGCGCTCAACCGGCGCTGACGCGTGTCGACGACGCCATCGATGTCCTGCAGGCACGGTTCGACGCGAATGGACGACAGCTCCGGTTCACATTGCGGCGCGTGGCGACGAGGCAGTCTGAGCCATGCGTTGTTGTCGGCAGGTTGTCGACCCGGGGTCCATGGGTGCTGAGCCGCGACGGGGTGGCGGTGGCACGAGGTCACGCAGGTCTCGCAGAATCCTCGAATGGCCTCATCGTGCAGTCGGTCGACGAAGGGGTGGAAATCCGCATCACGTCGCAAGGCTCTTTCAGCTTCGTGATGCAGTTCGATTCGTAGGGCCCGTCAACGCTGCCCTTGCGGTGCAAATCCCCGAAGCGGTTTCAGGAAGACCAGGCGCCGCGGTCCCGAGAGCAACTCCGGCAGCGCGGCCTCCAACGACTGCCGATAGGGCTTGGCGAGATGGCGTGCCAGGAATTCCTCGCGCGTGCACGCCCAGGTCTCGTAGTTGACGATGAGGTCGGGGTCATCGAGATCCTCGTGCGCCCAAGTGTTGATGAAGTCCGGCTCCGAGGACATGGCCTCAAGCACTTCGAACATCATTTGGCGCATGCGCTCTCGCGCCTGGGGTTTGACCGGTAGGTAGACAAGAAAAGCGACGCGGGCGGAATTCTGCATGAGTCACCTCTGACGGGAGTCGAGACGCATGGTCAACCAGTTGGCCCAATCCTTCTATGAGGAATGCACCGTCATTTGACTGATCTGATCTCTCTCGAAAATTTGAAGTGCGACTTCGGATCAATTCCCCTAACATCAGGCGCGAAATGGACCCCTCCCTTCCCGGAATCCGATCCTGGTCGACCGACGAGGTGGGCGCAGCGTTGCGGCTGGACTACTTTGCCGATGCGGTCTCTTCCTCGCTCACGCCGATGTCCGTACGTCGGGCGACCAGCGGGCCCTTTCGAGCGCACGTCAGGATGGCGGAACTCGGGGCGGTCGCCATCCTGCAGACAGGTGGCAGCGAGCACACGGCAGTGCGTGCGCATTCGGAAATCGCTCAAAGCGGCGAGCACAGCTACCACCTGATCGTGAATCGGGGCGCGTCCTGCGATCTGGAGCATCGCGGCGGAATTCGCCTGTCGGCAGGCGATGCGGTGCTCGTCGACTCCCGCTACGGCCATCGATTCGTGTTGGGCGAGAACCATGCGCACACCCACGTCAAGCTGAGTCCAGAGTGGCTTCGCACATGGGTTCCGAATCCTGACCTCTTGCTGGGCCGGGCACTGCCGCGTGATTCGACCTGGGCTCGCGCCCTGGTGGCCTTCGTAAGCGAGCTTTCTCCGGAGCTGGCGTTGACATCCCCTCTGCCCGGCAAGATCCTGGCCGATCAGGTCGGGTCGCTTCTGGCCCTCACCGCGCATGAGCTTGGCGGAACGAATCCGCTGGCACCTTCCTCGAGAGCCGGGCTGCGCGAGCGCATCCACGATTGCGTGGCGCAGCGTTGTACCGAATTGGAGCTCGATGCCGAGCAGCTTGCGGCTTCGCTGAACATCTCGGTACGAACTCTCCATCGTGCGCTGGCGGCACACGGCGAGACGCTCGGCGGCATCCTGGTTGCGGCCCGCTGCGACACCGCATTGCGGATGCTTGAGTCGCCCGCGATGGATCGGTTGACGCTCGAACAGGTGGGACGCCGCGCAGGCTTTTGCAACCCTTCGCATTTTTCGAAAACGATGCGCAGCCGCTTCGGGCTCAATCCCGGCCAGCTCCGAAATCGGCGCTAAGGCTCGCGGACGCTTCACCTTCACGAATCGGGCTCGTCGGGTTCTGGATTCCTCCTGACGCGATGGTGCCTCAGCGGTTCGTGAACTTGCTTGCAGTGCCACTGATCTGTCCAGCAACGAGTGCCAACAGAGCGCCAAGTTGATCCGGCACAAATCGCGGTGCGATCGACGCATCCGCGACCCATTGCGGCGACAGCGCTGCGGCGTAGCTTGCCAGGGCACGACCCCATCCGGCGTCCCGCGGAATGACGCGTCCCACGAGCACGCTAGGGTTGGGTAGCCAGCGGTGCACCCAGTCTTCTTCAAGCTTGGCATGAATGACATCGAAGTTGCGCCGGATATCGATCTCGTGGCCGTATCGGGAGTCGGTCAGCACGGCATCACCGGGACGCAGTCGCAGGCGCGCCCTGTGCTCGATCGTCCATTCCGACGCGAGGTTGACGATCAGGTGATAGGTATGAGCCTGGTCCCGCCTGAGATCCGAGGCGCGGCGGAACGATCGATGCGGTGTGCCCACCTGTCTGACGAGCGTGAGGCCATCGAGCGCGATCGATTCGATGTTGGTGCGCAGCAGCAAGGGGGTGTCGCAGGCCGCCTGCATCGGAATCAGGGCGGCCGACAGTGCGGCGGAAAAGTACTCGAATCGCTGTGCCGCAGGCACGGCGTCGGTCGACCACCGCACAAGCTCCGGCTTGTCAGAATCGCTCATTCCTGGCCCGCTTCTAGGCGCTACTGCCTTGCACCGAAGGAGATGGGGTAGGCCGTGGTGCGCAGCGTCAGCATGGGGTCCGCGGCCTCGATGCCGGAATGCGGAGTGCCCGGCAGGAAAAGCGTGTGCTTGTCCTTGGTCTCGGCGTCATCGGCCACGGTGGTGATCGTCAGCGTGCCCAGCTTCGCGAGCCTGCGCCTTTCGGGCCACGCAATCGACGGATCGTCGATCTTGTCGCCCGGGGCGGCAATTTGTGCATACCAGTCGAAGACGAGCGGGCCTTTGGCAATGCGCTGAGGAAGTTCCTTCTGCAGGTATTCCGGCCCGTTGGCCTTCGCTTCCTCCGGCGACAGATAGTGCTCGCCAGCATGCGGAACAAAGCGATAGCGAACGTAGATCGCCTTGCCGCCGTTATTCGTGAACTTGAGCGAGTTCACTCCGAAATACGCAGCGGTGGCGTATGACATCGGCGGCGGCTTCTGGGTCGTCAGAAAGGTCTTCGCTATCGGATGCGTGGACAGGAAGCGTTCGACCGGGGTTGGATGCTCAGCATCCGGGCCGCTGGCGCCAACGCTGCGCAGCAGGGCAGCGAACTCGTCGCTGTTCGATGTCGGAAAGCCGTTGAAGCTGTGGGTGACGACGTCGAAGGCTTCGCCATCCGACGACTTGATCTTGACCGCAAAGCCGCGCGGATTTGCTTCAGGAATGTTGTCGGGGATGTCGGGGATGCCCGTGAAATTTGAGAAGCGCACCGTGACCGGCAACCGGCCGCTCGCGAAGATCGGCGCCTTGGACAGCGCCTTGGCGCCCGGGTCCGCCATGAAGGTGCCTTCGAGGATGACGCCTTTTGCGTGGACGGCGCGGGCATGGTGTTCGCCGAAGGCGGCGTGCAGCGCATCGACGAGATCCTTGGGTGACTGGTTCGGCTGTACCGAGTCGGGCGCAGCGCCCGCCTGTGGGGTCCATGTCGCCGCCATCACGCCTGCGATGGTGACGGCGGCGACCATGCTGAGTCGTGCCGCGTGAAGTTGCAACGTGTCGAAGTAGTCGCCCGTAATGCCCATGATCGAAGCTCCTTGCAAGTTGGGCCGCATGCCGCGGCGGGTGTGATTTTTCGCCTGAAGCGCCCGCGCGTTTGTGCTTGAACTGCCAGCTCGCGAAGTAGCCTGTTGTGTGCGTGCCAGAGGCCCCACCTGACGATCGGCCGGCGATAGCCTTGCTCCCAGGCAATGCAAGCCGTTCAACAATGGAGGTCGTCATGGATGCGATGAGACTGGTTCCCGACAATTCGATGCTTGCCCCTGACCCCGGAGACGGGCCGCAGTTTGAAGTTCGCGTATGGCACGAAGATGATTTCCGGCGACAGGCAAAATTCGGCGTGGCGGGCATCCATCTGGTGTTCGGGCCGGTGGTGAGGGAAGCGCCCCTGGCGCGCGAAGCCGCAGCGCTCTACGCAGGCATCTCGTCAGGCAAGGTGAGCTTGGTGCTGCAGGTCGCTTCGGTGCCGGCTGCGGCGCCGATGCGTGAGTTGTCTCGGGGTGGCCTCACCCCGCGCGCATTGCGTCGGGTGCGCGAGCATGTCGAGACTCGGTTGGCCGAGAAGATCGACCTTTCGACGATGTCCGCGCTCACGGGTCTATCGGCGACGCATTTCGCACGCGCGTTCAAGCAGAGCGTCGGCGTTCCGCCTGCCCGCTACGTGCGGTCGCGCCGCGTGGAGGCCGCAGCGAAGCTGATCGAGCGCACGGATCTCCCGCTGGCCGAGATCGCGCTCGAAGTCGGATTCTCCGACCAGAGCCACTTCACGCGCACCTTCGCAGAGATGACCGGAGACACACCACGGGCCTATCGCCGCAAGCGCCGCTGAGGCGGTGCTTGCGTGCAATCCACCTGCTTGCTCATGGCGCGCTGCTGTTCAGGAAGCGTGTCAGCGCATCCATCGTTGGTCGCGGCGCCTCTTCCATCAGCCAATGCCCGGAGCCCGGAACGACAACGCCTTCGACGTGCGTCGCGACGAGCCGTGCCTGAGTGATCAGAAACTGGCCCGACGCCTTCTCGCCGCCAAGGACGAGCATCGGCATCGGTAGAGGCGTCTTCGCGAACTCGGCGAAATCCTGCGCATCCTGTTCGAAGGCCTGGAAGTACTTGAAGGTCGCACCCATCGCGCCGGGCTGCGCGTATTGCTTTGCGTAGTACCGGCGATCGGCTTCGGAGACCGAGTGTCTTGGGTCTGCCGCGAAATCGTTCCAGAAGTGTTCGAGGTAGATGCGCTCACGGCCCTTGACCAGCTTCTCCGGCGTCTCGCCGTAGAAGTTGAAATGCCACTTGTCGCGCAGCAGCCATACTTTCTGCCAGTCGCCCACGCCGGGCAGAAAGGCATCCATCAACACGATGCTTTCGACCTCGTCCGGGTACTGCGCCGCGTAGGCATAGGCGACCATCAGGCCGATGTCATGGCCCACGACCTTGACGCGCCTGAAGCCCAGCGAAGCCACCAGTGCATGGATGTCCTGCGCCAGTGTCTTCTTGTCATAGCCCGAAACGGGTCGCGAGGAACCGCCCGCGCCGCGCAGGTCGGGCGCTATGACCGTACGTGTCGCGGCGAGGCGTGGTATCAGCGGCTGCCACATATGGCTGGTCTCTGCGTAGCCATGCAGAAGAACGACCGGCGTGTCGGGCCCTTGTCCTGCTTCGAGATAGTGCAGCTCGATGCCGTTGACGTCTGCGATGTGATTCGCTATGGCGGGGGATTGACTGTTGGGGCTTGCCTGAACTGATGCAGAGACTGTGCAGATCAGAACCGATAGGAGCGCGGCGATCGAGAATTTCATGAGTGACCTCGAAGTGGAATCGGCGCCGATGGTCTTCCGTCACGTCTTGCCTTTCTATCGAGAAAGGCGCGCCGTTGGATCGATCCGCTCACATCACTCGTGTAGTCGCGGCCGTGGCACGACGTGCTCGACGACATTGCGAAGGAAACGGATAAGAACGGTGCCGCAGATTGCACTCAACTGGCTGTTGCGGAGGCCTCACCAGCGGAGTGTCTACGGGGAGCGCATCCGCCGCCGGTCTGAGGTCGTTTCAGAGTTGGCTCATGCCGCCATCGACGATGACTTCGGTCCCGACGATGAACGCCGACTCCGGCGCTGACAGGTGCAACACCGTCGATGCGAGTTCTTCGGGCGTACCGAATCGGCCAAGCGGAATCTGAGCCTGGATCTGCGCAGCGGTCGCCTCCAGCGTGGCTGCGTCCAGGCCCAGCTTGCCGTAAAGCGGTGTATGGACTGGCCCGGGACTCACGACATTCACCCGTGCGCCCGACGGCAGCAGTTCGGCCGAAAGGGTCTTGGCAAGGGAGATGACCGCCGCCTTGCTGGCTGCATAGACCGCCGTGTTCGGCATGCCGATGTGGGCGTTGATCGATCCGTTGATCACGATGGACGCGCCCTGCGCGAGCAGCGGTGCGATCGCCTGGATCTGGAAGAAGACGCCCTTGACGTTGGTGTTGAAGGTGTCGTCCCAGAACGCTTCCGTCACGTCTGCGAGACCCGCAAACTTGGCCGCGCCGGCGTTGAGGAAAGCCGCGTCGAGTTTCAACCCGCGGTCGGCGATCGCGGCTGCGAGCTCCCTCGCCGCGCCGGGCGCGCCAGCGTCGTTGCGCACCGCGATCGCGTTGGACCCAAGTGCGGCTCGTGCGTTTTCTAGCGCAGCCTCGTCACGCCCGGTAACGACGACGCGCGCACCTTCCTTGACGAAGGCCTTGGCTGCAGCCAGGCCAATGCCGCTCGTGCCGCCGGTAACGAGGACTGTCTTGTCCTGAAAGCGTTCCATGATGTTCTCCAGTGAGTTCCGGTGAAATGACCGTGGATGAATGGTCGGCTTCGGAGAGACTTTTGACGTGCCGCCTTCGCGACGAACATGTTCGAAAACTTCGAACGTTCGGGCCCACCATGAACGGCGGACGCTGTTGCAGTCTTTATTCAAATCGAGGGACGCATGCGCGTGACGATTCGCGCGCCCGATTCACACATGGCCGCAAACACCATGGCAGGCTCGGTCAGCGGCGGCTCACTGCGATAGACGATGCAGTTGTCGAAGCGCGGAGGCCGTTCCTTGATGGCGATCCTGGTCAATTGCGTACCCAGCAGCCCGCGATCGATGAGCAAGGCCGGCACCATGGCCAGCCAGTCGGTGCCGCCGATGAGCGCCGCCAGTTGGTTGAACGACTCGCAGCTCGCGGCGATGCGCGGGGGCGGGAGGCCCTGCTCCTCGAAGAGCCGGGTGATCGTGCCGCCGGGACCGCCCGGCGTGCCCAGAAGGATCCACTCGCTATCGACCAGTTGCCGCACCGAGCGGGCAGCGACGCAAGGGTGGCCTATGCGGGACACGACCGCGAGGTCGCTCTTGAACAACGCCTTCGATTTGAGTCCCGGCGTGGCGCCTTCGTCAGGCAACGCGGTCACCGCCAACTCAATGAGTCCGCGTTGCAATGCGGGCAGTAGCTGGTCATAGAAGCCACTTACGAGCTTGAGCTTGACCAAGGGAAAGCGCTTGTGGAAATCGGGAACGACGAGCGGCAGCAGCGCGGCCGTGGGTGTCGGCCCGACGCCCACATGGAGGGAGCCTGCGGGATCGCCTCTCGAACGCCGGGCCTCTTCGACGGCGAGGGCCGCCTCGCGATCGATGAGCTGCGCTCTGGCAAGCAGCCGCTCGCCGTCGTCGGTCGGCGTCACGCCTTGAGCCGTGCGGCTCAGCAGCGAGACGCCAAGGTCTGCTTCGAGCGCCTGGATGCTGTTGGTCAGCCCTGCCTGCGACAACCCCAGTTCGCGTGCTGCGCGTCGGAAGCTTCCGAATTCGACGATGGCAAGAAAGGCTTTCAGTTGTTGAAGCGTCATCCGCTGCTCCCAAGTGATCGGAAAAGTCTATCGGAATAGGCTCTGGTTCACTTCCGTCGATCGCCCACCTCTCCTAGCATCGGCTACGACTGGATGCCCATCCGGGCAATGACGAGGACGAATACGAGGGCGAATCGAATGAAGACACAAGTGGCCATCATCGGAGCGGGGCCTGCCGGCATGCTCCTGTCGGAGATGCTGCATCAGCGCGGCATCGAAAGCGTCGTGATCGAGCAGCGCAGTCGGGAGCATGTGCTGTCGCGCATTCGCGCAGGTGTGCTGGAGCAGACGACAGTCGACGTTCTACGGTCGAATGGACTGGGCGAGCGGATGGACCGGGAAGGACACCCGCACGATGGAATGAAGATCGTCTGGTCGGGCAAGGAGGGTTTCTTCATCGATGTCCGCAGACACGTCGGCAAGCGGTTCATGGCCTATGGCCAGACTAGCATCCAGGAAGATCTGTTCGCAGCATGCGACCGCCGGGGCGGCGTCGTGCTCACAGAGGCGGAAGACGTGCGGCTGGTGGATATCGACACGAAGCGGCCCCGAGTCATGTTTAGGCGTCGTGGAGAGGAGGTCCGGCTCGATTGCGATTTCATCGCTGGCTGCGACGGCTTCCACGGCGTGTCGCGCAAAGCGATCCCGCCCAGCGTGCTGCGCGAGTTCGAAAAGGTCTATCCGTTTGGATGGCTCGGCGTGCTCTCGGAGACACCGCCGCTGCCGGACATCGTCTATGCGAACCATCCGCGCGGCTTTGCGCTCGCATCCATGCGCAGCCCGCAATTGAGCCGCTACTACCTGCAAGTCCCGCTCGACACACATATCGACGACTGGTCCGACGAGCGCTTCTGGGACGAACTGAAGCAGCGCTATCCGCGCGAACTGGCCGATGCCATCGTGACCGGACCTTCGATCGAGAAGTCGATCGCGCCGTTGCGCAGCTTTGTCGCGGAACCGATGCGCCATGGCCGCATGTTCCTCGCGGGAGATGCGGCGCATATCGTGCCGCCGACCGGCGCCAAGGGGCTGAATCTGGCGGTGTCGGATGTCTTCTACCTTTCGCGCGCGCTCGCAGCCTTCTATGGCAACGGATCGCCAAACCTGCTGGATCGCTACAGCGACATGGCGTTGCGACGGGTCTGGAGCGCGGTGCGAACGTCCTGGTATCTCACCAACCTCCTGCATCGCTTTCCAGGTTCGAGCGAGTTCGACCAACGGGCGCAGGAGAGCGAACTTCACTACCTCCAGACTTCGATCCATGCGCAGGCAGCCTTGGCGGAGCAGTACGCAGGACTCGATTTCGAAGCTGCCGTCGACCGTGTCTCCGCCGAAGACGATGCGACTGCGATCGCCGTCGCCGCGCGCTAGGTAGGCGCGAACCCCAGCGCATGCTGGGACACGGCGGGCTTCTACGGCTGGGACCTACGCGCTCGGGAGCGGCGAATGCGTGCGCCGCTCCTGCTGCTGTCTGCGGAATTGCGCAGGCGTCATGCCGGTCCAGCGCACGAAAGCGCGCCTGAAGTTGGCAGAGTCCGAAAACCCCGTGATGAGCGCGATCTGCTCGACGCTGGCGCCTGGCCGTTGCAGGTGCTGGGTCGCCATTGCGTGGCGGACCTGATCGGCAATGTTCGAGTAGGACGTGCCTTCGCCAGCGAGGCGCCTTCGCAGCGTGCGCTCGGTCATCTTGAACGTCGAGGCCACTGTCTTCATGCCGGCTCCCGGGTCGGGTAGCAGGCGCAGGGTCTGGTAGACCTTGCCCGCGAAGCTCAGCGAGTCCTCGATCTCCGCAAGCAGGCCTTCGCAGGCCGTCTGCAATGCGGAGGCAGTGAAGGCATTGGCGAGCCGCGGACGCAGTGACAGCAACGGGTCTTCGAAACGAAGTTCGTTGCGATGCCATCCGAACACGCATGGGCACTGCAAGTGCTCGGCATAGAGCGAACGGTGCGGTGGCGCGGGATAGGCAAAGCGCGCCAGGGTGGGGCGGACGGCGGGACCGAGGAGGTCATGAATCTGGGTGACGAGTTGGGCGAACTGCTGCTCGACGAGAAACATGCGCAGGCTCTCTGGCAGGTCGCGGACCACGCCTTCGCTCGCCACCCAGAGCGCATTGCCCGCCTCCGTGCGGGCTTCCAGGATGAGCGCGCTCGCCATCAGTCCCTGATAACTCTGCGCCAGCCGGAAATAGTCTGCGACGGATTCGCAGGATAGGAGCATCAGGCCGCAGGTCCCATGGTCAGGCAGATGCAGGCCGCGGCCGAGCTGGAAGGCCAGGTCCGGAGCGAAGCGAAGCTCCAGTGCATTGCGCCATGCGCCCAGGTGCTGCAAAACCGATGTGCGACAGGCCACGTCGTCCAGCGCGGCGACGTCGAGTCCCGTGCCGTCCAGCACTGCGCGGGGCTGCAGGCCGTGGGCACCGAGCAGCCGGAGCAGGGCGGCGATCTGGTAAGGAGGGTAGTGCCGCCCCCAGGGCGGCGGTATCCGGTGTGACATGCGTCGGACTCGCCAGGGCTATCGATCCTGACTGCAGTCTCGGACGCGGCGCCCCACGGCGCCTATGTCGTCACGTCACACTTTTGAGGCTGCAACGATGTGAGCACATCGTTGCAGCCTCGGCCGATCAGAAGGTGGCGCAGGTGAAGGACTCGGCGGCGTTGACGTCACCGCTGCCCTTGTACTTGGGCCACGCGGGGTAGTCGCACAGCGGGCGCTTGCGACCCGGTACCCCCGCCGTATCGGTGGTCACCTGCGCCTTGGGAGCCGTGCCGTTCTCCGACCATTGCTCCAGCGCGGTGAGGGAATCCCAGGTCGCATTGAACACGGTGCTCACGGCATGACCGAAGCCCGCGACTTCGTAGTAGCGCGCGAACTGGTCGACGTAGGTCGGTCCGAACTGCGCCTGGAGGCGCTGGTAGAACTGTTCCGTGGCGCGCGTGCTCACCAGAACGTCGGACAGGCCGTGCGCGAGCAGCAGCTTGCCGCCCCGTTTTGCGAACTCCGACAGGTCGCTGCTGACGTCGAGCATGGTGCTCAGCTCGCTCAGCCGGGCGCCCCACGGACCAGGGTTCTCGGGGTCGAGGGACAGAGAGTCGAACTGCAGGTCGCGGGTCACGCCGTACTTGATCGTCTGATCGAGCTGCTTGGTGATGTAGGGCGCGCCCGCGGGCACCGGCATCGCAGGCTGCTCGGTGCCGAAGTTCAGGAAGGTCACGGTCGGCTGAAGCGGGGACGGATTGCTCGTGATGCCGAGGTCAGCGCCAAAGACGTTGTAGCCGGGATAGCCGGTGGACCCGCTGGCGAGGAAGAAGTTGAAGCTGGTCGCGGTGTTGATGGTCTTCAGCGCGGTGATCTGTGCGTCGGACAGGCAGGTGTCCCCGGTGTCGGCGCCGTTCGCGCAGCGAAGCGGTGCGCCATTCACCGTGGCCACCGATGGATCGAAGGTGCTATTGCATTTCTGCTGGTTGCTGACCAGGCCGTCGGCCACGCCGTCCATCGTGTCGCAGGCTTCCAGCACTGCCTTGAGCAGCAGGGCGCGCTTGGGCGTGTTCGGATACGCGCCGGGCTGGGCCAGGGCGCGGCTCATGCGATGGCCGCCGAGCATGGCCGAAAGCTGGTTCCATGCGGGGTACCAGGCGATCACGCCGTCCCAGTCCTGAGGCCAGCGCTGCGCCACGGAGACTGCCTCGCGTCCACCCGTGGAGCCGCCGGCGAAATAGGACTTCGCCGGTGCGCCCGAGGCGTACCGGGCCTGGATCAGGTAGATGGCGGCGTCATGCGTCTTCTTGAGTGCATGCCCGCCGAAATTGCGGACGGCTTCGTCGTTGAGCTGGAACTGCCCGTCGAGCGAGCCGGCGGCGTTGGCCTGGTGGCCGGAGTCGCTGGCGAAGGTGGCGTAGCCGCGACCCAGCGGCGTGAGCTGGTCCGCCGGGCCCGCGGGCACGTTCCCGGCCACATTGGGCAGGGTGCCGTCGAAGCCGCCGCCGCCGAACATGACCACCTTCTTGTTCCAGGCGGTGGGCAGCGCCAACCGGAAGTTGATGCTGGGTGCGGTGGGGTCCACCGGCATGATGCTGCCGAGCACATTGCAGTACTCGGGCAGCGCCGCGGCGCCGGTGCCCGCTGCCGCGGTGACAGTCGCCGCGGTCACTTTGCCGCCACTGGTGGGCAGCCCGATGGCGGACGCGGGAATCTGCATGCCGACCAGGTCCGCGCAGGTCTTGGGCGAGGCGGCGACCGGCGGCGATGTGGTCGACGGGGGCGCAGTGGGCGTGTTGGTGGCGCCGCCGCTGCCGCCGAGGCCGATGGGGATGCTGCCGTTGCCGCCACCGCCGCACGCCGCCAGGGCGATCGCGCTCAGACAGCCGAACAGAAAGAGATGGTGTTGCTTCACTCGTGTCTCCAATGCTTCTTGGGATTCGGCGCCGTGGTCGGCGACCACGCCCAGCGCCTAGGGCGGCGATGTTGAGCCGCGGCGTGCAGCCCCGAAAGGTTGTGCGCGGAACGCCAGGAGTCATTTGCGGACAGCACGGGAAAGCCCCAGGTCGGGTTTCCCAGGGCTCGGCATCCGCGTGCGACTCGATGACATCGCGGCGCCTGCAAATGTGTGTGCCCGGCACATAGAGGGCAGCGCGTGCTTTGCAGAGACTTCCGCTGCGCAAGACAGCAGCCGCGCTGTGCCCCGCAGGGCACCCGGCCCCCTCACCACCATCGAAGGAGACAAGTTCATGACCGTCGTTCGCCACATTGCCCGCGCCGCACTTCCGGCCACACTGCTGCTTGCCGCGGCGGCCCAGGCCGCTCCGGTGAAGATCGGCATGGTCGAGACCCTGTCCGGCCCGCAGGCCTCGTCGGGCCAGGCATACCGCGCAGGGGTGCGGTATGCCATCGACAGGTTCAATGCCGCCGGGGGGTGGAATGGCGAGCCCGTTCAGCTCGTCGAGTACGACAACCAGGGCGGACCGGCAGGCGCTTCAGAGAAGCTGAAGGCGGCGATCGCCGATGGCGTGCAGATCGTCGTCCAGGGCTCGTCCTCCGCGATCGGCGGGCAGATCACCGAAGACGTGCGCAAGCACAACCTGCGCAATCCCGGCAAGGAGGTCGTGTACATCAACGTGGGCGCCGAGGCACTCGAGCTGACCGGTGAGAAGTGCAACTTCTATCACTTCCGCTTCGCGGGCAACGCGCAGATCCGTGCCAAGGCCCTGGTGCAGGCGATGAAGGAAACCAATGCGCTGGGCACCAAGGTCTATGCCATCAACCAGAACTATTCCTGGGGCCAGGACATGGAGCAGGCCATCGTCGACAACGCGGCCGCCGGTGGCTACCAGGTGGTCGAGAAGACGCTGCACGACGTCAACAAGATCCAGGACTTCGCGCCCTACGTGTCCAAGATCAGCGCCTCGGGCGCCGAGACGGTGATGACCGGCAACTGGTCCAACGACCTGCTGCTGATGATGAAGGCGGCCAAGGCCAGCGGCCTCAAGGCGCGCTTCGGCACCGTCTACCTCGACCAGCCCGGCAATGTCAGCAACGCGGGCGAACTGGCGATCGGCAACTACGTGGCACACGCGTTCAACCCGGAAGCCGCCGGCCCGGCGGGCGAGCGCTTCGTGGCCGACTACACCGCCAAGATCGGCCACGCACCGGTGTTTGTGGAGCCGCAGACGGTGTTCGGACTCGAGATGGTGACCGATGCGCTGAAGCGGACCAAGCCGGTCAACGGTTCGCTCGACGTGAACGCCTTTGCGAAGGCGCTGGAATCCGCCAGGCTCAAGACGCCGATGGGCGAGATGAGCATGCGCGCGGCCGACCACCAGGTGCAAATGCCGCTGGTGGTCTCGGTGGTGTCCAAGGACGCGAAGTACAAGGCCGATGGCACCGACATGGGCTTCAAGTCGGTGAAGGTGTTCAGCGCGGAGGCGGTCTCCGTGCCCGCGCAGGCGAGCTGCAAGATGCAGCGTCCGGGCTGAACGATCCATGACCTCATCTCTCGAAGGCCAGCTCGCCTGGGTCACCGGCGGCGGCAGCGGCATCGGCCTGGCAGGTGCCATCGAACTGGCGCGCGCAGGCTGCCGCGTCATCATCTCGGGCCGCGACCCGGCCAAACTGGACGCTGCGCTGGCCACGGCGCGGGGCGCCGGCGTGAAGGAGGGCGCCATCAGCGCGATGCCGCTGGATGTGGCCGACAAGGCATCCGTGCAGCGTGTGGCCCAGGACATCCGCACCGCGCACGGCCCCGTGAGCATTCTGGTCAACAGCGCCGGCATCAACTTCCCGAAGCGTTACTGGGGTGACACCGACGGCGAGACCTTCGACAAGGTCGTGGCCGTCAACCTCAGCGGCGCCACATACTGCACGCTGGCGGTCGTCCATGGCATGCGCGAGCTCGGGCGCGGCACGGTGATCAATGTCGCGTCGTTCGTCGGCTGGCACCTGACGCACCTGACCGGCCCGGCTTACACCGCCACCAAGGCCGGCATGATCGCGCTGAGTCACTCGTTCAACATCGAAGAAGGCATCCACGGACTACGCGCCACCGCCCTGTGCCCCGGCGAGGTGGCCACGCCCATCCTCAAGTCGCGCCCTGTGGCGCCAAGTGCCGACGACATGGCGCGCATGCTGCAGGAAGAAGACCTGGGACGCACCATCCGCTTCATTGCGGAATTGCCGCCGCATGTCTGCATCAACGAACTGGTGATCTCGCCGGTGTTCAACCGGCTCTATCTTGGCGGCAAGGAGTTCGCGCGCAGCTAAGGCGGCGCGACCAGGCTCCACAGGCGCAGCGCGATGTGGATCTCCAGCGCCCGCGCCGCATTCCCCCAATGCCCCAGCAGTTCCTCGATGGCGGCCAGCCGCTGGCGAACGGTGTTCACGTGGATGTTCAGGCGCTGCGCGGTGGTCTTGGCATTCTGGTTGCAGTCGAAGTAGCACAGCAACGTGGACGCCAGTTGGGCATTGCGCTTCCGGTCCTGCGCGATCAAGGGGCCGATGGTCGCGTCCAGGAACTGCGACAGGCTCGCCTGGTCGTGCGTCTCGAAGAGCGCTGAATAAAGGGCCAGCTCGTTCTGGCCGATCACCTGGCCCTGGATGCCCAGTCGCCCCAGCACGCCCAGCGCGCGCCTGAGCGTCGCGTAGAGGGCGGGGAGCTCGGCCGGAGACGTCACTGGCCGCGACACCACGCCACGATGCATCGCCCCCGAATGGTGGCGCGCCCAGGCGGAGACTTCCTGGCGCACGTCGAAAGCCCGCGGGGCGCTGCACACCATGACCAGCACGCCGTCGACCTCGTCGACCAGCGCGCGCTCCATCGACGCCATCGCGCGGAAGTGTCGCGCCGCGTAGCCGGCACCGGGCCCATCCATTTCCACCAGGAGGAGCGCCAAAGGCTGCGACAGGTCCAGCCCCAACCGCTCGGCCCGATTGACCAGCACGGCCCATTCGTCCTGGCGCGGCGACACCAGGGTGCGCAGGAGTGCAGAGGCATTGCGGCTCTTCGCGGCTTCCATGCGCTCCTGCGAGAGCAGCACGATGCCGATGACGCTGGAGCTACGCTCGAAGGTGCGCACCGCGACCTCTTCGAGTGGCCCCTCATGGAACAGCGCGATCGAGCCCAGCACGTCGTCGCCGCCGATCACCGGCATCACGCGGCAGCACTCGCCATCTTCCTCGTAGGCCTGGACGGAGCGCCCCATCTGCCGGCTCAGCCGGAGCGCGTTCGCGATCTCCGCGCTGTGCGGCCCATGCGGCTCGTAACCTTGCCGGCCCTGGCCCGCATAGCTCGTGGCCGTCCCCTGGCTGATTACCTGCGCGGCTTCGTCCAGCACCAGCAGGCCGCCACCGAGCAGTTGCGCGACCGACTGGCAGAGCGTGGACAGTGATGCGCCGCGCGCCAGCAGCGAGGTCATCTGCTCGTGCGCGTCCGCCGCCGCCTGGATGCCGCGCAGGTGCCGCTCCAGCTCGGCGCGTGTTTCATCGGCCTTGGCGAGGGCCGCGTGCACGGCCTCGAAGTCGCGTGCGTTCTTCAGCGCCACGGCACCGTGGGTGGCCAGCGTGCAGAGGATCGAGAGGCTCTGCGTGGTGTGGACGCGGTGGTAGCGATCGGCCACGAAGAGCAGGCCGATGACCTCGCCCTCCCAGATCAACGGCACGCCGACCAAAGCGGCAATGCCGTCCTCGCGGAAGATCTCGTCCAGTCCCGCGTCGTGGGTGAAGCGCGTGTCGTGCAGGTAGTCGGCCGTGGTGAAGGGCAGGTGCGTGGACATCACGATCCCCGCGACGCCGCGGCCGCGCAGCGTCACCATGTCGGACACCCTCGGCGAGATCGCGCCCTGCGCCACCAGCACGCGGAACTCGTCGCGGGCTGGATCGTGTACCGAGAGCCAGGCCAGGTCCGAGCCGAGCAGCTTGCGCGCGCGCGCCACGATCGCGCCCAGCAGGTTGGTGAGGTCGAGCCGGCTCGAGAGCTCCTGTGCCGACTCGATCACTGCCAGCATGCCGCTCTCGCGCTGCTGCAGCAACTCGAGCCGGTTGCGCACGGCCATCGCCATGCGCACGGCTTCGACGAGGTTGGACTTGCCGGGCAGGCCGGCCGGCAACGCCTCGACCTCGACCATGCATTGCGTGAACTCGTCCGTCGATGTGCCCTGGTGCAGCAGGCGTATCAGCTGCAAGGCGATCTGCTCGGCGGTCTCCTCTTCGGTGGTGCGCATGTGCTGTCTCGAATTCTTGTGTCGGCGACGCCATTGCGTCGCGGGGCTCGACCGAGGCTAACAGAGGCGCTTGCCGCGCGCATGAGGTGCGATGACATCCAGGCGGGGCAAAAAGTGTGCGCCCGACACATAGGGCGGCAGATACCCCGCGCAGAGACTCTGCTGCAGACGACGCGGCGCCATGGGTGGCGACGCGCGAGTTCGAAGGAATCTCATGCCCCTGTACGAATCGCTTCGACCCATGCCCGAGCTGCGAGTGCTGGTGACCGCCGGCGCCAGCGGCATCGGCGCTTGCATCGCACGCGCCTTCCACGAGGCCGGGTCGCGGGTCCACGTGTGCGACATCGATCGCGCGGCCCTGGATCGTCTCGTCACCGACACACCCGGCATCACCGGCAGCATGGCCGACGTATCGGTGGCTGCCGACGTCGATCAGGTGTTCGACGACGTGCGCGGCTGCCTGGGCGGCTTGGACGTCCTGATCAACAACGCAGGCATTGCCGGCCCGACAGGTCCGATCGAGAGCCTCGACGCGGGCGGCTGGGAACGCACGGTCTCGGTCAACCTCAACAGCCAGTTCTTCTTCGCCAGGCGTGCCGTGCCCCTGCTCCAGCAGTCCGAAAACCCTGTGCTGATCTCGATGAGTTCCGTGGCCGGGCGACTCGGGTATGCGTTCCGCACGCCGTACGCGTCCACCAAGTGGGCCATCGTGGGGCTGACCAAATCGCTGGCCACGGAATTGGGCCCGCAGGGGATTCGTGTCAACGCGATCCTTCCCGGGGTGGTGGAAGGCGAGCGCATGGATGGCGTCATCGCTTCGCGCGCCGCGGCATTGGGAATCGGCATCGATCAGATGCGCGAGCAGTACCTGCAGAAGATCTCCCTGCGGCGCATGGTCAGCGCCGAAGACGTGGCCGCAATGGCGCTCTTTCTTTGCTCGCCCGCGGCGCGCAACCTCAGTGGCCAGGCGATCAGCGTCGACGGCAATCTCGAGTACCTCTGAGCCATGGACTGGATCATCTTCTCCCTCCTGAACGGCGTGATCCACGGATTGCTCCTGTTCATGGTCTCGGCCGGACTCACGCTGATCTTCGGGATGATGGGCGTGCTCAACTTCGCTCACGCCTCGTTCTACATGCTGGGCGCCTACTTTGCCTACACGCTGCAGGGCATCGTGGGATTCGCGCCCGCGGTGGTGCTGGCCACGCTGCTGGCGGGCGCAGTGGGCGCCGCCGTGGAGCGCTGGTTCCTGCGCCGCGTGCACCGCTACGGCCACGCCCACGAACTGCTCCTGACCTTCGGGCTGTCCTTCATCATTGCCGAGACGATCAAGCTGTTCTTCGGCAACTACCCTGTGGACTACCGCATCCCTGCAGGGCTGGACGTCGCGGCTTTCGTGATCGGCAGCCAGCAGTACCCGCTGTATCGCGTCCTGATGGGTGCGGTGGCGCTCGCGATGTTTGCGGGGATCTACTTGCTGCTGACGCGCACGCGCGTCGGCATCGTGGTGCGCTCGGCCATCTACAAGCCACGCATGGTCGAGGCGCTGGGCCACAACGTGCAGCTTGTCTTCATGGGCGTGTTCGGCGTCGGCGCCGCGCTCGCGGGCCTCGCCGGCGCCATCGCCGGTGCGTTCTACACCACCAACCCGAACATGGCGCTCGAGGTCGGCGTGATGGTGTTCGTCGTGGTGGTAGTAGGTGGCCTCGGATCGCTGGGTGGCGCGATGCTCGCTTCGCTGCTGATCGGCGTGCTGACCTCGCTGGCCGTGGGCGTCGACCACAGCCTGGCAGATGCGCTCGCACTCGTCGGGGCGGGCGAGTGGGCCCGCAACATCGGCGGCCTCCTGACACTCAAGCTGTCGAGCCTTGCGGCGACGCTGCCCTTCGCGCTGATGCTTCTCGTGCTTCTGGTGCGTCCCTCGGGCTTGATGGGCGAGAAGGCGTGATGACGATGAAGACACCGCTGATGCTTGCGCTTGTCGCTCTGGTGTTGCTCGGCGCGCTTCCGGTACTGCTGCCGGCCGGCCTGCTCAACGCTTCGATCCAGGCGCTGATCGCCGCGCTGTTCGCCTGCGCCTACAGCCTGCTGGCCGGGCGCGCGGGCATGCTCTCCTTCGGCCACGCGGCTTACTTTGGCGTCGGTGCCTTCGCCACGGTGCACGCGATGAATGCGCTCGGCGGCACCGGCTTGCTGCCGACGCCGCTGATGCCGCTGATCGGTGCGGTCGGCGGACTCGGTTTCGGTCTCGTGGCTGGCTGGTTCGCCACCCAGCGCAGCGGCACGGCTTTCGCAATGATCACGCTGGCGATTGCCGAACTGCTGCATGCCGTCGCTCCGCAGCTCAAGGGCTGGTTCGGCGGCGAATCGGGCATCTCGACAATGCGCGCGCCGGCCTGGGGCCTGAACTTCGGTTCGACCACGCAGGTTTACTACCTCACGCTCGCATGGGTGCTGATGTCGCTCGCGCTGCTGTACTTCCATACGCGCACGCCGCTTGGCCGGCTCACGCTGGCGCTGCGCGAGAACGAACATCGGCTGCGCTTCCTCGGCTACGACGTGCACGGCCTGGGCGTGTCGGCCTTCGCCCTCTCTGCGATGCTCTCGGGCGTCGCCGGCGGCCTGCAGGTAATGGGCAACGAGTCGGCGAACTACGTGGTCTTCGATGCGGGCGTGTCGGCCACGGTGGTGCTCAACAGCTACATCGGCGGCGTCGGCAGCTTCCTGGGGCCGGCGCTGGGCGCCGCGCTCATGAGCTTCTTCGGCTTCGCGGTGTCCGACGCCACGCAGTCCTGGCTGCTTTACCAGGGCGTACTGTTCGTGCTGGTGATGATGTTCATGCCCGAGGGATTGACCGGCCTCGTGACTGCGATGGCGCGGCAAGTGGCCCGGCACGGTGTCGGTGCAGGGCTGCCCCTGGCACTGAGCGCGGTCTTTGCCGGTCTCCTGCTGGCGGGTGGCGTGGTCTTCATGGTGGAGATGCTGCAGCGGCTGTTCTCGCAGGACTATCGCTCGCTGGCTCGCATGAGCGAGAGCGCGCCGCCTGTGTTGCTCTTTGGCCGGTCCTGGGGCGCCGCCGAGCTGGCAACGTGGATCGTGCCTTTTGGCTTGCTGGCAAGCGGCGCGTTGATGACGGGCGTGGCGAGGCGCCGTCATCGCGCTCTGGCGATGGCGGCATCGCGAGAAGTTCCCACAGCGCCCGAGACGCTGGCTGAAAGGGCGCTGCCATGAATGACGCCATCCTGTCGCTGCGCGGGCTGCGCAAGTCTTTCGGGGACACCGAGATCATCCGCGGCGTGGACCTCGAACTGGGCCACGGCGAGCGGCGTGCGCTGATCGGTCCCAACGGCGCCGGCAAGTCGACCCTGTTCCATCTCGTGTCGGGCAACCTTGCCCCGACTTCCGGCGAGGTGGAGTTCGACGGCCAGCGCATCACCGGCTGGACGCCACAGCGCATCAACCGCCGCGGCCTCGCGCGCTCGTTCCAGATCACCAACATCTTCCCCAGGCTCACGGTGTTCGAGAACATCCGGCTGGCCGTGATGCGCCAGCATGTGCGGCAGTACACCTTCTGGCGTGTCATCGACCGCCTGGCAGGCGTGCGCACCGCGACGGAGGTGCTTCTGGAGAAGGTGCGGCTGCAGTCCCAGGCACGGACGCTGGCCGGCGAGATGTCCTACTCCGAGCAGCGCTCGCTCGAACTGGCGATGACCCTGGCGTCCGATCCCAAGGTCATCCTGCTGGACGAACCAATGGCGGGCATGTCCAGCGAGGAGACCCACTACACCATGGAACTGATCCGCGAAGTGACGGCGGGACGTGCGTTGCTGATAGTCGAGCACGACATGGACGTGGTGTTTGCCCTGGCCGACCGGATCAGCGTGCTGGTCTACGGCGAGGTGATCGCCACCGGTACGCCGGAGCAGATCCGCAGCCACCAGGGCGTGCGCGAAGCCTACCTGGGCGAGGAAGCGGCCGCATGAGCGCGACGACCCCTTCGCTTCTGCGAGTCGATGAGCTGCAGGCCCACTATGGCAAGAGCCACATCCTTCGCGGCGTGAGCTTCAGCGTGGCGCGCGGCGAGGTCGTAAGCCTGCTCGGGCGCAACGGCTCGGGGCGCTCGACGGCGCTCAAGGCGATCATGGGCCTGGTGCCGCCAAGCTCGGGCGGCGTGTCGCTGGACGGCAGGGAACTGGCCGGTGCGAAGCCCCACGCCATCTGCCGCGCCGGCCTGGCCTACGTGCCGGAGGAGCGCGAGGTCTTCGCCAACCTGACGGTGGACGAGAACCTCCGCATGGGCGAGCAGCCAGCGGTACCGGGAGCCCGGCGCTGGACGGTGCAGCAGATGTTCGAGTACTTCCCCCGCCTCAAGGAACGCCGCGACACGAAGGCCGGCAGCCTCTCGGGTGGCGAACAGCAGATGCTCACGATCTGTCGCTCGCTGCTCGGGAATCCGCTGGCGATCCTGATCGACGAGCCGACCGAGGGGCTGGCGCCCAAGATCGTCGCGCAGGTGGGCGAGTGCATCGAGGACATGCGGCGCCAGGGGGTATCCGTGGTGCTGGTCGAGCAGAAGCTGGCGATCGCACTCAAGGTGTCGTCCAGGGTCTGCGTGATGGGCCATGGCCGCATCGTGTTCGAGGGGACGCCCGCGCAACTGGAGGCCGACCGGGGACTGCTGTCCCAGTGGCTGGCTGTTTGAACCTCAGGAGAAAAGCATGGCCCACGGCCAGGAAAAAGTAATCATCAGCTGTGCCGTCACCGGCTCGGTCCATACACCGACGATGTCGCCGTATCTGGCGCTCACGCCGGATCAGATCGCCGAACAGGCGATCGCGGCCGCGCAGGCCGGCGCCGCGATCCTGCACCTGCACGCGCGCGACCCGCGCGACGGACGGCCGAGCGCCGATCCGCGCGTGTTCGACCAGTTCGTGCCGCGCATCAAGGCGGCGACGGACGCGGTGATCAACATCACCACCGGCGGCAGCACCCGGATGACGCTGGAGGAGCGCCTGGCATATCCGCTGCAGGCGAAGCCGGAGATGTGCTCGCTCAACATGGGCTCGATGAACTTCTCCGTGCATCCGCTGGCGCGCAAGTACAGCGAGTGGCAGCACGACTGGGAGAAGCCATATGTGGAGGGCATGGAGGACCTGATCTTCCGCAACACCTTCCGCGACATCAAGCACATCCTCCAGGTGCTGGGCAAGGAGTGCGGCACGCGCTTCGAGTTCGAATGCTATGACGTGGGGCATCTGTACAGCCTCGCGCATTTCGTCGACGAGGGCCTCGTCGAAGGACCGCTGTTCATCCAGGGCATCCTGGGCATCCTGGGCGGGCTGGGACCGGATCCCGAGAACCTGGTCGTGCTCAAGAGCACCGCCGATCGCCTGTTCGGCCGCGACGGCTATCGCTTCTCGGTGCTTGGCGCGGGCCGGCACCAGATGCCCCTGCTGACCATGGGCGCGGTGCTCGGCGGCAGCGTGCGCGTGGGGCTGGAGGACAGCCTCTACCTCGGCAAGGGCCAGCTGGCCCGCAACTGCGCCGAGCAGGTCCGCAAGATTCGACGCATCCTGGAAGAGCTGTCGCTGGAGGTGGCATCGCCCGCCGAAGCCCGCGCCATGCTGGGCCTCAAGGGCCAGGACGCGGTGGCATTCTGAAACTGAAGAGGACGTGATGAAGAAGCTGTTGCAAGGACGCGTGGCCATCGTGACCGGCGCGGGAGGCGGGCTGGGCCGCACGCATGCGATCGAATTGGCGCGCCATGGCGCACGCGTGGTGGTGAACGATCTGGCCCACGAGCGCAACGTCGACGCTGCGGGCGCGGTGGTGGACGAGATACGGGATGCGGGGGGCGAAGCCATCGCGCTGGCGGGGGACGTCACCCGGCCCGAGGAGATGGAGGCCATGGTGGCGCGTGCCGTCGAGACGTGGGGCCGGATCGACATTCTTGTGAACAACGCCGGCATCCTGCGGGACCGGACCTTTGCCAAGATGTCGCTCGACGACTTCCGGCTGGTGATGGACGTGCATGTGATGGGTGCCGTCCATTGCACCAAGGCCGTGTGGGCGCGAATGCAGGAGCAGCAGTACGGCCGCATCGTGATGACGACCTCGTCGTCCGGCTTGTACGGCAACTTCGGCCAGTCCAACTACGGCGCGGCCAAGATGGCGCTGGTCGGTCTGATGCAGACCCTCGCGCTGGAAGGCGAGCGGCGCAATATCCGTGTGAACTGCCTGGCCCCCAGCGCCGCCACCGCCATGACCCAGAGCATCCTGCCGCCCGCAGCGCTGGAGCGCCTCACGCCGGAGCATGTGAGTCCCGGGCTGGTTGCGCTGGTCGGGGAGGATGCTCCGACTCGAATGATCCTGCTGGCCGGCGCAGGCAGTTTCGAGTGCGCGCACATCACGATGACGCAGGGTGTTCATCTGGCCGACCAGAGGGTCGCGGGCGAGGCGCTGTGCGGGCAACTCCCGGCGGTGAGATCGCGCATGGGGGAGGTGGTCCCTGCGTCAGGCTGGGAACAGTACGAACTCGAAGTCGCAAAAGCATCGGGACGACCCATGACCTTTGCCGCAGATCGCTAGACAGGAAGGGGCGATCAGCGCTTCGCTGCGCGTCTCTTCGGCGCGCCGACCTTGGTGACCTGGCGTATCGCATCCGCGAACTCGGTCAGGATCAACGGCCTTTCCATTCCGTCTCGCCGGAAGAACAGGCCGAACGATGGAAGGCCGATGGGCGGCGAGACGTCGAGCCTCTGCACGCCACCCCTGGCGATTTCATCCACCGCATGCTCCAGGCGCACAGCACACACCAGTGAGGCATCCTGGCGAAGCACGGTGCCGACTGTCACCGAGGACATGGCCTCGATGACCGGCACTGGTGGCGTCACGCCGCTATTCAGGAAGGCTGTCATGAAGGCCTGTCGGACCAGCGTCTCTTTGGGCGGAAGCACCCACTTTGCCGCTTTCAGGTCGGCCCACTGAAACTTTCGTGCGGTGGTGCGTCCCTTCGGCGTGGATGCCAGTACACACAGTTCGTCCTTGAGCATCACGGCAGGTTCCAGCAAGGGAACCATGTCACTTGAAAGCAGGTCGGGCGTCATCGCACCAAAGACGCAGTCGAGCTCCCCTTGGAGCAGCCGATGGATGAGCTCGTGGACGCGGCCTTCCCGCAGTTGCACGGCGGCTCCCGGCATGCGCTCCCGCAACCTGGCGATTGCCGCGGGAACTGCCGCTGTGACCGACGGCGCACCCACTCGCAGAACCGCCGTCACGCCGCTCTGCATGGCGTCCACGTCTTCGGTCGCGCGAGCCAGTTCGTTGAGTACCGCGCGCGCCCTGAATGCCGCGCTCGAGCCCAGGGCATTCGCGTGGACCCCCTGATGGCTGCGCTCGAACAGCCTGGCGCCAAAGCAGCTTTCGATCTCGCCGAGCATCTTGCTGATGGCGGGCTGGCTCAGATGCAGCCGTGTGGCCGCACCACGCATCGTGGGGGTCTCCGAGAGCGCAACAAGCAGTTCGAGGTGTCGGAGTCGAAGCGTGCGGATGAGGCGGGCTGTCTTCGTGTCCATATTGCATTCCAGGCTATATCGAATCGTGATCACTCCCTCACGATTATCGAATTTTCAAGAATCGCGGAAGGCGATAACGTCGCGCCCAATGAACACCAAATCAAACGAGACATCCGCGCCCGCCGCCCCGCTGAAGGGCGTACGGGTGATCGACATGGGGCAGTACATCGCCGGTCCCGGTGCGGCCATGGTGCTGGCCGAACTGGGCGCGCAGGTGATCAAGATCGAACCACTTTCCGGCGACCAGGCGAGGCACATCGGCCGCTACGGCGAATCGATGATCCGTGCCTACAGCCGCGGCAAGCAATCCATCGCGCTCAACCTGAAGAGCGAGGCCGGCCGTGACATCGCGTGGCGGCTGATCGGGGAGAGCGACGTGGTGATCCAGAACCTGCGGCCCGGTGCAATCGACGCGCTGGGCCTGGGGCCGTTGGCAGTGCGAGAGCGGTTCCCCAAGGTCATCTACCTGTCCATTTCCGGATTTGGTGACCTGGGGCCCTCGAATGAACGCCCGGGCTACGACATCGCCGCCCAAGCGGAGAGCGGCTTGATGTTCGTCACCGGCGAGCCGGACCGTCTTCCGCAGAAGGTGGGCGTGCCGATCATCGATGCGGCCGCTGCGCATCTCGGTGCCCAGGCTGTGCTTGCGGCGCTCTTCGGTCGCGAGCGGACGGGCGTCGGCGAGACGCTGCGGACTTCGTTGCTCGAGGTGGCCATGCATTTGCAGGCCACCACCTGGTGCGACTATCTCGCAGGTGCTCCCGAGCCGACGCGCATCGGCGACGGCCAGCCGAACAATGCGCCCGCTGCGGAGGTCGTGCCGACGCGCGACGGGCACATCGTCTTGTCTGCATATGCCGAGGAGCACTGGGCGCGTTTTTGCAGGGTGGTAGGACGCGAGTCACTCGCGACCGACCCGCGATTCCGGACGAACGCGCTTCGGGTGCAGCATCGCGCCGAGCTGCGCGTGGTGCTGCGCGAATGCCTTTCGTTGTTCTCCAGCGAAGAATGCGTGACGCTGTTGAGCCGCAACCAGATCGTCGTCGGGGCTGTCCGCAGCTACCAGCAGGTGCTGGAAAGCGCAGATGTCCAAGCCAGCGGCATCCTCGTCGATGCTCAAGACCCGAACGGGCGAGGCTACGCGGCTCTGGGGATGCCCTATCGACTGGGTGACGCACCGCGCGCCGCGCCGACAACGGCGCCGGCCTGCGGGGCGGATACGGATCGGCTCCTGGGTGAACTCGGATTCGCGGGGAGCGACATCGACGAGCTTCGCGGCGCAGGGGTCGTCGCATGACGCAGCAGGTGCAGTCCATGAATCAGAAGGTCGCTTCCATCGCGCACGGCTGCGAGGATGTCGTGATCCAGACGCTGCCGCTGTTCGAGATGATGCGAATGCGCGCGGCAACGACTGCGCGTCGCCACGCCTCGCTCGGCTTCGCTGCGTCGAATCCGGAATCCACCGTGCGGTGGGTCAACCAGTTCACCCATACGCATCGTCGTCTCGGGCCGGAAGACAGGGAGGTCGTCAGTCCGAACAACGACACGGTCTACAGCAATGCATGGCTGGATCTTTCCGAAGGACCGGTGATCATCGAGTCGCCCGAGATGGGCGACCGCTACTGGACGCTGGGGCTGCTCGATGCATGGACGAATCCGTTCGCCTACGTGGGTCGCAGGACGACCGGCGGCCGACCCCAGCGCACGCTGGTGCACGGTCCCGGCTGGCACGGCGCTGTCCCGCCGGACGTGACGCTGACGATCGCGGCGCCGGGCGATGACGTGTGGCTCATCGGCCGCCATCTCGTGGAGGATGACGGAGAGGATGCGGACCGCGTGCGGAGGTCGCAATCCCTGATGCGACTCGTCCGTCTGGATGGCAGCGATGCGGCCATGCGGGTAGACACGTGGATCGACGGGAGGGACACGAGCATCCCTTCTTCGGACCTGTATCTTTCCGTGGTCAGCGCCGCGCTCCGCCGCAATCCAGCGCCTTCTGGAGAGCACCTGGCGTGGCCGCCCGCGGCAGTCGACCTCGCAGCGTCGCTGCCCGCCGTCTACGACCGGCTGCGTACAAGCAACCAGCCGCACGACCTCGGTGGCGGCTGGGCGATTCCGGTCATGGTGAGAACCCACTGGGGCGACGATTACCTGACGCGCGCCCGCATCGCGCGCAATTTCATCGGTGCGCTGGGCATCGAAGAGGCGATGTATCCCACCGCGGAAGTGGATGCGTGCGGAGCACCGTTGGACGGGTCGCGCCGATATGAGCTGAGGTTTGCGCCGGGCAAGGAACTGAAAGTGGGCGCCTTCTGGTCGCTCACGATGTATCGCCGCAGCGACTGCCTTTTCGTTGCCAACCCCATCAACCGGTATTCGATCGGCGATCGGACGCCGGGCCTGCATCGCGACGCGGATGGCAGCCTTGCCATCCGACTGCAGTCGGACGATCCGGGGCCGGATGTCAATTGGCTCCCGGCACCGAGGGATGAAACGTTCTACGTCGTGCTGCGCCTCTATCAGCCGCATGCCGATCACCTGGAACTCCGGTTCGACTATCCGCCCATCCAGCCGATCTGACGCCGACAAGAAATCAATGGAGACAAGCAGGAAATGACAATGAACCGCCGACACTTTCTCGCAGCGGCTGCTGGTGGCCTGACGCTGCCCTGGAGCGCATTGGGCCATGCGCAGGGATGGCCCGCACGGCCGATCCGGATGATCTCGCCCTACGGGGCTGGCGGGTCGAACGACATCCTCACAAGGGTGCTTGGCGACTTCCTTGCTCGACATCTCGGCCAAGGCGTGGTGGTCGAGAACAAGGCGGGTGCGGGCACACGGATCGCCAATGAATACGTGGCCAAGGCGCCCGCGGATGGCTACACGCTACTTCATGCGGCAGCACCGATTGCCATTGGAGAAGCGCTCTACAAGGACTTGCCGTACGACGTGCACAAGAGCTTCACATCGATCGCCAGCACCGCCATCGCACCGCTGTTTCTGGTGGTCAACGCCGACGCGCCGTACAAGACGCTTGCGGAATTCATCAAGCATGTGAAGGCCGATCCGAAGGGAGCGACCTTCGGGTCTCCCGGCGCCGGCTCCGCGCCGCACCTGACGGCCGAGCTCTTCTTGCGTGCCTCGGGTGCCAACGGCATCGTGGTGCAGTTTCGTGGCGATGCACCCGCGTACACCGAGCTTCTGGCGGGGCGAATCGACGCCACCTTGACGGCCATCTCGACCGCGGTCCCGCACATACAGGCAGGCAAGCTGCGAGTCCTCGGAGTTGCGACGGAAGAGCGCACACCGCTCTATCCGCAGGCGCCAACCATCAGGGAGCAAGGGCTGCCCACCGTCGTGGGCTATGGCTGGTACGGCATGCTCGCACCGGCGGGTACGCCGACGAGCATCGTCGAGCGACTGAATGCGGAGATCAATGCCGCCGTGGCCGACGTCGAGGTTCGTCGCAAGGCCGAAGCCGTGGGACTGCAGCTTCGCGGCGGCAGCGCTGCCGAATTCAGCGCGTTCATCGCCAGCGAAACGCGCAAATGGGCGCAGATCATCAAGGCCGCGAACATCACGGCCGAGTGATGCATTGACGCAGCGCCGCGGCGCTTCCAGCCTCAGGCCGCAGCCAATCGCGCGAGGCCGATCAGACCACCTATCAACGCCAGCACGAGGACGAGCGCAAGCCCGAGGATGAGAACGAGGTTCCCGCCGTCCGCCCGCTGCTCTGCATCGGCCCTTCGGCCTCCGAGTCCGATCGCGGCCCAAAGGACGGCTTGGAGGGATTTGCGAAATTTGCTCATGTCATGGCTCCTGGATGCGATGCCATGCGGCGTTAGCGTCGCACGGCGTCGCGCTGTGTGACTTCGGCCGCGTCGTTGCCCCAGCTGCCGCGCACGTAGGTCAGCACGGCCGCGATCTCTGCATCGTCGAGAAATTGTCCGAAGGGCGGCATGCCGTAGGGACGCGGGTTGCCTTCAGTGACCGGAGGGTAGCCGCCGCGGCGCACGATCTGAACGAGGTTGGCGGGGTTGGCGAGGCTCACGGCGCGATTGCCGGCCAGCCTCGGAAAAGCGCCGGGCACCCCTTCGCCACGCTCGCCGTGGCACCAGGCGCATTGCTGCGCGTAGATTCGCTCGCCGCGTTTCATCAGCGAGTCGCTGCGACGAGCCGCCGGTTCCTGCGACGGCTCCGGACGGGCCGGCAGCGCCTGCAGGTAGGTGGCCATTGCGCGCAGGTCTTCGTCGCGCAGATGCTGCGTGCTGCGATAGACGACTTCAGCCATCGGACCGGACACCGATGCGTGCTCGGTGCGTCCACTCTTGAGTAGGGCGACGACCTCGTCAGTGGACCAGCCCGCGACGCCGGCTTCCGATGCCGCGTCGAGTGCGGGCGCATACCACTTGCCGCCGGGCAGCATGCCGCCCGCAAGGGCGTGCGCGGCGTCGGTCGCACCCATGGCATTGCGGCTGCCGTGACAGGCCGCGCAGTGGCCGAGCCCGCGCACGAGGTAGGCGCCGCGGTGCCATTCGGCCGATGGATACGCCCCGTCTTCTGGCGCCTTGGCTTCCTCGCGGCCCGGCGAGAAATACAGCGCGCGCCACACCGCGAGTGCGGCCTGCGTGTTGTACGGAAAGTCGAGGTCGTGCTCACGGTTCGGCTGCGTCGTCGGCGGGAGCGTGCGCAGCCAGACGTACATCGCATCGGAGTCTTCCCGCGTGATGTGCGTAAAGCTCGTGTACGGGAAGGCCGGATAGAGCAGGCGCCCATCGCGCGAGCGTCCGTGGTGCATCGCCCGCCAGAAGTGATCGGCGTTCCATCGACCGATGCCGGTCTTCGCGTCGGGCGTGAGGTTGCTCGCGTAAATCGTTCCGAATGGCGTCTCGATGCCGTTGCCGCCGGCGTACGGCGCGCCACCGCGCGCCGTGTGGCAGCCCGCGCAGTTGCCGGCGAGTGCGAGATAGCGGCCGCGCTCGACCTGGGCGGAGGTTCCCTCGAGCGTGAACGCACTGTCATCGACCGGATCTTCGCCGCGCAGGTTGAGCGCGACCACGGCGCCCGCAATCAGGATCCCCGTGACGGCGACGCCCAGCACCGTTTTGGCAAGAAGGATGCGCGCGTTCATCCGCGAGGTTCCACGGCGCTGCAGGCGAGCGGAAGACGCGCGGGCTGCGGCGATGCGGCTGGCCGCGCCGGCATCGGCTGCGCCGCGAGCCAGCCAGCGATCGCGCGGATGTCTTTGCTGTCGAGACGACGGCCCACCTCGGCCATGCAGTCGGGCGCGGCGGCGCGGCGCTCGCCCGTCACCCAGGCGCCGAGCTGAGAGGCGATGTACAGGCGCGGTAGCCCGAGCAGCCCCGGAATGCCGGGCGCAAGGCCAGTCAGCGCCTCGCCATGGCAGGAGATGCAGGCTGGAATGCCACGTGCCGCGTCGCCCCGGAAGATCAGGGCCTTGCCGCGGGACGACTCGTCCGCCGGCAGGTCGGAGGGTGTCGGTGCCGGATAGGGCCGATCCAGCGCCGAGAAGTACTCGGCCATCTCGCGTAGATAGGCGTCACTCAGGTTGGCCAGCAGGTAGCTCATCTCGGATTGCTGGCGTCGTCCGTCGCGAAAGCTGCGGAGCTGTTCGTAGAGATACAGGGCCGGCTTGCCCGCGAGGCGCGGAAAGTAGTCCGAGTTGCTGGCCTGGCCTTCACGTCCATGACACGTGATGCACGCGGCCATGCGGCGCTCCATCCCGCCCTGCGGTTGCGCCGGTTGTGAGAGCGCACCGCAAGTGACTACAGCGGATGCGAGCCAGCAAGCGAGTCGAATGGAGAGCTTCATCGGTGCACCCATTCTGGTCAGCCGTGGACGTCGCGACCGGATCAGTTTGCGCGCGCTCTATGGGCAAAGTGCACCGTAGGCCCGGTAGCCGGCACCTGACAGGGGCGCTTCAGGCGCTGGCGCGTGCCGGCTTCGTGTCCCGGGCCATGGCTTCGGCGATCTGTCCGATCGAGCGCACGGCGCCATCGACGCGTGCGTCGTCGGGGTGACCGGCATTCAACCGCAGGTGATGAACGAATCGCCTGTCGGCCGAGAACAGCACTCCTGGGGCCGTGCTGATGCCGATCGCCAGCGCGCGCCGATGCAATTCCAGTGCGTTCACGGTGACCGGCAGTTCGAGCCACAGGAAGTAGCCGCCGGCCGGAAGCGTAACCCGCGTGCCTGCGGGGAAGTGGCGCTCGACAAGCCGCCTGACGCGCTTCTGCTCGATCGACAGCGCCGTCCGAAGCTGGCGCAGGTGACGGTCATAGCCGCCCTGCGCAAGATAGTCGGCGATCGCAAGCTGCGAAGGAATTGACGTCGACAGCGAGGTCATCATCTTGAGACGGAGAACCTGCGCGGCATGGCGCCCGGCCGCGGCCCAGCCTACCCGGTAGCCCGGCGCCAGGCATTTCGAGAACGATGCGCAATGAAGCACGTTGCCCGTCTGATCGAATGCCTTTGCGGGTGGTGGACGCCGGACCTCCGCGTAGAGTTCGCCGTAGACGTCGTCCTCGATCAGCGGAATCGAGCGACTCGCGAGCAGTTCCACCAACGCTCGCTTGCGCGCGACCGGCATCAGCGCGCCGAGAGGGTTCTGAAGGTTCGGCATGAACCAGCAGGCCGCGACCTCGTGTTCGTCGAGCAGCCGCGCAAGGTCTTCGAGCACCACCCCCTCGCTCGGATCGGTCGCGACCTCGACGGCACGAAGATGGAGCCGTTCGAGCGCCTGCAGCGAGGCATAGAAGGTCGGTGATTCGACGACAACGATGTCGCCGGGACGCGTCACCGCCTGCAGGCACAAGTTGAGCGCCTCCATCGCGCCGTTCGCGATCACCAGTTCATCGGGCGCGAGCGGCACGCCTTGCAAGGCGTATCGCCGACGCAGCGCCTGGCGCAATCTTTCGTCGCCCACCGTCAGCGCAGTCGTGACCTGCTCGGGTTGCAGCTTGCGCATGGCACGGGCGCCCGCGCGTGCGAGTTCATCGAGCGGAAAGAGATGAGGCGCCGGAAAGGCGGACCCGAGCGGTACCACCTGCGGATCGCGTGTGGTCTCGAGCAGTCCGAACGCCAGGGCGCTCACGGCAACTTCTGTAGCCTCCGATCGCGGCACTGCGGCCTCGGGCAGCGGGCGCAAGGGGCGCTTCTGCGCTCGCACGTAGTAACCGGAGCGCTCCCGCGCCTCGATGATGCCGCGGGCCTCGAGAAGGCCGTAGGCCTGGAACACTGTCGATGGGCTGACGCCTCGGCGCTGGCAGGTCTGCCGCACCGAAGGGAGGCGATCCCCGGACTTCAGCAGGCCCTCCCGGATGGCCTGGGCCATGTCGTCGGCGAGTTGTTCGTAGCGCGTTGGAGTGCTGTCGGCCATCTGATACGGTCATCGATTCCGGAATCTGGATCTTATCGACCAGATGGGCCGTTCGCGTGACCGGGGCGTCCAAACTGAGACGCATGAAAAGGCGTGAATCTGTTCCATACCGCTCAGATTCCGGGCGCGATGATTGACCCATCAGGCTTACGTCTGCAACAGGCCAATCCAACCATGGCCCTCGAAACCATCACCTTGATCGCGTTGATCAGGGGAGGCTGAAACTCAGCTGCGGCACGGGAGCGCTGGCATCGATCCCCGTATTCCGTACGTTGCCGTTGGAACTGGCCTGCACGGTGTACAGGCCCGCGATTGCGGAGTCCGCGGTGAAGCCGAACGATGAGGCATTGGCCGCGAACGGTGCGCGAATTGGCGCACCAACGGGCAGACTCATGCTGAATTCGCCGCTCGTTGCATCGACCGGCAGAGACGCCACTTCGATGACGGGCCCTCCGGTGAGGTTCTGCAACGCGCGCACCGTTGCGCTAGCAGGACTCACGGTCCCGCTCACTGGTCGCACCGACGTGATCGGCGGGTTGATTCGTACGCTGCTGCTTCCAACAGTTGTGACTGTGGTTGCTCCAACTGGCACACCCGTGAGTACCGCAGTGGCGCGGTCGACTGAGGTCACCACCAGGTCGTAGTTGCCGGTCGGAACCGGGAAGAGAACGAAGCGGCCGAGGCTATCTGGGAGGCTGCTCTTGACCGGGATTCCTTGCGACTGAAGCGAAACAAGCGTGGTGCTGCCGGCAAGCGACGTATCGACCCAGCCTTCGATGCGTTGTCCGCCGCTGTTGACGAAAGGCACCACGGTGATCACCGGCTTGAGGTTGTAGTGGCCTGAGTTGCCGCGCTTCACCACGGACTTGCAGGCGTCGAAGTCCAGCACCACGTCCACCACTTGGCTGGCTGGCACGTCGACGTTCATGTTCAGCTTAAGGCCGCTTTGCTGGGCGCTGGGGGTGTCGAGTGGCGTCTCGCTACTCCCGGTGGGCTTGACCGAGTTCGCCAGTGGATTGGCCTGCGTGTTGCCTGCCAGGATCAGGCGCATCTGCTGGTATTTGCCGGCCGGCAGCGGCGCCTCTCCCAACGGGAAGAGCACGCCATTGGTCAGCGTGAGCAGGTCCACGCGCTGCGGACCGGCGAGTGGGATGTCCACCCAGCCGCTGGCGGTGTCGGGCGCATCACCGTTTTGGTTCACGCGCACCTTGTCGATGGTGACATTGACGGCGTCGTACCCGCACGCTGGAGCGTCCGTCATCGATACGCGGATGGTGCCCTTGTCGTTGGTCACTCCCGATCCGCCGATGCCGCCGCCACCCACGAGTCCACTCCCTCCGCCGCCACCGCCTCCGCAAGCGGCCAGGAAGACGGCACAGGTCGCAGCGGCCGCGAGCAGGAATTTTTGAATCTTCATCGTGTTTCTCCTTGGGATGGCGAAGCCGCGGGCTCCTCGAAGTAATAGATGCCCAAGCCGACGCGCCTGCGTGGCGTGGTGGCGGATGTGTCCTCGTCACGTGCAGCGTCTACCCTGTCGCGCACCTGCAGCCAGCGATCCATCCGTTCCAGGAGCGACTGCGCTTGCTTGGCGCTGAGCTTGCGGAAGGCCGGCAGATCACTTCGGGGAATGGCGTCGTACATCACCTTGCGCTGGAAGCGCGCGTCGCCCGTGCCGTACTGGATGTTGTGGTCGATCGTTCCGATGAGCGCCGCCACGTCATGGCCCAGGATGTGCAGTTTGTCGAAGGCGCTGCCGGCCGGGACATACGCACGTGCGTGCAGCTGCACATGCTGGTCATCCAGCCATTGCACAGCACCCACTCGATGCAACTCATCGAGCACCGCGCGTGCTGGCATGTCCCCGCTGTGGCGTCGCACGAGTTCGGCGAAGCCTTTCCGGCCGTCTATCGGCAGTATTCGCGGCTCGCCAGCAGCGTCGAGGAAGTCGGGGTCGCGCACCCATCCAGTGAGCACGCGAGCCGCGCGGTTGTAGCGTTCGCCGCCGCGTTCCGCCGGCTCATTGGCAGGCAATGCAAGCAGCCGCCGTACCTCCTTGCGGGTGAGTCCCGAGAGGATGGAGGCGCGCGAAATAGTGGACTTCTTGCCGTCGATGGCGAACTCCTTCATGGCCACGTCGACATAAGCGCGCCGGGCCAGTTCGTCGAAGGCGGAATAGGACATGGATTGCCGCAGCAGGACCCGGAACAGGGCGCGCAGGACATTCGCCACTGCGGCCTCCAGAGCCTGATGCAACTTCGTGGAAGTCTCCATTTTGGGAAATTTATCCCAAAAATGGAGCCAAACAAACTCTGCTGCCTTAGGATTGGGCCGCAACCCCGTGTTGAGCTCTTCAGGAGAAGTCCCGTGCGAGTTTTCGTTCTGACCGCAGCCCTTGCTGCTCTCGTCTACCCACTGGCCACGCCGGCGCAAGTGTCGGTAAACATCAACGTGCCGGGCGTCATTGCCGTTGCGCCACCGCCGCCACGTTATGAACCTGTGCCAGCACCGCGATCAGGCCAGATCTGGATCCAGGGCAACTGGTACTGGACCAACAACAACTACTCTTGGCGGCCCGGGCGCTGGGAACAGGCACGACCCGACTACGACTATGCGCCTGGCCGTTGGGTGCGCGCGGATGGTGGCTATCGGTGGGTGGAGGGCGACTGGAAGCCCAAGGGCGGCCATGGCAATGGCCACTGCCCGCCGGGCCAGGCAAAGAAAGGGCGCTGCTGAGCACGGCCCTGCCTTTGGCTGGGGCACGCCCCATTCAGTTCTCGCGCGGTCAATCGATCTTTGCGCCGGAGTCCTTCACCAGCTTGCCCCAGCGAACGATGTCGTCGCGGATGAGTTTCGAGAATTGCTCCGCGCTGCCTCCGCTCACATCGGCGCCCTGACCGATCAGCTTCTGGCGCAAGTCGGGCTCCTTGAGCGCCTTGTTGATGTCGGCATTGAGCTTGGCGACGACTTCCTTCGGCAGGTTCGCCGGGCCCAGGATTCCGAACCACGTGATGGACTCGAAGCCGCTGAAGCCGGATTCGGCCACGGTGGGCACCTGGGGCAGGTCCTGCACGCGCTGCAGTGAAGTCACGGCCAGTGGGCGCATCTTGCCGCTCTTGATGTGGCCCATCAGCGTCGGGACGGTCGAGATGTAGAGCTGCACCTGACCGCCGATCACGTCGGTAGCGCCCTGGCTGGCGCCTTTGTACGGGATGTGGGTGAGCCTGATGCCCGCCGTCTTCTGGAATGACTCGCCCGCGAGATGGGACACGGTGCCATTGCCCGACGATGCGTAGTTGATGAAGCCGGGTTTTTCCTTCGCGGCCTTCACCACGTCGCCGAGTGCCTTGTAGGGCGTGTTCGATCCCGCGACGATGACCAGCGGTGAGCTCGCCACCAGGCTCACCGGCGTGAGGTCCTTGACGGGGTCGTAGGGCAGCTTGGGGTACAGCGTCGGATTGATTGCGAGGTTGCTGGTCTGGCCCAGTACCAGCGTGTAGCCGTCGGGTGCCGCCTTCGCGGCTGCATCGACACCCAGGTTGCCGCCCGATCCCGGCTTGTTGTCGATGACGAAGTTGTAGCCCGAGCTGGTCAGCTTGCTTGCCAGTTCACGCGCAATGATGTCGGTGCCGCCACCGGCCGGGAACGGCACGATCAGGCGGATCGGCTTCGTGGGCCACGCTTCAGCGTGTACGGCCGTGACCAGAAGGGATGCTGCGGCGAATGCCAGCACAGCGCGGCGTGAGGGATGCATCAACTTGTCTCCGATAGGCGGCGCCTGAGCGTGGCGCCTTCGCAGGGACTTTATTTGCGGGTTGCAATACGTACAATGCCGTTTCATACAGCGAACCGGGGTCCAATATGCGCAACGCCAGCAAGAGTGAGCCTGCCATCGAACGCGACGGCGGAGTGATCGCCGTCACGCGGGCACTCTCCCTGATGGAAGCGTTCGAGGTGGGGGAGTCGAGTCTCTCGCTCGCGGAACTGAGTCGTCGCGGTGGCATGCACAAGACCACCGTGCTGCGCCTTGCCCGTACGCTCGCGCAATCCAACTACATGGTGCAGACGGACGACGGCCAATGGCGGCTCGGGCCAGCGGCCGGCTGGCTGGGGGCGCGCTATCAGGCGGGGTTCGACGTCAACAACGTCGTCGAACCTGCCCTGCACGAGCTCGTGAAACTCACTGGCGAGAGCGCATCGTTCTACGTGCGCGAAGGCGACATCCGGTCTTGCGTCGCCCGTGTCGAAGGGCCGCAGTCGGTGCGGCACAACGTCCGCATCGGCGAGCGCCTTCCGCTGAATCTCGGCGCACCGGGGCGGGTGATCCTCGCGTTCAGCGGTGCAAAGGGGGAGCCCTACGAATCCATCCGTTCGCGCGGCTTCCACATCTCGATGGGCGAGCGCGAGACCGAAGTGTCCAGCGTTGCGGCGCCGGTGTTCCGCACCAACTGGAACCTGCTCGGCTCAATGTGCATCTCGGGGCCCAGTTCACGACTGACGAAGGCGAAGCTCGAGAAGTATGCGAAGCGCGTCGTGCAGGCCGCAAACAAGCTTTCCTACGCGCTGGCCGGCCAGCGCTCAGCGGCGACGCCGCCGGTTGTTTCGAAGTGGCATCCCTAGTGCCTTGCCAAGGGCAATCCAGGCGCATCCATCTCCGCTATCAGGATCTGGCCGTGTGTTGAATCGGTGACGTAGAGCGTGCGACCTTCGCGTCCGCCGAAGGCGAGGTTGGTGGTCGACGCGCCGCTCGGTCCTCGCAGCACTTCCACGGGCTCAGCACGGCTGTTGAGCACCCACACGTAGCCCAGTCCGGGGTTGGCAATCAGCAGTCGCCCCTGCGCATCGACCGCAAGGCCATCCGGTCCGCTCGGCCCGTACGACGTGAAGAACTGGCCGACCTTTGACACGCTGCCATCGGGCAGAAGAGGCACGCGCCAGACGCAATTGCCTCGCGTCACCGCGAGATACAGGACCCTCCCGTCCGGTGACAGCGCGACGCCGTTCGGGCTCGGGATGTTGTCCAGCAGCAGATCGAGCCTGCCGTCCCGCCCGAGGCGGTAAAGCCTTCCAGTCGGATCGTGAAGGCCTGTCTGACCCTGGTCGGTGAAGTACAGATTGCCGGCACCGTCGAACACCAGGTCGTTGACGCCCTTGAAGCGTTCGCTGTTGCGACGTTCGAGGAAGGGCGCGACGCGACCGCTCTCCACCTCGACTTGCATCAATCCGTTCTTGTAGTCGGTGATGAGCAGGGTTCGCGCGTCGAGGAACTTCATTCCATTGGGCTCTCCGTCGTACTCGGCGACGAGCGACCACTGTCCCTGCGGATCGATGCGGAAGATGCGGCCCCAGGGGATGTCAGTGACAAAGAGGTTCCCGGCACCGTCGAAGACGGGCCCTTCGAGGAACGAATTGGTCGGGGTGCCGCCGCGATTTGCGTCTGCCCATGCACTGCGTTCGGGGCGACGAAATTGATCGGGCATCGCACTGAAGAGCTTCAGTTCGCGCACCTGGGGTGGTTGGATCAGGAACATGATTTGCAATGCTGCTCAGGTTGCAAAGCCATAGAGCCTTGCAGGGTTGTCCGGCTGCGTAAGCGTGGGCCCAGGCTTCATCGGATGCTCAGTCCAGCTTGATGTCGCCCTTGCGGACCACCTCGCCCCACTTGGCATCTTCCTTCTTGAGGAAGGTGGCGAACTCCTCGGGTGTCGACCCAACGGCTTGAGCGCCGAGATCGCCCAGGCGCTTCTGCACCTCGTCTTCCTTCAGGACTTCGACCACGGCGCGTTGCAGCTTGTCCACGATGTCCCTCGGCGTCTTGGTGGGAAGGAACATGCCGTTCCATTCGACTGCCTCATAGCCCGGAACCACCGTCTCGGCGACCGTCGGCACGTCAGGCAGTCGCGGTGAGCGTTGCGGCGAAGACACCGCGAGCGCCCGCAGCTTGCCTGAACTCACGAGGGGATAGCTCGCGGCCACGGTCGCGAACATGAAGTCGACCTGACCGCCCATCACGTCCGTGATTGCCGGGCCGCCGCTCTTGTAGGGCACATGCACCATGTCGAGGTTCAGCTTCTGGCGCAGCAGTTCGGATGCGAGGCGCTGCACGGTGCCGCTGCCGCCGGAGGCGTAGTTCACCTTGCCCGGTTGTGCCTTGGCTTTCGAGACCAGATCGTTGACCGACTTGATCGGCGAATCAGCCTTGACGATCAGTGCATTGGGCGCCAGCAGCACCAGCGAGAGGGGCTGCAGAGCGGTGGCGGCAAACGGCATCTTGGGAAAGAGATGCGGATTGATCGAGTAGGGCGTTGCGTCGTACAGCACGGTGTAGCCGTCCGCCGGGGCCTTGGCGACGAAGCCGGCACCAATGGTGCCGCTCGCGCCGGCCCGGTTGTCGACGATCACGGTGGCGCCCAGCTTCGTACTCATGCGTGCCGCGACCACGCGGGCCACGGCGTCGGCGGCGCCCCCTGGCGCGTACGGCACGACGATGGTGATGGTGCGGTCGGGATAGGCTGCGTTGGCGACGCCGGCGGCAAGAGTGCAAAGGGCGCATGCGACGAGTGCGGCGCGCCGTGTGATAGCAAGTCTGGAGGGGAACATGAAAGCAATTCCTGTTTGTCGATGAGTCAGCTGCTCACCGAATGCGCTTGAAGTTGTTGACGCGGCGCATGGCTTGTCTCCTTGAAATCGCGGCGCAGATGACGTGCGAGGCTTCAGTCGCGGGTGAGCACTGCCAGCAGATTGCTGGCGGCACCGACGCCCATGTTGATGTAGGCATCGCTGGTGACGCCCCCGATGTGAGGAGACATCACGATGCGATCCTGCTTGCGGAACGGGTGATCTGCGGCCAGCGGCTCGACGGCAAAGGAGTCCAGACCCGCGCCCGCGACCTGGCCGGACTCGATCGCGGCCAGCAGTGCCTGTTCGTCGATCAGACCACCGCGAGCGGTGTTGACGATGATCACGCCCCGCTTGCACTTCGCGAGTGCCGGCGCATTCACCATCCCGCGGTTGCCATCGGTGAGGGGGCAGTGAAGCGAGAGGACATCCGAATCGCGCCAGATCGTTTCCAGGTCCACGACCTCGATGTAGCCCGGAACGTCCTTGGCGTAGGGATCGAAGCCGATCACGCGCATGCCCATCGCGTCCGCCATCTTGGCGAAGCGCTGGCCGATCGCGCCCAGACCGATCAGTCCGACGGTCCGGCCGCCCAGTTCGAGCGACTTGTGCGTCGCCTTGTCCCAGTGGCCGGCGTGCATGCGTTCGTCGAGCTGAACGACCGATTTCGCGCACGCCAGCATGAGCGCAAGAGACTGTTCCGCCACCGCGGCTGCATTGGCCCCGACCGCGGCGACGACTTCGATGCCCCGCGCCTTGGCGGCGATCTTGTCGATCGTGTCCGTGCCCGTGCCGTGCTTGGCGATGACCTTGAGCGCGGGCGCGGCATCCATCATCTGCGCCGTGACCTTGCCGTAGCGGACGATGATGGCCACAGGGTTGTGTGCCTTGCAGAGGGCGCCGACATCTTCCTCGGTCGGCGTCTTGCCTGCGTAGACCATCTCATAGCCCGCGAGCAAGTCGAGGGCCTGTGGCGCGAGGTCGGCGCCGGTGACGAGTACGGCGCTCACAGCGACTCCCCTTCCTTCAGGACGCCCGCGGCGCGAAGTGCAGCAGGAAGCCACTTGGAGGCGGTGTCGCCGCGGTTGATGGCGTCCTGGCGCGCGGCTTCGTCGGCGACTTTCTTGTCGGCCAGCGCCAGCATCGCGGGCGCTTTCTCGCGCTCGATCACCACCACGCCATCGGCATCGCCCACGATCAGGTCGCCAGGACTCACCATGGTGCCGCCAGCCGAGATGGTGTGATTGATGCGCCCCGGGACGAACTTCGTCGGACCTGCCGGGTTGAAGCCGGCGCTGAACACCGGAAAGCCGAGTTCCAGCAGATCGAGCTTGTCGCGGATCGCGCCATCGACGATCACGCCCGCCAGACCCTGCTTCTTGCAGGCGCTGAGCATCAGGGTGCCCATGAGGGCGGCCGTCTGATCGCCCTTGCCATCGATCACGAGCACGTCGCCCGGCTTGGCCAGTGCGATCGCGGCGTGGACCATCAGGTTGTCCCCCGGACGCACCTCGACGGTGAAGGCGGGACCTGCCACCGCCATGGTGTGATGGACCGGTGCCACGCGTGCATTCATCGTGCCGCGACGTCCTGCGACATCCGCAAGGATGGCGGCCTGGAAGGTGGCCGCCTTGGCGACGACATCGGCGGATACGCGTTCGATCTCGCGAACGATTTCAGGAAGTTGGCTCATGGTGGTGGTTCTCTCGGTGTGAATGCGTGGGAGGGAAGAAGGGTTTGAGCGAGCGGTTTACTCGGCCTTGATGTTTCCTTTGCGGATGACCTCGGCCCACTTGGCGAAGTCCGCTTTCTGCAGTTCGCCCAGTTGTTGCGGCGTGCCGCCGACGAGCGTGACGCCCAGCTTGTCCGCGAGCGCGGTGATGGAGGGGTCCTTCAGCGCGGCATTGATCTCACGGTTGAGCCGCTCGATGACGGGCGCTGGCGTTCCGGCAGGCGCGAAGACCGCCTGCCACTGCTCAACCACGAAGTTCTTCATGCCGGCCTCGCCCATCGTGGGCACGTCCGGCAGTGCCTTGAGACGACCAGCCGATGTGACCGCGAGCGCGCGCAGCTTCCCGGACAGGACGTGCGGAAGTGCCGCTGCCGCGGGAGCGAACATGAAGTTCACCTGTCCGCCGAGCGTGTCCTGCAGCGCAGGGGTGTCGCCCTTGTAGGGCACATGAATGAATTGCACGCCGGCTTGCTGTTTGAGCAGTTCGCCCTGCATCTGCAGGATCGTGCCGGTGCCACCAGACGCGAACGCCAGCTTGCTCGGCTGCGCCTTGCCCGCAGCGACGAGGTCCGCAACGGTCTTGAACGGCTGGCCGGCTCCGACGACCAGGATGTGCGGGATCGTGCCGATCGTCACCACCGGGGCAAAGCTCTGGATCGGGTCGTAGGGCAGCTTCCCCATCAGATGGGGCGCAATGGCTTGCGGGCCGATGGACGTGCCCAGAAGCGTGTAGCCGTCAGGTGCGGCCTTGGCGACGAACGCCGCGCCGATGGTGCCCGTGGCGCCAGCCCGGTTGTCGACGATCACATTGGTGGCCAGCGATCCGGCAAGCTTCTGCGCGATGCTTCGGCCCAGCACGTCGGTGCTGCCACCCGGAGGGTATGGAACGACCCACGTGATGACGCGACCGGTCGGCCAATTGCCTTGCGCCCACGCACCGAACGAGGCCGTGAGCGCAAGACCGCTCAGGAGGATGCCTCTGCGCAGTGCAGAAGGTGGCGTATGGATGCTCTTCGTCATATCTCTGTCTCTTTTGTCAGTCGGAATGGGAGGGGGACGCGAAGCCGTACAGGGCAGTCGGGTTGTCGACGAGCACGCGGCGAAACAGGTCGGCGTCGGCAGTCCAGTCCGCCAGCCGATCCATCTGCCGTGCGTCATCGGGCATGGGATGGATGCCGGCTGATGCAGTCGCATGAGGCCAGTCGCTTCCCCAGACGATGCGGTCGGGGTTGGCTTCGAGATAGCTGCGCGCGAGATCGGTCAGCGCCGGGTCGTCGGTCGTCGCCCGAGGGCTCACGAGGTAGCCGCCGGACAACTTCACCCATGCGCGGCCCTCGCGCAGCAAGGCAAGCACGAGTGCATGCGCAGGGTGAGCGCCTGATTGCCCCGGCGAGATGCGAGCGAAGTGATCGAAGACCACGCGCACTGGCAATCGCCGCAGGGTGTCACCCAGGTCTGCCAGTGCCTCCGGCGACATCAGCAGTTGAAGGTGCCAGCCCAGATCGGCAATGCGCTGTGCGAGAGGCTCGAGCATCTCGACCGAACCCGCCACGCCCAGAGACAGGTTGAGGCGAATGCCACGCACGCCCTGCGCATGAAGCGCCCCGAGTTGCTCGTCGCTCTCCGTTCCGTCGATGACCGCGACGCCACGGCCGTCGGCGCCGAGTGCTTGCAGCGCGTTCAGCATGACCCGGTTGTCGGTGCCGTACGTCGAGGGCGTGACGAGCACCGCGCGGCGCGTTCCCAGACGCTGCTGCAGGAGTCGGTAGTCGGAGATCGAGGCGTCCGGCGGGCGCAGCCACGCCGCGGGTGCTGCCGGGAAGTCGCTGTCGTAGACGTGCAGATGGCAGTCGCATGCGTCTCCCGGCACTGCGATGCCGGGTCGATGCGTGCCAGCCGAGTAGGGCATCTCGGCCGGACTTTGGCTGTGATTTCTGCGCGTAGCGGGCATCTGTTTGTCTCCTGATCTCCCCAGCGTCTTCGCGTTGGGTTGGAGGTGACTTTATTTGTCCGTTGCGCAGGTCACAATGCCATTGCATTGTGTGGAACGCGTTGTGCGGCGCGAAACGTCAGCGCGCTATGTTGGCGCGCGTACGGGCACTGGTGTGAAACGTCGCGAACTCCGGGTTGGCAGCGGTAGCGTTGGCCCACCGGCTGCGCCCTTGCGAATGCGGTGAATGCAAAGTCGTCGAGCCTGACGACTCGCTTCACCAACGCGGAGAGGCGCTGTGATGGGACGGTTGGCTACTCGATGGCCTTGGCCATGTCCTCCACGACCTTCTTGGCGTCACCGAAGACCATCATGGTCTTGTCCATGTAGAACAGCTCGTTGTCCAGCCCCGCATAGCCTGCAGCCATGCTTCGCTTGTTCACGATCACCGTCTTGGCCTTGTAGGCCTCCAGGATCGGCATGCCGTAGATCGGCGTGCCCTTCTGCAGCGCTGCCGGGTTCACCACGTCGTTGGCCCCCAGGATGATCGCGACATCGGCCTGGCCGAACTCGCTGTTGATGTCTTCCATCTCGAAGACCTGGTCGTAGGGCACCTCGGCTTCCGCGAGCAGCACGTTCATGTGGCCCGGCATGCGACCCGCCACCGGGTGGATCGCGTACTTCACCGTCACGCCATGCTCGATGAGCTTCTGCGCGAGTTCCTTCACCGCATGCTGCGCGCGTGCGACCGCGAGGCCATAGCCCGGCACGATGATCACGGTCTCGGCGTTGGAGAGCACGAAGGCCGCGTCGTCGGCGCTGCCGCTCTTGACCGGGCGCTGCTCCTTCGCGCCGCCAGCACCACCCGCGGCCGCCTCGCCGCCGAAGCCGCCCAGGATCACGTTGAAGAACGAGCGGTTCATCGCCTTGCACATGATGTAGGAGAGGATCGCACCCGAAGAGCCCACCAGCGAGCCGGCCACGATCAGCATCGCGTTGTTCAGGCTGAAGCCGATGCCCGCGGCCGCCCAGCCCGAGTAGCTGTTGAGCATCGACACCACCACCGGCATGTCCGCACCACCGATCGGGATGATGATCAGCACGCCCATCACGAAGGCCAGGATCACCATCAGCAGGAACGCGGCCCAGCTCTCGGTGGCCATGTAGACCAGGCCCAGGCCGATGGTCACCAGGCCCAGGACCAGGTTCAGCATGTGCTGGCCCTTGAACTGCACCGGTGCGCCCTGGAAGAGGCGGAACTTGTACTTGCCCGAGAGCTTGCCGAAGGCGATGACCGAGCCGCTGAAGGTGATCGCGCCAATGGCCGCGCCCAGGAAGAGCTCCAGCCGGTTGCCCGTCGGGATCGCGTAGCGCAGGAACCCGTCCACGATCATCGCGCCTTCGGGCGTGCTCACCGTGCCGGTCGCCGCCACCGGCAGCGGCGTGATGCCGAAGGCCCAGGGCTCGACCACCGCAGCCACGGCGATGAACACAGCCGCCAGACCGATCATGCTGTGGAAGAAGGCCACCAGTTCGGGCATCTGCGTCATCTCGACGGTCTTGGCGCGGTAGGCGCCGTAGCCGCCGCCGACGACCAGGCCCAGCAGCACCCAGGCCATGCCGATGGCCTTGCCGCCCGAGAGCTGCACGATGAGCGCCGCGGTCGTCAGGATGGCGATGGCCATGCCGACCATGCCGAAGATGTTGCCGCGGATGGAAGTGGTCGGGTGGGACAGGCCCTTCAGGGCCTGGATGAAGCAGATACTGGCAACGAGGTACAGCAGCGTGACGACGTTCATGCTCATGCTGCATCTCCCTTCTCACCACCGGCGGCCGGCTTCTTGTCCTTCTTCTTGAACATCTCCAGCATGCGCCGCGTCACCAGGAAGCCGCCGAAGACGTTCACCGCCGCCAGCGCCACGGCGAGCACGCCCATGGTCTTGCCGAGGGTGGATTCGGTGAGGGCTGCAGCGAGCATCGCGCCCACGATGACGATCGCGGAAATGGCGTTGGTCACGGCCATCAGCGGCGTGTGCAACGCCGGCGTGACGGTCCACACCACGTGGTAGCCCACGTAGATGGCCAGCACGAAGATGATCAGGTTGATGACGGTATGGGAAACGGGATCCATGGGTTCTTCTCCTCGGGGTTCTCGTCGTTTGTCGTTTACTTCTTCGTGACCTGGCCGTCCTGCGTCATGCGACAGGCGGCGACGATGTCGTCCTCGAGGTCGACCTTCAGGCCCCCCTCCTTCGGCAGCACGAGCTTGAGGAAGTCCAGCACGTTGCGCGCATAGAGCGAGGAGGCATCGGCCGCCACGAGCGCGGGCAGGTTGGTCTCGCCGATGATCGTCACGCCATGCTTGACCACCGTCCTGTCGGCTTCGGAGAGCGGGCAGTTGCCGCCAATGCCACCATCGGGATTGACAGGCCCCTTGCCCGCGGCGATGTCCACGATGACGGAACCCGGCTTCATGGACTTGACCATGTCTTCGGTGATGAGGGTCGGTGCGGCGCGGCCGGGGATCAGCGCGGTGCTGATGACCACATCGGCCAGGGCCACGCGCTTGGCGACTTCGACCTTCTGGCGATCAAGCCAGCTCGGGGGCATCGGGCGTGCATAGCCGCCGACGCCTTCTGCGGCTTCCTTCTCTTCGGCGGTTTCATACGGCACGTCGATGAACTTGCCGCCCAGGGACTCGATCTGCTCCTTGACCGAGGGACGCACGTCGGAGGCCTCGATCACCGCGCCGAGCCGCTTGGCAGTGGCGATGGCCTGCAATCCAGCGACGCCGACGCCGAGGATGACCACACGGGCGGCCTTCACGGTGCCGGCAGCAGTCATCAGCATCGGGAAGAAGCGCTGGTACTTGTCGGCGGCCATCATCACGGCCTTGTAGCCGGCGATGTTGGCTTGCGAGGAGAGCACGTCCATGCTCTGCGCGCGCGTGGTGCGGGGGGCCGCTTCCAGCGCGAACGAGGTGAGACCCGCAGCAGCCAGGCGCTGCAGGCCCGGGGCATCGAAGGGATTGAGCATGCCGACCAGTGCGGTCGCGGGCTTCATCAGCGCCAGCTCCGATTCCGACGGAGAGCGCACCTTCAGCACGACTTCGCAGCCGAAGGCGCCTGCGGCATCGGTGATCTCCGCGCCCGCTGCCTGGTAGGCCGCATCGGTGACGCTGGCGATCGTGCCCGCTCCCGATTGCACTCGAACGGTATGGCCCTGCGTCACCAGTTTCTTCGCGGTCTCCGCCGTGACGGCCACTCTGGTTTCGCCTGGCGCAGTTTCGGCCGGCACGCCTATGAGCATGGGAAATCTCCTCGGGAAGCGTTGGAATTGGCGCCCGAGCTTACATGAAGACGCCCCCCCCGAAGTCGCCCCTTTGTCACAGCACGGACATGCATCTCAGGGCGCATCCTTATTGACATTGCAGCTACGAAATCCATAGCAATTTCAGCATGCGCAGCAGGTCGCCGGATGGTGAACCCCAATCGTCCGGCCATGAGTACACTGACGCTCGCGCGGCTCGTGCAAGTCGATGGGTCAGCGCCAAAACAAGATACAGGGAATGGAATGCGAATTGCAACGCTCGACGACGAGCCGTGCCAGCTCGAACTCATCCGGCACACCATGGAAGACATCGGCCACGAATGCCACGTCTTCACCGAAGGCAAGGTCCTGTTGCGCGATCTCCGGCAACAGAGCTACGACCTGCTGATCCTCGACTGGAGCCTGCCCGACGTGGACGGCCCGCGCGTGGTGCGATGGATCCGCCAGGATCTCAACAGCCGGCTCCCCATCCTGTTCGTGACGAACCGACGCGAAGAGCAGGACATGGTCGAGGGCCTCGCGGCAGGAGCCGATGACTTCATGGTCAAGCCGATCCGTGTCCTGGAACTGCAAGCACGCGTCCGTGCGTTGCTGCGTCGCTCCTATCCGGCCCTCCATGGCACCGACCTGAATTTCGGTGACTACCAGTTCAGCGCTGCAATACACACGCTTCGCATCAAGGGGCAGGCGGTCGAACTCAGCCACCGCGAATACGACCTCGCCTTCCTCCTGTTCCAGAACATGGGCCGGCTTCTCTCGCGTGAACACCTCCGCGAGGCAATCTGGGGCGAAGCCAACGAGCCCAACTCCCGGACACTCGACACGCACATCTCGCGCCTGCGCGGCAAGCTGGAGCTTGTGCCTTCAAACGGCTTCCTGCTGTCGGCGGTGTACGGCCTCGGCTATCGCTTGGAGTGCATCAGCGGCGAGCCGCTCGATCCGTTCAATCCGGCGCAAGGGCCCGCGCCCGACAGCACGCCGAAATGACCGACGCCGCCCACCTTCAGGGCGGCACCGATCCCCAGCAGGGCCTTGCTCGCGTCACGGAGGACTCATCCCGGCTGCGCGCGTGGCTCCGGCGACGCGGATCATGGCTGCTGCTCTCGACCGGCCTGCTGACGCTCGTCACCTTCCTCAGCCTGAGCCAGCCGCTCCCGCGGCTCGACCGGTTTCTGCAGGACAGCGCACGCGCCGCGCTGGCACCACCGCCTTCCGACGACATCGTGATCGTCGCGATCGACGAAAGAAGCCTTGCTGCCATCGGCCGCTGGCCTTGGCGGCGCGCCATTCACGCTGACCTCCTGCGCAGCATCGCAGCGCAATCGCCCAAATGCGTCGGGCTGAACTTGAAGCTCATCGTTCAGGACGCCGGGCATCCTCATGACGATGCCGCGCTCGCGCAGGCGATGCGCGATGGAGGTTGCGTCGTGCTTCCGGTGTTGGTCAGCGCACTGGCGCCGCGCGATCTGTTGGAGCGGACTCCCGCCCCCCTTCTCGCGCGCGCCGCAGCAGGCATCGGCCACACGCAACTTGCAGTTGACGAAGACGGCGTCGTGCGCAGCGTCTACCTGCACGAAGGCTTCGCGGGCCACATGCACCCGCATTTCTCGCTCGCGATGCGCGATGCGGCGCTCGGCCGCGTGGGAGCCCAACCGTCCCCGGCACCCGGTTCAACCTCCGGACCATGGCTGCGCAGCGATCAACAAGTGTTGCTGTTCACCCGCGGCCCAGGGCGCTTCAAGACCTTTTCGTATATCGATGTGCTGCAAGGCAAGATACCCGCCGATGCGTTCCGCAACCGGTACGTGCTCGTGGGCGCCACGGCGCCGAGCCTCGGGGACGTGCATGCCAATACCTCGCCCGATGTGATGGGGTTGATGCCCGGCGTCGAGATCTTTGCCAACGTGCTGCAGGCCTTGAACGACGACCAGTCTGTCGTGATTGCGAAGCCATGGCAGGACCTGGTGTTCAATCTGGTGCCGTTGACGATCGCGTTGCTCGGCGTACTGTGGCTGCGGCCGCTGGCCGTGATCGCGCTGATCGGAACCATGCTCGCGCTGCAGTTCGCGATCCATGTCGGGCGGCCATCGATCGGGGTGCTCTTCGCACCAGCGGCGGGAGTCTCGGGCCTACTGCTGCTCTATCCGCTGTGGAGCCTGATGCGCCTCTCGGCCGCGGTTCGCTATCTCCGGCGCGGCACGGCGGACATCCAGCGCGAGATGGGACGCCGTCCGGCGATGCCGAAGCAAATTGCCGGTGACTTCCTCGATCGTCAGATGGCGACCACGCGCGCCGCTGTCGACAGCATGCGCGACATGCACCGCTTCGTGCGCGACGGCATCGATCACCTGCCAGACGCGACGATCACCCTGGACACTCGCGCGCGCGTGGTGCTTGCCAACGCCGCGGCGCTGGACTACTGGGCGCGCGATGCTTCGAGCATGATCGGCGCGGATGCGCATGCGTTGATGGCTGACGTCCGCCGCAAGACCACTGGCGCGCTGATGGTCCCGCCTGGCGCATTGCACGCGGAGCTGCAACCGATCACCGGCGAAGGCGAGGACGCGCAGGCGCGCGCCCTGCTGCTGCGCTGCGTGCCCTTCTTCAATGCCGACAACGCGCATGCGGGCTGGATGATCTCGCTGGTCGACATCACCGAGATGCGCCGCGCGCAGAGCCAGCGCGACGAGGCCCTGCGCTTCATTTCGCACGATGCGCGCGAACCCAGCGCCTCGATCCTGACCATCCTCGAACTGGCTCGTCAGACCCCCGATGTCAAGCTCGAGACCCTGCTTGCAGGCATCGAACGCAAGGCCCGCACAGGCCTCGAACTGGCCGACGGCTTCGTGAACCTCGCGCGCGCGGAGGCCGAGCGCTTCCACCCGGAAGTGCTCGACCTCGTGGCGCTGGTGCAGCAGACGATCGACGATGGATGGGCTCATGCCCGGAAACAGCAGGCGCGCGTGCTGCTGGCAGCCGCGCCGGAGGAAGCGCTCTGCATCGCCGATCGCACGCTGCTGCTCCGCGCGCTGACCAACGTGCTGAGCAATGCGCTCAAGTACTCCCCGCGAGGGGCCGATCTCGAATGCAGCGTGCGCGAGGAAGACCGCCACTGGCGCATCGCGTTCCGCGACCACGGCCCCGGTATCCCGGTCGAGCTACAGTCGCAGCTTTTCCAGCCCTTCCATCGCCTGCATCACAAGGCGCACCCCGAAGTCCACGGCGTCGGCCTGGGGCTGCTGTTGGTGCGAACCGTGGCGCAGCGGCACGGCGGAACGGTCGAGATCGACAGCGCCGAGGGCGCAGGCTGCACCGTCACGCTGGTGCTGCCGAAGCCCACCACGGCCGAACTTGAAGCGCTGACACCAACCCAGGAGTAGCAAGCACATGGCAACGCGATGGAAGCCCAATGTCACGGTGGCCGCGGTGATCGAGAAGGACGGCCGCTTCCTGCTGGTCGAGGAAGAGACGGCCGACGGCCTGTTGCTCAACACGCCCGCAGGCCATCTCGATCCCGGCGAGTCGCCGGCGGAGGGATGCATCCGTGAGACGCTCGAAGAGACGGCGCACCACTTCACGCCGACCGCACTGCTGGGCGTCTACATGGCCCGCACGCGGCGCGCGGAAGACATCACCTACATGCGCTTCGCCTTCACCGGCACGCTCGGCGCGTTCGAAGCCGATCGCCAGCTCGACGAAGGCATCGTGCGCACGCTCTGGATGACCGCCGATGAGATCCGCGCGAGCCGCGAGCGACATCGCAGCCCACTGCTGCTGCAGTGCGTCGAGGATTTCCTTGCAGGCAAGCGCTATCCGCTCGACCTGATCCACCTCGACGAATCGGTGGCAGCGCCGGACGCCTAGCCGCCGACGGCTTTCGCGATCACGCCGCCGCCAAGGCAGACGTCGCCGTCATAGAGCACTGCCGATTGCCCCGGCGTGACGGCCCACTGCGGTTCCGCGAAGTCAAGCCGGAACACGCCGTTCGCACCTTCGGCGAGATCGCAGCCCGAGTCCGCCTGCCGGTAGCGCGACTTCGCCGCATACGCGCCCTGCGCAGGCGCTTCGCCGGCGACCCAACTTGCGTCATCGGCCTCCAGCGCATTCGACAGCAGCCATGGATGGTCGTGCCCCTGCACCACCCACAGCGTGTTGTTCTCGACATCCTTGCGCGCCACGAACCACGGCGCGTGCTCGCCGCCACCGCGCTGCGCGCCCTTTTCCTTGATGCCGCCGATGCCCAGCCCCTGACGCTGCCCCAGCGTGTAGAAGCTCAGGCCCTGGTGCTCCCCGATCTTGCGCCCGCGCTCGTCGCGAATCGGCCCCGGCTCCTTCGAGATGTAGCGGTTCAGAAACTCCCGGAACGGCCGCTCGCCGATGAAGCAGATGCCGGTCGAATCCTTCTTCTTTGCGTTGGGCAGACCGATCTCGTCCGCGATGCGGCGCACCTCGGTCTTGCGCAGTTCGCCGACCGGAAACAAGGTCTTCGACAACTGCTGCTGGTTCAGCCGATGCAGGAAGTAGCTCTGGTCCTTGGCCGGATCGAGGCCCTTGAGCAACTCATGCCGCCCGTTCGCCTCGTTGAAGCGCACGCGCGCATAGTGGCCGGTCGCGATCTTCTCCGCACCCAGGCGCATGGCATGGTCGAGGAAGGCCTTGAACTTGATCTCGGCGTTGCACAGCACGTCCGGGTTGGGCGTACGGCCCGCCTGGTATTCGCGCAGGAACTCGGCGAAGACGCGGTCCTTGTAGTCGGCCGCGAAGTTGACATGCTCGATCTCGATGCCCAGCACGTCGGCCACGCTGGCGGCGTCGACGAAGTCGATGTTCGACGAGCAGTATTCGCTGTCGTCATCGTCTTCCCAGTTCTTCATGAAGATGCCGACCACCTCATGGCCCTGCTCTTTCAGCAGGTGCGCCGTGACTGCGGAGTCCACTCCGCCGCTCAGGCCCACCACGATGCGCTGCTTTTTCATAGGGCCCGGATTGTCTCAGCCCCGCCAAGCCGGTGCCCGCACCGGGGAAATCGTGCTCAGGCCCTGGCGGTGATCTCGCTGCGCAGGCTCGCCACGATCTCGTAGGACTTCAGTCGCGCCTGGTGATCGAAGACCTGCGAGGTGATCATCAGCTCGTCCGCGCCGGTCTGGTCGATGAAGGCCTGCAGGCGGGCGCGCACCATGTCGCGCGAACCCACCGCGGAGCACGACAGCACCGAATCGAGCAGCGCGTTCTCGGCCGGGCCCACGCGCTCGCGGTAGCCAGCCACCGGCGGCGGCAGGCGGCCGGGGCGCCCGCTGCGCAGGTTGACGAAAGCCTGCTGCCATGAGGTCGCGCGGAACTGGGCTTCCTCGTCGGTGTCGGCGGCGAACACGTTGAAACCCAGCATGACGTAGGGCTTCGCCAGTTGCGCCGAGGGCTTGAAAGTTTCGCGATAGATGCGGATCGCCTGCATGAGCTGTTGCGGCGCGAAGTGCGAGGCAAAGGCATAGGGAAGGCCAAGATGCGCCGCAAGCTGCGCACCAAAGGTGCTCGAACCGAGGATCCACACCGGCACCTCCAGACCCATGCCGGGCACGGCGCGCACCGCCTGGCGTGGCTCCTTGGACATGAAGTCCATCAGCTCGATCACATCCTGCGGAAAGCGATCGGAATCGGATTGGAGGTCGCGCCGCAATGCCTGCGCGGTGCGCTGGTCGGAGCCCGGCGCACGGCCAAGGCCGAGATCGACGCGGCCCGGATAGAGCGACTCCAGCGTGCCGAACTGCTCGGCGATCACCAGCGGCGAGTGGTTGGGCAGCATCACGCCGCCGGCGCCGATGCGGATGGTCGACGTGCCGGCGCCGACGAATGCCAGCAGCACGGCCGTCGCGGCGCTCGCGATGCCCGGCATGCCGTGATGCTCGGCCAGCCAGTAGCGCTGGAAGCCGAGCTTCTCGCCATGCTGCGCGAGGCTCAGGGAGTTGCGGAACGATTGGGCGGCATCGCCGCCTTCGACGATGGGGGAAAGATCGAGGATGGAAAACGGAACCATCCCGCGATCTTTACCGGGATTGGCTGCATTCGAGCGCGAAGGGATATTCCCCAGGGCCGCGAAGCAGGCCCGTTCGCGGGCACCCGCGGAACCGGCTCGGCCGGGCCGCTGGGTGCGCCCCCTGGAAGGGGGTCCAGAGCCACACGAAGCGGGCGAGGCTGGGGGTGGGCTCTAGTTAAGGGCTTTCGCCTTCAGCTTCTCGAACTCGGCCTGGTTGATGGTGCCGGCATCCAGCAGCGCCTTTGCATCGGAGATCTGCTCCGCAGGCGACTTGCCGGCCACGTTGCGGATGTATGCATCGGTGTCGGACTTGGCGCGCGCCAGGCTGGCGCGCTGGCGCTCCGCCATACCGCGGCCGCGCGCGATGATGTAGACGATCGCCGTCAGGCCCGGCAGGATGATCAGGCCGATGATCCACAGCACCTTGAAGCCACCACCCAGTTCCGAATCGCGAAAGAGGTCGCCGATGATCTGGAACAGGATGAGCAGGTAGACGATGAGGACGAAGGTCGACAGCAGGAGTTGGATCAGGTCCCAGAAGTTGCTCATTGGATTTCCTCTTTTCGTAGTGATGAAGTTGGAAAGCGGTTCAGCGCGCGGTGGCTTTATTCGTCCACGTCCGCAGCAGACCGAGCACGAACCCGCCGGTGAACATGCCCAGTACGTACACCAGCAGCACCAGCACCGAGGTCGGCAGCGTGACGCTCATCGAGAACAGCGACACGGTCACCGACTCCAGGTTCTGGATTTTGAACAGCAGGACGACACCTGCAAAGATCACGATCAGAGCGATGTAGAGATAGCGCGTCATACCAGTACTCCATGACAAATCAAAACGGCCCGCCAGTCCAGCGCGGCCGTGCTACACGGTGATGGCACCCGAGGCGAGTGCGAACAGGGCAGCAATCGCGGCAACCACCAGCGCCGCGAAGACGAACATCTCCGGGAGCGTGAAGATCCGCGCTTTCTGCTCCCGCCGCGCGAGAAAGTAAAGCACGGTGCCCGGCGCGTACAGCACCGCCGACAACAGCAGGAACTTCAGGCCCCCTGCATAGAGCATGCCCAAGGCATACACGGTCGCGATCGCGCCGCGCACCCAGTCCAGGTTCCGCGCGCCGCGCGTATCGGCTCCGTAGGTCTCGCCGGTCCACGCAAGCTTGAAGCCGTAGGCCGCGACCAGCAGGTAGGGCACGAGGGTCATCGCGCTCGTCATCTTCAGCGCGAGTGTGAACGCGTACTCGGCGAACCACGTCACCAGCAGAAAGACCTGGATGACGATATTGGTCAACCACAGCGCGGCCGCCGGCGCGCCGTTGGCGTTCTCGCCCGCGAGGAAGGCAGGCATCGTCTGGTTCTTGGCTGCCGAATGCAGGACTTCGGCCGCAAGCAGCGACCACGAGAGATAGTTGCCGAGGATGGAGATCAGCAGCCCGACGCTGATGAAGATCAGCCCCCACGGCCCCACGAGCGCGGCCATCACGCCGGCCATCGCGGGCGTCGGCAGCGTGGCGAGGTCCGGCCGCAGCAGCACGCCGTAGGACAGGATGGTGACGAGCACCAGCAGGCAGAGCACGCCAAGGAAACCGAGCACGGTCGCGATGCCGACATCTTCGCGCCGCCTGGCGTAGCGCGAATAGACGCTCGCGCCTTCGATGCCGACGAACACGAACACCGTGACCAGCATCGTGCTGCGGACCTGGCTTGCGACGCTCGACACGCTCGCCGCCTCGCCGCCCCAGAAGTTGAGCGCGAAGATGTCTGCCCGGAATCCCACGATCGCGACCACGATGAAGACGACGATCGGCACGATCTTGGCAATGGTCGCGATGGTGTTGAGCGCCGCCGCTTCCTTCACGCCGCGCAGCACGAGCACGTGCACGCCCCACAGCAGGATGGATGCCGACACGATGGCGACCACCGTCGTGCCGTCGCCGAAGACCGGGAAGAACTGCCCGAGCGTGGCCTTGATCAACACCAGGCACGCCACGTCCGCGAGGCAGCAGCCGATCCAGTAGCCCACGGCCGACGCGAAGCCGAGGTAGCTTCCGAAGCCCTCGCGCGCATAGGCATAGATGCCGGTGTCGAGGTCGGGTCGCCGACGCGAGAGCGTCTGGAACACGAAGGCCAGCATCAGCATCCCGAAACCTGCGATCACCCAAGCGATGAACGCGCCCGCCACGCCCGTCGAGCGCGCGAACGCGGCCGGCACCGCGAAGATGCCGGACCCGATCATCGATCCGACAACGAGCGCGACGAGGGCCCCGAGTGAAAGCTGCTGGTTCTTCGGAGCAGTCATGCCGTGCCTGCATCGACTGTCAGATGGTGATGAGGCCTGTTGCCAGGCCGTAGATACCGACGACCGCGCCGATGACGGCGACGATGAAGATGATCCAGTCGATCGGCGTGAAAACGCGCTTGCCCTGTTCGCGGC
>JAGIAI010000055.1 GCA_017744935.1 Variovorax sp.
GTCCTTGCCGCCCTTCTCGTTGCGCGTGTAGAAGATGTGGTTGAGCACCATGCCCTGCGTGAGCAGCTTGCTGAAAGGCTCGTCGCACTTCACGAGGCCGAGATCGCGCATCACCTTGGTCCAGAAGCGCGCATAGAGCAGGTGCAGGATCGCGTGCTCGATCCCGCCGATGTACTGGTCCATCGGCATCCAGTAGTCGGCCCCGCCCGCGACCATCGCCTCGTCGTTCTTCGGGTCGCAGTAGCGCATGAAGTACCACGAGCTGTCCACGAAGGTGTCCATCGTGTCGGTCTCGCGGCGGGCGGGCTTGCCGCACACCGGGCAGACGACGCCCGCGTGGAAGCCCTCGTGCTTGTGCAGCGGATTGCCGGACCCGTCGGGCACGCAATCCGTCGGCAGCACGACCGGCAGATCCTTCTCGGGCACCGGCACGGCACCGTGCTGCTCGCAGTGGATGATGGGGATCGGCGTGCCCCAGTAGCGCTGGCGGCTGACGCCCCAGTCGCGCAGGCGCCACGTCGTCTTCATCTCGCCAAGGCCCTTCACTTCGAGCGCATGGGCCACGGCCTTGACCGCCTCGGTGTACGACATGCCACTGAAGTTGTCGGAATTGATGGTGACGCCGCGCTCCTTGTCGGCGTACCAGTCCTGCCAGCGGTGGTAGTTGAAATGCGGCTCGTCATCGACGAGCACCACCTGGATGATCTCGATGCCGTATTTGTTCGCGAATGCGAAGTCCCGCTCGTCGTGCGCCGGGACGCCCATTACCGCGCCATCGCCGTAGCTCATGAGCACGTAGTTGCCGACCCAGACCGGCACCTGCTCCTCGGTGATCGGATGCGTCACCGTGAGGCTGGTGCGCACGCCCTTCTTTTCCTGCGTGGCGAGTTCAGCCTCGGTGGTGCCGCCGCTCTTGCACTCCTCGATGAAGGCAGCGACCTTGGGGTCGGACTTCGCGGCGTGCAGCGCGAGCGGGTGCTCCGGCGCCACGGCGCAGAAGGTCACGCCCATGATCGTGTCGGCGCGCGTCGTGAAGACGTACATGCGGCCGCCCTGGATCAGCTCGCCCTTCTCGTCCTTGATGCCGTGCTTGAAAGCGAAGCGAACCCCTTCGCTCTTGCCGATCCAGTTTTCCTGCATCAGCTTCACGCGCTCGGGCCAGCCCGGCAGCTTGTGCTGGGTGTGGTCGAGGAGTTCCTCGGCGTAGTCGCTGATCTTCAGGTAGTAGCCGGGGATCTCGCGGCGCTCCACCGGTGCACCGGTGCGCCAGCCCTTGCCGTCGATCACTTGCTCGTTGGCAAGCACGGTCTGGTCGACCGGGTCCCAGTTGACGACCTGCGTCTTGCGGTAGGCGATGCCCTTCTCGAGCATCTTGAGGAACAGCCACTGGTTCCACTTGTAGTAGCTCGGGTCGCAGGTCGCGATCTCGCGGCTCCAGTCGATGGCCAAGCCCATCGCCTGGAGCTGGCCCTTCATGTAGTTGATGTTGTCGTAGGTCCACGCGGCCGGTGGCACGCCGTTCTTGAGCGCTGCGTTTTCCGCCGGCAGGCCGAATGCGTCCCAGCCCATGGGCATCAGGACGTTGTAGCCGCTCATGCGCAGGTAGCGCGTGAGCATGTCATTGATCGTGTAGTTGCGCACGTGGCCCATGTGCAGCTTGCCGCTGGGGTACGGCAGCATCGAGCAGGCGTAGTACTTCTTCTTGCGCGTGTCCTCGGTCACGCGATAGGCGTCTTTGGCCGTCCAGTAGGCCTGGGCTGCGGACTCGACGTCGGCGGGTTTGTAGCTGGGGTTCATTCGGCTTGGGCAACAGCCCCGGCGCCAGGCGGCCAGGGGGACCGTGATTATCACCCCCCGCCCCCTCCCCGTCGCACCGCTCGGGCTCCTCCGCCCCACCCGCCAAGGCACCCAAGTGGTGCGCCACCCGGGAGGGCCGACTTTTTGCTTCAGAATGTTTTTCGCACCTGGGAGGACCGCATGGACAAGGACTGGTGGCGCGGGGCGGTGATCTACCAGATCTACCCGCGCAGCTTCATGGACAGCAACGGCGACGGCATCGGCGACCTGCCGGGCATCACCGCCCGGCTCGATCACGTCGCGGCACTGGGGGTGGATGCCATCTGGGTGTCGCCCTTCTTCCGGTCGCCCATGAAGGATTTCGGCTACGACGTGGCCGACTACCGAGAGGTCGACCCGATGTTCGGCACGCTGGCGGACTTCGACGCGATGCTGGCCCGCGCCCACGCACTCGGGATCAAGGTCATCATCGACCAGGTGCTGTCGCACACCTCCGACCAGCACGCCTGGTTCGCCGCGAGCCGCGCCGGTCGCGATAGCTCCCAAGCCGATTGGTACGTCTGGGCCGACCCGCGGCGCGACGGCACGCCGCCCAACAACTGGTTGTCGGTCTTCGGTGGCCCTGCCTGGCAATGGGATTCGCGCCGGCGCCAGTACTACCTGCACAGCTTCCTGATGGAGCAGCCGGACCTCAACTTCCATTGCCCGGCCGTACAGGACGCCTTGCTGGCCGAAGTCCGCTTCTGGTGCGAACGCGGGGTGGACGGCTTCCGCTTCGACGCGTGCAACCACCAGTTCCACGATGCGCAGCTGCGCGACAACCCGCCGGCCGATGGGGGGCTGGTCAGCACGGTGCGGGCCGACAACCCGTACGCGATGCAGAAGCACCTTCACGACAAGAGCCAGCCGGAGAACCTGCGCTTTCTCGAACGCCTGCGCGCCGTGCTCGACGAGTTCGGCGCGGTGGGCCTCGGCGAGGTGGGCGACGAGAATGCGCCGCCGGTGATGGCCAGCTACACCGAACGCGGCAAGCGCCTGCATCTGGCCTACAGCTTCAGTCTTCTCACCAGCGAGCACAGCGCATCGCACCTGCGCACACAGGTCGAAGCGCTCGACCAGGCGCTCGCGAAGACCGGCGGGTGGGGCTGCTGGGCGGTGTCGAACCACGACGTGCCGCGGGTCGCCTCCCGTTGGAACGCCAACGGCATCGAGGACACCCGCCGCGACCGGCTCTGGCTCACGCTGCTGCTTTCGCTGCGCGGGAGTGCGAGCGTCTACCAGGGCGAGGAACTCGGCCTGCCGGAAGCCGAAGTGCCGTTCGAGTTGCTGCAGGACCCCTACGGACGCGCCTTCTGGCCCGAATTCAAGGGCCGCGACGGCGCCCGCACGCCGATCCCCTGGGTCACGGACGCACACCACGCCGGCTTCACCAGTGGAACGCCGTGGCTGCCGGTGTCCGACATGCATCTGCCGCTGGCGATCGACCGGCAATCGGACGACCCGGACTCGATGCTCAATTTCAGCCGCGCGCTGCTGCGCTGGCGTCGCCGTCAACCGCTGCTTCGCAAAGGCGAGATGCGGTTCATCGATGCGCCCGGCGTGCCGGACACGGTACTCTGGTTCGAGCGACATGACGGCGACGCCTCGCTGCACGGTGTGTTCAATCTCTCCGAGCAGCCGGTGTCGCTCGACCTGCCCCGAAGGCTTGCGCCGGCAGAAGGCGCGCCTTTCGCAGACACTTGCGTCGAAGGCGGCTTGCTCGCGCTGCCCCCATATGGCGTCTTCTTCGGAGTACCGCTCGATGCTGCCTGAGGCCGAAGTCCGTGCCCTGATGCGCGCAGAACATGGCGATCCCTTCGCCGCGCTCGGCCCGCACGAGACGGACGACGGCCTCCGCGTCCGCGCCCTGCTGCCGGGCGCGAAATCGGTGACGGTCATGCAATCGGGCTCGGGCTGGCCACTGGCCGAGCTCGACCGGCAGGGCGACAGCGACCTTTTCGCCGGACTCGTTCCCGCCTCGGAAGCCCGGCTCGGCTATCACTTTCATGTCGACTGGGGCACGCACACGTCGCAGCTCGACGATCCCTATCGCTTCCCACTCGTGCTTGGTGCCACCGACGTCTGGCTGCTGGCCGAGGGCACGCACCTGCGCCCCTTCGAGCAACTGGGCGCGCACCTTAGAGAGATCGACGGCGTGCGCGGCTGCGCCTTCGCGGTGTGGGCGCCGAACGCGCGCCGCGTCTCGGTGGTGGGCGACTTCAACCAGTGGGACGGCCGCCGCCACATGATGCGGCTGCGTCGCGAGTGCGGCGTGTGGGAGATCTTCGCGCCGCATGTCGCGCCGGGCGACAGCTACGAGTTCGAGATTCTTTCGGCCCAGGGCCATGTGCTGCGCAAGGCCGATCCCTTCGGCTTCTCGGCGCGGCTGCGACCCGACACCGCCTGCGTGGTGCAGCTGCTGCCTGCACCGGCCAAGGTGCCGCCGAACCGGGTGCAGGCCAACGCACGTAACGCACCCATCAGCATCTACGAAGTGCACCTGGGCTCGTGGCGGCGCAAGAACGGTCACGAGTGGCTCGACTACCGCGAGCTTGCCGACACGCTGGTGCCCTATGCACGGGACATGGGCTTCACCCACATCGAGCTGCTTCCGATCAGCGAGCACCCCTTCGACGGATCGTGGGGCTATCAGCCGATCGGCCTCTACGCACCGACCTCGCGCTTCGGCACCCCTGGCGATTTCCGCGCCTTCGTCGAGGCGGCGCATGCAGCCGGGCTCGGCGTGATCCTCGACTGGGTGCCTGCCCACTTCCCCACCGACGCGCACGGGCTCGCGCAATTCGACGGCACCGCGCTCTACGAATACGCCGATCCGCGCGAAGGCTTCCACAACGACTGGCAGACGCTGATCTTCAACTACGCGCGAACGGAAGTGCGCAACTATCTCGTCGGCAACGCGCTGTATTGGCTGGAGCGGTACGGGGTCGATGGCCTGCGGGTGGATGCGGTGGCCTCGATGCTCTATCGCGACTACAGCCGCGAAGCAGGCGAATGGATTCCCAATGCGCACGGCGGCCGCGAGAACCTGGAAGCGATCGACTTCCTGCGTCGCATGAACCATGTCATCGGCGTGGAACGGCCCGGCGCAATCACGATCGCCGAGGAATCGACGAGCTTCCCCGGCGTGACGCGGCCTCCGGAGCAGGGCGGGCTGGGCTTTCACTTCAAGTGGAACATGGGCTGGATGAACGACACGCTGCGCTACGCGGGCATCGATCCGGTCCACCGCAAACACCATCACCGGCAGATCACCTTCGGGCTGATGTACGCGCACAGCGAGAACTTCGTGCTGCCGTTCTCGCACGACGAAGTGGTGCACGGCAAGGGCTCGATGATCAGCCGCATGCCGGGGGACCACTGGCAGAAGTTCGCGGGGTTGCGCAACCTCTATGGCTATCTCTGGGCTTATCCGGGAAAGAAGCTGCTGTTCATGGGCAGCGAGTTCGCCCAATGGGCCGAATGGAACGCGGACGGCAGCCTCGACTGGCACCTGCTTGAACAGCCCTCCCACCAGGGCATCCGCCGCTTGGTGCGCGACCTGAACAACGTCTACCGTCACTTCCCGGCGCTGCATGAGCTGGATTGCGAGCCACAGGGCTTCGAGTGGATCTGCCATGACGATGCGGACCAGTCGGTGTTCGCCTTCGTCCGTTGCGCCGGCGATGGCAGCTTCGTTGTCGCGGTGTGCAACTTCACGCCGATGGTCCGGCACGGCTACCGGCTGGGCATGCCGCTTGCTGGCAAGTACCGCGAGATCATCAATACGGACAACCAGATCTACGGTGGAAGCGGACTCGGCAATGGTGTCATCGAAACGCAGGCGATGCCCTGGCATGGAAGGCCGCAATCGATGACGCTGACACTGCCCGCGCTCTGCACCTTGATGTGGGTACTGGCGTGACGGGGCTGCATCCGGGCACCCCTTATCCACTCGGCGCAACGCCGGGACCGCACGGCGTCAACTTCGCGCTGGCCGCGCCGCGCGCGACGCTGGTGGAGCTGTGCCTTTTCGATGCCACCGGCCGGCACGAACAGCAGCGCCTGAAAGTCACTACCCAGACCAACGGCATCTGGCATGCCGTGCTGCCGCATGCGCGACCGGGGCTCGTCTATGGCTGGCGCGTCCATGGGCCCTGGTCGCCGCATGAGGGGTTGCGCTTCAATCCGGCCAAGGTGCTGCTCGATCCCTATGCCCGGGAGGTGGTGGGACGCTATGGCGGGGAGGACCTTCTCCTCGGGCACGACCCGGCGGATCCGAACCGGCCCGATTCGCGCGACAACGCGACGATCGCACTCAAGGCGCGTGTCGTCGAGCCGCTGCCGCCTGCATCTTCGCCCCGGCCGCTCATCGCCGACGGGGATCGCGTGATCTACGAACTCCATGTTCGCGGGCAGACGCGGCTGCATCCCGATGTCCCGCCCGAGTTGCGCGGCACCTATGCTGGCCTCGCGGAGCCCCCGGTGCTCGACCATCTGCAGCGGCTCGGCATCACGACGCTGAACGTGATGCCGGTGCAGTTCCGCGCGGATGAAGAGAGGCTCTTCAAGCTCGGCCTCAGCAACTACTGGGGCTACAGCCCCATCGGCTGGTTCGCGCCTGAAGCACGGTACTGGAGTGGCCGCCCCGGCACCTCGCCCGCGAGCGAGTTCCGCGCGATGACCGACGCGATCCACGCGCGCGGCATGGAAGTGGTGATCGATGTGGTCTTCAACCACAGCGCCGAGACCGACGAACTCGGCCCCACGCTGAGCCTGCGCGGGATCGACAACCCGCTCTACTACCACCTTCGCCCGGACGATCGCGCGCTCTACCGGAACTGGACCGGCTGCGGCAATTGCCTCCATCTCTCCGAGCCGCGCGTGGTGCAGCTGGTGATGGACGCGCTGCGCCATTGGGTCACGCAACTCGGCGTCGATGGATTCCGCTTCGACCTCGCGCCGATCCTCGAACGCCGCGAGGACGGCGATTTCGATCCACGCGCCCCGTTCCTCGCGGCTGCCGCGCAAGACCCGACGCTGGCTCGCACGCTGCTCATTGCAGAGCCCTGGGACATCGGGCCCGGCGGCTACTGCCTTGGCCAGTTCCCACCGGGCTGGCTCGAATGGAACGACCGCTTCCGCGACGCGCAGCGCGGCTTCTGGCTGCATCGCAGCGTCGGGCTCGGCGAATTCGCGCAGCGCTTTACCGCGTCGAGCGATGCGTTCAGTCACGACCGCCGGTCGCCCACCGCGAGCGTCAACTTCATCACCGCGCACGACGGCTTCACCCTGCGCGACCTGCTGAGCTACAACGAGCGACACAACATCGCCAATGGCGAGAACAACCGCGATGGCCACGCGCACAACCTGAGCCGCAACTGCGGCTTCGAGGGCGAGACGGACGACCCGCTGGTGCTTGCAGAGCGCAAGCGACTCAGCCGCGTCCTGCTGGCGGTGCTGCTGCTGTCGCAGGGCACGCCGATGCTGCTCGCAGGAGATGAACTCGGGCACACGCAACGCGGGAACAACAACGCCTATTGCCAGGACAACGAGACGACCTGGCTCGACTGGGGCCGGGCCGACGCCAGCCTTGCCGACTATGTGTCGCGTCTGTTGGCCGTGCGGCGCGAGGCCGCGCCCCTGCGCAGCACGCAGTGGTGGCCCGCCTATGCCATGCCCGGCACCACGACGCTGCATTGGCGCACGCCTGAAGGCCAGGCGATGACCACGGCCGACTGGGAGCGTCGCGACCGCCACGCGCTCGCGATACGGTTCGACGCCCCGGTGCCCGCATCGAACTGGCTCGTGCTCGTCAACGCAGCAGCCGCCGAAGTCACCTTCCACCTGGAGGGAGGCCCCTGGGTGCGCCAGCTTGCAAGCGATGAGGACACCGCCGAGGCATTGCCGCTCGGCCAGACCGTGACGCTCGGACCCGGCAGCCTCTGGGTCGCAAAAACATAGGAGCCAAGCGGTCGCCGGAATGCTAGGCTGGAATCACCGGGAAACAACAACGGAGGCAAATGATGAACGACATCGAGCAACCGAACCTGCAGGCCCATCAACTCGTTCGCCGCACCATCGCGCTGGTGCTCGCGGGCGGCCGGGGATCCCGGCTCAAGCAGCTCACCGACCGGCGCGCCAAGCCGGCGGTGTATTTCGGCGGCAAGTTCCGCATCATCGATTTCGCGTTGTCGAACTGCCTCAACTCGGGCATCCGTCGGATGGCGGTGGTGACGCAGTACAAGTCGCACTCGCTCATGCGGCACCTGCAGCGCGGCTGGAGCTTCCTGCGCGCCGAGCTCAACGAGATGGTCGACGTCCTGCCCGCCCAGCAGCGGGTGGGCGACGAGCACTGGTACCGCGGCACCGCCGATGCGGTCTACCAGAACCTCGACATCTTCCGGACACGCTCCACGCCACATGATTACGTGGTGGTGCTGGCCGGCGACCACGTCTACAAGATGGACTACTCGATCATGCTCACCGACCATGTCGCGCACGGCCGCGGCTGCACGGTCGGCTGCATCGAAGTGCCGCGCATGGAAGCAACGGCCTTCGGCGTGATGGCGGTGGACACCGACCGCAACATCACCGACTTTCTCGAAAAGCCCGCCGATCCACCCCCGATGCCCGGCAGGCCGGATGTGGCGCTCGCGAGCATGGGCATCTACATCTTCGACGCCGAGTACCTCTACCGAATGCTCGAGGAAGACAGCGCCGACCCTGACTCGGACCACGACTTCGGCAAGGACATCATCCCCCGCGCTGTGGCGGACGGCCGCGCGGTGGCGCATCCTTTCGGCATGTCGTGCGTAACCCGCGCCCAGCGCGGCGGCGACGCCAAGGCCTACTGGCGCGACGTGGGCACGATTGATGCATTCTGGGCAGCCAACCTGGACCTGGCCTCGATCACCCCCGAGCTGGACATCTATGACACCGACTGGCCCATCTGGACCTACCAGCGGCAGCTCCCGCCGGCCAAGTTCGTGCTCGACCGCGAAGGCAAGCACGGCATGACCGTCAACACCATCGTCTCCGGCGGCTGCATCGTCTCCGGCTCGCAGTTGAGCAGTTCCGTGCTGTTCTCCGGCGTGCGCGTGCATTCGTTCTGCACCATCAACGAGGCGGTTCTGCTGCCCGACGTGCAGATCGGCCAGGGCTGCCGGCTGAACAAGGTGGTCATCGATCGCGCCTGCATCCTGCCCGAGAACACCGTGATCGGCGAAGACGCCGAGGCCGACGCCGCGCGCTTCGAGCGCACCGAAGGCGGCGTGGTGCTCGTCACGCGCGAGATGCTCAAGCGTCTCGGCTATCCCCAGTAACGACGCATGCGGATTCTTCAGGTCAGCGCCGAACTGTTTCCCCTGCTCAAGACCGGAGGGCTGGCCGATGTCGCGGGCGCGCTGCCGCTCGCGCTGCTGGCGGCCGGACAGGACGTGCGCGTGCTGCTTCCCGGGTTTCCGGCCATCGTGGCTGGCGTGGTCGATTCCCGGCCGGTGGCGGAATTCACCGCGCCCTGGGGCGAACGGGTGCGCCTTCTTTTCGGCCGGATTCCCATCGACGGTGCAGGGGCGATTCCGGCCTACGTGATCGATGCGCCCTGGCTGTACGACCGCCCTGGCAATCCCTACGAGGACACCAGCCGCCAGCCCTACGGCGACAACCACCGGCGCTTCGCCCTGCTGGGCTGGGCGGCCGCGCAGCTGGCACGCGACCTCGACCCGCACTGGCGCCCCGAACTCGTCCATGCGCACGACTGGCATGCCGGACTTGCGCCCGCCTATCTGGCCTTCGCGCAACCCGATGGCCGTCCGCGCGTGGGCAGTGTGTTCACTGTGCACAACCTGGCCTACCAGGGGCTGTTCGCGCCCTGGCACTTTTCCGAGTTGGGCCTGCCCCCGGCCGCCTTCAGCGTCAACGGACTCGAATTCCACGGGCAGATGTCGTTCATGAAGGGCGGGCTGTGCTTTGCCGACCGGATCACGACCGTCAGCCCGACCTATTCGCACGAGATCCAGACGCCGGAGCAGGGCTTCGGGCTCGACGGCCTGCTTCGCAGCCGCTCGCAGGTGCTCAGCGGCATCCTCAACGCGGTCGACGATCAGGTCTGGAACCCCGCGACCGACACGCTGATCCCGCATCGCTACGACGCGCGACGCATGCCCGGCAAGGCGCGCTGCAAGGCCGCCTTGCAGGAAGAGCTGGGCCTCGCGCCGCAGCCGGACGCGCCGCTTTTCGTGGTGGTGAGCCGGTTGACCGAGCAGAAGGGCCTCAGACTCGTGCTCGAAGGGCTCGACGCCCTGGTCGCCAACGGCGGGCAACTCGCGCTGCTCGGCAGCGGCGATGCCGACCTCGAAGCCGCATTCCGCCAGCGCGCCGCCGATGCGCCGCGCTCGGTCGGTGTCACGCTGGGCTACAGCGAACCGCTCGCGCATCGCCTGTTCGCCGCCGGCGACGTGACGCTCGTGCCATCCCTCTTCGAGCCCTGCGGACTCACGCAGATGTACGGCCTCAAGTACGGCAGCCTGCCGCTGGTGCATCGCGTCGGCGGGCTGGCCGACACGGTGGTCGATGCGTCCCTTGAAGACATGGCAAGCGGCCACGCGACCGGCTTCACCTTCGACGCCTTCGACGCAGCCGGCTACGCCCGCGCGGTCCGCCGCGCCTTCGCGCTCTACCGACGCCCGACCGACTGGCGGGCGGTGCGCGCCAACGCGATGAGCCGCCCCGCCGACTGGGACACCGCCGCCGCACGCTATCTCGATGTCTACGCCGAGGCGATCGGCTGAATCCGCTCCTGCGAAACCACACGGCCCCACCATGACCATCGAAGACTTCAAGTACGACCATCCCGATCGCGACGTGGCTGCGTTCAAGCGTGCAGTCGCCAACAAGCTCATCTACGCGGTCGGCAAGGACCCGGTCGCCGCGAGCCAGGACGACTGGCTGCACGCCACCGCGCTCGCGGTGCGCGACCAGATCGTCGAGCGCTGGATGACCACCACGCGCCAGATCTATGCGCAGCGCCTAAAGCGCGTCTACTACCTGTCGATGGAGTTCCTGATCGGCCGCACCTTCACCAACGCGCTGCTTGCGCTGGAGTTGCAAGGTACGGTGAAACAGGCGCTGGCCGATTTCGGCGTGGACATCCAGGCAATCGCCGAACGAGAGCCCGACGCGGCGCTCGGCAATGGCGGCCTCGGCCGGCTCGCCGCGTGCTTTCTCGATTCGATGGCGACGCTCGGCGTGCCCGGCATCGGCTATGGCATCCGCTACGAATACGGCATGTTCCGCCAGCGCATCGTCGACGGCCAGCAGATCGAGACGCCGGACTACTGGCTCACGCGCGGCAATCCGTGGGAATTCCAGCGGCCCGAGGTGACCTACCGCGTGCGCTTCGGCGGCCATGTGCAGCGGGGCGAGGGCGGCGCGGCAAGTTGGGTCGACACGCACGATGTGCTGGCTGTGGCCTACGACACGATCATTCCCGGCTACGGCACGCAAGCGACCAACACGCTGCGGTTGTGGTCGGCGCGCGCGACGGAGGAGATCGATCTCTCGGCCTTCAACCGCGGCAACTACATGGAGGCGGTGGAAAGCAAGAACCACTCGGAGAACGTCTCGCGCGTGCTCTACCCTGACGACTCCACGCCCTCGGGCCGCGAGCTGCGATTGCACCAGGAGTACTTCTTCGTCAGCGCCAGCGTGCAGGACCTGCTGCGCCGCTACCTGCGCAACCACACGACCTTTGACGACTTGCCGGACCAGGTCAGCATCCATCTCAATGACACGCACCCGGTGCTGGCCGTGCCCGAGCTGATGCGCCTGCTCGTCGACGAGCACGACCTGTCATGGGACATCGCCTGGGCGCACACGCAGAAGGTGTTCAGCTACACCAATCACACGCTGATGCATGAGGCGCTGGAGACGTGGCCGGTCGAGATGTTCGGCCGCGTGCTGCCACGCCACCTCCAGATCCTCTTCGACATCAACGCGCGCTTCCTCTCGAGCGTGACGCAGACATGCGGCCATGACGTCGAACTGATGCGCAGGCTGTCGCTCATCGACGAATCCGGTGAGCGGCGCGTGCGCATGGCCTACGTGGCCGTGTTGGCGAGCCATTCGGTCAACGGCGTCTCGGGGCTGCATTCCGAACTGATGAAGCAATCGATCTTCGCGGACTTCGCGAAGCTCTTTCCCGACCGTTTCAACAACAAGACCAACGGCGTCACGCCGCGCCGGTGGCTGGCACAGGCCAACCCGCCGCTCGCAACGCTGCTCGACACGCGCATCGGCCGCGGCTGGCGTCGCGACCTGATGCAACTCGAAGTGCTGCGGCCGATGGCACAGCAGCCAGCCTTCGTGCGCGCCTTCCGTCATGCCAAGCGCGAGAACAAGCTGCGCCTCGCGAACTGGATCGACGAGCACTTGCGCATTGACATCGACACCGACGCCATGTTCGACGTGCAGGTCAAGCGCATCCACGAGTACAAGCGGCAGTTGCTGAATGTGCTGCATGTCATCACGCGCTACCACCGCATCCTGGAAGCCCCCGAGGCCAACCATGTGCCGCGCGTGGTGGTGTTCGCGGGCAAGGCGGCGTCGGCGTATCACATGGCCAAGATGGTGATCCGGCTCATCAACGACGTCGCGCACACCGTCAACAACGACGAGCGCGTCGGGCGGCTGCTCAAGGTGGTGTTCATTCCCAACTACAGCGTGAGCCTGGCCGAGATGATCATGCCGGCGGCCGATCTGTCGGAGCAGATCTCGACCGCAGGCACCGAAGCGTCGGGTACCGGCAACATGAAGTTCGCGATCAACGGTGCGCTGACCATCGGCACGCTCGACGGCGCCAATGTCGAGATGCGCGAGAACGTCGGCGCCGAGAACTTCTTCATCTTCGGCAACACGACGCCGCAGGTGGCGGCAATTCGCGCGAGCGGATATCAGCCGCGCGACTACTACGAATCCAACCCGGAACTGCAGCGCACACTCGACAGCATCCGCGACGGCTTGTTTTCCCCAGCCGAGCCGAGGCGCTATCACGAGATCTACGACGCGCTGGTCAGTTGGGGCGACCACTACCTCCTGCTGGCCGACTACGCGAGCTACATCGAGGCGCAGGGCACGGTCGATGCGCTTTACCGCGATCCTGAGGCGTGGACGCGCATGGCGATCCTCAATGTGGCGGGGATGGGGGCGTTTTCGTCGGACCGGACGATCGCGGAATACGCACATCAAATTTGGAAGACAAGGCCGGTGGCCTTGAGCTAACCCCGAGGCTCGCGCACTTCGTGTCCGCTCTCCACCCCCTTGCAGGGGGCAACACCAGCGGCCCGGCGAAGCCGGTTCCGCGGTGTTTTCCGAACGCGCCTGGCTTCGCTGGCGGCTACTTTGATGGTTGGGGCGGGGGCGCTTCAGTCACGAAGCCGATGCGGCTCAGCCCCGCCTTGTTCGCGATGCCCATCAGTTCGACCACCTTGCCGTAGGGCACGGTCTGGTCGGCGCGGAGTTGGACTTCGGTGTCTCGGCTGTCGGCGGCCGCCTTGGCGAGCCCGGCCGCGAGTTCGTCGTTCGAGACCGGCTTCTCGTTGAGGAACACCTTGCCCGACGCATCGACGACGAGGCTGACGAACTTGGGCGTCTCGTTGGGCTTGCCCGCATCGGTGCGCGGCAGGTCGAGCTTGATCGAGCTCGCCATCAGCGGCGCGGTGATGATGAAGATCACCAGCAGCACCAGCATCACGTCCACCAGCGGCGTGACGTTGATGTCCGACAGCGGTCGCTGCCCGCCCGCGCCGATCGAGCGCCCGCCGGTGGGCGTGCTGCCGAGCGAGGTGCGACCGAAGGCCATGGCTCAGACCGGCATCGGGCGTGCCGGGGGCGGCGGTGTTTCGCGAGACTCCGGCTCGCCCAGCATGCCGAGCAGGTCGTGCGCAAAACCTTCGAGTTCGGCCTCGATACGGCCGACGACGCGCCCGAACACGTTGTAGGCCAGCACGGCAGGAATCGCGACCGCGAGGCCGAAGGCGGTCATGATCAGCGCCTCGCCGACCGGACCGGCAACTTTGTCGATGGTGAAGCCGCCGGTTTCGCCGGCAATGCCGACCAGCGCGCGGTAGATGCCCCAGACGGTGCCCAGAAGACCCACGAAGGGCGCGGTTGCCCCCACGGTCGCCAGCAGGATCTGGCCGGATTGCAGGCGCCGCAGCGCCGCATGGAGCGCGTCTCGCAGGACACGCGTGACGCGCTGGGTGCGATTCACCGCGCCGCCGAGCGTGCCACCATCGGCCTGCGCCGCGAGATGACGAACCGCGCTCACCGCCGGCAACACCAGTTCGGCACGATCGAAGGCTTTGAGACTGGATTCGGCCTCGCCGAGCGACGGCGATTGCCAGAACGCGGCGATGCTGCGCACCACGTCGCGCGTGCCGCCGCGCAGCAGCCAGGCCTTCCCGAGGATCACGACCCAGCTGGAGACCGACATGAGCAGCAGGAGAATCGCCACCGAACGGCTGACGCCGTCACCGTGCGCAAGCAGCTCGACGACGCTCATGCGATGGTCAGCGGAGGTTCAGCACGTCGAACATGTCGAAGAGGCCCGCGCGCTTGTCGGCCAGGAAGCGCACCGCGCGCAGGCTGCCCTGGGCGTAGCCGGCGCGGCTGGAGGACTTGTGCGAGATCTCGATGCGCTCGCCGGTGCCGGCGAACAGTACGGTGTGGTCGCCGACGATGTCGCCGCCGCGGATGGTCGCGAAGCCGATCGTCGAAGGATCGCGCTCGCCGGTCACGCCTTCGCGGCCGTACACCGCGCATTGCTTGAGGTCACGGCCGAGCGCATCGGCAATCACCTCGCCCATCTTCAGGGCGGTGCCCGACGGCGCGTCGATCTTGTGGCGGTGGTGCGCTTCGATGATCTCGATGTCGTAGCCGGTCGACATCGCCTTGGCGGCCATCTCGAGCAGCTTCAGGGTCACGTTGACGCCAACGCTCATGTTGGGCGCGAACATGATCGCGATGTCCTTGGCGGCTGCGGCGATCTCGGCCTTTTGCGCATCGCTGAAGCCGGTCGTGCCGATCACAAGCTGCACGCCGAGTTCGCGGCACACGGCGAGATGCGCCATCGTGCCTTCGGGCCGGGTGAAGTCGATCAGGACCTGGCTGTTCTTGAGCCCCTCGCGCAAATCGGAAACGATCGGCACGCCGCTTGGGGCGCCCAGGAAAGCGCTGGCATCAGCGCCGATTGCGCTGCTGCCGGCGATGTCGAGCGCGCCAGCCAGCTGACAATCGTCAGACTGCCGCACGGCTTCGATCAGCATGTGGCCCATGCGCCCGGAAGCACCGGCAATGGCAACGCGGCGGGGGGAGGAAGAGGGAGTGGGGTTGGCAGTCACGAGTCTCGTCCTCGGAAATGCAGATTCGGGGAGGGATCACGCCGGTCGCTGGACCGGCGTGCGCTCATCAGCGCGATTCGAGCGGAGGATACGCAGCCGGCAGCGGCGCGGTCGATGCGGCAGGCTCGCTGTCGGACGGCTTGTCCTTTGCCTTGTCCTTCTCGCTGGGCTCGTATTTCTTGAGCTGGTCTTCCGACGCTTCGAGCTGCGGCACCTTGCCAGTGCGGCGTCGGGTGTCGAGCGTGGCGACGAACTCTTCTTCGCTCGGCATCGGGTCGCCCTCGAAGCGATCGAGCACGTCGCCGTTGAAGTACAGGGTCAGCCGCCGCTGCTGCGGCTCGACGCCCTGGCGACGGATCGTGAAGACGTAGTCCCAGCGATTGGCATGGAAGACATCGGTCAGCAGCGAAGTGCCGAGGATCTCGCGCACCTGCTGGCGCGTCATGCCGGGCCTGAGCGCCTCGACTTGCTCCTTGGACACGAAATTGCCCTGGACCACTTCGATCTTGTAGGGAGTGACCGCGTACAAGGCATTGCGCGCGCTGTTGTTGACACTGCTGCAAGCGCCGAGGCCCAGGCTTGCCGCGACCGCGGCAGCAAGCAGCCAGAGACGGCGTTGGGGAATGGCAGGCATGGAAAAGGGGTTGGACGATATGATCAAATCATTGTAGCGGCTGGCCTCCGAAGGCCCTTTTCCGGGCTGGCCGCAGGGAAGACTCATGAGCAATATCGACGAACTCAAGAACACCGGCCTCAAGGCCACGCTGCCACGCCTCAAGATCCTCGAGATCTTCCAGAACGGCGGGCAACGCCACATGACGGCCGAAGACGTGTTCCGCGTGCTGCTCAATGATCATTCCGACATCGGATTGGCCACGGTCTACCGTGTGCTCACGCAGTTCGAGCAGGCCGGGATCCTCGAACGCAGCCATTTCGAGAGCGGCAAGGCCGTCTACGAGCTGAACGAGGGCAAACACCACGACCACCTCATTTGCACGTCCTGCGGCCGGGTCGAGGAGTTCTACGACGCCGAGATCGAGCGGCGGCAGCAGATGATCGCGAAGGACAAGGGCTGGATCCTGCAGGATCACTCGATGTCCCTGTACGGCCTGTGCGCCGAGTGCGTCGGCAAGAGATAGATCACCCCCAGCCTCGCCCACTTCGTGTGGCTCGGACACCCCCTCAAGGGGACGCAGTCAGCGGCCCGGCGAAGCCGGTTCCGCGACTGCCCGCGAACGGGCCCGGCTGCGCCGGGGCATGAGGGAAGTCAATCGTCGTCTCGGGCGGCTTCCATCGCCTTGTGGTGGCGGGCGACGAAATCGGCGTATGTGTCGATGCCGCGCAGTTGCAGAATCGAATTGCGCACTGCCGCTTCCACCAGCACGGCGATGTTGCGGCCGGCGACCACCTGGATGATCACCTTCCGGACCGGGATGCCCAGAACGTCCTGGGTGAGCGGCGCCGACGGCATCCGCTCGTAGTCGCGCTCGAAGCTGTCGCGCCGCACGAGATGCACGATCAGCTTAAGCCGCATCTTCCGGCGCACCGCGGTCTCGCCGAAAATCGCCCGGATGTCCAGCAGGCCGATGCCCCGCACTTCGAGCAGGTTCTGCAGCAACTCGGGACAACGGCCTTCCAGCGTGGTCTGGTTGATTCGGTAGAGATCGACCGCATCATCCGCGACGAGGCCGTTGCCGCGCGAAATCAGCTCCAGCCCCAGTTCGCTCTTTCCGAGGCCCGATTCGCCCGTGATCATCACGCCGAGGCCCAGAATGTCCATGAACACGCCGTGCATCGAGGTGCGCTCGGCAAAGTGCTTCGATAGATAGGCGCGCAGCAGGTCGATCACGAAGGCCGACGATTCGCGCGTCGCGAAAAGCGGCAGTTGAGCGCGCTCGCAGATCGAGAGGAGCTCGTCAGGCGCCGGCTGACCGTCCGCCAGAACCAGCATCGGCGGCTCGAGGGTGACGATTCGGGCGATGCGCCGCACGCAGTCCTCGTGCGTGCCGCGCGTGAGATAGGCCACCTCGCGGGCGCCGAGAATCTGCACCCGGTAGGGATGGATGTAGTTGAGATAACCCACCAGATCCGCCGCAGACTGGGCCCGGCTGATCACGTCGGGGTCGAACTGGCGCTCCGAGGCCCCAAGACCCGCCAGCCATTCCCACCGGAGCGAACCCCGGAACTCCTCGAACATGGCGTCGGCGCTGATGACTGTGGGCTTCATGATGGCGCAGAGTATGGGGCACTAGCGGCCGCCGGCGAGCGGCGCCACGCCTGGGCTTGCCCGTAGAGGTTCCCGATTCCGGCGGTGCGAGGAGGACGAAGCGGCGACCCGATCGGGCAGCACTGCTTCAGGCGACCTGTGCAGATTGCCAGCCGGCGATCAGCGCATGCAGCGCCGCCGCGTCAGTGCTCGACTTGATCTGCTCGCGCAGGTTCGCGTCGCTGAGCAGCTCGGCAATCTCGGAAAGTATCTCAAGGTGCTTCTGCGTCGCTGCCTCGGGCACGAGCAGAAAGATGAGCAGGACGACAGGTTGCTCGTCCGGCGCGTCGAACCCGATGGGGTTGGCGAGCTGGAACACAGCCGCCATTGGCGACTTGAGCCCCTTGATGCGGCCGTGCGGGATGGCGACGCCGTGACCCAGGCCGGTGGACCCCAGGCGCTCGCGCGCGAAGAGGCTGTCGGTGATGAGGGCGCGGCCGAGACCATGCAGGTTTTCGAACAGCAGGCCGGCTTCTTCAAAAGCACGCTTCTTGCTGGTGGCGTCGACGCTCACAAGCACTTGAGCGGGCGGCAGGATGGACGCGAGTCGGTTCATGTTGATGCGGGGCGGGGGCGATTATGCACCCAGCCCGCAAAAAGCAAAGGGCCGCTTGAAAGCGGCCCGCAAGAGTATTTGCCCGAACGCCGCAACTACATCACACGCTTGGGCGCTGCGTGGTGGTGATCCTGCAGGCGATCCTTGTGGCGGACGACCTGTCTGTCGAGCTTGTCGACCAGTTCGTCGACGGCGGCGTAGAGATCAGCGTGGCTCGCTTCCGCGAACATGTCATTGCCCTTGACGTGAATATTGCATTCGGCACGTTGCCGCCGTTCCTTTTCCTTTTGCTTTTCCACCGTGAGGATCACCTTCACATCGACGACCTGGTCGAAATGGCGATTGATCCTGCTCAGCTTGTTCCTAACGTAGTTGTCCAGCGCGGGGGTGACGTCGAGGTGGTGACCGCTGATCGTCAAATTCATGAATGACCTCCTGGAAGTTGACGGTTGGGGAAATAGCCGTGTCTCAAGTTGAGAGACGCGACCGGGGGAAATCAAGGGGGTGTGCGGGGGGGGGAAGAGAGAGAAGACAAGCAAATGCGGGAAGGTCGGTTCACTATGCACAGGCTGTCATCGAATTGCAATGCCTTCGCCACATATGCTTGATCCACGTCGAATTCACGGCGTGAAATCGCTATGGAATCAATAGCAGAAAAGCCCGTCGGCACAGGCGCTCGCAGCTCATCCAGAAGCCGTTTCGAGGTGTCAAGACCGGGGAAATACGACCACGCCGACCGCAGGGCCGCGCCCTCCGTCAACGCCAGGCGGCACGCATCCGGCTCAGTAGATCGATTGTTGCGGCGGGCGGCGGAACATGGGGGGCGCGCGGCGGCGGTGGCGGCCAGGTCAGCTGTTCGAAGCTTTTCGCATCGGCCGCCGTGATGAACCGTGTGCGACCGGCGTACAGATGGCGATCGCCGCGAACCGCCTGCTGGGTGACATAGAAGCGCTGCGGCACCAGCAGGTGCAGGTGATCGCGCGCGCGCGTCATGGCAACGTAGAGGAGCCGCCGCTCTTCTTCGAGCTCTTGCGCGCCCTGCGCCACGTCGGCGGGAATGCAGCCGTCGACCACGTTCAGCACATGCACCGACGTCCATTCCTGACCCTTGGCGGAATGGATGGTGGAAAGGATGAGGTAGTCCTCGTCGAGCAGCGGCGGGCCTGGGCGGTCGCTGGTGGCTTCGGGCGGATCGAGCGTCAGCTCGGTCAGAAAGCGTTCGCGCGACCCGTAACCTGCCGCCAGGCGGGCGAGTTGCTCCACATCGCCCCGCCGAACGCCTGAATCGTCATAGAGGCGCTCCAGATGGGGCAGATACCACGCCAGGACGATTTCCATATCGGCCGGCCACGAAAGCGACGGCTGGCGCAGCGCGGCATAGGCCTCCGCAAAGCGTGCCCATTCGGCCTGCGCCTGCGAGGGCGGTACGAACGAGCGCACGACCTCGCCCGGATCGGCTGCGGTATCCATGGCATCGAGCAGCCTCGCGGACGTGACCGGGCCGATGCCCGGAATGAGCTGGGTCACCCGGAACCCGGCCATGCGCCCCCGCGGGTTCTGCGCGAAGCGCAGCACCGCGAGCATGTCCTTCACATGCGCCGCTTCGAGAAACTTGAGTCCGCCGTACTTGACGAACGGGATGTTGCGTCGGGCCAGTTCCAGTTCGAGCGCAGCGCTGTGCGTCGATGTGCGAAACAGCACCGCCTGCGACTTGAGCGCCAGCCCGCCCTCGCGGTGCGCGAGCACACGATCGGCGACCCACGTCGCCTGCGCGGCCTCGTCCGCCACCAGCACTAGCTGCGGCTGGCCTGCCGAGGGCTTGTCGGTCCAGAGCGTCTTGGCGTGGCGCTCTGCCGCAGCGGCGATGACCGCATTCGACACATCCAGGATCGGCTGGGTCGATCGGTAGTTGCGCTCGAGCGTGACGATGCGCGCCGGCTGGCTGAAGTGCTCCGGAAAATCGAGGATGTTCCGTACCGTTGCGCCGCGAAACGAGTAGATCGACTGCGCATCGTCGCCGACCACCGTCACGCCACGCCCGTCAGGCTTGAGCGATCGCAGGATGGCCGCCTGCAGCAGATTCGTGTCCTGATATTCGTCCACCAGCACATGATCGAAGCGCTCGCCGACCTGCCGTGCAAGCGTCGGCTCGGCCATCATCTCGGCCCAGTACAGCAGCAGATCGTCATAGTCGAGCACATGCTGTTGCTGCTTGGCTTCGACATAGGCGCCGAAGAGCCGCTTGAGTTCGGCCTCCCATTCCGCGCACCACGGGAACGCGTGCTTGAGCACGTCCGCCAGGGGTGCGCAGGTGTTCACGGTGCGCGAATAGATCGAGACGCAGGTCCCCTTCAGCGGGAATCGCCGGGCGGAGGTCGATAGTCCAAGGTCGTTGCGCACGAGCCCCATCAGATCCTCGGCGTCGCCCCGGTCATGGATGGTGAAGTTCTCGTCCAGACCGATCTGCGCGGCGTACTCGCGCAGCAGCCGCGCACCCACGCCGTGGAAGGTGCCGGCCCACGGCAACGCCGGCGGGGATTGCGAGGGCAGGCCCAGTACGCGCACGAGCACCTGGCCGGCGCGACGTTCCATTTCCTGTGCCGCGCGGCGCGAGAAGGTCAGTAGAAGAATGCGCTGCGGATCCGCCCCGCGGGCGATCAAGCTGGCCACCCGGTGCGCCAATGTGCTGGTCTTGCCCGAACCGGCACCGGCGATCACCAGCAGCGGGCCGTCGTCTCGCGTCGCATCGCCGAGCGCGGCATCGAGCCCATGCTGCACTGCCGCGCGCTGTGCGTCGTTGAGCTGCGCGAGCGCCTCGGCAAGCCGCTCTTCAGGGCTGTGGATCAAGGGGGTCGCGACGCTCGACATCGAGCGCAACTGTACTGGATGTCTATCCAGAGTCCGCGATGCCTTGGTAACAACCCGATGACATAATCGCGCCTCGCTGCAAAACCGGAGTTTTTCGATGGAAATCATCCCGTCTCGGCAGCTTTCACTCCCCTTCTGACGCACTGCCGGCGAGGGGATTGAAAGCGCCCCATCCCACTCGCCATAACGCCAGACTTTCACAGGGAGTGAGCCATGCTCAACATCTTCACGCTCGCCAATGGCCGCCTCGTCCAGGAAGAGATCGAGGCGCTGGAGGAGCTGTCCAAGTTCCAACCGATCTGGGTCGATCTCGAATCGCCGACCCTCGAGGAAAAGCGCTGGATCAAGCAGTACTACGGCCTGTCCATCCCCGAAGACGCAATGGACGAGGACATCGAGGAGTCCGCGCGCTTCTATGAGGAAGACAACGGCGAACTCCACATCCGCAGCGACTTCCTGATCGACGACGACGAGAACCCGCGTTCGGTGCGCGTCGCGTTCATCCTCAACCAGCACAACACCGAGCTGCGCAGCCGCGGTGTACTGTTCTCCATCCACGACGAGGACGTTCCGGTGTTTCGCCTCGTGCGCATGCGCGCCCGCCGCGCGCCGGGCCTGATCGAGGATGCGAAGGAAGTGCTCCTCAAGCTCTTCGACGCCGACGCGGAGTATTCGGCCGACACGCTCGAGAACATCTACGACGAGCTGGAATTGGCCGGCAAGAAAGTGCTGTCGGGCAACGTGAGCGATGAACTGGCCGGCGAGGTGCTCGGCCTCATCGCAAGGCAGGAAGACTTGAACAGCCGCATCCGCCGCAATGTGATGGACACGCGCCGCGCGGTGAGCTTCATGATGCGCAGCCGCATGCTCAATGCCGAGCAGTTCGAAGAAGCGCGGCAGATTCTTCGCGACATCGAATCGCTCGACAGCCACACCGCCTTCCTCTTCGACAAGATCAACTTTCTGATGGATGCGACCGTCGGCTTAATCAACATCAACCAGAACAAGACGATCAAGATCTTCTCGGTGGCCAGCGTGGCGCTGCTGCCTCCGACGCTGATCGCCAGCGTCTACGGCATGAACTTCAAGTTCATGCCGGAGCTCGACCTTACCTACGGCTACGCATATGCGATCGTGCTGATGATCGCGAGCGCGCTGGTGCCGATGCTCTACTTCCGCCGCCGCGGCTGGTTGAAGTAGCCCACCCCCGTTGCTTGCTCTGGTTCCGCGGGTGCTCTGGCCTGATGCCCGGGCTCGTCTTATGGCTGTTGGAGAGTTGCTAGCCAAGCGCTGACCAGAGCCAGGCTGTAGCGGCTCGCCACCGACGAGACGAAGCGCGTGAAGTCGCCGTGCGCCGCGTCGTCGGCGCGGTCGGAGATGGTCCGCACTGCGGCGAAGGGCACGCCGAAGTCGTGACAGACCTGCGCGACGGCCGCGCCTTCCATTTCCACCGCAAGCGCATCGGGCAGGTCGCGGCGCAGCGCTTCGCTTTCGGCGGCAGTCGACACGAAGCGATCGCCGCTGATCAGCAGGCCGCGGTGGACCTTCGGCACCTTCAGCGCAAAGTCGTCGGTCACCTTCTCGCCGAGCAGCGTCACCGGATCGGACAGCACGTCAGCGGCCACGACGGCAAGTGCGTCGCTGATTTCCGTGTCCGCCGCGAAGCGCGCATGGCCGGTCAACGGCACCTCGTACTTCGGAAAGATGGGCGAAGCATCGAGATCGTGCTGGAGCAGCCGCGTCGCCACCACCACGTCGCCGACATCCACGCCGGGCGCCAACCCGCCAGCGACTCCGGTGAAGACAATGGCCCGCACGCCGAAGCGCTCCAGCAGCACCGTCGCAGTCGTCGCCGCGGCCACCTTGCCGATGCGCGACAACACCGCGACGATGAGCTGCCCCTGCAGATGGCCCACCCAGAAGTCGCGTCCGCCGACCGGAATGCGTTGCTCGTCCGGCATCTGCGCGAGCAACGCGCCCAGCTCCTCGTGCATCGCCGAGACGATGGCGATGGGCGCGATCACGGAATCATTCATCGAAGCGCGCCATCACTGGCCCAAGCGGGGAACGCCGCGGAACCGGCTTTGCCGGGCCTCGGGGTTGTCCCCTGCAAGGGGGTGCAGAGCCACACGAAGTGGGCGAGGCTGGGGGTTTACTTAATGTCAACGCCGTAGAAGGTGTGGCGGCCGAAGGGGCTCAGCTTGAAGTCGACCACTTCCTTACGCACGGGCTTGAGTTGCACCGCGTGCGCTATCGTGAACCATGGCGCCTGCTCCTTGAAAATCACCTGCGCCTGCTTGTAGAGCGTCTCGCGATCGGCCTGCTTCGGCACGTTCTTGGCCTTCACCACCAGGTCTTCGTACGGCTGGTAGCAGAACTTCGCCACGTTGCTGCCGTTGGACTGCGCCGACGCGCAACCGAGCAGCGAGTAGAGGAAGTTGTCCGGGTCTCCGTTGTCGCCCGTCCAACCGAGCATCCCCATCTGGTGCTCGCCGGCCTGCATGCGCTTGCGGTACTCGCCCCATTCGAAGGACTTGATCTCGGCCTTGACGCCGATCTTGGCGAGGTCGGCCTGCATAAGCTCGGCGATGCGCTTCGCGTTCGGGTTGTAGGGCCGCTGCACCGGCATCGCCCACAGATCGGTCGTGAATCCGTCCGCATAGCCGGCCTGCGCAAGCAACTTCTTCGCCGCTTCGGGATCGTACGGGTCGTCCTTGACCGCATCGTTGTACGACCACATCGTCGGCGGAATCGGATTCTTCGCGGCGACACCGGTGCTCAGGTAGACCCCATCGATGATCGCCTTCTTGTTGATCGCCATGTTGAGCGCCTTGCGCACCCGTACATCATCGAAGGGCTTCTTCTGCGTGTTGTAGGCGAGATAGCCGATGTTCAGGCCCGGCTGTTCAAGAACCTGCACGTTCGGGTCCTTGCGAATCGTATCCAGGTCCGCCGGGTTCGGATACGGCATGACATGGCATTCGCCCTTCTGCAGCTTGGCCCAGCGCACAGAGGCGTCGGGCGTGATCGCGAAGACGAGGTCATCGATCTTGGCCTTTCCGCCCCAGTATTGCGGGAAGGCCTTGAAGCGGACGATCGCGTCCTTCTGGTACTGCACGAGATAGAACGGGCCTGTGCCGATGGGGTCCTGGTCGACCTTCTCGGGCGTACCGGCCTTGAGCATCGCGATCGCGTATTCCTTCGACTGGATGCCGGCATACGGCATCGCGAGGTTCGCGAGGAAAGGTGCTTCCGGCTTGTTCAGCACGAACTTCACCGTGTAGTCGTCGATGCGATCGATCGACTTCAGCAGCTTGGGCATGCCCATGTCGTTGAAGTACGAGTGGTTCGTGCTCGTGACCTTGTAGTAGGGGTCGCTTTCTTTCCACTGCCGCTCCATCATGAAGATCACGTCATCGGCATTGAAGTCGCGCGTGGGCTTGAAACTCTTGGAAGTGTTGTGCCACTTCACACCCTTGCGCAGCTTGAAGGTGTACTCCGTGCCATCCGGCGAGATGGTCCAGCTTTCCGCAAGGCCCGGCACGACCTTGGTGCCGCCGCGCTCGAATTCGACGAGGTTGTTGTAGACCTGTGTGGTGACGTCGAACGACGTGCCCGTCGTGTTCACCGCCGCATAGAAGTTCTCGGGACTGCCCTCGGAGCAAAAGACCAGCGTCTTCGCCGACGCAGCGCCGCAAGCCAGCGCGAGCGCGGTCGGCGCCAACAGCGAGGCGGCGCGCAGACGGCGCGAGAGTTTGGAGATGTGGGACATGAGACTCTGCTCCTTCAGGGTTGAATCCGCGCAACGGCGGGCGGGGAATGGTCGACGTGGCCCACGGCCGCGCCATCCAGAAACTTTTCGGCGTGATGGCATGCCACCAGGCGTTCGTCGAGCAGCCGCGGCAGCGGGCGCTCGATGCGGCAACGCTCGGTGGCGTGCGCGCAGCGCGTGTTGAACACGCAGCCCGGCGGCGGCGACAGCGGCGATGGCAGCTCGCCCTTGAGCACGATGCGCTGCTCGGCCAGGCCCGGCGTCGACGCAAGCAAAGCCTGCGTGTAGGGATGCAACGGCCGCGCGAAGATGCGCCCCTTGGGGCCCTGCTCGACCGCATGACCCAGGTACATCACCAGCACGTCATGCGCGATGTGCCGCACCACGCCGAGGTCGTGCGAGATGAAGAGGTACGAAAGACCGAGCTCCGCCTGCAGGTCCGCGAGGAGGTTCAGCACCTGCGCCTGGATCGACACGTCGAGCGCCGACACCGGCTCGTCGGCCACCAGCAACTGCGGACCGAGCATGAGCGCGCGCGCGATCGCGATGCGCTGCCGCTGCCCGCCGGAGAACATGTGCGGATAGCGGTTCGCGTACTCGGGCCGCAGGCCGACGCGGGCGAGCATCTCGCGCGCCTTCGCGGCACGCTCCGCCTTGCCGAGCGTGGTGTTGATCGCCAGTGGGTCCTCGAGCACCGTCGCGATCTTCTTGCGCGGATTGAGCGACCCGTAGGGGTTCTGGAACACGAGCTGCACAGCGCGGCGCAGCTCGCGCTTTCGCTCGGCGGGCGGATGGACCGCATCGACCCCCACCAGCGTCAGCGAACCAGCCGTGGGCTTCTCGATCAGCGAGACCATGCGCGCGAGCGTCGACTTGCCGCAGCCCGATTCACCGACCACCGCGAGCGTGCGGCCCTTTTCCAGCTTGAAGGAAATGCTGCCGACGGCCTGCAGATGCGCCGGCGCGTGGAACAAGCCGCGCCGCACCGTGTAGACGCGCTGCAGGTCCTTCGCCTCGACCACGACCTCGCTCATCGCACGAACTCCACGACCTGACCGCCATCCCGCAGACGGTGCGCATCCCGATCCCGCTCACCGAGCGGATAGTGACAACGCACCTGGCCGCCGAGCCATTCGCGCAACTCGGGACGCACCGCGTGCGAATGCGGCGTGGCATAGGCGCAGCGCGGCGCGAAGAGGCAGCCCGCTGGCCGGTCATGCACGCCAGGCACCACGCCGGCGATGGTCGCGAGGCGCTGCTCGCCCGTCGCGCGCTCGGGCAGTGCGGCCAGCAGCGCAGCGGTGTACGGGTGCTGAGGCATCGCGAAGAGATCGTCCACGCTGCGTTCTTCCATCAATTGGCCGGCATACATCACGGCTACGCGCTGCGCCATCTCGCTGACCACGCCCATGTTGTGCGTGATGAGCACAAGCCCCATGCCGCGCTCCTTCTGCAGTGTGCGCAGCAGGTCGAGGATCTGCGCCTGGATGGTCACGTCGAGCGCGGTCGTCGGCTCGTCAGCGATCAGCAAGCGCGGATTGCACGCGATCGCCATCGCGATCATCACGCGCTGGTTCATGCCGCCCGAGAGCTGGTGCGGATAACTGTTGAGTCGCGATGACGCAGCCGGGATGCCGACCTGTTCGAGCAACTCGATCGCGCGCTTCTTCGCTTCGCGCTTGTCGAGCCGCAGATGCAGCCGGATGGTTTCCATGAGCTGCCAGCCGATCGTGAAGCAGGGGTTGAGGCTGGTGGTCGGCTCCTGGAAGATCATCGCGATGTCCTTGCCGACGAGGCCGCGTCGCGCCTTGTCGGTGAGGCCGAGCAGGTCATGCCCCGCGAAGCGCAGATGCTCCGCACGCACCTGGCCGGGCCAGCCGATGAGGCCCATCAGCGCCATCATCGTCACGCTCTTGCCCGAGCCCGATTCGCCGACGATGCCAAGCACTTCGCCTTCTTCGAGACGCAGGCTCACGCCATCGACCGCATGCAGCGTGCCGCCCTGCGATGGGAACTCCACATGGAGATCGCGGATGTCGAGGAGTGCCATGGCTATCGCTTGAGTTTGGGATCGAGCGCGTCGCGCAGACCGTCGCCCAGCAGGTTGAACGCGAGCACGGCGGCGAGGATCGCAAGGCCGGGGAAAGTGACGACCCACCATGCGCGCAGCACGAATTCGCGCGCATCGGCGAGCATGGTTCCCCACTCTGGTGAAGGCGGCTGAGCACCGAGGCCGAGGAAGCCCAGCGCCGCTGCATCAAGAATCGCGGTCGACACGCCGAGCGAGGCCTGCACGATGAGTGGCGCGGCGCAGTTGGGCAGTACTTCGCTGAACATCAGTCGCAACGTGCCCGCGCCGCTCACACGCGCCGCTGTCACGTAATCGCGAGAGACCTCGGAGATAACCGCCGCCCGCGTGATGCGCACGTAATGCGGCAACACCACGATCGCCACGGCGAGCATCGCGTTGATGAGTCCCGGCCCCAGGATCGCGACGATCACGATGGCGAGCAGCAGACTCGGCAGCGTGAGGATCACGTCCATCAGCCGCATGATCGCGATCTCGAGAATGCCGCGGAAGAAGCCCGCGACCATGCCGAGCGCAATGCCCACCGCGACGGAGATCGCGACCACCGCGACACCGATCGACAAAGACAGCCGCGCGCCGTACATGAGCCGCGAGAGCACGTCGCGGCCAATGGCGTCGGTGCCGAGCAGATGCGTGATGGAACCGCCTGCCTGCCATGCCGGCGGGCGCAGGAAGGCACTGCTGTCGGTCTGGTTGGGTGCGTGCGGCGCGATCCATGGCGCGAAGAGCGCCACCAGTAGCAAGAGCACGATGACGCCAAGACCGATCACCGCACCGCGATTGGCGGAAAACGAAATCCAGAACTCGCGCCAAGGTCCGGGCGGCGAGCTCTTGTTGGAAGTAACAGCCACTGCGCTCATCGTGCCTGCCTGATACGCGGATTGATAAGGCCGTAAGCGAGGTCGACGAGCACGTTGACCAGCATCACGATCACGCCGAGCAGCAGCATGCCGCCCTGCAGCACCGGATAGTCGCGACGGGCGATGGCCTCGATGAGCCACTTGCCCACGCCCGGCCACGAAAAGATGGTCTCGGTCAGGATCGCACCGGTGAACAGCACGCCGACCTGCAGGCCGATCACCGTCACCACCGGGATCAGCGCGTTGCGCAGCGCGTGCACGCCGACCACCCTGATCGGCGCAAGGCCCTTGGCGCGAGCGGTGCGGATGTAGTCCTCGCCCAGCACTTCGAGCATGGCTGATCGGGTCATGCGCGCGATCACCGCCAGCGTGTTGGTGCCGAGCACGATCGCCGGAAGGATCAGGTGCTGCACCGCCGAGAAGAAAGCGCCCTTGTCATCAGACAGCAGCGAATCGATCAGCAGGAAGCCGGTGACCGGCTCGATGTAGTACTGCACCGCGATGCGGCCCGACACCGGCGTCCAGCCAAGCTGCACCGAGAAGAACAGGATCAGCAGCAAGCCCCACCAGAAGATCGGCATCGAGTAGCCGGTGAGCGAAGTCGCCATCACGCCGTGATCGAACAGCGAGTTGCGTTTGACCGCCGCGATGATGCCCGCCGGAATGCCCAGCAGCAGTGCGAAGAGCACCGCGCAGATCGCAAGCTCGACCGTGGCCGGGAAGAGCGCGAGAAACTCGCTCATCACCGGCTCCTGCGTGATCACCGACTTGCCCAGATCGCCGTGCAGCACACGCTCGATGTAGATGCCGTATTGCGTGAGGAGCGGCTTGTCGAGCCCGTACTCCTTCAGCAGAACAGCGTGGCGTGCAGGGTCGATGCCGCGCTCGCCGGCGAGCGTTTCAATCGGGTCGCCGGGGACCAGCCGGATCAGGAAAAAGGCGAGCAAGGTCATGCCGATGAAGGTCGGCACGAGCAGGCTCGCACGCGTGACGATGAAGCGGAACATTCATCACCCAATATGCAAGAGCGATGCCGGGTCTTGTCCCCGGCGGAACCCTTATTTTTTGATGTCGCGCAACTCGCGGCGCAGGATTTTTCCGACTGGCGTCTTGGGCAGATCGGTGCGGAACTCGATCACACGCGGCCGCTTGTAACCGGTCAGGTTGTCGTGACAGAACGCGCGCACCTCGGCTTCGGTGAGATCGGGGTTCTTCTTGACGATCACGAGCTTCACCGCTTCGCCGGTCTTGTCGTCGGGAATACCGACCGCGGCACATTCGAGCACGCCCGGAATCTGTGCGACCACATCCTCGATCTCATTCGGATACACATTGAAGCCCGACACGAGGATCATGTCTTTCTTGCGATCGACGATCTTGAAGTAGCCGCGCTCATCGACGACCGCGACGTCGCCGGTCTTGAAGTAGCCATCGGCGGTCATGACCTTGGCCGTCTCGTCAGGGCGCTGCCAGTAGCCGGCCATCACCTGCGGGCCCTTCACCGCCAGTTCTCCGGACTGGCCGCGCGGGACTTCGTTGCCGTCGTCATCGACCAGCTTCACGTAGGTGCTCGGCAGCGGAACGCCGATGGTGCCGGTGTAGGCAATGCTGGTGGTCGGGTTGCACGTCACCGATGGCGAGGTTTCCGAAAGGCCATAGCCTTCGCAGATCGGGCAACCGGTTTTCTCGAGCCAGAGCTTGGCGACCGCGCCCTGCACCGCCATGCCTCCGCCGACAGAGACCTTCAGGTTCTTCCAGTTGACCGTATTGAAGTCGGGATGGTTCGCGAGGCCGTTGAACAGCGTGTTGACCGCAGGGAAGCTGTGGAAGGTGTGCTTCGACAGTTCCTTGAGCGTTGCTGCAATGTCGCGCGGATTGGGGATCAGGATCAGCTTCCCGCCGGTGCGCATGCACAGCATCATGCCGACCGTGAACGCGAAGATGTGATACAGCGGCAGCGCGCAGACGCTCGTCGGCTGCTCGCCGGCCGGCACCTTCTGCATGACCGGATCGTTCCACGCCTCGGACTGCAGCACGTTCGCGATCACGTTGCGATGCAGGAGCACCGCGCCCTTCGACACGCCGGTGGTGCCGCCGGTGTATTGCAGCACCGCGACGTCGTCGGGACCGATCGCCGGCGCCTGCAGCTTGCGCGTCGCGCCCTTCTCGAGCGCGTCGTTGAAGCGCACCGCGCCGGGCAGGCTGTACGCGGGCACCAGCTTCTTCACGTTGCGCACGACGTAGTTGACGATCGCGCCCTTCAACATGCCGAGCCGATCGCCCATCGAGGCCAGCACGATGTGCTTGACCGGCGTATGCGCGAGGCACTGCTGCAGCGTGGTGCCGAAGTTTTCCATCAGCACGATGGCCTTGGCGCCGGAATCCTTGAGCTGGTGCTCCAGTTCGCGCGGGGTGTAGAGCGGGTTGACGTTGACCAGGATGAACCCCGCACGCAACAGACCAGCGACCGAGATCGGGTACTGCGGGCAGTTGGGCATCATCACCGCGACGCGATCGCCCTTCACGAGGCCGATGCCCTGCAGATACGCCGCGAAGGCGCGGCTCTGGCGATCGACCTCGGCGTAGCTCACGTCCTTGCCCATGAAGCTGTAGGCCGTGCGATCGGCGTACTTGGTGAAGCTCTCCTCCATCAGCCCGACGAGCGAGGTGTAGTGCGAAGCGTCGATATCGGCAGGCACGCCTTGCGGATAGCTCGAAAGCCAGGGGCGATCAGTCACGTTGAAGTCTCCAGAATCTCGATAGGAAAAATTGCCGCTATCGTAACTTGACGTATCCAAGCGGCACGGGCCGCAAATCTGTGCGGCCCGTTGTGGTTGTTGTGGCGGGCCGCGCTATTCGATGGCCTTCGCCATGTCCTCCACGACCTTCTTGGCGTCACCGAAGACCATCATGGTCTTGTCCATGTAGAACAGCTCGTTGTCCAGCCCCGCATAGCCCGCGGCCATGCTTCGCTTGTTCACGATCACCGTCTTGGCCTTGTAGGCCTCCAGGATCGGCATGCCGTAGATCGGGGTGCCCTTCTGCAGCGCCGCCGGGTTCACCACGTCGTTGGCCCCCAGGATGATCGCGACATCGGCCTGGCCGAACTCGCTGTTGATGTCTTCCATCTCGAAGACCTGGTCGTAGGGC
>JAGIAI010000056.1 GCA_017744935.1 Variovorax sp.
GGACTACAGCTTCGAGTGCATCGGCAACACGCAGGTGATGCGCCAGGCGCTCGAATGCACGCACAAGGGCTGGGGCCGCAGCATCATCATCGGCGTGGCGGAAGCCGGTGCGGAGATCAGCACCCGCCCCTTCCAGCTCGTCACCGGCCGCAAGTGGGAAGGCTCGGCCTTCGGCGGCGCGCGCGGCCGCACCGACGTGCCGAAGATCGTCGACTGGTACATGGAAAACAAGATCAACATCGACGACCTCATCACACACACGATGCCGCTGGAGAAGATCAACGAAGGCTTCGATCTGATGAAGCGCGGTGAATCCATCCGCGGAGTCGTCATCTACTGAGCACCGCCATGACGCGCATGGGCCCGCTCCGCACGATCCGAGCCGGTGTGCTCGATGTGTCGTACTTCGAGGCCGGGCCGGCCGACGGCCCGCCGGTGCTGCTGATGCACGGCTTTCCGTACGACATCCACAGCTATGTCGACGTCGCGCCAATGCTCGCCGCCGCCGGTTGCCGCGTGATCGTTCCGTATCTGCGCGGCTACGGCGGCACGCGCTTTTTGAGCGACGCGACGCCGCGTTCGGGCGAGCAGGCGGCGCTCGGCGCGGACCTGCTTGCGCTGCTCGATGCGCTCGCGATCCCGAAGGCGGTGCTCGCTGGCTACGACTGGGGTGGCCGGGCCGCCTGCGTGGTGGCGGCGCTCTGGCCCGAGCGCTGCGCGGGACTGGTCTCGTTCAACAGCTACAACATCCAGGACATCGCGAAGGCCATGGAGCCGGATAGTGCCGAGAAGGAATACCGGCTCTGGTACCAGTACTACTTCCACAGCGAGCGCGGGCGCGCCGGACTCGAAGCCGACCGGCGCGACATCACGCAGCTGCTATGGCGGCTGTGGTCACCAACCTGGCGCTTCGACGACGCGACGTTCTCGCGCAGCGCCGAAGCTTTCGACCATCCCGACTTTGTCGATGTCGTCATCCACTCGTACCGCCATCGCTTCGGCCTCGTGCCGGGTGACCCGGCCTACGCCGACATCGAGAAGAAGCTCGCGGCCCAGCCTGCGATCACGGTGCCGACCATCACCTTCGACGGCGCGGACGACGGGGTCCGCCCCCCGGCCGATGCCTCGGCGCATGGGCATCGCTTTGCCGGACCGCGATCGCACCGCGTGGTGCCCGGCGTCGGTCACAACATGCCGCAGGAAGTCCCGCGCGTGTTCGCCGACGCAGTGCTCGAACTCACCCCCAATCTCAAGACATGACAGACGGCCTGAAGACGCTTTCCGAACACCGCTGCTTTGGCGGCGTTCAACGATTCCATGAACACGACTCGCGCGAAATCGGCCTGCCGATGCGCTTCTCGGTGTTCCTCCCGCCGCAGGCCGCGACCGGCCCTGTGCCGGCGCTGATGTACCTCGCGGGCCTCACCTGCAACGAAGAGACCTTCATGATCAAGGCCGGCGCGCAACATCTCGCCGCCGAGCTGGGCCTTGCACTCATCGCACCGGACACCAGTCCGCGCGGGCCGGAGGCCGAAGGCATCAAGGGCGCGACCGCGAGCTGGGATTTCGGCATCGGCGCCGGCTTCTACCTCGACGCCACCGCCGAGCCCTGGGACCAGTACTGGCGCATGGAAAGCTGGATCGTCAACGAGCTGTTGCCGTTCGTGACGCACGGCATGCCCATCGACGGCAAGCGCATCGGCATCTTCGGCCACTCGATGGGCGGCCACGGTGCGCTCACGCTGGCGCTGCGGCACCCGGGTCGCTTCCGTTCCCTGTCGGCGCTTGCACCGATCTGCGCACCGACGCAGTGCCCTTGGGGCAAGAAAGCCTTCAGCGGCTATCTCGGCAGCGATGACGAGATCTGGCTCGCGCATGACGCGTGCGCGCTCATGCAGTCCCAGACCGCGCCGCCCTATCCGGCGGGCATCCTGGTCGACCAGGGACTGGCCGACAAATTCCTCGCCGATCAACTGCATCCGCACCTGTTCGAAGCCGCGTGCCGCGCGGCGGGCCAGCCGCTCACGCTGCGCCGGCACGAGGGATACGACCACGGCTACTACTTCATCCAGACCTTCATCGCCGATCACCTGGCGCATCACGCGAAGGCGCTGAGGGCCTGAATGGCCGCCGTCCCCACGCCCGCGCCGCTGCCCGAGCGCGAGCAGATTGCCTTGCTGGAGCCCTTCGTCGGCCTCGGGCTGCCGGAGATCCACGTCGTCGAGACAGCGGAGGACGCCGAAGCCGCGACCAACGCCCTTCTGGCTGCTGGCGTTGTCGGCTTCGACACCGAATCGAAGCCCACTTTCGAAAAGTTCCAGGTATCGACCGGCCCGCATGTGCTGCAGTTCGCGACAAGCACAGCCGCGTGGCTCTTCCAGTCACATCGCGCCGCCTTCCACGGCACGTTGACGAACCTGATCACTTCGCCGGACCTGCTCAAAGTGGGCTTCGGGCTCTCCGGCGACCTCAGCCTGATCCGCCAGCGTTTCGGCATCGAGCCGCAGGCAGTCTTCGATCTCGATGTGGAGTTCCGCCGGCGCGGCTATCGCAAATCCATCGGCGTGAAGTCCGCGGTGGCGCTGATGTTCAACCGTCGCTTCATCAAGTCGCGCAAGGCGACCACCTCGAACTGGGCCAGCCAGCAACTGACGCCGGCGCAACTGCGATACGCGGGCAACGATGCCTACGCGGCAATCCGGGTGTTCGATGCGCTCGGGCTGCGTCCGCCGGGCTGAGACGGCCCGCCTTCAGCGCCAGTCCCGCACCTGCGCCACGAGCTGTTCGACCGGCGCGGTGGCATCCACTTCCAGCACGCCGGGCTCGCCGACCGGTGACTCCAGGGTCGCGAACTGGTTGGCGACAAGACTCGCCGGAAACATGTGGACCGCCGCCCGCTCGGCCACGCGGCGCTCTGCCTCTTCACGCGAGAGCGACATGAAGACGAAACGAAGCTCGGGCCGCGCGGCGCGCAGCCGGTCGCGGTAGTCGCGCTTGAGCGCCGAACAGGTCAGCACGGCGCCCTTCTCGTGCTCCGCGAGTTCCTTGCCGAGCCGGGAGAGCCAGCCCGCGCGATCCTCGTCAGTCAGCGCAATCCCGGCGCGCATCTTGCGAACGCTTTCAGGCGCATGAAAGTCATCTCCCTCGATCAGTGGCAGGGCCAGTTCGCGAGCGAGCGCCGCGCCAAGGCTGGACTTGCCGCATCCCGAAACGCCCATGACGACGAGCCAGCTGGCGGTATCTGTTTCGGGCTTGTAAAGCTGCTGCATCGCCGGCATTGTCTTTCGATCTCTGCCTATCATGGCGGCCTCTTAGAACGGAAGTAACAGATCGTGTCGTTGGTACCACTGTCGTTGCGTCGGCCATACACATTCATCGTCATGTCGATGCTGATCGTGCTGGCGACCCCGTTCGTGCTGATGCGGATGGCCACCGACATCTTTCCGGAAATCAACATTCCGGTGGTCAGCATCATCTGGAACTACGGCGGATTGCCAGCGCAGGAGATGGGCCAGCGCATTGCCGGGCAGACCGAACGGAGCCTGACCACGACGGTGAGCGACATCGAGCACATCGAATCGCAGTCGCTGGCCGGGGTGACGGTGATCAAGGTCTTTTTCCAGCCGGCCGCGAGCATCGAAACCGCCATCGCGCAGGTGGTCGCTTCGATGCAGACGCAGGTGCGGCAGCTCCCTCCCGGCATCACGCCGCCGCTGGTCATCAAGTACTCGGCATCGAGCATTCCGGTCATCCAGCTCGCACTCTCCAGCCCGACCCGGGCCGAAAACTCGCTGTTCGACTCGGCGATCAACCAGCTGCGGCCGCAACTCATCACGGTGCCCGGCACGGCGGTGCCCTTTCCATACGGCGGCAAGAACCGGCTGATCTCGGTCGACCTCGATACCCAGGCCCTCCAGGCACGCGGGTTGTCGCCGGCGGATGTGGTCAATGCGGTCAACGCGCAGAACCTGATCCTTCCCTCCGGCACTGCCAAGTTCGGCTCGACCGAATATAGCGTGCGCATGAACGGCTCCCCGGAGGAGATCGCAGGCCTGAACGACCTGCCGGTGCGCACCGCGGCCGGCGCGACCATCTACCTTCGCGACGTGGCCTTCGTGCGCGACGGCTTCTCACCGCAGACCAATGTGGTGCGGCAGGACGGCGTGCGGGGCGTGCTGCTGTCGGTGCTCAAGAACGGCGGCGCGTCGACGCTGGACATCGTTTCCAACCTGCGCGCGCTGCTGCCGGTGGCGGCGCAGGGCATGCCGCAGGACATCAAGGTCACGCCGCTTTTCGACCAGTCGCTGTTCGTCAAGGCCGCGGTGCAGGGCGTGGTGTTCGAGGCGGTGATCGCCGCCGCGCTCACGGCGGCGATGGTGCTGCTCTTTCTCGGCAACTGGCGCAGCACGCTCATCATCGCGCTCACCATTCCGCTGTCGATCCTGGCGTCGATCCTGGCGCTCTACGCGCTCGGGCAGACGCTCAACCTGATGACGCTGGGCGGCCTCGCGCTGTCGGTCGGCATTCTGGTGGACCAGGCGATCGTGACCATCGAGAACATCGAGCGCCACCTGCACATGGGCACCGGGCTCAAGGAGGCGATCCTGGTCGGCGCCGGTGAAATCGGCCCGGCCGCGTTCGTTTCCACCCTGTGCATCTGCATCGTGTTCGTGCCGATGTTCTTTCTTTCGGGCGTGGCGAAGTTCCTGTTCGTGCCGCTCGCGATGGCGGTGGTGTTCGCAATGGCGGCGTCCTATCTGCTGTCGCGCACGCTGGTGCCGACGCTGGTCATGCTGCTGATGGGCGGCGCGCACGCCAAGGCCGATCCGAACGCTGCGCCGAGCCTCCTGCAGCGCGTCTACCGCAGCTTCGACCGCCGCTTCGAGCGCGTGCGACGTGCCTACACGCTGGTGCTGTCGGCGGTGCTGTCGCGGCGCGGGCGGTTCATCGCGCTGTTCCTCAGCTTCTGCGTGCTGTCGTGCGCGCTCTTTCCCGTGCTCGGCCGCGACTTCTTCCCGAACGTCGACGCCGGCCAGATCCGCCTGCACATGCGCGCGCCCACCGGCACCCGCATCGAGGAAACGGCGCGCCTCGCGGACCAGGTCGAAGTCGCCATCCGCGAACTCGTACCGAAGGACCAGCTCGAAACCATCCTCGACAACCTCGGCGTGCCCAACAGCGGCATCAACCTCTCGTACAGCAATTCGGGGACCATCGGCACGCTGGACGGCGAGATCCTGCTGTCGTTGCGCGAAGGCCACCGGCCGACCGAGGAATTCGTCTCGCTGTTGCGCGCGGAGTTGCCCAAGCGCTTCCCCGGCACGGAGTTCTTCTTCCAGCCCGCGGACATCGTCACGCAGATCCTGAACTTCGGCCTGCCCGCGGCGATCGACGTGCAGTTCAGTGGCAACGACGTCTACGCCAACGCGGCGCGCGCGGCCGAGCTGACCAAGAAGATCCGGCAGATTCCCGGTGCGGTCGATGCACACGTTCACCAGCGGCTCGACGGGCCGGGCCTTAACCTGCAGATGGACCGCACGCGGCTGCAGCAGTTCGGCCTCACCGCATCGAACGTCGGGCAGAACGTGCTGATCGCGCTGTCGGGCAGTTCGCAGACCGCGCCTGCGTTCTGGCTGAATCCGCAGAACGGAGTGGTCTACAACATCGCCGTGCAGTCGCCTCAGTACTCGGTGGATTCGCTCGACTCGCTGCTCAACATTCCGGTGGGCACGGGCACGACCGCCGCGGCCGGCGGGGCGCCGCAACTGCTCGGCAACCTCGTCGACGCACAGGCCGGGCGGCAGCAGGCTGTGGTGTCGCACTACAACATCCAGCCGGTGGTCGACGTCTTCGTGAGCGTCCAGGGCACCGACCTCGCCAGCGTGGCTTCGAAAGTGAAAGCGCTGGTCGACGAGATGCGCCCGACGCTCCCGCGCGGCAGCCAGGTCACGATCCGCGGACAGGTGCAGACGATGCAGGCGTCTTTCATCGGCCTCGGCGTCGGCCTTGCAATGGCGATCGTACTGGTCTATCTACTGATCGTGGTCACCTTCCAGTCGTGGCTCGACGCCGCCATCATCATCACCGCACTGCCCGCGGCGCTGGCCGGCATCGCGTGGATGCTGTTCATCACCGGCACCACGCTGAGCGTGCCGGCGCTGACCGGCGCGATCATGACGATGGGCGTCGCGACCGCGAACTCCATCCTGCTGGTGTCCTTCGGGCTGGAGCGGATCGCCGCCGGCGCGACGCCGCTGGCAGCTGCGCTCGAAGCCGGCGCGACGCGGATCCGGCCGGTGCTGATGACCGCGCTCGCGATGATCATCGGCATGATCCCGATGGCGCTGGGCCTCGGCGAAGGCGCGGAGCAGAACGCGCCGCTCGGCCGCGCCGTCATCGGCGGCCTGCTGTTCGCGACCATCTCGACGCTGTTCTTCGTGCCTGCCGTCTTCGCGGAAATCCACAGCCGCCGTGCCCGTCGCAATGCAGGCAAGGCCGCCCACGCCGCAGCCCCCACCGAAACGACCAACACCTCGCTCGGGGCGCAGCCCCTGGAGACCTGACCCCATGACGGAGCAACGCCACGCGGCATTGGCCATCCACCCGATCGCCGCTTCGGAAGACGGCGAGCATCACGAACTGCTCAAGCGGCGGCAGATCGTGCGCCGGACCCGCATCGCCGTCTGGATCGTCCTGGCAGTGCTGGTCGTGGGCGGCGCACGCACGGTGTTCGTCCGCATGACCAACGCCCGCGCGCTCGAAGTCGGCACCGCCGAACGCGCCGCGCAGTACGTGAAGACCGCTCTACCCCAGACGCCCACCGCCGGCCAGACGCTGGCGCTGCCGGGCACGCTGCAGGGCTATGTGCAGTCGCCGATCTCGGCGCGCGCGAGCGGCTACCTCAAGCGCTGGACCAAGGACATCGGCAGCCATGTCGAGAAGGGCGAACTGCTCGCCGAACTCGACACGCCCGAGATCGACCAGCAGCTTTCGCAGGCCATCGCCGCACGGCAGCAGGCGGCGTCGAGCCTCGAACTCGCGAAGAGCACCGTCGCGCGATGGGAGAACCTGCGCAAGAAGGACGTGGTTTCGCAACAGGATCTCGATGAGCGCCGCAGCGCACTCGCACAGGCGACTGCCAATCTCGCGGCGGCCGATGCCAATGTGCAGCGGCTCAAGCAGACCGAGGGCTTCAAGCGCGTGGTCGCGCCGTTCTCGGGCGTCGTCACGCGTCGCAATGTGGATGTCGGCGACCTCATCGACGCGGGCAGCGGACGCGCGCTCTTCCTTCTCGCGCAGACCGATCCGCTGCGGGTGTACATCAACGTGCCGCAGGCCTATGCGCAACTCGTGAAAGCGGGGCAGCCGGTGGTCGTCACGCAGTCCGAGCTGCGTGGCCAGACCTTCAAGGGCGAGGTGGCGAGGACCTCCGGCGCGATCGACACCGCGACGCGCATGATGCAGGTCGAAGTCTCGCTGCCGAACAAGGACGGCACGCTGCTGCCCGGCGCCTACGTGCAGGTCTCGCTGCCAATGGCCGCGAGCCAGTCACTGACGATCCCGGCGAACGCGCTGCTGTTCCGCGCCGAAGGCACCCGCGTCGCGGTGGTGGATGCGCAAGGAAAGATCAAGCTGCGCGGGGTCACGCTGGGCCGCAACTACGGCGAGTCGGTCGAGGTGATCGACGGCATCGGCCCGACCGACCGGCTGGTGCTCAATCCTTCCGATTCGCTGGCCGACGGCGACGTCGTGGTGATCGCGAAGGAGTCTGCTTGAAATGAGCTCACCCCCAGCCTCGCCCACTTCGTTTGGCTCTGACACCCCCTCAAGAGGGCGCACCCAGCGGTCCGGCAAAGCCGGTTCCGCGGTTGCCTTGGCTTCATGGGCCGTGGCCGCGGTCCTGGCCGGGTGCGCCGCAGGTCCGGACTACAAGCCGCCGGCTGTCGATATCCCCGTGACCTGGCAACTCGAAGAGCCCTGGAAGCAGGCGGTTCCGGGCGACGCCGACGACAAGGGCCCCTGGTGGTTGCGCTTCGGTGATCCGCAGCTCGATGCGCTCCAGCAGAAAGCGCTCGCCAACAGCCCCACGCTGGAACTCGCAAGCGCACGGCTCGCGCAGGCGCGCGCGACACTCGCGGGCGCCAATGCTGGCCGCTATCCGCAGGTCGGCGTCGGCACACGCGCGCAACGCTTCGAGATCTCGGCGAACCGTCCACTGACGAACTACGCGGCGCCCAACTACTCGACGGTGCAGAACGACTTCGCGCTGAACCTCACCGCCAGCTACGAGCTCGACTTCGCCGGGCGTGTGCAGCGCTCCGTCGAAGCTGCGACCGCCTCCGCCGCGCAGTCTGCGGCCGATCTGGAAAACACCCGGCTACTCCTCACGACGGACGTGGCGTCGGCGTACTACAACCTCCGCTCGACCGACATCGAGCTCGACGTGCTCACGCGCTCCATCGCCCTGCAGCAGCGCGCGCTCCAGTTCGTGACCGATCGGCACGATCTCGGCGCGGTCTCCGGACTCGACGTGGCGCAGCAGCAGGCGCTGCTCGACAACACCCTGGCGCAGGTCGATGTGCTGAAGAAGACGCGCTCGCAGTACGAGCACGCGCTCGCGACGCTGACCGGCACGCCCGCGCCGTCGTTCTCGGTCGCGGCCGATGTGAAGCCGCTCGTGCCGCCGGCAATCCCGATCGGCATTCCGTCCGAGGCGCTGCAACGTCGACCCGACGTGGCCTCCGCGGAGCGTGCGATGGCCGCCGCCAACGCACAGATCGGCGTGGCGAGCGCGGCGTTCTACCCGAGCGTGATGCTGCTGCCGTCGATCGGCGTCGACAGCCGCACGCTGTCCACCCTGTTCGACTCCCAGAGCCTGCTGTGGTCGCTCGGCGTCACCGCCACGCAAACGATCTTTGACGGCGGCCGCATCCGCGCCAACGTGGACTTCAGCAAGGCGGGTTACGACGTCGCGGTCGCCGGCTACAAGCGCACCGTCCTTGTCGCCTTCCAGGAAGCCGAAGACGGCATCACGGGCCTCGCCTCGCTGGAACGCGCATCGGCGCAGGCGCAGACGGCGGTCGACAGCTCTCGCCGCGTGCTCGAAATGGCGGCGGGCCGCTACCAGGGTGGCGCCTCGACCTTCCTTGACGTGATCACTGCGCAGCAGGCGCTGCTTTCCACAGAGCGGCAGGCGGCGCAGATCAACGGCCAGCGCATGCTGACGTCGGTGTTCCTCGTGAAGGCGCTCGGCGGCGACTGGTGCGGCGTCGAGCCGCGCGGCACCACCGCGGACGCTAGAACAAGCTGCCCTGCCCCGCTGCGCCAGGTGGCCGAAACGCGCTGAGGTCCAGCGGCGTCCTGTCGTTGGAAAAACCGATGCGCTTCGTCGCCTTTTCGAAGCGCTGGCGGATCAGGTCGGCCCAGACGCCGCTGCCCTTCATGCGCGTCGCGAAGTTCGCGTCGTAGTCCTTGCCGCCGCGCATCTCGCGGATGCGTTCCATGATGCGGCCGGCCCGCTGCGGGTAGTGCAGTTCGAGCCACTGTCTGAAAAGCGGAGCGACCTCCCAAGGCAGGCGGATCACGGTGTAGAAGGCGCTGCGCGCGCCGGCCTCCCAGGCGGCTTCGAGCACCTGCTCCATGTCTTCGTTGACGAACGGGATCTGCGGGCCGACGCTCACGCCGACCGGCACGCCCGCCCCGGCCAGCGTGCGCAACGTCCGGAGCCGGCGATGCGGCGCGGCAGCGCGTGGTTCGAGCTTGCGTGCGAGGTCACCGTCGAGCGTGGTGATGGTGACGTACACCGCCGCGAGATGCTCCGCCGCCATCGGCGCGATCAGGTCGAGGTCGTGCTCGACAGCGCTGGATTTGGTGATGATCCCGAAGGGGTGTCGAGCTTCCTTCAGCACCTCGATCACCGATCGCGTGAGGCGAAGCTCGCGCTCGATCGGCTGGTAGCAGTCGGTCGCAGTGCCGATGATGATCGGGCTCGGCTTGTAGCTCTTGCGCGCCAGTTCGGCCCGCAGCAATTCGGCCACGTTGCGCTTGGCGATCAGCTTGGTCTCGAAGTCGAGTCCCGGCGAAAGATTGAGGTAGCTGTGCGTGGGGCGAGCGAAACAGTAGATGCAACCGTGTTCGCAGCCGCGATACGGGTTCAGCGAGGTGTCGAAGGTGATGTCCGGCGAATCGTTATGGCTGAGCACCGACTTGGCATCTTCGAAACGAACCTCGGTGGCCAGCGGGGGAAGTTCGTCGGCTTCGGCGGCTCCTTCTTCGAGCGTGCCCCAGCCGTCGTCGAAGGCATTGCGGGTGTCGCGCTCGAAGCGATGGGCCAGCCGAGTGGCCGCGCCGCGGCCCTTGAGCGCGTGAATGGGGATGAAAGCATCGGGCATGGCGTGACCTGAAACACTGGATGAATTCACAGTATTTCACCATCTCGCGATCCTTGCAGCAACCACTTGTTTCGCGGGGAGAACGCACTTCGATGCCGCGCGCTAAGCTCCCATTCCACGCGAAAGATCACCATGCCACGCCGCCCTGAAAACCTCTATCCGCAGTATCACGCCCACATCTACTTCGGGCCGGACACCGTTGCGCAGGCGCGGAAGCTGGCGGAGGACGCGGGTCACAACCTGCTCGTGGTGGTTGGCCGGGTGCATGAAAAGCTGGTGGGCCCGCATCCGCGCTGGAGCTGCCAGATCGCCTTCGACGCCGCGGAGTTCGACGAGGTCATCGAATGGCTCGACACGCACCGCAGCGGGCTCGACATCTTTGTGCACGGCGTGACGGGCGACGACTACCTCGATCACACCGCTCATGCCATGTGGCTCGGCAACGAGTCCACGCTCGACCTGCGCATGTTTCGCAAGCCTGCCTGAGCAGCGGGCTGCGGCTCAGAACTCGGCGTCGAGTTCGTCGATCTCTTCAGGCTCGGCCTTCGCAGCCTTGATCCATTCCTGCATCGCGGGCAGTTCGACGATGCGCTTGCAGTAGGCGGTGCAGGTCTTGTCCAGCGACACGTCGTAGGTGATGAAGCGCGTTACCACCGGGGCATACATCGCGTCCGCCATGCAAGGTGTTTCGCCGAAGAGGAACGGCCCGCCGTAGTCCGAGAAGCATTCGCGCCAGATCGCGACGATGCGGTCGATGTCGGTTTGCGCGCGCGACCAGATCTTGAAGCCGGGGAAGCGCGCCTTGACGTTCATCGGCAGCGAGCCGCGCATCGACGAGAAGCCGGAATGCATCTCGCCACAGATGGCCCGGCAGTGCGCGCGGGCCTTCGCATCAGCGGGCAAGAGGCCGGCCTTGGGCTTGATCTCGTTGAGGTACTCGCCGATCGCGAGCGTGTCCCACACCTTGATGCCACCGTGCTGCAGCGAAGGCACCAGCATCGACGCCGACAGCAGCAGCATCTCGGCCTTCATTGCGGGGTCGTCGGGCGGAATCACCTTCTCGCTGAACTCCAGGCCGGCGAGCTTGCACATCAGCCAGCCGCGCAACGACCATGCGCCGTAGTTCTTGCTGCTGATGGTGAGAACGGGTTTGGCCATGCATCGCTCCTGGTCCGCCGGATCGGCGATGCAGCCGTGCAAGGCCTGTGCCAGAAAGGTGCACCGCAGACGACTGGCCCGCAACTTGCCTGCGGCCCGTGCATGCTGTATCGCGCCTACCAAACCCAAGCCGACCTGCTCTCGCCGACGCGACTGACGGCGCAGTACCTCGGCAAGGCGTTGTGGCGCGACAAGGCGGATCGCAGCCTGAGCCGCCGTTTCGCCTCGGCCATGGAGGTCTACTCGCGCATGCGGCTCACGCACACCCGGCCGGCCTATGCCATCGACAGCGTGATGGTCGACTGTGAGGAGGTCGCGGTCCATGAGGAAGCCGCCCTGATCACGCCCTTCGGCACGCTGCTGCACTTCCGGAAAGAGTCCAATGCGGTGCATCCGCCGGTGCTGCTGGCTGCACCACTGTCGGGCCATTTCGCGACCCTGCTGCGCGAAACCGTGCGCACGCTGCTGCGCGACCACGACGTGTATGTCACCGACTGGCACAACGCGCGCGACGTGCCGCTCTGGCACGGCGGCTTCGGGCTCGACGACTACACGCTGCGGATCATCGATTTCCTGGAGGCGATCGGCCCCGGCGTGCATATGGTGGCCGTCTGCCAGCCCTGCGTTGCGGCGCTCGCCGCCACCGCGCTGATGGCCGAGGACGACAACCCCTCGACGCCGCGCAGCCTCACCCTGATGGCCGGCCCCGTCGATTGCCGGATCAACCCGACCACCGTGAACAAGCTCGCGACCGACCGCTCCATCGGCTGGTTCGAGCGCAACCTGATCAGCCACGTGCCATGGCCGCATGCGGGAATGATGCGACGCGTCTACCCGGGCTTCCTGCAGCTCGCCGCCTTCATGAGCATGAACCCGGACCGCCACAAGCAGCAGTTCGCCAAGCTCTTCCAGCATCTGGTGGATGGTGAGATCGCGCAGGCCGACACCATCCGCACCTTCTACGACGAATACCTCGCGGTCAACGACCTGCCGTCCGAGTTCTATCTGGAAACCGTCGAACGCGTCTTCCAGACCTACGACCTGCCGCGCGGCAAGCTCACGGTCGGCGACCGCGCGGTCAACCCCGCAGCGATCCGACGCACTGCGCTGCTAACGGTCGAAGGCGAACGCGACGACATCTGCTCCGTCGGGCAGACAGTGGCGGCGCAGGACCTCTGCACCAGCGTGCGGCCCTACCTCAAGATCCACCACCTGCAGGCGGGCGTCGGCCACTACGGCGTTTTCAGCGGCAGCAAGTGGAACACGCAGATCTATCCGCGCGTGCGCGAAACCATCTACACCTCGACCGAGCTGCACTGAGGCTCACGCGCCGCGCTTGCGCGGGGCGCGAAACCGCCGAAGCGACAAGCCGTCGGCGGGCAGCGGCAGGCTCTGCCGCAGGTGCGCGATCAGCGCCTCGGCCATCACATTGCGCATCGGCCCGGGAAGATGCACCAGCACCACCCGCCGCTCGATGTTGGGCTTGCGAAGCGGCAGCACCACCAGCTCGTCATCACGCAGCGACGAGGTGTAGAGCTTCGGCATCAGTCCCAGCGCGAGACCGCCGCGCACCAGCGCATAGAGCGTCTCCGAATAGCTCACGCGATATGGCTCCGCGCCCTGCGCGAACTGCGCGCGCGCCGGATCGCCGAGCGCCGGCATGCTGCCGCTCTCGAACAGCACGAGTCGATCGCCGCCGATCGCTTCCCAATCCGCCTCGCCGGCCTGCGCAAGCGCGTGATCGCGTCGCACCACGAGCACCAGCGGATCGCGGAACAGGTCCACGCAGACGAGCCCGCCGGGCGGTTCGGTGATGGCCGCTACCGCCATGTCGAGCTGGCCGCTACGCACCTCGGCCAGAAGCGTGTTCGAGGGCGCATCGCGCCACGCGAACTCCACCTGCTGCGCCGCATCGGCGCGCAGGAACTCGCCCACCGCCGTGGCGACCCGGCCACTCGCGGAGGGGATCACGCCGATGCGTACGAACGCTCGTCCGCGCTGCACGGTCTGCTCGATGTCCCGCAGCGCCACATCAAAGGTGTTGACCAGGAAATCCGTCCGCGCGAGCACCTCGGCGCCGAGTGGCGTGAGTTCGAGGCGGTGGGTGGAGCGGGTCAGAAGCTCGGCGCCGAGCAGCTTTTCCATCTGCTTGATCGCATTGCTGAGCGCAGGCTGCGTGATGGACAGTCGTTTTGCGGCGCGGCCGAACTGGCCTTCTTCCACCAGCACCGAGAAGAACCGCAACTGGCGCAAAGTCAGCGCGCGAAGGGAAGAGGAAAGCTGCGGGTGGGCCATCATTCGGTTGAATCAAATTATAGAAATTCAAAATTTTCCTTATCGCGCGGCCGTCCCTAGACTGCGCGCCATGACACAACCCGCAGCCATTCCGGCATCGCCCCTCGAATCGTTCCTCCATGCGATTCCGAAGGTCGAACTGCACTGTCACCTGTTCGGCACCGTGCGGAAGAACACCTTCATCGATCTCAACCAGCGCGCCGGCAAGCCGCTGCCCAACGATGAGATCGAGGCTTTCTATACGCGCGGCGAAAAGCCCGTCGGCGTGTTGCGCGTACTCCGGGCGCTCGATTCGGACCTGGTGCGCAGCGCCGACGACCTGCACCGGCTCACGCTCGAATACCTGGAAGACGCCGCGAGCCACAACGTGCGCTATGGCGAGTTCTTCTGGAACCCGACCGGCACGGTGCACGAGTCCGGCATCGACTACCGCATGGCGCAGGACGCGATCGTGCGGGCGATCCATGACGCCGAGCAGCAGTTCTGCATCACCGGGCGACTGATCGCCGCGATCGACCGCGAGGCCAGCCCCGAGGCCGCCGTCGAGATGGTGCAGTGGGTCACCGGCAACCGGTGCGACGAAGTGATCGGCATTGGCATCGACTACCGCGAGAACGACCGCCCGCCGGAACTGTTTCAGCAGGCGTACGCCGATGCGCGCCGCGCCGGCCTCAAGACGACCGCGCATGCCGGCGAATTCGGCATGCCATGGACCAATGTGCGGACCGCGCTCGACCTGCTCCACGTGGACCGCATCGACCATGGCTACACGGTCGTCGACCAGCCCGATTTCGCACGCGAATGCGCGGACCGGGGCGTGATCTTTACCGTGGTGCCGACCAACTCCTACTACCTGCGCACGCTGCCGCCGGAGCGCTGGGCGCTCGACCACCCGATCCGCCGCATGCCGGGCCTCGGCCTGCGCATCCACCCGAACACCGACGACCCGACCCTGCACAAGGTCACGCCGACGCAGGCGTGGCACATGATGGTGCGGGACTTCGGCTTCGGCATCGACGATCTGCGCGGTTTCATGATCAACGGCCTCGACGGCGCCTGGATCGACGATTCGCTTCGCAGCCAATGGCGTGCGCAATGGACCGCCGAATTCGATGCGCTGCGCGCACATCTCCCGCAAGACCCCATGTCTCCTGCCTCTCCCAAGCCATGAACAAGCTCTTCCGCAAGCCCCTTCTCCTCGCCTCGATGCTGGTCGCCGCTCTGCCCGGCGCAGCGCTCGCACAGACCGCCTGGCCGTCGGCGAAGCCGGTCACGCTGATCGTTCCGTATGCTGCCGGTGGCAGCGTGGACTTCAATGCGCGGCTGGTGGCCAGCAAGCTCGGCGAGAGGCTCAAGCAAACGGTCGTCATCGAGAACATCTCCGGTGCGGGCGGCGCGATCGGCGTCGCCAAGGCGGTCAATGCCGCGCCCGACGGCTACACGCTGGTCGCCGGGCCGGACAGCGTCATTGCGATCGGCCGGCTCATCAATCCGGGCGCATTCAAATTCGACCCGCTCAAGGATCTCGCGCCCGTCGGCATGCTGAACACGGCACCCATGGTGCTGGTCGCGCGGCCGGGACTGCCGGTGAAGAACTTCGCAGATTTCGTCAAGCTCGCGAAGGCTTCGCCGGGCAAGTACAACTACGCGACCTCCGGTGTGGGCACTGTGCTCCAACTCGCGATGGAATTGCTGAAGGAACGCACCGGCATCTACGTGACCCATGTGCCGTACCGGGGCGGCGCACAGATCGCCACGGACGTCATCGGCAATCAGGTCGACCTGGCGATGCTGGTCAGCACCAGCGCCATTCCGCATGTGGGTGCCAACCGCCTCAACGCGTTGGGTGTGACGAGCGAAAAGCGCCTCGAAGCGCTCCCGAACACGCCCAGCTTCAGCGAGATGCCAGGGCTCAAGGGCTTTTCAATGGTGAGCTGGACCGGCATCTTCGCCCCGGCCGCCACGCCGCCGGCGATCGTCAACCGGCTCAACCAGGAACTCAACGCCGTCCTCAAGGACCCCGAAATCCGCTCCAAGCTGCAGGAACAGGGCGCCCTCCCGGGCAGCGGCTCCGCCGAAGAACTGGGCCAGTTCGTGCGAGCCGAATACGCCCGCAACCAGAAGATCGTCCAGTCCGCCAACATCAAGGAATAAAAAAGCCCCGCAAAGCAGGGCTTGGAGGCGGGCTACTGCTCTTCCGGCCAGTCGCGGATGTAGGCCTTGAGCATCTTGTTTTCGAAGTTCTGGCTATCGACAACCGCCTTGGCGACGTCGTAGAAGCTGATCACACCCATCAGCATGCGCTTGTCCATCACGGGCATGTAGCGCGCATGGCGCTCCAGCATGATGCGGCGGATCTCGTCGAGGTCGGTCTCGAGCGTACAGGTCACCGGATGGTCGTCCATGGCCTTGCGCACCAGGGTGCCACCGACCTGACCGCCATTGCCGACGATGGCAACGATTACCTCGCGGAAGGTCAGCATGCCGACCAGATCACCGTGCTCCATCACGACGAGCGAACCGATGTCCTTGTCGGCCATGGTGTTGACGGCCTCGGCCAGGGGTTGATCGGGGGTGATCGTAAACAGCGTGTTGCCCTTGACTCGCAGGATGTCGCTGACCTTCATCGTGTTGCTCCTCTCTTGGTTGACGGCGTGCCGTTTTGAATATAGCCCACAATGGCCACCCATCCACAGGCCACGTCGGCATCGCAGGGATTGCGCGCGTAACGGGGCTTTGCTGAAAACCTGTCCCGAAAGGTCCTCATGCCCGGCTATTCCGACCCCGGATTCGACACGCTGGCCCTGCACGCCGGCGCAGCGCCCGACCCCACCACCGGCGCCCGTGCGGTGCCGATCCACCTGACAACCTCCTTCGTCTTCGAGTCGAGCGACCACGCGGCGGCACTCTTCAACCTGGAGCGGGCGGGGCATGTGTATTCGCGCATCAGCAACCCGACCAACGCGGTGCTGGAGCAGCGGGTATCGGCGCTCGAAGGCGGCATCGGCGCTATCGCCACCGCGAGCGGGCAGGCGGCGCTGCATCTGTCGATCGCGACGCTGATGGGCGCAGGCTCGCACATCGTCGCGAGCACTGCGCTCTACGGTGGCTCGCAGAACCTGCTGCACTACACGATGCGACGCTTCGGCATCGAGACCACCTTCGTCAAACCCGGCGACCTCGACGGCTGGCGCGGCGCGATCCGACCCAACACCAAGCTGCTGTTCGGCGAGACGGTGGGCAATCCCGGCCTCGACGTGCTCGACATCCCGGCGGTGAGCGAGATCGCGCATGCGGCCAAGGTGCCGCTGCTGGTGGATTCGACGCTGACCTCGCCCTACCTCATCAAGCCCTTCGACTGGGGCGCGGACCTGGTCTACCACTCGGCAACCAAGTTCCTTTCGGGCCATGGCACCGTGATCGGCGGCATCGTGGTCGATTCGGGCAACTTCGACTGGGAGCGCTCGGGCAAGTTCGCCGAACTGACCGAGGCCTACGACGGCTTCCACAACATGGTCTTCAGCGAAGAAAGCACCGTCGGCGCCTTCCTGCTGCGCGCGCGCCGCGAGGGGCTGCGCGACTTCGGCGCATCGATGAGCCCGCACACCGCATGGCTGATCCTGCAGGGCATCGAGACGCTGCCGCTGCGCATGGAGCGGCATGTCGACAACACGCAGAAGGTGGTTGAGTTCCTCGCCAGCCATCCATTCGTGGCACACGTCGGGCATCCGCTGCTCGAATCGCATCCGAGCCATGCGCTTGCGAACAAGCTGCTAAAGCATGGTGCGAAAGGCGCGGGCTCGGTCTTCAGCTTCGACCTCAAAGGCAATCGCGAGCAAGGCAAGAAGTTCATCGAGGCGCTGCGGTTGTTCAGCCATCTCGCGAACGTCGGCGACTGCCGCAGCCTCGTGATCCATCCGGCGAGCACGACGCACTTCCGCATGAGCGACGAAGCGCTTGCGGGCGCCGGAATCTCGCAGGGCACGATCCGGTTGTCGATCGGCCTCGAAGACCCGGCCGACCTCATCGACGATCTCAAGCGCGCGCTCAAGGCGGCAGAGAAGGCAGGTGCGTGATGGAACTCGTCGTCAACGGCCACTCGACCTACTGCTACACCGGTGGCAAGACGTTCGACAAGGCCAAGCCCACTGTCGTCTTCATTCATGGCGTGCTGAACGACCACAGCGTCTGGATCCTGCAGAGCCGGTGGTTTGCCAATCATGGGTGGAACGTCCTCGCGGTCGACCTGCCAGGGCATTGCAGAAGCGAAGGGCCGCCACCGGCCACTGTCGAAGAAGCAGCCGCGTTTGTCGTCGCACTGCTCGAAGCGGTAGGCGTGGAAAAGGCGGCGCTGGTCGGCCACAGCTTCGGCTCGCTCATCGCGCTCGAAACCGCCGCGCGCTCGCCCGAGCGTGTCACGCATCTCGCATTGGTGGGCACGGCCTTTCCGATGACGGTGTCGCCAGCCCTGCTCGACGGCGCGCTCAACGATCCGCAGCGCGCGATTTCGATGGTCAACGTCTTCTCGCACTCGCTGCTGGCGCCGCCACCCTCCTCGCTTGGGCCCGGCACCTGGCTATACGGCGGCTCGCGCGCACTCATGCGGCGCGTACTGGCGAGCAATACGGACGCGAACGTCTTCCACATCGGTTTCAAGGCCTGCAACGACTATGCGAACGGCGAGGCCGCGATGGCAAAGGTGCAATGCCCGACGCTGTTCCTTCTCGGCGCTTCGGACCAGATGACGCCGCCACGCGCGACACGCACGCTGACTTCGAAGGCGGCCCACGCAAAGGTGGTCACGGTCAACGCAGGCCATGCGCTGATGACCGAGGCACCGGACGAAGTGCTCTTCGCGCTCGGCGCCTTCCTGAAGAACTGAATCAGCCGCCCAGCCTGTTGATGTCAGGCACCTCGACCAGCGGTGTCGGCGCGCCGCGCTTGGACGCCAGGAGCATCGCTCGGCCCACCTTCACGCTGGTCGTGACCCGATCGGGTGCCCAACGCTGGAGCAAGCCGAAGATCGGCCTCGCGATGACATAGGCCGCGTGGTACAGCGTCGTCTTCGACCGTACGCCGTGCATCGGCTCGATGAACCCGGGCCGGAACATGTAGGCGGCCTTGAAAGGGAGTCGCATCAGTGCGTTCTCGGTCGCGCCCTTCACGCGTGCCCACATGACCGATCCGCGCTCCGTGCTGTCAGTGCCGGCGCCGGAGACATAGATGAAGGTCATCTGCGGATTGAGCCGCGCCAGAGTGCGCCCTGCGGCCAGCGTGAGGTCGTAGGTGACGCGACGATAGTCGTCTTCCTTCATGCCGACCGACGACACCCCAAGGCAGAAGAAACAGGCGTCATAGTCCCTGAACTGTTCCTCGACCGTCGAATAGTCGAAGAGATCGGGAAGAACCAGTTCGTGCAACTTGGGATGCTGCTCGCCGCTGGGTCTGCGACCCACGCAGAGCACCCGGGTCACATCGCCATCGATGAGGCATTCGCGCAGAACGCCCTGCCCCACCATCCCGGTTGCGCCGAACAGAATGATCCTCATCGGCTACTCAGGCCACAGAGAAGGTCTTGGGCTCGCGCTGGAGTGCCGCGAGCAACGTACGCACCTCCGGCGCCGAAGCCTGCGCGGGCTGCAGCGCCGTCAGCATCCGCGAAAGTGTCTCGGCGTGAGGCAACAACGGTCCGAGGAAATGGGTGCCGCCGCCGTTCGCGACCAGCATCGTCGGAAAGGTCTCGACATCGAAGTCGTCGGCCAGGTCGGCATGGTCCTCGATGTCCACCCAGGCAAACCGGAGCTGCGGATGCGCCCGCGCCACCTGCTCGAACAGCGGCCGGTACTCGCGGCACGCGCCGCACCATTCGGCGCACAGGCACACGACCCACAGGGGATCGTCGGCCGGAGCGGGGGTTGCGGAGGAGGAGAAGTCGGTCAAGGCCAGGCTCGCTCGATATGAAGGATGGAGTGGAAATCCGCCGCCATTATCGATAGACCAGCAGGTCCTGCAGCAGCAGCGTGTCCAAAGGGCCTTTGCGCCAGAGGTTCTCCAGCGGCGGCGCCTGCGGCATGAGCAGTTCCTTCAGCAATGGCTCGAGCGGCGTGGTCGCCGGATCCGCGAGCAGCACGAAGCGGGGATCCTCGTTGTCCGGCTCCTCGGCGATCGGCGCGATCCAGTCGATGGCCACCAGCGTTTCGAGCACCGGCGCGAGTTGCAGCGCTTCCACCCGCATGCGCGCCACCAGCGCGGCGGCCCCGAGCCCCTTGGCGGTCGTCGTCTTCGCCGCGGAAAGATGGTGCAGCACCTCCACCGCCAGTTGCAGCGACCAGCCGGCAGCACCGCCACGACGCGCCACGCCGGTCAGCAGGCTCGGCAGATAGGCCGCGATCACCGCGCCGAACAGCACGATCAGCCACGCCACATAGGTCCAGATCAGCAAGATCGGCACCGTCGCGAAGGCGCCATACATCACCGAATAGGTGGGCACGAGGCTCAGGTAGTAGCCGAGCACCCGCTTGGAAATCTCGATCGCCGCCGCGACGAAGAACCCACCGGTCCACGCGTGCGACCACTTGACGTGCGTGTTGGGCACGTAGTGATAGAGGCACGCCATGCCACCGGCCAAGAGCACGAACTCGAAGGCGTCGAAAAGGAGCTTGACGACCGCGCCCCCGATGACTTCGCGCGAGGCCGCAAAGAATGCTGCCGTGGTGCTCAGGCTCAGCGCCAGCACGAGCGGGCCGAGCGTGATGGCAGCCCAGTAGACCAGCACCCGCTGCGGGAACGGCCGCGGCGTGCGCACGCGCCAGATGTTGTTCAGCGTCTTGTCCATGGTCAGGATCAGCGCCACCGCCGTCACCAGCAGCACCACCAGGCCGGCCACGCCCAGCCCGCTGGCCTTGTTCGCGAACTGGGTGAGGTAACCGAGCACCTGCCGCGCGATGTTGTCGGGGATGAGGCTTTCGATCAGCCAGCGCTGAAGGCGCCCTTGCATCTTCGAGAAGATCGGAAACACGGTGAACAGCGCCAGAGCCACGGTGAAGAACGGCACCATCGCGATGGTGGTGGTGAAGGTCAGACTGCTCGCGGTCAGGCCGAGGCGGTCCTCGCGGAAGCGCTCCCGGAGCACCGCTGCCGTATTTCGCCACGGGAAATGCGAAAGGTCCCTCCAAAGCTGCCGGCGATTCATGGCCGGTATCATGCCGGATCGGCTCACCCCCAGGCTGCGCGCACAGCGTTCCGCTTCCCCGATCTTTCTCGTGATCAATCCCTCTTTGCCTCCCGCTTCCGTTACCGCCACGCGCTGGCTGGCCGTCGGCAGCCTCGTCGGTTTGATCGTGCTCGGGCTCGCCTGGGAGCTCTGGCTGGCGCCGCTGCGGCCGGGCGGCTCGTGGTTCGCGCTCAAGGTGCTGCCGCTGGTGGTGCCGCTGGCCGGGCTGCTGAAGAACCGCATGTACACGTACCGCTGGGTCAGCCTGCTGGTCTGGCTCTATTTCACCGAAGGCGTGGTGCGCGCCTGGAGCGACACCAACGGCGTCAGCCAGGTGCTGGCGCTGATCCAGGTCGTCCTGTGTCTGGCGCTTTTCATTGCCTGCGCATGGCACGTGCGGCTTCGGCTGCGCAATGCCGCCGATCGGGCACGAAGTCTGGAAGGAGCGACGCAATGAGCGTCCTGATCGAGAAGCTGCGCGGCATCGTCGGCGCAGCGCATGTCCTCACCGACGGGGACCTCACCGCCTGGGAACAGGACTGGCGCAAGCGCTCGCGCGGCAAGGCACTCGCGGTCGTCCGGCCCGGCAACACACAGCAGGTGGCCGACGTGGTCAAGGCCTGCGCGGCGGCCGGCACCTCGATCGTTCCGCAAGGCGGCAACACCGGCCTGGCGGTCGGGTCGATTCCCGACGACAGCGGCACGCAGGTTCTGTTGAGTCTGCAGCGCATGAACGCGATCCGCGGCATCGACGCAGCAAACCTCACCGTGACGGTCGAGGCCGGCTGCGTGCTCCAGACCCTGCAGGAAGCTGCACGCAACGCCGGCTTCCTTTTCCCCCTGAGCCTTGCGGCCGAAGGGAGCTGCACCATCGGCGGCAACCTCGCGACCAACGCCGGCGGCACGCAGGTCCTGCGCTACGGCAACACGCGCGACCTGTGCCTGGGGCTCGAGGTGGTGACGCCGCAGGGCGAGATCTGGGAAGGCACCAGCGGCCTTCGCAAGGACAACACCGGGTACGACCTGCGCGACCTGATCGTCGGCAGCGAAGGCACGCTCGGCATCATCACCGCGGCGACGATGAAGCTCTACCCGCTTCCCGCCGCGCAACTCACGGCCTGGGCGGCGGTGCCTTCGCTCGATCACGCAGTGACGCTGCTCGGCCTTGCACACAAGCGGCTGGGTGCGGGGCTCACCGGCTTCGAGGTCATGGGCAAGTTCGCGCTGAGCCTCGTCGCCAAGCACTTCCCCGCGATGCGCGTGCCTTTCATCGACGATGACTCGGTGCCCTACTGCGTGTTGCTCGAAAACTCCGACAACGAATCCGAAGACCATGCCCGCGCCCGCTTCGAAGCCTTGCTCGAAGGCGCCTTCGAGGCCGGATGCGTCACCGATGCGGTGGTGGCCGAGAACCTCACGCAGGCGCATCAACTCTGGCATGTGCGCGAGAGCATTCCGCTCGCGCAGGCCGAGGAAGGTCTCAACATCAAGCACGACATCTCGATCGCCGTCTCGCGCATACCCACCTTCGTGGCCGAGACCGATGCGCTCCTGCAGCGCGAGATCCCCGGCGTGCGCCTCGTCAACTTCGGGCACCTCGGCGACGGCAACCTGCACTACAACGTGCAGGCGCCGGCCGGTGGCGACAACGGCGTCTTCCTCCGCGAGTTCGAAGACCGCATCAACACGCTCGTCTACGACGAGGTCGAGAAATTCGAGGGCTCGTTCTCGGCCGAACACGGCGTCGGCTCGCTCAAGGTCGAAAAGCTCGAAAAGCACAAGTCGCCCGTCGCGCTTGCGATGATGCGCGCCATCAAGCGCGGACTCGATCCGCAGAACATCCTGAATCCGGGTCGGGTGATCCGGACGGAGACCACTCAATGAACCGCCCCATCCGCTCGCAATACGAAGACTTCATGCGCCACGTCGACACGACAGGCGTGCAGAAAGGCGATCGCACCGGCACCGGCACCAAGAGCGTGTTCGGCTACCAGATGCGCTTCGACCTGAACGAAGGGTTCCCGCTGGTGACCACGAAGAAGGTGCACCTGCGCTCCATCATCCAGGAGCTGCTCTGGTTCCTGACCGGATCGAGCAACAACAACTGGCTGCGCGAGCGCGGCGTCACGATCTGGGACGAGTGGGCACGCGAAGACGGCGACCTCGGCCCGGTGTACGGCGTGCAATGGCGAAGCTGGCCGACGCCGGATGGTGGTCACGTCGACCAGATCCAGCAGGTGATCGACACGCTGCGAAGCAACCCCGATTCGCGCCGCATCATCGTGAGCGCATGGAACGTGGCGGAGCTCTCGAAGATGGCACTGATGCCGTGCCACGCCTTCTTCCAGTTCTACGTGGCGCCGCCGCAGGCGCCGGGGGAGCGCGGCAAGCTCAGCTGCCAGCTTTACCAGCGCAGCGCCGACATCTTCCTCGGCGTGCCGTTCAACATCGCGAGCTATGCGCTGCTCACGCACATGATTGCGCAGCAGTGCGAGCTCGAAGTTGGCGATTTCATCTGGACCGGCGGCGATTGCCACATCTACAGCAACCACGCGGAGCAGGTCGCGCTGCAGCTCAGCCGCAAGCCCTACCCCTATCCGACGCTGGTCATCAAGCGCAAGCCGAAGTCAATCTTCGACTACGAGTACGAAGACTTCGAAGTGGTCGACTACCAGCACCACGACGCCATCAAGGCGCCGGTTGCCGTCTGACGCCATGAAGACGCGCATCAACCTCATCCTCGCGCGCGCCGCCAACGGCGTGATCGGTCTCAAGGGCGTCATGCCCTGGCATCTGCCTGAGGACATGGCGCACTTCAAGCAGCAGACCACCGGCGCGCCGGTGATCATGGGCCGCAAGACCTGGGATTCGATCCCGCCGCGCTTCCGACCGCTGCCGGGACGGCGCAACATCGTGATCACCCGTCAGCCGGATTGGCATGCCGAGGGTGCAGAGCGCGTGGCAAGCCTGCAAGAAGCCATCTCGATCTGCGAGCGCGACGCGTCACCCGAAGCATGGGTGATCGGTGGCGCCCAGATCTACGCCGAAGCCGAGCCGATCGCGCAGCGCGCCGTCATCACCGAGATCGCGCGAGACTACGAGGGCGATGCTTTCGCGCCGCGCTTCGGTGCCGATTGGCATGAAGTCGCGCGTGAATCGCACACGGCCGCCAACGGCATCCCCTACAGCTTCGTCACCCTCGGGCGCCGCTGAATCCATCGGCGCTGGTCAGCTTGAGCGAACGGGAATGTCGCGATGCTCACTGATCCCGGTTGGCGGATTGCCGGTGACGGCGGAAGCGGCCATCTTGATGAGCTGCACCGTCTTGCTGTCCTTCGCTTTCCAGTATTCGGCATGCACGATGCGAACTGCCAGAAGGGCGAGATTGGGGTCCGATGGGCCCCCGGGAAACCAGGCCTTTGCGGCCGTGTTGAAGAGTTCCGTCTTCTTCGACATGTCCTCGCTCACCACCGCGTTTCCGGAGACGGAGACGTAGTCGTCATCGTCGACGTTGGCATAGGCAATGTTCACGTTGGGGTCCGACGAGAGATTGCGCACGATCTCGCCGTCCCTGGGAACGAAGAAGTACAGCGTCGACGTCTCATCGAGCGCATCGTTCTGCGTCGTGAGCGGTTGACTGTGCAATTGCCCATCGCCGTGCCGATGGGTCAACATGCCGAATCGGGTGTTCTCGATCAACTTCCACAGCTTGGTTCTTGCGTCATCCATTTGCAGGGTCTCCATTGATGCATGAGCGGCCGACGTTGTGGCAGGGCTCGATCCGCTCATGTGCAAGGTCGCGCTTTCGTGTTGTAGGCAGGCGCAGACAGGGCCGTGACTGAGGGCTTGTGTCTGCTTGTGACTACAGCGCAAGTCCACGGCAAGAACCTATGGTTGGCAACGATGACGACGCCCGGCTTGCCCCGTTTCGGCAGCATCACGCCGATGCTGGCCGCTGTCGCACTGGAGGTGCCTGACGGCGACAACTGGCTCTACGAGCCGAAGTGGGATGGCTTTCGCGCGATCGTCTTCCGGATCGACGGCATGGCGCACATACAAAGCCGTGAAGGCAAGACGCTCGATCGCTATTTCCCCGAGGTGATCGACGCGCTTGTGCGCTGCCTGCCGGACGGATGCGTGCTCGATGGAGAGATCGTCATCGCCGGCCCCGGGGGCCTGGACTTCGATGCGCTGCAGCAGCGCATCCATCCCTCAGCTTCGCGCGTCGAGAGGTTGATGAGGGAAACGCCGTCATCGTTCGTCGCCTTCGACCTGATTGCGCTGGATGGCGCCACCCTATGCGCCCTCCCGCAAGATGAACGCCGTTTGCTGCTGCAGGCGCTCCTTGCCGATGTTCCGCCGCCGATTTACCTCACGCCGATGACGACTTCGCACGCCACGGCCCTCGAGTGGCTCAAGGCTTTCGAGGGGGCGGGGCTGGATGGCGTGGTTGCCAAGCAAGGCGACGGGCCGTACCTGCCGGGTCAGCGCGCGATGCTCAAGATCAAGCACGCCCGCACCGCGGATTGCGTGGTGGCGGGCTTTCGCTGGCACAAGAGCGGCGATAACGCCATCGGGTCTCTGCTGCTCGGCCTCTACGACAACACGGATGTGCTCCAGCATGTCGGCTCCGCCTCCGCCTTCAGCATGCCGATCCGACGAGCGCTTGCCAAGGAACTGGAGCCGTTGCAGCCCCGGACGCTCGCGGCCCATCCGTGGGCCGCATGGGGAAACCCGGACAGTCATGACGTTCAGCGGATGCCAGGTGCGCAGAGCAGATGGAGCAGTGGAAAGGATCTCGGCTGGCAGCCCCTTCGCATCGAGCGCGTCTGCGAGGTCCGCTACGACCATCTGCAGGGTAGGCGCTTTCGCCACGCTGCGATCTTCCTGCGCTGGCGACCCGACAAGCCGCCGAAAGACTGCCGCTTCGACCAGCTTGAGGTCGTCGCACCGTATGCGCTTTCGCGCGTGTTCTCCGGCAAGCGATGAGTGGGTACGATTGACGGCCAACCGAAATCCATCTCAAACAGCAATTCAAGCGACCTATGCGCATCGCCACCTGGAACGTCAACTCCCTCACCGCCCGCCTGCAGCACGTGCTCGACTGGCTGGTCGCCAATCCCGTCGACGTGTTGTGCCTGCAGGAGCTCAAGATGAGCGACGACAAGTTCCCGCTGGAGGTACTGAAGTCCGCAGGCTACGAGGCCGCGGTGTTCGGGCAGAAGACTTACAACGGCGTTGCGATCCTCAGCCTCGCGCCGACGCGCAACGTGGTGAAGAACATCGTCGGCTTCACCGATGAGCACTCGCGCGTGATCAGCACGACGCTCGACACTCCCTCCGGGGAGCTGCGTGTGGTGAACGGCTATTTCGTGAACGGCCAGGCACCGGGCACCGACAAGTTCGCCTACAAGATGAAGTGGCTCGAGGCGCTGCGCGACTGGCTGCGGCAGGAACTGGTGGCGCATCCGAACCTCGTGCTGCTCGGCGACTTCAACATCACGCCGGAAGACCGCGACAGCTTCGATCCGGTGGGTCTGGCCGAGACGATCCATCACACGACCGAGGAGCGCAATCACTTCAAGGACCTGCTCAAGCTGGGGCTGACCGACAGCTTCCGCCTCTTCGAGCAGCCCGAGAAGAGCTACTCGTGGTGGGACTACCGCATGCTGGGCTACCAGAAGAACCGCGGGCTGCGCATCGACCACATCCTCGTGAGCGAGCCGCTCTTGCCGCGCGTCAAGGGCTGCGTGATTGACCGCGTGCCACGCAAATGGGATAAGCCCAGTGACCATGCACCGGTGATCCTCGACCTCGCACCATGACACACGCTCTTGCCCTTGCGCTTCTTGCGGCTGCTGTCGGTCTTGCCGGCTGTTCGGCGCTGCAGAAGGAACGCGAGAGCGAGGCAGCCAAGGAAGCGGCGGCTTCGCCCAGCACCCCAGTCCAGGAGACTACCGGCCGGACGATCACCGCCCAGACGCCTGCCGTGCGTACCTATCGCAAGCTCGGCGCACAGCACATCTACAAGACGTATCCGAAGCGCATCTACAAGGGCAAGATTCCGCCGCTCGTGTATGCGGTGGTCGTGACCGAAACCGACATCGACGCGACCGGCAAGGTCACCGGCGTGCACTTCAGCCGCACGCCGAGCCATGCGCCGGAAGTGCCCCCGATGATCGCGGACCTGATCAAGCAGGCGTCGCCGCTGCCCAACCCGGGCAAGATCGGCGCGCATACCTATGTCGACACCTGGCTGTGGGACAAGAGCGGCCAGTTCCAGCTCGACACACTGACGCAGGGCCAGCGCAGCCGCTGAAGCCGGCGGCTACTACTCCAGACCCAGTTCCTGGATCTTCCGCGTGATGGTGTTTCGGCCGATGCCGAGCTTCTGCGCAGCCTCGATCCGGCGGCCGCGCGTGTTCGCGAGCGCGGTGAGGATCAGCCGTGACTCGAAGCGGCGCGAGAGTGCGTCCCACACATCGGTCCGCCCGGCGGCAAGCATGCTCTGCGCTTCCAGCTCGAGCCCGCTTTCCCACGAGGCCGTGGAGACCGGAGCGCTGGTTGCATTTGCAGGCGCAGCAGGCTGGACGGCGGGCACCGAGGTCGGTGTGGCTGTCGCAACCGCTACCGCCGCCATGGACGAATCGTGCTCGGCAACCGGGACCTGCGGCACCACCGGCGACGCGAGGGACACGGGCGTGGCGGCATTCGACGTCACTTCGGGCGGCAGATCCTTGGCCTCGATCAACTGCGCCGGCGCCATGACGGTAAGCCAATGGCAGATGTTCTCCAGTTGACGCACGTTGCCCGGGAAGTTGAACGCCGCCAGTTGTGCAAGTGCCGCATCGGAGATGCGCTTGGGCTCGACACCCAGTTGCTTCGCACTCTGCTGCAGGAAGTGGCGCGTGAGCGCGGGCACGTCCTCGCTGCGCTCGCGCAATGCGGGCAGGCGCAGGCGGATCACGTTGAGCCGGTGGAAAAGGTCTTCGCGGAAGCCGCCCTGTTTGACGCGAAGCTCCAGGTCCTGATGGGTCGCCGCGATCACGCGCACGTTGGCCTTGACCGAGTTGTGGCCGCCGACGCGGTAGAAATGCCCGTCGCTCAGCACGCGTAGCAGTCGCGTCTGGAGGTCGAAAGGCATGTCGCCGATTTCGTCGAGGAACAGCGTGCCGCCCTCGGCCTGCTCGAAGCGGCCGCGCCGCATGGTCTGCGCGCCGGTGAAGGCGCCGCGCTCATGGCCGAAGAGTTCGCTCTCCAGCAGATCCTTCGGAATGGCGGCGGTGTTGATCGCAACGAAGGGCCCATTGGCACGCGGTGAATGCTTGTGCAGTGCGCGCGCGACGAGTTCCTTGCCCGAGCCCGACTCGCCGGTGATCAGCACCGTGACGTTGCTCTGCGACAGACGGCCGATGGCGCGGAAGACGTCTTGCATCGCAGGCGCCTGGCCGAGCATCTCCGGCGTGGCCGCCATGCGTTCCTCGGCCACCTCTTCGCGTTGACTCTCGTCAACGGCGCGGCGAATCAACTCGATCGCCCGAGGAAGGTCGAAGGGCTTTGGAAGGTATTCGAAAGCACCACCCTGAAACGCCGAGACGGCGCTGTCGAGGTCGGAGAAGGCGGTCATGATGATGACCGGCAACCCCGGGTGCTTGGCCTTGATCTTGTCGAGCAGATCGAGCCCTGAACCACCCGGCATGCGGATGTCGCTCACCAGGACCTGGGGGCCCTGCAGTTCGTCGTCGGCTGCCGCTTCGAGTGCGGCAAGGACCTCGCGCGTGTTGGTGAAGCTACGAGTCGGCAGGTCTTCGCGCAGCAGCGCTTTTTCCAGCACGAAGCGGATTGATTGATCGTCATCCACTATCCAGATCGGCTTCATGCAGCTCCTTGTTGCGTGGCTGCTAGGGCAGCGGTA
>JAGIAI010000057.1 GCA_017744935.1 Variovorax sp.
TCTTCGACGGCAATCTCGTCGAAGGGGTTCATGCTCATCTTGACGTTGGCAATGTCCACACCGGTGCCGTCGCTCTTCACGCGCACCTTCACGTTGTAGTCGACGACCCGCTTGACGGGGACCAGGATCTTCATTGGCTTGACTCCATTGAATTGCGAAACCGGAGGATGTACAGGGCAGCCGATGATTTTAGGCATCGGGCCCTGCGCGAAGTGTTCATTTCAGACAGGGGGTGCGCCTCGAAACCGGGCGCAGAGAAAAATCGAACGATCGTGCTTTTTTCGTAATTATAGATGGGCATTTGGCAAAGGCGAAGCATCAGAAGGTAACGATGCGACGCGAACTATCCGCTGCGGATTGGCGATGGTGATACCCGCCGAACGCAGCCCTTCGAGAATGGCGATGTTGATCGCCGAGCGAAGGTTGTCCCGCCCTTTGTCGGGGTCGGACACCCAGAAATTGAGGTTGAACTCTAATCCGTCGGGCACGAAATTCAGCAGAAAGGCCACCGGGGCAGGGTCGGCCATGACCCTCGCCTGCGACTTGGCCGCGTTCAGGAGAATGGACTGCACCTTCTCCACGTCGCTGTCGTAGCCGACGATGATGTTCGTCTGGATGTTGAACTTGAGATCCGCCTGCGAGAGGTTCTCCACGCGGCTCGTGATCAGCGATTCGTTCGGCACGATCGATTCGCGCCCGTTGCCTGCCCTCACCAGCGTGTAGCGCGTCTTGATGTCGGTGATGCGCCCTTCGAAGCCGTCGACGCGCACGTTGTCGCCAATGCGTATCGACCGCTCCAGAAGAATCACGAAGCCGCTCACGTAATTGGCTGCAAGCTTCTGCAGGCCGAAGCCGAGGCCGACGCCCAGCGCGCCGCCAAGCACCGAAAGCGCCGTCAGATCCACCCCGACCGCGGACAGCGCAAACAGCAGGCCGATCAGCAACAGGAAGGCACGGATCGCGTTCGACGCCACCTTGCGCATCGAGAGGTCATGTACTGCCTCGCTCAGGATGCGCTTCTCGATCGTCGACGAGATCCACAACGCGATCGCCAGCACCAGCCCTGCCGAGAGCGCCCCGTCCAGGATGGTTCGCAGACTGATGCGCGTACGCCCGAAGGCGAGCGTGATTTCGTCCAACTCCGCCAGCACCGGTGGCAGCAATCCGACGATCCAGAGGATCGCGCCGATCCATGCGATCCACGAAATCGTGCGTTCCAGGAGGCGCGCCATCGCCGAGGCCGGGAACACCGCCCGCAACACCCGCGCGAAGAAGCGGATCACCGCCAGCGAGACGAAGACCGACACCGCGATCCGCAGCAGCAGCACCGGCTGGAAAGTCAGCACGCCGCGCCGGGCCAGGTCCGTGAAAAGCAGTGCGAGCAGCGGGAAGAGCAGCCCGTCGAAGATGCGAACGCCGAACCAGATGGAGTCCTTCGGCTGATCGCGCCCGAACCAGCGACAGACACCCCACGCGACTGCCACGCAGGCGATGAGGATGGCGAATTCGATCGAGAGGCTGCGCGCTTCGACCTGACTGAGTTTCTGGGTAAAGGTAAGGGTGCTGAAATCCATCGATCTACAAATCGGCCAGCACCCTCAGATGTTCTTCAACGCTGCGCGCCAGCGCATCGAGGTTGTAGCCGCCTTCAAGCATTGAAACGATGCGGCCCTGCGCATGGCGGCGTGCCACATCGACGATGCGGCTGGTGATCCAGCCGAAGTCGTTTTCGTTGAGTTTGAGTTGGCCGAGATCGTCGTCGCGATGCGCATCGAAGCCCGCGCTCACGAAGATCATCTGCGGCTTGAATTCTTCGAAACGCGGTATCCAGCAGGCCTCGATCAGCTCGCGAACGTCCATGCCGCGCGTGTAGGCCGGCACAGGCAGGTTGAGCATGTTCGGCGCCGGGTGGTCCGTGCCGCTGTAGGGATAGAACGGGTGCTGGAAGATGCCCACCATGAGCACGCGCGGGTCGTTGCTCAGGATGTCCTCGGTGCCGTTGCCGTGGTGCACGTCGAAATCGACGATCGCGACCCGCTCCAGCCCATGCTGTTCGAGCGCATGGCGTGCCGCGATCGCGACGTTGTTGTAGAAGCAGAAGCCCATCGCCTTGTCGCGGCAGGCGTGATGGCCGGGCGGGCGCACCGCGCAGAAGGCGTTGTCGAGCTGGCCTGCGATCACCGCATCCGTCGCGGCGATGGCCGCCCCGGCGGCGCGGCGGGCGGCCAGCACGGTGAAGCGGTTCATCGAGGTGTCGGGATCGATCTGCGCATGGTCCGGGCCGCCGGCAGGTTCGTCCTCGATGAGGCGTTGGCTGAGCGCTTCGAGGTGCTCCATGTGCGCCACGCTGTGCGCGCGGGTGATTTGCGGCAGCGTCGCCAGCGGCACCTCGCCGCGCTCGAGTGCATCGCCGACGCCGGTGACGAGCAGCCGATCCTCGATGGCATCGAGTCTCTGAGGGCATTCCGGATGCCCCTGCCCCATCTCGTGTCTCCAGCAGTCGCGGTGTGTGAAGTAGCCGGTTTTGCCCATGGGTCCTCTGCGCCAAGGCCTTGCGTCCGAAGGGCCGCAAGGCTTAGGGTATGGTTTGCATATGGATACAAAAATGGACGTTGCCGCGAAGCTCGCCAGTTTGCTCGGGCAGCTTAACACGGTGATCGTGGGCAAAGAGGCCCAGGTACGCGACTGCGTGGCCTGTCTTCTGGCCGGCGGCCACCTGCTGATCGAGGACGTGCCCGGCGTCGGCAAGACGACGCTGGCGCATGCGCTGTCGCACACCTTCGGCCTGCAGTTCTCGCGCGTCCAGTTCACCGCCGACCTGATGCCGGGCGACCTGTCGGGCGTCGCGATCTACGACCGCGGGCAGCAGAACTTCGTGTTCCACCCCGGCCCCATCTTTGCGCAGGTGCTGCTCGCAGATGAAATCAACCGCGCCAGCCCCAAGACACAAAGCGCCCTGCTCGAAGCCATGGAAGAAAAGCAGGTGACCGTCGAAGGCGAAACCCGTCCTCTGCCAACGCCCTTCTTCGTCATCGCCACACAGAACCCGCACGAGCAGCTCGGCACCTTCGCGCTGCCCGAATCACAGCTCGACCGCTTCCTGATGCGCATCTCTCTCGGCTACCCCGATCGCGCGGCCGAGCGCGAGTTGCTGGCTGGCGCCGACCGGCGCGACCTGCTCGCGGGCCTGCCAGCCCTGCTCACCGCCGGCGAGCTGACCGCGTTGCAACAGCGCGTGCTGCAGGTCCATGCGGCCGAGCCGTTGCTCAACTACGTGCAGGACCTGATCGCCGCCACGCGTTCCGGCCGCTGGTTCCTGCAGGGGCTTTCCCCACGCGCAGGCATTGCCGTGCTGCGGGCGGCCAAGGCGCAGGCGCTTCTCGCCAACCGCGATTACGTGGCCCCCGACGATGTGCAGGCGGTGCTGCCGCAAACGATCGCCCACCGCCTCACACCGGTCGGCGACGCAGGCCGGGGCGCGGTCGAACAGGTGCGCGCCATGATCGCGGCGGTGCCTTTGCCGTGAACTCGCAGGCGCCCGCTCGCAGGTGGGGCGTGCATCCGTTCGCGCCGCTGCGGTCCCGCATCGACCGGTGGTTCCTGTCGCGGCGCGCGCCGTCCGACACGCTCGAACTCACACAGCGCAACGTCTACATCCTGCCGACCCGGGCTGGGTGGATGCTCGCCGCGACGCTGCTGGTCCTGCTGGTCGGCTCGATCAACTACCAGCTCAACCTCGGCTATCTGCTGACCTTCCTGCTCGCGGGCTGCGTGGCGGTCGGCATGCACGTATGCCATGGCACCCTGCGCGGCCTCGCAATGCGGCTCATGCCGCCCGAGCCGCAATACGCCGGCTCGGCCGCGGTGTTCCGCATCGTGCTCACCAACGAACGCCGTAGTACACGCTATGGCATCGGGTTCGCGGTGCACCGCAGCGGGCAGTGGTCATGGAGCGACGTGCCGGCGCAAGGCAGCGCGACAGTCGAAGTCGCCTTCAAGCCGGAGCGGCGCGGTCTGCATGCCGTGCCCACGCTGACGGCGGAAACGCGCTTCCCGCTCGGCACCTTCCGCGTCTGGACGATCTGGCGGCCGGCCTCGCAGGTGCTCGTCTATCCCGCGCCCGAACCCAACCCGCCGCCGCTGCCCGAAGCCGAACCGCTGGACGGCCCGAGCGCGGCCATGTCGATGCGCGCGCACATCGCCGGCGAATACGACGGCGTGCGCCCGTACCGCCGTGGTGATTCGCTCAAGCTCGTGGTCTGGAAGCGCGCCGCGCAAGCGCAGGCAGCGGGCTCCGACGAACTGGTCAGCCGCGACACCTTGCAGGCTCAGCGCTCGCAGCTCTGGCTCGACACGCAGCACGCGGGCCTGGCCGATGCCGAAGCCCGCCTGTCGCGCATCTGCGCATGGGTGCTGATGGCCGACCACCTCGGCGTGGACTACGGCTTGCGCGCCGGCGGACGCACCGTCCAGCCGTCGCAGGGCGAGGCGCACAAGCGGCAATGCCTGGAGGCGCTCGCCCTATGCTGAGCAAACTCCTGGCTCTGCCGAGGGACGCGAGGGACACCCTTTTCCTGCTGTCGGTCATCGGCCTCATCCTCCTGCCCCAGGTGCCGAACCTGCCCTGGTGGTGCACCATGCTCGCGGCCATCGTGCTCGTCTGGCGAGGCACGCTCGCGGTGCAAGCCCGACCGCTGCCCAGCAAATGGTGGCGCGTTGCGCTGCTCGCGATCACGCTCATCGCGACCTATGCCACGCACCGTACGCTGCTCGGACGCGATGCGGGCGTGACGCTCATCGTGATCCTGCTTGCGCTCAAGACGCTGGAACTCCGCGCGCGGCGCGATGCGTTCGTCATCTTCTTCCTGGGCTTCTTCACGATGCTCACGAACTTCTTCTATTCGCAATCGCTGCCGACCGCGTTCGCGATGCTGCTCGCGCTGCTGGGTTTGCTGACCGCGCTGGTCAACGCCCACATGCCCGTCGGCCGACCGCCACTGGCGCAGGCGGCGCGCACCGCGGGGTCGATGGCGCTGCTGGGCGCGCCCATCATGGTCGTGCTGTTCCTGCTGTTCCCGCGCATGGCTCCGCTCTGGGGCATGCCGGGCGATGCGATGGCCGGACGCACCGGCCTGTCGGGCACGATGCGCGTCGGCACCATCGCGGAGCTCGCGCTGGACGACGGCATTGCTGCGCGCATCAAGTTCGACGGCGACCGAATCCCGACGCGATCCAGCCTCTATTTCCGCGGCCCGGTGCTGTCGCAGTTCGACGGCCGCGAGTGGAAGGCGACGCCCTTCCTGCGACAACTGCCGCCGCCTGACCTGCAGACGCGCGGCGAACCGGTCAACTACGAAGTCACGCTCGAACCTTCCAACCGGCCATGGCTGCTGACGCTCGAAGCCACGCCCCATGCACCCGAACTGCCCGACTACAAGGTATTCGGCACGACCGACCTGCAGTGGCTCACCAACCGCCCCCTCGGCGATCTCGTGCGCTATCGCGCCGAGAGCTTCACCGAGTTCCAGTACGGCCCCCTGCGCCGCACCGGCGAGCTGCAGGCCTATGTGGCGCTGCCGCCCGGAACAAACCCGCGCACCGTCGCCCTCGCCGCCGAAATGCGAAGCGACCCCGCGCTGGCCGGCGCATCCTCGCGCGCACTGGTGCAGAACGTGTTGCAGCGGCTGCGCACCGGCGGCTATTCGTACACGCTCGATCCCGGCGTCTACGGCGACGACACCGCCGATGTGTTCTGGTTCGACACCAAGGCCGGCTTCTGCGAGCACATCGCCTCGGCCTTCGTGGTGCTGATGCGCGCGCTGAACATTCCCGCACGCATCGTGACCGGCTACCAGGGCGGCGAACTCAACTCGGTCGACAACTACTGGGTGCTGCGCCACAGCGACGCCCACGCGTGGGCCGAGGTCTGGCTGGACGGTGTGGGCTGGACCCGCGTCGATCCCACCGGCGCGATCTCGCCGGACCGCGTGGGACAGTTCCGCCGCCTCACCACCCAGCCAGGCGTCATCGCGGAGGCCATCGAGGCGATGACGCCATCGCTCGTGCTCAGCGTGCGGGCCACGTGGGAAGCCATCAACAACGGCTGGAACCAGTGGGTTCTCAACTACACCCAGAGCCGGCAGCTCAACTTGCTCAAGAACATCGGCTTCGAGGCTCCGAGCCTGCAGGACCTGATCCTTGTGCTGCTGGTGCTGCTCGTCGCCACCAGCCTCGCAGGCGCCGGCTGGACCTTGTGGGAACGCAGCCGCCAAGACCCGTGGCTGCGCCTGCTCGCCCTGGCCCGCGCACGGCTGAAGCTGGCCGGCATCGACGTGCCCGAAGCAACGCCGCCGCGCCAGATGGCCGCGCGCCTCGCCGAGCGCTTCGGTGCCGAAGCGCAGGCGGCGCAGGACTGGCTGCTGCGCCTCGAAGTGCAGCGCTACTCGAAGTCCCCGTCGGCAGCGTTGCCCATGCTGCGCGCGGAGTTCCGCCGCCTCATTTGGCCGCGCTGAAGCGACGCTGAAACCACATGTGAACTTCATCCGATGCGTGCCGCGCCGACGGCACAATCCACGCGATGCCACGCCCCCTGTCCCACGCCCTTCCCCGCGCGCTCTTCGCGGCCCTGCTTTCCGCCGCCACCGCCCTCCCCGGTGCCCTGTCAATCGCGCAGGCAGCGCCTGACAAGCGCAACGCGCCTTCGCGCGGCATCCCGTATGCCACGCGCGAAGACGCGATGCAGTTTGCCGACGAGATCGCCGCGCGCCGCAAGCTCGACCGCGAATGGACGCGCGCCACGATCGGCAACGCCAAGCTGCTGCCTAACGTACCGCGCCTGATGCTGCCCGCTCCTACCGGCACCCCGAAGAACTGGTACGTCTACCGCAGCCGCTTCATCGACCCGGTGCGCATCCAGGCCGGCATGCGCTTCTGGCGCAACAACGCGGCCACGCTGACGCGGGCCGAAGCGGAGTTCGGCGTGCCCGCGGAGATCATCGTTGGCATCATCGGCGTCGAGACCATCTACGGGCGCAACATGGGCAGCTTCCGCGTGATCGATGCGCTCGCCACGCTGGCTTTCGACTTTCCCGAAGCGCATCCGCGCGCGAGCGAACGGCAAAGCTTCTTCCGCGGCGAACTCGAAAGCTTCCTGAGCACCGAAAGCCGCACCCACGAGAACCCCCTGCTTCCGCTCGGCAGCTACGCGGGCGCGATGGGCATGCCGCAGTTCATGCCCAGCAGCATTGCCAAGTACGCGGTCGACTACGACGGCGATGGCCGGGTCGACCTCGTCAACAATCCGGTCGATGTGATCGGCTCCGTGGCCAACTACTTCAAGGCATTCGGCTGGCAGCCGGGCATGCCGCCGATCTTTCCGGTGAGCTTCGATCAATCGCGACTGCAGAAGGCCGTACTGCTGGGCCCCGACATCGTGCCCACCTTCAGCGCCGACGCCTTCGTCGCGGGTGGTGCCGTGCTCGACGGCGACGCACAACGGTTCAAGGGATTGCTCGCGCTGATCGAGCTGCAGAACGGTGGCGACACACCGAGCTACGTGGCCGGCACGCAGAACTTCTATGTCATCACCCGCTACAACTGGAGCAGCTATTACGCGATGTCTGTGATCGAGCTCGGCCGCGAAGTGCGCGCCGCGATGGAGAACTGATGGACGAGGCAGCACTGCACGAATCGTGGATCAATGCCTGGCGCGCGCTTGACGTCGCGTCGCCCAGCGAAGCGCTGCTGGACGAATTGCTCGCTGCCCATTGCGAAGCCCATCGCGCCTATCACACGCTCCAGCACCTGGGCGAATGCCTCGCACTGCTGCACGCCCGCCGCGACAGGCCCGCGCAACGCCCCGCCGAAGTGGCGCTCGCGTTGTGGTTCCACGATGCCGTCTACGACGTGCATCGGCATGACAACGAAGAACGCAGCGCCGACTGGGCAAGACGCGTGATGCTCGAATCAGGCGTCTCGGAGGCAGCCGCGGATCGCGTCCACGCGCTGATCCTGGCAACACGCCACGATGCGCAACCCGAAGGCAGCGATGCGCAACTGCTGGTCGACATCGATCTCGCGATCCTCGGTGCAACACCCGATCGCTTCGCCGAGTACGAAAGGCAGATTCGCATCGAATACCTGCACGTACCTGCCGACGTCTTCGAGACGAAGCGACGCGAGATTCTTGCCGGCTTTCTTGCGCGCGATCCGCTCTACCTCACCGGACCGATGCGCGCACGCTTCGAGGAGGCCGCGCGCGCCAACCTGAAACGCGCGATCAAGCGATAGACCCATCCGGTCTTCAAGACTTCCTGATCTCGAAACCAAGCGCCAAGATCGCCTGGATGGTGCCGAGCACCGCATTGCGGTCGTATGCCTTCTCCGATTCGGGCAAGTCGGCATAGGGGACGAGGCACGGGTGCCTCCGGGACCCATCGCAGCGCTCAGGGCCGTAGCGCCAACCGTCGAGCAGCCGCTGACCTGCCCAGATGTCGTGCGCGTTTTCGGCCAGCCTTTCAACCAGTTCGAGCAATGCCTCGTCCAGAAGGACGTCGTTGGTCAGAAGAGGACGCGGGATGTAGTTACTGGTCATAGTAGTGCTGTCGAACCCTGCCGACCCAATTCTGAAATACCGAGTCGAGGTCATCCAGCGCATCCGTCGATGTTGTCGACGTGGGCATCTGATGTATGAAAACCTCGGACGTCCCGACGTCAAACACACCTCCCGCGATGCCCGGCTCCCTGAAGATCATCATCGGCAGTCCCGCGCTGAACAGGATTCCCGCCTCCAGGTGATTCCACGGCGTCGGAAACGGCACGACGGAATTGGCGGTCTGGGCCTTCGGGCTACCTGGCTTGAATTCGCCCTGGGTCGCGCGGAACTGCTCGAAGCCAAGGATGATTCCTCCGGAGCAGTGCTTGACCATCCTCAGCACCTCCTTGAGCGGCAGGTCATTGGGATAGTCGCTGCGACCCAACGCCCTCCATTCAAGCTTGTAGCGGGCGATGAGCTTGTGAATGATGGCCGCACTATGCTCCTGCGCCGGACTCAGATTCTCTGGACTGGGGGCAGACACAAAGACGGGAATACGCATGCGCGGGATCTTCATCATCGTCGCCACTCCTCTCGGCTGGGCAAACTCGTTGCACCCGATTCCTCAGCCCGTGGGCTGAATACGAGCCTTTCGTGAAGTCGCCCTTTTCTTCCCACGCGACTCCAATGTCAAGGCTTCGTGGTGGCGAGGCAAACGCGCCGACAATTCCCCCAGGCACCAGAAAACGAAAGCTATGAACGACGACCTCGACGAACGCATCCGCTCCGGCAAAGCGCTGAGCGAATCAATGGGCAATTTCCATGTGACCGGATGGGACGCCGAGCGCAAGCTCCTCAGTGCCGCCTTCACGGTGCGGCGCGAGTACTGCCACACCAACGGGACCATCGCGCAAGGCGGCTTCATCACGGCCTGGTTGGATGCCGCGATGGCGCATGCGGTCATGCACGAGTCCGGTCACAAGCAGACCGTCTTCAGCCTCGAGATCAAGGTCAGCTTCTACGAGAAAGTCGGGCCAGGCGAGGGCCGCACGGAAGCGCGCGTCATCCGGCGCGGCAAGCGGGTGGCGTTTCTTGAAGCGTCGCTCTACAACGCGCAGGGCAAACTCGCTGCAGAGGCGACCTCGACGGGGATGCTGGCCGACCTCTAGGCGCATGCGGGCGTATGCTGCCGGCGATTGCAACTCCAACATGGGGGTTCATATGCCCGACGCGAGTCCGACCTTTCGGACAGAAGCACCGCCCGCAGTCTCTACGCGGTGCATCAAGAACCCGGCATGGGATCTCGTCTGGATCCTGAACCCGCTGTGGCTGGTGCCCCTGGTGCTGCTGCTTGCGCAGGGCCACGAGGACGCACGCAGCAGCCCTGTCGATGGCCTCTTCTTCATCCTCGCCGTGCCGCTGTGGTTCGGCCATCGTGTGTCGTCCGCCTGGCTTGCCTACGCGACACCGGGCTACCGCCCCCTCCTCGCCCAACAACGGCTTCGCTTTGTCGTAGCCCCCCTGCTCATTGCAGTGGCGTGCTTCGCCGTGATGCTGGCGCGCGAGAACGTGTTGCCGATGCCACTGGAGGAGCGCGTCCTCTGGTTGGTGGTGCTGGACTTCCTGCTGGTGAGTCACCACTACGCCGCCCAGCATTTCGGTCTGCTCAGCCTCTACCGCGGACGGGCGGGACGCGCGGCATCGCCGAGCGCACGAAGGCTCGACCGGTGGTTCGCCCTTATCGTCGGCGGTGGCTTCGTGGTGGTCGCACAGGCCTTGACGGGATCGATTGCCTTCCAGGAGCGCTGGGTCGATCCGTGGCTCGGTGAATTCGCGTCAGACCTGCTGGCACGCACACTGCACGACGGCGGCATCGCCCTCGTCGTGATCCTGACCGGCCTCGTGCTGGGCGTGGAGCTGCGGTCGGGGCGCCCTTCCCTCCCGCGCATCGGTTATGTCCTCAGCTTGACGGCGATGGTGCTCGTGGCCTTCATCGCGCGCGATCCGTTCCTGTTCATCGTGCTCTGGAGCGTGCAGCACTGGAGCGCCGCGATGGGGCTCACCTCACTTGCGGCGTCGGGTAGCGACCAGCCTGCGACCACGCGCGGGCAGCGTCTGCTGGCACCCATCAACCGACACGGCTGGGCCGTTCTGCTCGTGCTTGCGATCGTCTCCGTCCTTCTGCTGCCGCTACTGGAAGTGGAGGCCGTGAGCGACGACTACGTGTACGCCGACCGCATCTTCGGGCAGGCTGCATGGTGGCTGCGCTCGTCGCCCTTCGTGCCCGTGTTGCTGGCCTTGGGTTTTGCGACGGGCTTCATCCACTATCTGCTGGACAGGGCCGCGTTTCGCTTCTCCTCGCCTGATGTGAGGCAGGCCGCTCGGGGTCTGCTTGTCGCACCGACCCCGAGAGCGCCCAGCGCCTGATCCGCGCGCCCGACGTATGGCGCCGCCCAGCCCGCGGGTATACGATCCTCGCCTCGCCCCTCAGGACGGAGGAACGCCTTGGACGAAGGTGCAATCCGGCAGCGATTGGCAGCTGTGCTGGCAGCGGATGTCGCGGGCTACTCACGCCTCATGTCCAGCGACGAACTCGCCACGATTGCTGCGCTGGATGCAGGCCGGCGCATCTTCAGGAACCACATCGAGACGCACCAGGGGCGGGTTGTCGACATGGCGGGCGATTCGGTGCTCGCGGTTTTCGATACCGCCATCGGGGCCATAACCGCGGCCCTGGCCATCCAGGAAATCATCAACTCCTCGGTTGCCGAACTGCCTTCCGAGCGGCGCATGCTGTTCCGGATCGGCGTGCATCTCGGCGACCTGATCGAAAAGAGCGACGGCACCGTCTATGGAGACGGCGTGAACATCGCGTCCCGACTGGAGGGATTGGCCGAACCTGGCGGCGTGACGATTTCCGGTGTCGTGCAGGAGGCGGTGCGCAGTCGCCTGCGGGCGCGGTTCGAGGACATCGGGGAGCAGTCGGTCAAGAACATTCCTGATCCGGTGCATGCCTTCCGCGTTCGCACTCAGACGGCATCGGACACCTCCGCAACCTCTCCGGCAGCCGTCAAGACCCGCGCATCTACGCCGTCCGAGGACAAGCCCAGCGTCATGTTCCAGCCGTTTACGAGCCTGGGGCATGACCCTCAGAGTCAGACCCTTGCGGCCGCCGCGGCAGAGGAAATCGAAGCCTCACTCGCCAGGCTGACTGGCTTGTCACTCGTGACCACTTCGAGCGTCGCCACCTACGTCGTCAAAGGCCGGGTGCATAGCGATGCAGGCCATGTCCGGGTCACGGCGCATCTTGTCGATCAGCGCACGAACCGGGAGTTCTGGTCGGATCACTTCGACTCGGGTTCGAAGGGCACGCTCGAGGCTCTCGATGATCTGGCACTGCGCATCTCAACAGCCATTCGATACGAGATCCACGCACGGGAATGCGAGCGGGCAGCCTGCCGACCGGACGAAGAACTCAGCAACGAGGAATTGATGTCCCAGGCCGGCCACATCCTTCTCGGATCGAAGCGCGCGGACTGGGAGCGATCCAGGCGACTGATCGACGTAGCGCTTTCGCGCAATCCGGCCAGCTTCATGGCCCTGAGCATCCGCGCCTGCGGTTCGCTGATCGAGGTCTTCTGTGGGTACAAGGAACCATCAGCCGACGACCTGGCCACTTGCCAGCGTCTGATTCAGCGGGCGCTCGAGCTCAATGAGCGCAGCGACTTCGCTCACCTGATCCTCGCGTCGCTGCACCTCTACGGAAACCGCCATATCGCCGCAGCCATTCGTGAAGCCAAACGCTGCCTCGAACTGAACCCCGCCTACACCCTCGCGACGGACCTGCTTGGATCGGCACTGATCTTCTCGGGGAAGCCAGAGGAAGGCTTGCCCTGCTGCATTCACGCCGCAGAGGCCAATCCCCGGTTTCCCGCCAATGCCTGGTACATGCAGAGCGTCGCGTGCGGGTACTTCGTGATGCAACGCTACGGCGACGCCATCGAATGGGCTCGGCGTGCCGATGACAGGGAACGCAATGTCCCGCGATTCCTGCTGGTGCTGGCAACCTCCGAATGGCACGCCGGCCAAGCCGGCGATGCACGCCGAACGGCGGCTCGCCTGATCGAATCGGCACCCGGGATTCGATTGGGCGAACTCAGAAGATGGCCGTTCGAGCGAACGGAGGATTGGGATCGCTTTCACGACGGGCTTGCCGCGAGCGGCCTGCCGGCGTGATGCGCCTTAGCGTTCTTCCCCCCGCGTGCCGCGCTGGCCACGATACATACCTGGCGTGGCTCGTTCACAGCCCTTCCTCGAATCGCTACCCCATGCCGACGTCGCTGCTACTGAAGCAGTTTCACAACGAACAGGGTGACGAAGATCAACGCGATGACAAGGACGAAAGCCCAGTAGATCTTCCTCCCAATCGGCCCAAGGCTCTTCCATGTCTCATCGTCGGCTCCCCCTTGGCCTGCCATCTCGTGCTCCTTGTTACTTGCTTTCATCCACAGCTTCAACCAGCCTTTGCGGAGATGGAAGGTCGAACTGAAATAGATCGCGGATTTCCTTGCGTGGCACCGCCGAAGAGATACAGGCTCCCGTCGTAGTCCACGGAAGGATCACCGCCACTCGCGAGCGAATCGATCGCCGAGAACATCCCTTGCATGTATGCGAGGTTCTTGTCGATGTTCGCGTAGGGGCCGTCGGCGTGGTGCGAGACGAGTGCTGTGATGGCGCTGGCGGTGCCATCGGTGAGCGCCCAGTAGAGGTTGGAAGAGACGCCGGCCGCACCGGTGGCAATACCCAGGATGAGCACGGCGCGAAGCGAGTCGCCCGCCAGCGCCATCATGGGTTGCCGGGAGCGGCCCGTGACGACGCGAAAGCCCTGGAGCGCGATCCAGACCGACAGCAGCATCAGCCCGATGGCCCCAATGAACCGGGCCGTGCTGGTCAGCAGGTTCCACTGCAAGGTGTTGATCTCGTCCCGAAGGTAGTCGTTGATCAACTGGAAGAAAACGAAATTGCTGACGTCCGTGATGGGCATCAGTGCCTCCCTTGTCAATTCTCACTTCAACGCTGGCGCGATCCGAACGCCAGAAAGCCATCGCAACTATATGCAGATGCGCACGCTGAAGCCCCCCCAAGCGGAGGTTCTCACCAAGGGAAAAGGCGCTTAGAAACTACCGCTTCTTCTCAACGTACCGCGCAAAGTTCGCAAGGATCGCTTGCCAGCCTTGCTGCTGCTGTTCGACGGGGAACGTCGTCTCCGCATCGAACGTCACGCGCACCTTGACGCCATTCGGGCCTTCGGTGAACTCGACCTGTGCCGTGCGGTCGCCGAAGGAATATTCGATCAACGACTGCGGCACGAGCTTGGTGTAGGTGCCGGCGAAGTCGAAGCCCATGCTGCCGTCCTTCGCCTCCATGCGCGACGAGAAGGCTCCGCCTTCGCGCAAGTCCACGCTGGCCGCCGTGGTGTGCCAATCGTCGGACGCGGCGTTCCACTGCTTGATGTCTTCAGGGGTGGTGTAGGCGCGCCAGACTTCGGCGATGGGGGCGGAGACGGTGGTTTCTACGGTCAGTTTCATTGCGCTGTGCAGGTTGTAGGTTGTGGGCAAACCGGGATCCTCACCGATTCGCCCCAACCCGGCAACTGCTGCCTACGCGTGCAGATCCATCGCCTCTTTCTCGATGTCATAGTCGTAGAGCGACTTGCGAAACACCGCGGAGTTGGCGATCTCTTTGTCGCGCTGCGCCAGATCCTTGTACTTGGAGTCATAGCGAAGACCGTTCTTCCTGGCTTCGGACTGCACGAGCGAAGTCCGCGGGTGCCTGAAGGCTTCGTACTTTTGCAGCGCCTCGCCGATATCGCCGCTCGTGCGGCATTGCTGCAAAAGCACCGCAAGTGCCGTCCCGTCTTCGATGGCCTGATTGGCGCCCTGACCCAGATGCGGGAGCATGGGGTGTGCGGCATCGCCCAGCAGCGTCAAGCGGCCATTCGTCCATTTCGAGAGCGGCTTGCGGTCATAGAGGCCCCACCAGAAACAGCTTTCAACCTTGTCCAGCAGATCGGTAACCCGGGGATCCCAGCCGGCAAAGGAGGCTGCGAGCTCGTCCCTGTCCCCGATTGCCGACCATGACTCCACCGTCTCGTTGTTCGTGGGAACAAAGCCCACGTAATTCAGCAACTCGCCGCGCCGGACGGGGAACACCATGAAGTGCTTGCCGTCGCCCATCCAGACTTGATGCGCCTCGCGCTTCCAATGCGGCACCTTGTCCGCGGAGATCAATCCGCGGTAGGCGCGAAAACCGGAGTACTCGGGCGCCGATGGCTCCACGACGTACTTCTGCAGGACGGAATTGATGCCATCGGCGGCGATCACGACATCGGCATTGGCCACATTGCCGTTTTCGAATGTCAGGCGGGCACCGTTTTCGTCCTGGCTGAATCCGACGCAGCGGTGGCCGGTATGGATCGATTCGGCCGGCAGCGCATCCGCAAGCGCGTTCAAGAGATCGGCGCGATGCATGCCATACATCCCGTTCCAGCCGCTGGAGTCGGTGGTCAGGATCTTGCCGACGACCGAACCGTCCATGCGGCAGTACTCCGAGCCGGATCCGACTTTTGCGCCTACACGGGCCAGAGCGTCGCCCAGGCCAATTCGCTCAAGCTGCCTCAGGCTATTGGGATAGATGAAGACGCCTGCGCCGACTTCTCCCAGCGCGCCTGCCTGTTCGTAGACCGCCACGCTGATACCCCGGTGCAACAACGCATTTGCCGCAGCCAGACCGCCGATGCCGCCCCCCACGATCGCCACATGAATATTCTGTGCCATGAAAATTCCTTCAATCCCTAACCAGATTCTCAAAAATTACGACTTTTTCTTTTCGGCAGATCCGAGCACTTTTTTGACGGAGCTGTATTCATTGGAAATTTCTTCCGACAGCTTTGCGGCAGGACTCCACTCCTGCACGATGCCGATGGGTTGAAGTTTCGCTGCAATATCCTGATTGCGGACCACTTTTTCGAGTGCCGGCAGCGCGGTATCCACGACATTTTTCGGAACACCCGCAGGCATGAAGAAACCGAACCAGACCCCTTGAATTTCTTGCTTGAATCCCAGTTGCCCCAGCGTCGGAATATCGGGAAACTCAGGAAATTTCGAAGAAATAGCCAGGCCGCGCAATGAACCGCTGCGCATATGCGCGCTCACGGCGCCCAGCGCAAGAATGACGGCGTCGATATGCCCGCCGAGCAGATCGGTAATGGCCGGGGCAGCACCCTTGTAGCTCACCGACATCATCTGGGAGCCCGTGATGGCGCTCATCAGTTGCACGCTGACGTCGCCCACTGATCCGGGACCCGCATTGCCAATGCGAACGGCATTGGGGTTCTTGCGGGCGTACTCCACCATCTCCTGCAAGTTCTTGAATTGGGCGTCCTTGCGCACGACCAACACGGACGGACTCCGCGTCGCCACGCCCAACGGGGTCAGGTCTTTCAACGGGTCATATTTGGCGCTGTCCGGATCGGTCACCCGCCGGATCGTCAACGGACTGTTTTGCGCATACAGGAGCGTGTAGCCGTCCTTCGGCGCATTAATGACGGATTGGGTGCCCAGCGAACCACCCGCGCCCGGCCGGTTCACCACCACGACCGACTGGCCCAGCAATTTCGACAATTCCTGCGCCATCAGTCGCGCAGCGGTATCGGCGGCGTCGCCCGAAGCAAGCGGCGTCACAAGGTTGATTGCCATCCGCGGGTAATCATTTGCAAGAGAAACAAGCGGCGTCGCCAACAAACCCGCAAGACCCAGAATTTCTCGTCTCTTCATCATCATTGTCCAACTTCAAAAAACGTTGATCGGCAGCTAATTCTTTTCGCCGTTTCACATTCAATTCCAATGTGAATCGAATCGGGCGATTTTGAAGATGAACAAGTCTTGAGGCAACACAATACTTCGCATTGCGCAATAATCGGCCTATGCCAGACGAGCACCGATTGCACTCCCGAGACTTCGTTGCTTCCCTGGACAAGGGCCTGAAGGTGCTGCTGTGCTTTGAGCGCAAGCATTCCAAGCTGACCCTGGCGGAAGTGGCCCGCCTCACGGGCTATTCGCCGGCAACGGCCCGCAGGTTTCTCATGACGCTGCACGCGCTCGACTACCTGCACAGCGACGGCAAGCGTTTCTGGGTGTCGCCCCGCACGCTGCTGCTGGCAAGGCCCTACCTCGTATCGCGGCCCGCGCCGCAACTGGCTCAACCCATACTGGATGCGCTGGCCGAGCGCACTCGCCAGTCAGCCTCGCTCGGGATACTCCTCGACAACGAAGTCCTGATCATTGCCCGGTCCACCGGAAGGCGGACGCTTTCCACCGGCCTTGCCATCGGCTCCCGTTTGCCGATCTACTGCTCTTCCCTTGGCCGCGCGCTCTTGTCCACGCTCCCGCAAGAGGAAGTCATGGGCTACCTCGCCAAGGCTTCGTATGAGCCGTGGACGCCGCGAACCGTCCCGGACATCGCATCGGCGGCAGAAAGCGTGGCGCGCTGCCGCTCCACTGGCTGGGCCGAATGCGACGAAGAGCTGGAAATGGGCGTGCGCTCGATCGCAGTCCCCATCCCGAACGCTTCGGGCAAGGCGCTCGCCGCTTTGAGCTTGTCGGTACGGGCCGAGCGGATGACCATGAAGGCGTTTGAGGAAGCACACCTTGATGCGATCCAGGAAACAAGAAAGCAGCTCGGCGCGGCCATCGCGTTCGACTGAGAAGAGCTTTCGAAGACCGTTCCGCTAGCATCCTGCTTCAACAACTGCTGGTCTCGCCTGATGGCTCGGAACATCGAAATCAAAGCCAGGATTCCTGACATCGAAACTCTTGCTCCGCTGGCCGCAGCCATCGCGGAGCAAGGTCCCACGGAAATTGGTCAGGACGACACCTTCTTTCACTGCGACGCTGGACGCCTCAAGCTGCGGCAGTTCTCGCCAGACAAGGGCGAACTCATCTTCTACCGGCGCGCAAATCAGGCAGGGCCGAAGGAATCCTTCTATGTGAGGTCGGTGACCTCCGAGCCGGGCACTCTGCGCGAATCGTTGTCGCTGGCCTATGGGGTGTCGGGTCGCGTTGTGAAGCAACGCCGGCTCTTCATTGCGGGCAGGACCAGAATTCATCTGGACAAGGTGGAAGGCCTCGGTGACTTCGTTGAGTTGGAGGTGGTCTTGGCCGATGGCGACCCACTCGACGACGGTGTTAGGGAGGCCGAGAAAATCATGAGACAACTCGACATCAACGCATCACAGTTGGTCGATATGGCATACGTCGACCTGCTCGCCGCGCTGAAAAAATGAGCGACCGGCTCCGGCCTCTTTAGATTTCGCCTCAAGGATCTGGTCCGCTCCTCGACGCAGTAGCGAAAGCGAATCGGGCTCAGCCCTTCTTCCGATTCATCCTCCTATACTTCACCTGTCGCGCTATTCAGCGTGACCGGGATTGGTCTCCCGAAGCAGTTCTGCGACGCAAGCCGCAGCCACTACCGCAGTAGTTCTGCGGCTTCGTCGTTCGTGCCCCATTTTTATGGCGGCTCGGGCGGGGAGCCGTGAGGCTCGCCGGTTCTCGCAAGAGCTGCCCGGTAGACCAACCCGTTCGAGTCGCCGCCTCCGATTGGTCGAGCGCGAACGCGAACTGAAAGCCTCTATCGAGGCTCTGGAAAATCGGCTCAAAGGCTACGACGACAGCTATCTGCAACCTGCCGCCTTGTTGCTCGAAGAGTTGGCTGAAGGGTACGGAAGCCAAGAGGCAGCCGAGGCGCTAAAGACAGCACGCGCGGCTACAAGGACCCTTCTGAAAGCGGGGCACGCAGCCACATGTGAGTGTGCAGAAGCAAACCGCCGGCAGACCGCGATGCGGTTTGTCACCGACGCTTTCAACGGTGCAGCCGACTCTATTCTCAGCAGGATCAAGGTGGACAACGCTGGAAAGCTTGCCCAGGAGATGAAGGACGCGGCTGCCACGATTGCAATGCATGGTCGAGCCTTTCGCAATGCCGCCGTCACAAGCGATTACCTCTCATCTCGACTTGAAGAGCTGCGCGCGGCCGCCCAGTTCCAAGCCCTTCTCAAGCGTGAGCAGGAAGAACAACGCGCCATCAAGGAACGCATGCGCGAAGAGGCCGTGCACAGCGGGAATTTGAGATGGCACAGCGCACCGCCGCCAGGGAAGAAGAGCGCGCACGCAAAGCCTTCGAAGAAGCCCGCAAGCAAATCGAGTCAGCGACGGCCGAGGAGCGAGCCGCGATGCAGGCACGATTCGCCGAACTTGAAAAGGCACTTGCAGAAGCCGAGGCGAAAACCACTCGGGCGCAATCAATGGCACAGCAAACGCGCGCTGGGCATTGCTACGTCATCAGCAACGAAGGTTCATTCGGCTCAGACGTTCTGAAAATCGGCATGACCCGACGCCTCGAACCGCTCGACCGCGTACGCGAACTTGGGGATGCAAGCGTCCCCTTCGAATTCGACGTACACGCCTTGATCTATAGCGAGGACGCACCCTCGCTCGAGCGCATCCTCCATCGCGAATTCAATGCGCAACGCGTCAACATGGTGAATCCGCGAAAGGAGTTCTTCCGAGTCGGTTTGGCAGCGGTCAAGAAAAAACTCAAGGAAACCGGGCTTGAGGCCGACTTCACCATGACGGCTGCCGCTCGTGAGTTTCGCGAAACCCAAGCTTTGCTTGCGGGCTCTTTTGAACAGCGAAAGGTTGTTCTGGACGCCGTCCTCGCAGCGGAGGCGCATATCGACGACGACGAAGCGGCGACGCAACATCACGAGACTGGGTCAAGCACCACCCTGTCGGGGAACTGATTCAGGCCTGGAGCTACCGCTACGGTCGCGCTGAAAGAAAAACGCGCGCAAGGCCCCCTGCCCTGCGCGCGTTCCTCAATCACCAACCATCGCTGGCGCCTTCAGCGCACCTTCCCATCCTTCCAGGCCGTCAATAGCTTGTTGTAGTCGATGGTCTCGCCCTTCGGCTTTTCGTTGTCCAGCTTCTTCCACGGCGCGTGCTCGGTGCTCAGCATCTTCGCCGGGTCGCCCTTTGCCGCGAGCTTGGGCGCGCACTTCGCCATGCCGGCGCGCTCCAGCCGTGCCATCACCTGGTCCATTTCATCCGCGAGGTTGTCCATGGCCTTCTGCGGGGTCTTCTCGCCAGTCACCGCTTCGGCGACGTTCTTCCACCAGAGCTGCGCGAGCTTCGGGTAGTCGGGCACGTTGGTGCCGGTGGGTGTCCACGCCACGCGCGCGGGGCTGCGGTAGAACTCGATCAGACCGCCGTACTTGTCGGCGTTCTTAGTGAAGTACTCGTGACGGATGTCGCTTTCGCGAATGAAGGTCAGGCCGACGACGCTCTTCTTGGCCGAGACGGTCTTCGATGTCACGAACTGCGCATAGAGCCACGCGGCAGCGGTCTTGTTGGCGTCATGACCCTTGAAGAAGGTCCATGAGCCGACGTCCTGGTAGCCGTTCTGCATGCCCTGCTTCCAGTATGGCCCGTTGGGGCCGGGCGCCATGCGCCACTTGGGAGAGCCATCGGCGTTGACGACCGGCAGGCCGGGCTTGGTCATGTCCGCGGTGAAGGCGGTGTACCAGAAGATCTGCTGTGCGATCTGGCCTTGCGCGGGCACGGGGCCAGCTTCGCCGAAGGTCATGCCAGTGGCTTCCTTGGGCGCGTATTTCTTCATCCAGTCCACGTACTTGGTGAGCGCGTAGACGGCCGCCGGGGAGTTGGTCGCGCCGCCGCGCGCCACGCTCGCGCCGACCGGGGTGCACTTGTCAGCAGCCACCTTGATGCCCCATTCGTCCACCGGCATGCCGTTGGGGATGCCGATGTCGGCGGAACCAGCCATGGAGAGCCATGCATCGGTGAAGCGCCAGCCGAGGGATGGGTCCTTCTTGCCGTAGTCCATATGGCCGTATATGGGCTTGCCGTCGATGTTTTTCACGTCATTGGTGAAGAACTCGGCGATGTCCTCGTACGCGCTCCAATTGAGGGGGACGCCGAGGTCGTAGCCGTACTTGGCCTTGAACTTGTCCTTCAGGTCCTGCCGCGCGAAGAGGTCGGCGCGGAACCAGTAGAGGTTCGCGAACTGCTGATCGGGCAGCTGGTAGAGCTGGCCGTCAGGCGCGGTCGTGAAGCTCGTGCCGATGAAGTCCTTCACGTCGAGGCCCGGATTGGTCCACTCCTTGCCGGAGCCGGCCATGTACTCGGTGAGCGACATGATCTTGCCGTAACGGTAGTGGGTGCCGATGAGGTCTGAATCGGAGATCCAGCCGTCATAGATCGACTTGCCCGACTGCATCGACGTCTGCAGCTTCTCGACGACGTCGCCTTCCTGGATGATGTCGTGCTTGACCTTGATGCCGGTGATTTCCTCGAAGGCCTTGGTGAGGGTCTTCGACTCGTATTCGTGCGTGGTGATGGTCTCGGAGACGACCGAGATTTCCTTCACGCCCTTGTCCTGAAGCTTCTTCGCGGTGTCGATGAACCACTTCATCTCGGCGGCCTGCTGGTCCTTGCTGAGACTCGATGGCTGGAACTCACTGTCGATCCACTTCTTCGCTTCCGCCTCCCCGGCCCAGGCGCTGTGCATGGCCAGCGACGCTGCGGCTACTGCCAACGCTGTGTAGCGAAACTTCATACATGTCTCCTCAGTGGCGCTTCCCGCGTTGTTGCGGAGCCGGCTCCGGGAAAGCGGAGAGCCGGTCCCGTTTGAAAGCCTTCAGCCCTTTCGCATGATCAATGCGAGCACGAGCATCGAGAGCACGAAGCTGATCCAGATCGATGGCTCCGCATCGAGGCTCAGCCACTCCTGCAGCTTGCCGGCGATGCCGACGAACACCAGATTGATGTAGGCCGCGGTGAGCAGCCCGATGAAGAGGCGGTCGCCGCGCGTGGTTTCGAGCGGCAGCCAGCCGCGGCGCATCGTGGTGGGCGACTTGATTTCCCACACCGTCATGCCGATGAGCGCCAGCACGACGCAGGTGAAGAAGATCGCCACCGGTGTAGTCCACACCATCCAGTCGAACATGATCAGACCCTCCCCATCGCGAAGCCCTTCGCGATGTAGTGACGCACGAACCAGATGACGATCGCGCCCGGCACGATCGTGAGAACCCCGGCCGCGGCGAGCGTGGCCCAGTCCATGCCGGATGCGCTCACAGTACGGGTCATCGTGGCGACGATCGGCTTCGCGTTGACGCTGGTGAGCGTGCGCGCAAGCAGCAGCTCGACCCAGCTGAACATGAAGCAGAAGAACGCCGCGACGCCGACGCCAGCCTTGATCAGCGGCAGGAAGATCGTGAGGAAGAAGCGCGGGAACGAATAGCCGTCGATGTATGCCGTCTCGTCGATCTCGCGCGGGATGCCGCTCATGAAGCCCTCAAGAATCCACACCGCGAGCGGCACGTTGAACAGCAGGTGCGCGAGCGCAACGCCGATGTGCGTGTCCATCAAACCGACGGTCGAATAGAGCTGGAAGAACGGCAGCAGGAACACGGCCGGCGGCGTCATGCGGTTGGTCAGCAGCCAGAAGAAGACATGTTTGTCACCAAGGAATGAATACCGCGAGAACGCATACGCAGCCGGGAGCGCCACGCACAGCGAGATGACGGTATTGATGACGACGTAGATCAGGCTGTTGATGTAGCCTGAGTACCACGACTCGTCGGTGAAGATGCGCCGGTAGTTGTCCCAGGTGAAGGTCTGCGGAATGATCGAGAAGCTCGACAGGATCTCTTCGTTCGTCTTGAAGCTCATGTTGACCATCCAGTAGATGGGCAACAGCGCGAAGATGAGATAGAGCACCATGAACAAGGTGCGCTTCTGGAAGCGGTCTTCGTTCATTTCTCTTCTCCTTCCAGATCCTGCGTGCCGACGCGCAGCATCCAGTTGTAGAGCACGAAGCACAGCAGCAGGATGATCAGGAAGTAGATCAGCGAGAACGCCGCTGCCGGGCCGAGGTCGAACTGCCCCACCGCTTTTTGCGTGAGGTACTGGCTCAGGAAGGTGGTGGCGTTACCGGGCCCGCCGCCGGTCAAGACGAAGGGCTCGGTGTAGATCATGAAGCTGTCCATGAAGCGCAGCAGCACCGCGATGACCAGCACGCCGCGCATCTTCGGCAGCTGGATGTAGCGGAAGACGGCGAACTTGCTCGCACCGTCGATGCGCGCAGCCTGGTAGTAGGCATCGGGTATCGCGCGCAGGCCCGCAAAGCACAGCAGCGCGACGAGCGGCGTCCAGTGCCACACATCCATCAGCAGCACGGTAAGCCACGCATGGCGGGCGTTGCCCGTGTAGTTGTAGTCGATGCCGAGCTTCTGCAATGCGTAGCCGAAGAGGCCGATGTCGGCGCGGCCGAAAATTTGCCAGATGGTGCCGACCACATTCCATGGGATCAGCAGCGACAGCGCGACAATCACGAGCACCGCCGATGCCTTCCAGCCGGTGGCTGGCATCGAGAGCGCAAGCATGATGCCCAGCGGAATCTCGACCAGCAGCACAGCGAGCGAGAAGCCCAATTGCCGCCACAGCGCGGCATGCAGTTCGTCGTCGCGCATCACCGATGCGAACCATTCGGTGCCGACGAAGACGCGGCGCTCGGGCGAGATGATGTCCTGCACCGAGTAGTTGACGACGGTCATCAACGGCACGATGGCCGAGAAGGCCACGCAGAGCAGCACCGGCAGCACGAGCCACCAGGCTTTTTGATTCAACGGCTTGTTGTTTCCGTTCATGCGACAAGCTCCTCGTCGCGATAGAAGCAGCTCTTGGCGCCCACGACGCGCAGCCACACGGTGCTGCCGACATCGGGCAACGGCGCATCGGGCGCGAGGCGCGCCTTCAACGTGCTCTCGCCGAGCTGGGCGGTGAGCATCGCGTGCGTGCCGACGTCCTGCGATTGGGTGATGACCGCAGGCACCGCACCCGGCATGCCGGCACCGACCAGCGAGAGGTATTCGGGACGGATACCGAGCTTGAGGGGGCCATCAGGCAACTCCCGCGTGGACGGCAGTTGCGCGCCCGCGATATCGAGCATGCCGCTGCTCGAGGTCACCGGCAGGAAGTTCATGCCCGGCGAGCCGATGAAGTGGCCGACGAACGTGTGGGCCGGCCGCTCGAACAGCGCCTCGGCCGTGCCGATCTGCACCGCCTTGCCGCGCGTCATGACCACGACCTCTTCCGCAAAGGTCAGCGCCTCGACCTGATCATGCGTGACGTAGATCAGCGTGAGCTTGAGTTCACGGTGGATCTGCTTGAGCTTGCGCCGCAACTGCCACTTGAGGTGCGGGTCGATGACCGTAAGAGGTTCGTCGAATAGCACCGCCGAGACATCGCTGCGCACGAGGCCGCGACCCAGCGAAATCTTCTGCTTGGCATCGGCCGCCAGCCCGGCTGCACGCTGGTTGAGCTGGCCGCTCAGGTCGAGCATCTCCGCGATCTCGCCGACGCGCTTGCGGATCTGCTCGGCCGGCACGTTCCGGTTGCGCAGCGGGAACGCGAGGTTCTGCGCCACCGTCATGGTGTCGTAGATCACCGGGAACTGGAACACCTGCGCGATGTTGCGCTGCTGTGGCGTTTCGAGCGTGACATCGCGGCCGTTGAACTTCACCGTGCCCTTCGACGGCACCAGCAGGCCCGAGATGATGTTGAGCATCGTCGTCTTGCCGCAGCCCGACGGGCCGAGCAATGCGTAGGCGCCACCGTCGCGGAAGCTCATCTTCAGCGGGAGCAGCGCATAGTCGCTGTCCTGCGTGGGGTTGGGCCGGTAGGCGTGCGCGAGGTCGAGGTCGATGCGTGCCATGTCAGTGCCCGCCCTTTCTCTTGCGCCAGTCCGGCGCGACGGCCAGGCGCTCACCGCCGTCGAACACATAGGCCTGCGATGCGCTGAAGTACAGCGTGATCGCCGCTCCCAACTCGAAGCGATGCACGCCGGTGAGCTGCGCGACCACTTCGCCGACCAGCGTTTCGACGTGCACGAAGGTGTCGGAACCCGAGATCTCCGCCAGCTCGACCTTGCCGGGCAAGGCCATATCACCTGCCGTGGCGTTCACGTCGAAGGCGCTGGCGCGCACGCCGATGGTCACCGGGCCTTCGACTTCCGGCGGCAGCGCAAGCGGCAGCAAGGGGCCGCCATCGATCTGCGCGCCATCGGGCACCGTTCGGCCGGCCATGAGGTTCATCGGCGGATCGCTGAAGGCGCGAGCCACGCGCAGCGACTGCGGCGCATGGAAGACCTCGGCGGTCGGGCCGTATTGCAGCAACTCGCCGGCATCCATCACCGCGGTGTAGCCGCCGAGCAGCAGGGCTTCGCCAGGCTCGGTGGTGGCATAGATGACAGTCGAATCGCCGCTGGCAAACAAGTGCGTGAGTTCTTCACGCAGACCCTCGCGCAGCTTGTAGTCGAGGTTGACCAGCGGCTCGTCGAGCAGCATCAGCGGCGCGTTCTTGGCCAGTGCACGGGCGAGCGCCACGCGCTGCTGTTGCCCGCCTGAAAGCTCGGAGGGATACCGGTCGAGGAACATGCCGATGTGCAACTTGTCGGCCAGTTCGCGCACGCGAACGTCGATGTTCTTTTCGCCGCGCAGCTTGAGCGGCGAGCCGATGTTCTCGGCGACTTTCAGGGAGGGGTAGTTGATGAACTGCTGGTAGACCATCGCGACGTTGCGTTCGCGAACCGGCACACCAGTGACGTCCTTGCCGTCGACGAAGACCTTGCCTTCGGTGGGTGCGTCCAGGCCGGCCATGAGCCGCATGAGGCTCGTCTTGCCGGCCTGCGTGGCGCCGAGCAACACGGTGACCGCGCCGCTGCGCGGCGCGATGCTCTGCGGATAGAGCCAGGTCTGCGCGCCCACCTTCTTGGAGACGCGGTCAAGTGACAGCTGCATGGACCTCCTCTTTGTCGGGTTCGTGGACCTGCATCCACGTGCTGACCTGCTCGCGCTCGGCGCGCGTGTAGTGCAGGCCGAGCTTCGAGCGCCGCCAGAGCACGTCGTCGCCGCTGTGCGCCCATTCCTCGTCCTGCAGGTAGCGCAGTTCGCGTTCATGCAGGCCCGGTGCGACCGCGGGGCCGAGGTCGTTCATCGAACGCGCGTCGCCGATGACTTGGGTGATGCGTGCGCCATAGGCACGCGCAAGGCGACGCGTGAGCCCGGCATCAAGCCACGGATGGCGCTTGTGCACCTCGACGACGAAGCGCTCGAAGTCGTCATCGGGCCGTGACGTACGGCTCGTCGCGCCGATCCATGCCGACAGATCACCGCCAGCGAGGAACGCGCCTTCGGTCCATGGCTTGCGCGCATCGCCGAGCATGCGGCCGACTTCTTCGGCGGCGTCTTCGGCCAGCTTGCGAAACGTCGTGATCTTGCCGCCCCACACTGACAGCAGCGGCGCGGCGGTCATGTTGGATTCGAGCAGGTAGTCGCGCGTCACGGCGGACGGATCGCCCGAGGCATCGTCGAGCAGCGGACGAACGCCGGAGTAGGTCCAGACCACGTCCGAGGGCTTGATCGGCTTCTCGAAATAGCGGCTGGCCTGCGTGCAGAGGTAGTCGATCTCGTCATCGCCGATGCGCGCCGCGCCAGGGTCGTCCCCGGGGAGTTCGATGTCGGTGGTGCCGATCAGCGTGAATTCGTCCTGGTAAGGGATCGCGAAGATGATCCGCTTGTCCGGGTTCTGGAAGATGTAGGCGTGATCGTGAGCGAACACGCGCGGGACGATGATGTGACTGCCCTTGACGAGCCGGAGGTGACGGGTGGCGAGCGCCTCATCGCGAGCCGCACGCGCGACGCCGCGCAGAAAGGTTTCCGCCCACGGGCCCGCTGCATTGACGACCGCGCGAGCGCGCACGGTGCGCCGCCCTTCGGGCCCTTCGAGCACGGCGGTCCATGCGTCGGCGCTGCGCTGCGCGCTCACGCAACGGGTGCGGGTGAGCACTTCGGCGCCGCGTTCGCGCGCGTCCAGCGCGTTGAGCACTACCAAACGCGCATCGTCCACCCAGCCATCCGAATAAACGAAACCGCGTTTGAACGCGCTTTTGAGCGGTTCGCCGGCCGAATGCTTTCGGAGATCCACCGTGCGCGAGCCCGGCAGCACCTCGCGTTTGGCAAGGTGGTCGTACATGAAAAGCCCCATGCGAATCATCCAGGCGGGTCGCATCGACGGGTCGTGGGGCATCACGAAGCGCAGCGGCCACATGATGTGCGGCGCGCTCTTGAGCAGCACCTCGCGCTCCTGCAGTGCCTTGCGCACCAGTGAAAACTCGTAGTACTCCAGGTAGCGAAGTCCGCCGTGGATCAGCTTCGTGGAGGACGATGAGGTATGTGCCGCGAGGTCGTCCTTTTCGCAAAGAATGACGCGCCAGCCGCGCCCCGCGAGGTCACGCGCGATGCCACAGCCATTGATGCCGCCGCCGACGATGAGGACGTCGCAGTCGGTCTCGAACGCAGCGGATGACGCTTGGGAAGCACTCACGGAAGCCGGGTCTCCTGCGTGACGCGAGGCGCGATTTGAAGGATATTCGTGTTCGAATCTTTTCATTTTGGTTCCTTAAGGTGCGATTTTCGTCGGCGTTAACCCTTAAGTCCATTCGTTTCTTTTCGTTCTAAATTCGTTCGCCCTTGCGCCCTGCCCGCCTGTGAATTCGAACCCCAGACAACTCAAACTCCTGAACACCGTGCGCTCGCGCGGGTCGATCAACGTCGACGAACTGGCCAACATGCTCGGCGTGACGCTCCAGACCGTGCGCCGCGACGTACAGCGGCTGGCCGACGAGGGCCTGCTCACGCGTTTTCATGGCGGCGTGCGCGTGCCGAGCTCGACGACCGAGAACATCGGCTACCAGCAGCGCGAGAACCTGCATGCCGAAGGCAAGGCGCGCATTGCGCGTGCGGTGGCGGCCAAGGTGCCGAACGATTGCTCGCTGATTCTGAATATCGGGACGACGACCGAGGCGATCGCCAAGGCGCTGCTGGGTCATACGGGGCTGCGCGTGATCACCAACAACCTCAATGTCGCGACGATCCTGAGCGACAACCCGAACTGCGAGGTGATCGTGGCCGGCGGCTCGGTGCGGCTGCGCGACCGCGCGATCGTCGGCGAGGCGACGGTGGACTTCATCCGGCAGTTCAAGGTCGACATTGCGCTCATCGGCGTGTCGAGCATCGAGTCCGACGGCACGCTGCGCGACTTCGATCTGCGCGAGGTGAAAGTCGCGCAAACCATCATCGCGCAGGCGCGCGAGGTGTGGCTGGCCGCCGATGCAAGCAAGTTCAACCGCCCGGCGATGATTGAGCTGGCGAAGCTTTCGCAGATCGACTGCCTCTTCACCGATGCGGAGCCGCCGCCGCCCTTCCCGGATTTGATCGAACGCGCGCAGGTACGCTGCGTGATCGCCCGGGAACACTGAAGGACCTTCTCATGACCTACCTGCTCGCCCTCGACCAGGGCACATCGAGCTCACGCAGCATCGTGTTCGACCGCGACGGCCGCATCGTCGCCATTGCGCAGCGCGAGCTGCCGCAGATCTATCCGCAGCCCGGTTGGGTGGAGCACGACGCATTGCAGATCTGGAACGACCAGCTCGCCACCGCGCACGACGTGCTCGCCAAAGCCAAGCTGACCGCGAAGGACATCCACGCGATCGGCATCACCAACCAGCGCGAAACCACGGTGGTGTGGAACCGCAAGACCGGGCAGCCGGTGCACCACGCGATCGTGTGGCAGGACCGCCGGGCCGAACCGCTGTGCGCGCGGCTGCGCGAGGACGACATGACGGACACGATCCAGGAAAAGACCGGTCTCGTGATCGACGCCTATTTCTCGGGCACCAAGCTGCGCTGGCTGCTCGACAACGTGCCCGGCGTGCGCGCGCAGGCGGAGCGTGGCGAGCTGGCCTTCGGCACCATCGACAGCTGGCTCATCTGGCAGCTCACCGGCGGCATGGTGCACGTCACCGACGTGAGCAATGCCTCGCGGACGATGCTCTTCAACGTGCACACCAATCAGTGGGACCCCGATCTGCTGAGGGTGCTGGACATCCCGGCTTCGCTGATGCCCGATGTGAAGCCGTCGAGCGCGCATTTCGCGGACACCGCAGCGGGTCTGTTCGACCGCGCTCTGCCGATTGGCGGCGTGGCGGGCGACCAGCAGGCCGCCCTCTTCGGCCAGGCCTGCTTCCAGGCCGGCATGGCGAAGAACACCTATGGCACCGGTTGCTTCATGCTGATGCACACCGGCGGCGACTTCCAGCCTTCGCACAACGGCCTGCTCGTGACCAGCGCCGCGCAGACCAGCGCGAAGCCGCAGTACGCGATGGAAGGTAGCGTGTTCGTCGGCGGTGCGGTCGTCCAATGGCTGCGCGACGGCCTCAA
>JAGIAI010000058.1 GCA_017744935.1 Variovorax sp.
GCAAGCGCGCACGCGAACTGCTGGACAACTGGGCGGTCGCACGCACGAAGTTCGTGAAGGTGTTCCCCAACGAATACAAGCGCGCCCTGGCCGAGATGCACGACCGCGAGGTCGAGCTCACGAGCAGCGGCAACAACGCACACGCGGGCATGGAACCCCATGCAGCCGCGAAGCCGGTGGCGGCAGTCTGACGCCAACCAGAACGAAAAACAGAGGTAAGCACGATGGGAAAAATCACCGGCTTCATGGAGCATGAACGGATCGAGGAGGGCTACAAGCCCGTCGAGGAACGGGTCAAGCACCACAAGGAATTCGTCGTCGGCCTGGACGACGCGCAGGCCAAGGTCCAGGGCGCACGCTGCATGGACTGCGGCACGCCGTTCTGCAACAGCGGCTGCCCGGTCAACAACGTCATTCCGGATTTCAACGACCTGGTCTATCGCGCGGACTGGCAGAGCGCCTTCGTGGTGCTCGATTCGACCAACAACTTCCCGGAATTCACCGGCCGCATCTGCCCCGCGCCTTGCGAGGCGGCCTGCGTGCTGAACGTGAACGACGACGCGGTCGGCATCAAGTCGATCGAGCACGCGATCATCGATCGCGCGTGGGACGAGGGCTGGGTAGCCCCCCGTGTGGCGAAGCACAAGACCGGCAAGAAGGTTGCCGTGGTCGGTTCCGGCCCAGCGGGCATGGCGGCTGCGCAGCAGCTGGCGCGCGTGGGCCACGACGTGACGTTGTTCGAGAAGAACGACCGCATCGGCGGCCTGCTGCGGTACGGCATCCCCGACTTCAAGATGGAGAAGTCGCACATCGATCGCCGCGTCGAGCAGATGAAGGCCGAAGGCGTTACCTTCCGCACCGGCGTGATGGTCGGCGCGGCCAAGGATCCGCTCGGCAAGGGCTCCAAGGTCACGAACTGGGCCAAGGAAACCGTCACGCCCGAGGAACTCCAGAAGGAGTTCGATGCCATCGTGCTGACAGGTGGCGCCGAGCAATCGCGCGACCTGCCCGTTCCCGGCCGCGATCTCGACGGAATCCATTTCGCGATGGAATTCCTGCCGCAGCAGAACAAGATCAACGCCGGCGACAAGGTCAAGGGCCAGATCCGCGCCGACGGCAAGAACGTGATCGTCATCGGCGGCGGCGACACCGGCTCCGACTGCGTGGGCACCAGCAACCGCCATGGTGCGGTCAGCGTGACGCAGTTCGAGCTCATGCCGCAGCCGCCCGAGGAAGAGAACCGTCCGCTGACCTGGCCTTATTGGCCGTACAAGTTGCGGACCAGCTCGAGCCACGAAGAGGGCTGCGAGCGCGAATTCGCGATCTCGACCAAGGAATTCATCGGGGAGAAGGGCAAGGTCACCGGCCTGAAGACGGTCCGCGTCGAGTGGAAAGACGGCAAGATGGTCGAAGTCGCGGGCTCCGAACAGGTGCTCAAGGCGGATCTCGTGCTGCTTGCCATGGGCTTCGTCAGCCCTGTCGCGAACATTTTGGAGGCGTTCGGCGTCGAGAAGGACGCGCGTGGCAATGCAAAGGCCAGCGTCGACTTCATCGGCGGCTATGCGACCAACGTGCCGAAGGTGTTCGCCGCCGGCGACATTCGTCGCGGCCAGTCGCTGGTCGTCTGGGCCATCCGCGAAGGTCGTCAGGCCGCGCGCGCGGTCGACGAGTTCCTGATGGGTTTAAGCGACCTGCCGCGCTGAGGTCTTGTTGTTGGGGCGGAACGCCCAGGGAAGCCGGTCGGCGAGTTCCGAACCGGGCTTCCCGTATCATTGCGTTACCGCGAGCCGGGATGTCGAGAGACGCCCCGGCTTTTTCATTGCCATGGATCCAACAACACCAGATACATCGCTCGTCGAATTCCGCCACGTCGCCTTTGGCTACGACTCACGCGCGATCCTCAATGACGTTTCCTTCGCCGTTCCGCGTGGCAAGGTCACTGCGCTCATGGGCGCGTCGGGCGGCGGCAAGACGACCGTCCTGCGACTGATCGGCGGACAGATCCGCGCGCGGCGCGGCGAGGTGCTGGTCAACGGCCAGGATGTCGGCAAACTCGATGCCTCCGGCCTCTATGCGGTCAGGCGGCGCATGGGCATGCTGTTCCAGTTCGGCGCGCTCTTTACCGACATGAGCGTGTTCGACAACGTGGCTTTCCCGCTGCGCGAGCACACGAACCTGCCCGAATCGCTGATCCGGGACATCGTGTTGATGAAGCTCGATGCCGTCGGCCTGCGCGGTGCGCGCGATCTGATGCCCAGCGAGGTGTCGGGCGGCATGGCGCGCCGCGTGGCGCTCGCTCGTGCGATCGCGCTGGACCCGGACCTCGTCATGTACGACGAGCCGTTCGCGGGCCTCGATCCGATTTCGCTGGGCACGGCCGCGCGCCTGATCCGCCAGCTCAACGACACGCTGGGGCTGACCAGCATCATCGTCTCGCACGACCTCGAAGAGACCTTCCGCATCGCCGATCACGTGATCATCCTGGCCAACGGCGGCATCGCGGCGCAGGGCCGGCCCGACGACGTGCGCCGCAGCGACGACCCGCTGGTCCACCAATTCGTCAATGCGCTGCCGGAAGGGCCAGTGCATTTCCACTATCCGGCTACAACGGTCGAGGACGATTTCGGCAACAGCCACGGAGGGCGGGCATGAGCTGGTACCGCCCATCGGACGTCGGCTTTGCCGTGCGTAGCAAGCTTGCTGATCTTGGCGTCGGCGCGCAATTGTTCCTGCGCCTGTTCATCGGCGGCATGCGGAGCTTCCGCCGCTTCGGGCTGGTGCGTGACCAGATCCACTTCCTCGGCAACTACTCGCTGGCAATCATCGCGGTGTCGGGTCTGTTCGTGGGCTTCGTGTTGGGGCTTCAGGGCTACTACACGCTGCAGCGCTACGGATCGTCGGAAGCGCTCGGACTGCTGGTGGCGTTGAGCCTCGTGCGTGAACTGGGCCCGGTGGTCGCCGCGCTGTTGTTCGCGGGCCGCGCCGGAACGTCGCTCACCGCCGAGATCGGCCTGATGAAGGCCGGCGAGCAATTGAGCGCGATGGAAATGATGGCGGTCGACCCGGTGCAGCGAATCCTTGCGCCGCGATTCTGGGGTGGCGTCATCACCATGCCGCTGCTTGCTGCGGTGTTCAGTGCGGTAGGCGTGCTGGGCGGCTATGTGGTCGGGGTGCTGATGCTGGGCGTCGATCCCGGCGCGTTCTGGGGGCAGATGCAGGGTGGCGTCGACGTGTGGCGCGACGTGGGCAATGGCGTGGTCAAGAGCATCGTCTTCGGCCTGACCGTCACGTTTATCGCGCTGCTGCAGGGTTATGAGTCGCAGCCGACACCCGAAGGTGTGTCACGCGCCACGACGCGAACAGTCGTGGTGGCCTCGCTTTCGGTGCTCGGGCTCGACTTCGTGCTGACCGCCATGATGTTCAGCATCTAGAGAAACGATCAGGAGAGCGCAAGAAATGCAACGTTCCAACAAAGACATCTGGGTCGGCCTCTTCGTGCTGATCGGGGCAGCCGCGCTGCTGTTTCTCGCCCTCCAGTCGGCCAATCTGCTGAGCCTGAACTTCCAGAAGACCTACCCGGTGACCGCCCGGTTCGACAACATCGGCGGCCTGAAGCCGCAGACGGCGGTCAAGAGCGCCGGTGTCGTGGTCGGGCGCGTCGAGTCGATCGCATTCGACGACAAGAACTTCCAGGCCACTGTAACTTTGGCCCTGCAAAGCCGATATAGCTTTCCGAAGGACAGCTCTCTGAAGATCCTGACCAGCGGCCTGCTCGGTGAGCAGTACATCGGCATCGAGGCGGGTGCGGACGAGAAAAACCTGCAGCCGGGCGACGTCATCACTGCGACCCAATCTGCCGTCGTCCTCGAAAATCTCATCGGGCAGTTCCTCTACAGCAAGGCAGCCGAAGGGGGCAGTTCGCAGAACAACTCCAACAAGAAATGAAACCACGAATTCCTTCCGCTTCGCGTTCCGCAGCCCCTGCTGCCGTGCGCGGAGCCTTGTCAGTCGCCGCGCTGGCGCTGGTGACCGGCTGCGCAACTGGCCCGAATGCCAATCCGGCGGACCCGCTGGAGCCACTCAATCGTCAGGTGGCGCGCTTCAACGACACCGTCGACGACGCGGTGCTGCGCCCGGTAGCCACGGTCTACCAGCGCGTGCTCCCCTCGCCCATCCGCACTGGCGTCAACAACTTCTTCGGCAACCTGTCGGACGTCTGGAGCTTCGTGAACAGCGTTGCGCAGCTGAAGCTACAGGACAGCGCGCAGACCTTCATGCGCGTGAACGTCAACACCTTCTTCGGTCTGGGCGGCCTGCTCGATATCGCCACCGAAGCCGGCCTCGATCGCCACTCCGAGGACTTCGGCCAGACGCTGGGTCGATGGGGCGTGCCCAGTGGCCCGTACCTGGTGCTGCCGCTGCTCGGCCCGTCAACCCTGCGCGATGCAGCCGCGCTGCCGCTGGACTTCCGGGGCGATCCCCTCAGCTATGTGTCTGAAGTCTCGGTACGCAACTCGTTGTATGCGCTGCGTCTGGTGGATCTGAGGTCCAACCTGCTCAGGGCCAGCCAGCTTCTCGACGATGCCGCGCTCGACCGATACACGTTCACACGCGATGCTTTCCTACAGCGTCGCCGCAATGAAGTGCACGACGGAAATCTGCCAGACGACGGAAACTGACGCGGCATGCGCGCTTGCATTCGGTTGCAGCGCCTCCTTGGCCCGAGGAACCCGGGCAGGTAGGCTCTCTCCAACCGTTCGCGCAAGTGATTTCGTGATTTGAAACAGGGACTATTTCGATGAACCAGATTCTTCAACGCCGCACCTTCGGGCGTTTCTTGATGGCCGGCCTTTTGATGGTCGGCGCAGCGGTCGCCTACGTGCGTCCTGCCCACGCCGATGACGAGGCGCCGGACGCGCTCGTCAAGCGCCTTTCCGTCGACGTGCTCGAGTCCATCAAGGCCGACAAGTCCATCAAGGCTGGCGACCTCACCAAGATCATGGCGCTGGTCGATACCAAGGTCATGCCGAACGTGAACTTCCAGCGCATGACCTCTTCTGCCGTTGGCCCCGCCTGGCGTCAGGCCACGCCGGAGCAGCAAAAGCGGCTGGAAGAAGAATTCAAGACCCTTCTGGTGCGCACCTACGCGGGCGCGCTCGAACAGGTCAGCGACCAGACCGTCAGTGTTCGTCCCTTCCGCGGTTCCCCGGACGACAAGGAAGTTCTCGTCCGGACCGAAGTGCGCGGCGGCGGCGATCCGGTGCAACTCGACTACCGTCTCGAAAAGACCCCGGGAGAGGCCGGCGGCTGGAAGATCTACAACATCAACGTCCTCGGCGTGTGGCTGGTCGATACCTATCGCAGCCAGTTCGCGCAACAGATCAATGCCAAGGGCATCGACGGCCTGATCGCCACCCTCGCTGCGCGCAACAAGTCCAACAACACCAACCCCAATAGCAAGAGCTGAGCGAACCATGCTGGTGCTGCCGCCGAAGCTGACCCACGACGAGGCTTCCACTTGCGTCTACATGCTCCAGCGCGGGCTGGCGGGGCAGAACGGCAGTTCGACGGTGGTCGATGCCACTGCGCTGGTTCACTTCGATTCCTCGGCGCTGGCGGTGTTGCTCGAATGCCGGCGGGAGTCCGCGGCCCTCGGGCGCGGATTCGCCGTGAAAGGGCTTCCACCGCGCCTGCGCGAGCTCGCGTCGCTGTACGGAGTTGCCGGCCTTTTGCCGGCCGCGCCATAGAAAAAGTCCCAGCCCCGTAAAATCGCCGGCTCCCATGCCCGCGATTTCCTTCCAATCGGTCTCCAAGACCTATCCTGCCTCACGCCAGCAACGGGCCCAGGGAAAACCGGGTCTCCGCGCTGTCGACAATGTGAGTTTCGAGATCGAGGAGGGCGAATTCTTCGGTCTCCTGGGTCCGAATGGCGCCGGAAAGACCTCCCTGATCAGCATGCTCGCCGGTCTCTCGCGCCCCAGCGCGGGCACGATCGCGGTGCACGGCTTCGACGTTCAGCGCGAGTACAGCCAGGCCCGCCGCCAGTTGGGCATCGTGCCCCAGGAGCTGGTTTTCGACCCCTTCTTCAATGTGCGCGAGACCTTGCGCATCCAGTCCGGCTACTTCGGCATCAGCAAGAACGACGACTGGATCGACGAGCTTCTGCACAGCCTGGGCCTTGCCGACAAGGCGAGCGCCAACATGCGCCAGCTTTCCGGCGGCATGAAGCGCCGCGTCCTTGTCGCGCAGGCGCTGGTCCACAAGCCGCCGGTGATCGTGCTCGACGAGCCGACCGCGGGCGTCGATGTCGAATTGCGGCAGACGCTGTGGCAGTTCGTTGCCAAGCTCAACAAGCAGGGCAGCACCGTGCTGCTCACCACCCACTATCTCGAAGAAGCGGAGGCGCTTTGCCACCGCATCGCGATGCTCAAGCTGGGTCGCGTGATCGCCCTCGACCGCACGAGCGAGTTGCTTCGCTCGGCCGCGAGCAATGTGCTTCGCTTCAAGACGGACGGCATGCTGCCCTGGTCGATCGCGCAGCATGCGCGCGTCACAGGGCGCATCGTGCAGCTTCCGGCACAGAATGCGTACGAAGTCGAGCAACTGCTGGCGGCCATCCGTGAAGCAGGACTCGACGTCGAGGATGTCGAAATGCGCAAGGCCGATCTGGAGGATGTCTTCATCGACCTGATGGCCGGCGAGCAGACGCCGTTGGAGGTTGCCCGATGATGGTCAGTGCGCTGGGCTGGCGTGCCCTGCTCTACAAGGAAATCCTTCGCTTCTGGAAAGTCGGCTTCCAGACGGTCGGGGCGCCGGTGCTCACCGCCTTGCTCTACCTGCTGGTGTTCGGTCATGTGCTCGAGGACCATGTCAAGGTCTATGGCACCGTGAGCTACACCGCCTTCCTGGTGCCCGGTCTCGTGATGATGAGCGTGCTGCAGAACGCCTTCGCCAACAGCTCGTCGTCCATCATTCAAAGCAAGATCATGGGCAGCCTTGTGTTCGTGCTGCTCACGCCGCTATCGCACTGGGGCTGGTTCCTCGCCTACGTGGGCTCCTCGGTCGTGCGTGGTCTGGCGGTCGGGCTCGGCGTGTTCGTGGTGACCGCGCTCTTCGCGATGCCCGGCTTCGTCGCACCGTTGTGGATCATCGTCTTCGCTTTCCTCGGGGCCGCGATCCTTGGCACGCTGGGGCTGATCGCCGGGCTCTGGGCCGAGAAGTTTGATCAGATGGCGGTGTTCCAGAACTTCCTGATCATGCCCATGACTTTCCTCTCGGGCGTGTTCTATTCGATCGGTTCGCTCCCACCGTTCTGGCAGAAGGTGAGCCATCTGAATCCGTTCTTCTACATGATCGACGGCTTCCGCTTCGGCTTCTTCGGCGTGAGCGACGTATCGCCGTGGATCAGCCTGGCGATCGTTGGCGGCGCCTGGCTCGTGGTCAGCGCGATTGCGATCCACCTCCTGCGCATCGGCTACAAGATTCGCGGATGACGCCACACCTTCGTTCCAACTGACATCATGACTGCGGAAGAACTCCAATCGATCATCGAGGCGGGCCTCGCCTGTGAACACATCACGCTCGAAGGTGATGGCCGCCATTGGTATGCCACCATCGTTTCCCCGGCGTTCGAAGGCAAGCGTGCGATCCAACGCCATCAGCTTGTCTACGCGACCCTGGGTGCCAAAATGCACACCGATGAGGTGCATGCACTCTCGATGAAAACCTACACGCCCGCCGAGTGGGCGAAGCAGGCTTCTTCGCCTTCCCTTTAGACCTCCGCTGGATTCTTCATGGACAAACTTCTGATTCGCGGCGGGCGTGCGCTTCGCGGCGAGGTACGCATTTCCGGCGCCAAGAACGCCGCCTTGCCGGAGTTGTGCGCGGCGCTTCTGACCGATCAAGCGGTGACGCTGCACAACGTGCCTCGGCTGAAAGACGTCGAGACCATGCTCAAGCTGGTCCACAACATGGGCGTGGCCGCCGAGCGCGACGACAACGGGACGGTGCGGATCAACGCACGCTCGCTCGAAGTGCCCGAGGCGCCGTACGAACTGGTCAAGACCATGCGCGCGTCGGTCCTTGCGCTCGGGCCGCTGGTTGCCCGCTTCGGGCGCGCCAAGGTGTCGCTGCCGGGTGGCTGCGCGATCGGATCGCGGCCGGTGGACCAGCACATCAAGGGCCTGCAGGCGATGGGCGCCGAGATCGTGGTCGAGCACGGCTACATGATCGCGAGCATCGGCGGCGGCCGGAAGCGCCTGCACGGTGCGCGCATCACGACCGACATGGTGACCGTCACCGGCACCGAGAACTTCCTGATGGCGGCAGCTTTGGCCGAAGGCGAGACGGTGCTCGAGAACGCCGCGCAGGAGCCCGAGATCACCGACCTGGCCGAAATGCTGATCGCGATGGGCGCAAAGATCGAAGGCCACGGCACCAGCCGTATCCGTATCCAGGGCGTCGAGAAGCTGAGCGGATGCACCCATCAGGTGGTCGCGGATCGCATTGAGGCCGGCACCTTCCTTTGTGCCGTTGCGGCCACCGGCGGCGACGTCGTCCTGAAGCACGGCCGCGCCGATCATCTGGACGCCGTGATCGAGAAGCTGCGCGCAGCCGGCGCCGAAGTGACGGACGCGGAAGACGGAATCCGCGTCCGCAGCCAGGGGCGCCTCAAGGCCCAGAGCTTCCGCACGACCGAATACCCGGGCTTCCCGACCGACATGCAGGCGCAGTTCATGGCGCTCAACGTGATTGCCGAAGGCACGTCGACAGTGACGGAGACGATCTTCGAGAACCGCTTCATGCACGTCGACGAGATGCTGCGTCTGGGCGCCCGCATCCAGACCGACGGCAAGGTCGCGGTTATCGAAGGCGTCTCGCAACTGTCGGGCGCGACGGTGATGGCGACCGATCTGCGCGCGTCTGCCAGCCTCGTGATTGCCGGTCTCGTGGCCGAGGGCGAAACGCTCGTCGATCGCATCTATCACCTCGATCGCGGCTACGACCGCATGGAATCCAAGCTGCGCGGCATCGGCGCCGACATCGAGCGCGTAGCCGGCCCGGCAGAGGTGCAGCCATGATCACGCTGGCGCTTTCGAAAGGCCGGATCTTCGAAGAGACCATGCCGTTGCTCGCTGCCGCTGGCATCGAGGTGACCGAAAATCCCGAGAAATCGCGCAAGCTGATCCTGGCGACGACGCGCCCCGACGTTCGCGTCGTGCTGGTGCGTGCATCGGACGTTCCGACCTACGTGCAGTACGGCGGCGCGGACCTGGGTGTGACCGGCCTCGATGTTCTGCTCGAGCACGGCAATCAGGGCCTGTACCAGCCGCTGGACCTGCGCATCGCCGCCTGCCGCCTGAGCGTCGCAGTACGGGCCGATTACGACTACGCCTCGGCCGTGAAGCAGGGTTCCCGCATCAAGGTGGCCACCAAGTATGTCGGACTCGCGCGCGACTTCTTCGCCAGCAAGGGCGTGCACGTCGACCTGATCAAGCTCTACGGCAGCATGGAACTGGCGCCGCTGACGGGGCTCGCCGACGCCATCGTCGATCTGGTCTCGACCGGCAATACCCTTAAGGCCAACCACCTCGTGGAGGTCGAGCGCATCATGGACATCAGCGCGCGGCTGGTGGTCAACCAGGCGGCGCTCAAGCTCAAGCGAGAAGCGATCCGGCGTATCGTCGATGCGTTCGACTCGGCCATTCCTTCCTCGTGACATTGCAATGAACCTGAAAGCCACTCCTCTCCGTCTGTCGACCGCAACGGCCACCTTCGAGGCCGAATTCAAGGCGCGCCTGCATTGGTCCGCCGAAGCGGACGCGGCCATTGAGCAGGTGGTGGCTGACATCCTTGCGGACGTGCAGCGGCGCGGCGATGAGGCGGTGCTGGAATACACGCGGCGCTTCGACCGACTCCAAGCCACCGGCATGGATTCGCTGGAGCTCACTGCAGCCGAATTGCGCAGCGCCTTCGAATCGCTGCCGGCCGATCAGCGCAATGCGCTCGAGGCGGCCGCAAACCGGGTACGAAGCTACCACGAGGCCCAGAAGAAGGCCAGCGGCGAAAGCTGGAGCTACCGTGATGCCGATGGCACCTTGCTGGGCCAGAAGGTCACGCCGCTCGACCGCGTCGGCATCTATGTGCCGGGCGGCAAGGCGGCCTATCCGTCCAGCGTGCTGATGAACGCCATCCCCGCGCACGTGGCTGGCGTGGGCGAGATCATCATGGTCGTGCCGACGCCCGGCGGCGAGAAGAACCAGCTCGTTCTGGCTGCGGCGCACGTGGCCGGCGTGAGCCGCGCCTTCACGATCGGCGGCGCGCAGGCTGTTGCGGCGCTGGCCTACGGCACGGCTTCTGTTCCGGCAGTCGACAAGATCACCGGCCCCGGCAACGCCTACGTGGCGGCCGCAAAGCGCCGCGTCTTCGGCACGGTCGGCATCGACATGATCGCGGGCCCCAGCGAAATCCTGGTGCTGGCCGACGGAACGACGCCGCCGGACTGGGTCGCCATGGATCTGTTCAGCCAGGCCGAACACGACGAGCTCGCACAAAGCATCCTGCTGTGCCCGGACGCCGGATATATCGAGCGGGTTCAACAGGAGATCGACCGACTCCTTCCCTCCATGCCTCGCGCGGAAATCATCGCGGCGTCACTGAACGGGCGCGGCGCACTGATCCACACGCGCAACATGGAAGAGGCCTGCGAGATCAGCAACCGGATCGCCCCCGAGCACCTTGAAGTCAGCAGCCGCGAGCCCCATCGTTGGGAACCACTGCTCAAGCATGCCGGGGCGATCTTCCTTGGCGCCTTCACCAGCGAAAGCCTCGGCGACTACTGTGCCGGCCCCAATCACGTGCTGCCGACGAGCGGCACGGCACGCTTCAGCTCGCCATTGGGCGTCTACGACTTCCAGAAGCGGTCGAGCCTGATCGAAGTCAGCGAGACCGGCGCTCAGGCCCTGGGCCGAGTGGCTGTCACGTTGGCGGAAGGTGAGGGACTGACCGCCCACGCCGAAGCGGCTCGGATGCGGATCAAGTGATGTTCGCCCCCAGGCACTTCCTGTTTGCCGTCCTGGCATTCGCCACCGCCGGCGCGCAGGCGATGTCCATTCGCGAACTTCGCACGCTCGAAGCCAACGAAAAGGACGGGAAGATCTACGCGAACTACTACCTGGTGGGCGTCATGGAAGGGCTGCGCGAAGCCAACGACGCCGACCAGCGCGCGGGGCTCAAGCCGCATTTCTGCGTCAACGGACGCAAGTTGGAGCCCGCCATGGCGCGCTCGCTCTATCAGACCGAACTGACGCGCAACGCCGACAACTACGAGGCCGACATGCCGGTGCAGCTGGTGCTCGCCTCGGCCCTGCGCAACAGCTACCGCTGCGCGCCCTGAACCGAATGACATCCACCACTTCGACGAACCGCGCACTCGGCCGCATTCGCGTAGACGTGCAATCGATGCACGCCTATGCCGTCCAGGACGCCCGAGGCATGCTCAAGCTCGACGCCATGGAGAACCCGCATGGCCTGCCGCCGGCGCTGCAGGACGCGCTGGGCCAACGCTTGGGCGCGATCGCGCTCAACCGCTATCCAGGCCCGCGCAGCGCCGACCTGCAGCGCGCCCTGGCCGCACACGCTGCCATGCCCGAGGGCTTCTCGCTGATGCTGGGCAACGGTTCAGACGAGCTGATTTCCCTGCTGGCCATGGCCTGCGATCTGCCCGGCGCGGCCATCGTCGCGCCCGTACCCGGCTTCGTGATGTACGCGATGAGCGCGCAACTCCAGGGCCTGCGATTCGTCGGTGTACCGCTGACCGCCGATTTCGAACTCGACGAGCGTGCAATGCTCGAAGCCATCGCGCGCGAAAGGCCCGCTATCGTCTACCTCGCCTACCCGAACAACCCGACGGCCAACCTGTGGCACGACACGGTGATCGAGCGGATCGTCGAGGCGCAGGGCGAGCAGGGCGGCCTGGTCGTCATCGATGAGGCCTACCAGCCGTTCGCCGGCAAGAGCTACATCGACCGCGTGACGCGCCACGACCACGTGCTACTGATGAGGACGCTGAGCAAGTTCGGCCTTGCCGGTGTCCGCCTCGGCTACCTGATGGGCCCGACCGCGCTGGTTTCGGAAATCGACAAGGTCCGCCCGCCCTACAACATCAGCGTGCTGAATTGCGAGTGTGCGCTGTTCGCGCTGGAGCACGCCGATGTGTTCGCCGAGCAGGCGGCCGATATTCGCAGCCAGCGTGCCCAGATCTTCGAGGCGCTTGGACGGATGCCCGCCGTGAAGAGCTGGCCGAGTGAAGCGAACATGATCCTGGTCCGCGTACCCGATGCCGCCAGGACTTTCGAGGGCATGCGGGCTGCCGGCGTGCTGGTCAAGAACGTTTCTAAAATGCACCCATTGCTCGCGAACTGCCTTCGGCTGACCGTCGGAACCGCCGACGAGAACGCCCGGATGATCGCGGCGCTGGAATCCTCACTATGAACACCCCCACGGCCCCCGAAGCAGTCATCGCCGCCGGTGCGCGCACGGCAACCGTCACCCGCAACACGGCCGAGACGAAGATCACGGTCCACGTCAACCTCGACGGCACTGGCAAGGCCAATCTGTCGACGGGCATTGGCTTCTTCGATCACATGCTCGACCAGATCGCCCGCCACGGCCTGATCGACCTCGACATCGACTGCAAGGGCGACCTGCACATCGACGGCCATCACACCGTCGAAGACGTCGGCATCACGCTGGGTCAGGCAGTCGCGAAGGCGGTCGGCGACAAGAAGGGCATCCGCCGATACGGGCACGCGTACGTGCCGCTCGACGAAGCGCTCAGCCGGGTGGTGATCGACTTCTCGGGCCGCCCGGGCCTCTTGATGGACGTGCCTTTCACGAGCGGGATGATCGGCACCTTCGACACCCAGCTCACCTCCGAGTTTTTCCACGGCTTCGTCAATCACGCATTCGTCACGCTGCACATCGACAACCTGAAGGGCGTCAACGCGCACCACCAGTGCGAGACGGTGTTCAAGGCCTTCGCCCGGGCACTGCGAGCAGCGCTGGAACTCGATCCGCGTTCGGCGGGCGTCATTCCTTCGACCAAGGGATCGCTCTGAACCGGAACCGTTGCTGCGCGGAGACTCATCCATGACGAAGAACACTGTCGCCGTGATCGACTACGGCATGGGCAACCTGCGGTCAGTGTCGCAGGCGGTCCAGCATGCGGCCGATCAGGTCGGGGTGGAGGTGTTTGTCACTTCCGATCCGGACGTGGTGCGCCGCGCAACCCGTGTCGTGCTGCCGGGGCAGGGCGCGATGCCCGATTGCATGCGCGAACTGCGCGATTCGGGTCTCCTGGAGTCCGTGCTGGAGGCTGCGGCGACCAAGCCGCTGTTCGGCGTCTGCGTTGGCATGCAGATGCTGCTGTCCCGCAGCGACGAAGGCCCGACGAATGGGCTTGGCCTCATCCCCGGCGAGGTCCGGAAGTTCGAGCTGGAGGGTCGCAAGCAGCCCGACGGCAGCCGCTACAAGGTCCCGCAGATGGGCTGGAACCAGGTTGTTCAGATGCGACCGCATCCGATCTGGGCCGGCGTGCCGGACCAGAGCTACTTCTATTTCGTGCACAGCTTTTACGCGAAGCCCGCCGACCGCGACCACAGTGTGGGGGAGGCGGACTATGGCGACCGCTTTACCGCCGCGGTCGCACGCGATAACATTTTTGCCACCCAGTTCCACCCGGAGAAGAGCGCGGACCATGGGTTGCAGCTCTATCGAAATTTCCTCCACTGGAATCCTTGAGACAGTAGACGCATCGACCGACCGGCCCGGGCCGCGCATGCGCGCGCCCGATTCTGGGTACGATTCCGCCTTTCATTTCCTCACCCCGTCTAGATTTCCCGCGATTCCATCGCTCGTCCCAAGCAATCCCGCACCATGCTCCTCATTCCTGCGATCGACCTCAAAGATGGCCATTGCGTCCGCCTCAAGCAGGGCGATATGGACCAGTCGACCACATTCAGCGACGATCCCGCCGCGATGGCGCGCAAGTGGCTGGAAGCCGGTGCAAGACGGCTGCATCTCGTCGACCTGAACGGCGCGTTCGCGGGCAAGCCGCAGAATCATGCGGCGATCAAGGCCATCCTGCGGGAAGTGGGCGATGACATCCCCGTGCAACTCGGCGGCGGGATCCGTGACCTGGACACCATCGAGCGCTACATCGACGACGGCCTGCGCTACGTGATCATCGGCACCGCCGCGGTCAAGAACCCGGGCTTCCTCAAGGATGCGTGCAGCGCCTTCGGCGGCCACATCATCGTCGGCCTGGACGCCAAGGACGGCAAGGTGGCGACGGACGGCTGGAGCAAGCTGACCGGCCACGAAGTGGCAGACCTGGGCAGGAAGTTCGAGGACTACGGCGTCGAGTCGATCATCTATACCGACATCGGCCGCGACGGCATGCTCTCCGGCATCAACATCGAAGCCACGGTGCGTCTGGCGCAGGCGCTCACGATCCCGGTCATCGCATCGGGCGGGCTGTCGAACATGACCGACATCGAGAAGCTCTGCGCCATCGAGGACGAGGGCGTCGAAGGCGTGATCTGCGGCCGGGCGATCTACTCGGGCGATCTCGACTTTTCCGCTGCGCAGGCCCGCGCCGACGAACTGGCCGACGCGGCCTGACGCCTCACCGGCTCATTCCGAGCGCACGGCCATCGTCTGGATGATGGTCTCGAGCTGAGGGCTCATCGGCAGGTTCAGCGCGGTACCCGACGGGAGCTTCCGCAGGAACCAGCGCTTGTACTGCCGCTCGATTTCGCCGTCTTCGGCAAGATCGTGAAAGGTGTCGTTCACGACCCGCGTCATCTCGGGATCGTCCTTTCGGTACATCACGCCATACGGGTCGTACGAAAGAAATTCGCCGACGACCTCGTAGTTGCTCTCGCCGTCGCTGCCACCGCGATCCTGCGCGATGAGGCCGTAGAGCAGCACGTCGTCCGTCGCGAACGCCTCGGCCTTGCCCGATTTCACCAATCCGAACGATTCGGCGTGGTCGCGCGAAACCAGCAGGTTCATGCCGATCTTGAAGCGCGCCGCGATGTCGCGCATCGTTTTCTCGTTGGTCGTGCCGCTGGTTACCGCGACCGGGCGGCCGCCCAGGTCCCTGAACGACTTGATCGGCGAACCCTTCGGCACCAGCAACTTGGTGCCGGAGACGAAGATCGTCGGCGAAAACGCCACGCGCTTCTGGCGCTCGAGGTTGTTGGTAGTTGAGCCGCACTCGAGGTCCACCTTTCCGCTGACCACCGCGTCGATGCGCGATTCGGCGGTCACCGGCACCCATTTCGTCGCGAGCGTCTTGTGCACGGCATCGCTCATGGCTTCGACGAGTGCCTTGCACAGCTCGATCGAGTAGCCGATCGGCTCGTTCCGCGGCGACAGGAACGAGAAGGGGATCGAGGATTCGCGATAGCCGATGATCACGGCGCCGGCATCGCGCACCTTGGCCAGCGTGCCGGAGAGCGCTGCGGGCGTTGCGGGCGTCGGCTCGGTCTGCGCCGAAGCGTGCGGCGCAACGCCAGCGAAGCCCAGCCACAGGGCCGTGATTGCCGTCAGCGTCCGCGAGAACGTCATGGTGGCCTCAGGCGTGCATGGGATTGGCGAGCGTGGCGGCGCTTTCCTTGTCCATGGAGCGCGCGTTGGCGTCGGCTTCGCTCTCGGACAGCAACTCGCCCTCCCACTTGGCGACCACGGCGGTAGCGATCGAATTGCCCACCGCATTGGTGGCCGAGCGGCCCATGTCCAGGAATGTGTCCACGCCCAGGATCAGCAGCAACCCGGCCTCGGGGATGTTGAACTGGTTCAGCGTTGCCGCAATCACCACCAGCGAGGCGCGAGGCACACCGGCCATGCCCTTCGAGGTGAGCATCAGGATCAGCAGCATCGTGAACTGGGTGGCGATCGACAGATGGATGTCGTAGGCCTGCGCAATGAAGAGCACTGCGAAGGTGCAGTACATCATCGAGCCGTCCAGGTTGAAGGAGTAGCCCATCGGCATCACGAAGCTCGAGATCTTGCGCTTGACGCCGAAGCGGTCGAGCGCGACCAGGATCTTCGGGTACGCCGCCTCCGAGCTTGCGGTCGCGAACGACAACAGGAAAGGCTCGCGGATGTACTGCAGAAGCTTCACGATGCGCGGGCCGAGGAAGATGAACCCGGCCAAGGCCAGTAGGCCCCACAGCATGAAGAGGCTCAGATAGAAGCCGCCCATGAATACGGCGAACTTCAGCAGGATGTCGAGGCCGTTGACCGCCACCGTGGCAGCCATGGCGGCGAGCACTGCGAGCGGTGCGAGCTTCATCACGTAGCCGGTGATCTTGAGCATCGCGTGGGACAACTCGTCGATCGAGGCCACCAGTGTCTTGCCCTTTTCGCCGAGCGAAGCCAGCGCGACGCCGAAGAACATCGAGAACACCACGATCTGCAGGATCTCGTTGTTCGCCAGCGCTTCCACGAACGATCTCGGCACCATGTGGGCGACGAAATCCTTCAGTGTGAACTTGGACGTCGCGAGATTCGCGGAGGCCCCAATGTCCGGCAATGGGAGTCCCAGGTTGTGCCCTGGTTGCAACAAGTTGGCCATGACCAGGCCCAGCACCAGCGAAACCAGCGAGGCGGTGATGAACCACGCCAGCGCCTTGCCGAACACGCGCCCTACCGACGCGGCGTCACCCATGTGCGCGATGCCGACAACGAGCGTCGAGAACACCAGCGGGCCGATCAGCATCTTGATCAGCCGCAGAAACACGTCCGAGATGATCGAGATGTAGCCCGCGATCTCCGCCGCTGTCCGCTTGTTGGGAAAATTCACGAAGACCATGTAGCCGACGATGATCCCGATCACCATCGCGATCAGGATCCAGGCGGCGGGCGGCAGCTTTCTTCTCATGGGTTCTCCTCGTGACGGGACCAGCGAGTCTGCTGATGAGATTTCAAGCGAAAACAGCGCCGGCCGCAATCCCGACGCGGCCAAACCTAGAATCGGAGCCATGTCTGTCCAAACGTCGACCTTTCGCGGCCAACCGGTGGTGCGTTTCGCGCTTCCGGGTGGCGACAGCTGCATGGTGGCCCTGCACGGCGCGCATGTGCTGTCGTGGATGACGGCCGACGGCGTGGAGCGGCTCTATCTCAGCCCCAGCGCGCGTTTCGACGGCCAAAGCGCCATTCGCGGTGGCGTGCCGATCTGTTGGCCCCAGTTCAACATGCGCGGTCCCTTACCGAAACATGGCTTTGTGCGCAATCTGCCCTGGCAGGCGGAATCCGTCGAGGTGAGCGGCAAGCAGGCGACCGCCACGCTCGCGTTGCATGACGATGCGAGGACGCGGACGATCTGGCCGCATTCGTTCCGTGCGCGCCTTGTCGTCACGCTGGCGCCGCATGCGTTGCGCATCGCGCTGACGATCGACAACACCGGTAGCGGGCCCTGGTCGTTCGCTGCCGCGTTGCATTCCTATCTTCGTGTCGATGACGTCACGGAAGCCGCACTCGAGGGCCTCCAGGGTGCCAATCGCTGGGATGCAGTCCGTGACGACCGGCATGTCGAAGTCGCTCCTTCTCTACGTTTCGGCAGCGAGTTCGACAGCGTCTATGCGTCCCCCGCGCGGCCGCTGCGCCTCGTGCAGCCGTCCGGCACGCTTGAAATTTCCCAGAGCGCGAGCTGCACCGAAACCGTGGTGTGGAACCCCGGCCCGGTGTTGAGCGCCAAGCTCGACGACCTGCCGGACGACGGCTGGCGCCACATGCTCTGTGTCGAGGCCGCACGCATCGACGAGTCCGTTCTGCTGGCGCCCGGAGCGCAGTGGCAGGGCTGGCAACAACTCACCGTCTCCTGAATCCTTGTCCTGAATCCCCATGCTTGCCAAACGCATCATTCCCTGCCTCGACGTCACCGGCGGCCGTGTCGTCAAGGGCGTCAATTTCGTCGAGTTGCGGGATGCCGGAGACCCGGTCGAAATCGCGGCCCGCTACAACGCGCAGGGTGCCGACGAGCTCACCTTCCTCGACATCACGGCGACCAGCGATGACCGGGATCTGATCCTGCCCATCATCGAGGCGGTCGCTTCGCAGGTGTTCATTCCGCTGACCGTTGGCGGTGGCGTGCGGACGGTGGCGGACGTCCGCCGCTTGCTGAATGCCGGCGCGGACAAGACCAGCTTCAACTCGGCAGCGATCGCCAATCCGCAGGTGATCGAGGACGCCTCGCAGAAATACGGCGCGCAGTGCATCGTGGTGGCCATCGATGCCAAGCGTCGCAGCGTAGAGGATGCCGCCACCCGCGGTCCCGGGTGGGACGTCTACAGCCATGGTGGACGCAAGAACACCGGCCTCGACGCTGTGCAGTGGGCGGCCGAAATGGCCCGTCGCGGCGCTGGCGAGATCCTGCTGACCAGCATGGACAGGGACGGTACCAAGAGCGGGTTTGACCTCGAACTTACACGGGCGGTGAGTGACGCGGTGAGCGTCCCGGTGATCGCCTCCGGCGGCGTCGGCAGCCTTGCGCATCTGGCGGACGGCATCCAGATCGGCGGCGCCGACGCTGTGCTGGCAGCCAGTATCTTTCACTACGGCGAGTTCACGGTCGGCGAAGCCAAGGCGCAGATGGCCGCGCGCGGCATTCCCGTGCGGCAGTAACCGACCACGGACGGTGCGACCTTTATTCCACCGACAATAGCCACATGGACTGGTTGGACGAAGTGAAATGGGACGCGAACGGCCTCGTGCCGGTGATCGCGCAGGAACAGGGCAGCAACGATGTGCTGATGTTCGCCTGGATGAATCGCGAAGCGCTCGCCAAAACGGCAGAGACCGGCCGTGCCGTGTATTTGAGCCGGTCGCGCGCGAAGCTCTGGTTCAAGGGCGAGGAGTCGGGGCACGTCCAGACCGTGCACGAGATCCGTCTCGACTGCGACAACGATGTCGTGCTGCTCAAGGTCACGCAACGCGGCCATGAGCCGGGAATTGCCTGTCACACCGGCCGTCACAGCTGCTTCTTCAGCAAGTACGAAAATGGGCGCTGGGTCGTGACTGAACCGGTCCTGAAAGACCCCGCAACGATCTACACACCGACCTCAAGATGAGTACCGAAACCGCTGGGCGGAATGCCGAGGACGCGCTGGCGCGCCTCGCCGCCGTCATCGAAAGCCGCCTGCCTGCGCGCGGCGGCGACCCCGAAAAAAGCTACGTCGCCCGCTTGCTGCATCGCGGCCCGGATGCGTTCCTCAAGAAGATCGGCGAGGAAGCGACCGAAGTCGTGATGGCGGCGAAAGACGCCGATCACGGCGGCGACCGTACGAAACTGGTGAACGAAGTCGCCGATTTGTGGTTCCACAGCATGATCGCCCTCGCGCACTACGGCTTCGCGCCGAGCGACGTGGTGGCGGAGCTCGAGCGCCGAGAAGGCACGAGCGGTATCGAGGAAAAGGCCTTGCGCAAGGCGCAGGCGCGCGAAGCTTCGAACGATTGAGAGGACGCCATGCCCAACGACATCGTCACCGTGGATCCTGATGACTCGCTCAAGACCTGGGGTTGGGTCAGCTACATCCTGCATCTGGTGGTTGCCGTGGGCGCGGTGCTGCCGGGCGCACAGGCCTCCATCGGGCTCCTGCTGATCGCGCTCATCATCGATCTGGTCAAGCGCGACGATGCCGCCGGCACATGGCAGGCATCGCATTTCAGCTGGCGCATCCGCTCCGTGCTCTGGGCAGGCCTCCTGTACGTGCTGACCTCCTGGCTGTGGCTGCTGTTTTTAGTACCGGGCTGGGCCGCCTGGGCACTCATTTCCCTCTGGTTCCTCTATCGCATCGTCAAGGGGATGGTGCGAATGAATGCGGGCCGATCCATGGAGCCATCGAATGTCCTCTGACCCCAACTGCATCTTCTGCAAGATCATCGAAGGGAAGATCCCCTCCAAGAAGGTCTACGAGGATGAGGAGCTTTTTGCCTTCCACGACATCGCCCCGTGGGCGCCAATCCACTTCATGATCGTGCCCAAGAAGCATGTTCCCTCGATGGCCCAGGTGACTTCGGACGATGCCCCGCTGCTCGGAAAGATCATGACGTTGGCGCCGAAACTCGCGGTCGAGCAGGGCTGCAGGCCGTATCCGGAAGGCGGTTTCCGCATCGTGGTCAACACCGGGGCCGAAGGCGGCCAGGAGGTCCACCATCTGCATGTCCACGTCATGGGTGGCCCGCGCCCATGGCTCAGAGGCTGATATCCGTCCCGGCGAGCGGCATTTGCGCGCCGACTAAAATTGTTCACATTCTTCAGGAGTAATCCATGGGCTCTCTTTCCATCTGGCACTGGCTGATCGTGCTGCTGGTCGTCGTGATGATTTTCGGCACCAAGAAGCTTCGCAACATGGGGTCCGACCTCGGCGGGGCAGTCAAAGGCTTCAAGGACGGCATGAAGGACGGCGCAGCGCCTGAAACGCCGCCGGCCCCGAACGCGCAAGTCACCAGCAACGCCGCCGCCGACAAATCGACGATCGACGTCGAAGCACGTCAGAAGTCCTGACCGACGGCCGTCCGTGATTGATCTCGGCATCTCCAAGCTTGCGCTGATTGGCGCGATTGCGCTGATCGTGCTCGGGCCGGAAAAGCTTCCGCGTGTGGCGCGTACTGTTGGCACCTTGCTCGGCAAGGCGCAGCGCTACGTGAACGATGTCAAGGCCGAGGTCAATCGATCGATGGACCTCGACGAGCTTCGCAAGATGAAGGACACGGTGCAGGACGCCGCCCGCGAGGTCGAGCACAGCATCCATTCCGGCGCCAGCGACCTTGAAAAGCAGTTCGCCGACATCGGTCAGTCGCCTTCCGAATCGGCCGAGGCAACGCCGGTCTACCCCCAATACAAGCATCCGCGCAAGAACTGGCGCTTGAAGCAGGGTGCCACGCCCCAGTGGTACAAGTCCCGCAACGGCGTCCGTACCAAGGCGCTTTCAGGCGCGGCGCGCGTGGCGCGCTACCGCCCCCACAAGATCAACTAGCTTTGGCGTCGATCCGGTCGCGTCGAGCACGCCCCGAGTTCCCGACCGCGTCCCCACATGGCTGACCCCACAGACAAGAACAAAGAAGACGAACTGGCTGGAACCGAACAGCCCTTCGTCCAACACCTGATGGAGCTGCGGGATCGTCTGCTCTATTGCATCTATGGTCTTGCGGTGGCCGGCGTGCTGCTCGCGATCTGGCCCGGGCCGAGCGGGTTGATCGACCTGATCGCGGTACCGATCCGCGCCCATATGCCCCCGGACGCGAAGCTGATCGCCATTGGTGTCTTCTCGCCCTTCTTCGTGCCGCTGAAGGTGCTGCTGATGACGGCGGTGCTCCTCGCTCTGCCGTGGCTCATGTACCAGTGCTGGATGTTCGTGGCGCCCGGGCTCTACAGCCACGAAAAGCGGTTTGCGCTCCCCCTGATCATCTTCGGCAGCCTGCTGGCCTATTCGGGCATCGCGTTCGTCCAGTTCTTCGTGCTGGACAAGATGTTCAGCTTCATTCAGCGGTTCACACCGGCGGCGGTCGCGGCCACGCCCGATATTGCTTCTTATGTGGAGGCGATTCTTTCGCTTTACATCGCTTTCGGCGTGGCATTCCAGGTGCCGATCGTGGTGATGCTGCTGGTGCGATTCGAGATGGTTACGGTTGAGAAGCTGCGCTCCTTCCGTGGCTACTTCATCGTCGTGGCGTTTGTCGTCGCTGCGGTGCTCACGCCGCCAGACGTGGTCTCGCAACTTGCGCTCGCAATCCCGATGTGCCTGCTGTACGAAGTGGGCATCGTCGGGGCGCGCTACTTCACGAAGTACAGCAAGGCGCCGGAAGAAAGCGCCGACTCCGCTCAGCCCTGAGCGGATTCTCCAATCCTCGTTGCCCTATTCGGTCTGGTCCGGCGCGCGCCGGATCTGCGATTTCGGCCGCGAGCCAGGCGTCACATCCAGTTCCAACTTGTCGCCGCCGCGCTGCAGCGCGAAGCGCGTGGCACTGCCCGGCTTGAGTCCGGCGACGGCAGTTAGCAGTTCCTGAACATTGCCGACGTTCTTGTCGCCGACACCGGTGATGACGTCACCAGGGCGCACGCCGGCCTTCGCTGCCGGGCCGTTCTGCAGCACGCCGGTGATGATCACGCCCGAGTTCGCCTTCACGCCGAAGGTCTCTGCCAGTTCTGGTGAAAGATCGTTCGGCTCCACACCGATCCAGCCGCGAGTGACACGGCCCGACTTCACGATGTCCTCCAGCACCTGCTTGGCCGTCGAGACCGGAATGGCGAATCCGATGCCCATGCTGCCGCCCGACCGCGAATAGATCGCGGTGTTGATCCCTTCGAGATTTCCGTTCACGTCGATCAGCGCGCCGCCCGAATTGCCAGGGTTGATCGCGGCATCGGTCTGGATGAAGTTCTCGAAGGTATTGATGCCGAGCTTGTTGCGCCCAAGCGCTGAAACAATGCCGCTCGTGACAGTCTGGCCGACGCCGAACGGATTGCCGATGGCGAGAACCTGATCGCCGACCTGCAGGGCATCGGAGTTGCCCAGAACCACCACTGGCAGCTTGTCGAGTTCGATCTTGAGGACCGCCAGATCGGTCTCCGGGTCCGTGCCGATCACCTTGCCTCGCGCGTGCCGGCCGTCGTTGAGCGTCACGTCGATCTCGTCCGCACCCTCCACGACATGGTTGTTGGTCAAGATGTAGCCGTCGGCGCTCACGATGACGCCGCTGCCGAGGCCAACCTGGGGCTGGTCCGCGCCCTGGTCGCCGAAGAAGAAACGGAACCACGGGTCGTTGCTGCGCGGATTGAGCTGCGCCGCTTTGCTGGTGTTGATGCTCACCACGGTGGGGGACGCCTTCTTCGCTGCAGCGCTCAGGCTGCCCGCTGCGACCGCCACGGGGTTGCTCGGCGGTGCCTCGACGACCGAAACCACCCCACCGAGCGAACGCGACCGCTTGTCGAGCCACTCGGGTTTGAGCGTTGCGACCACGAAATAGGCCGCGAGAAGGACGGTGACGGCCTGTGAAAACAACAACCAGGTGCGTTTCATGAAAGAGCTGAGAGACGGTGAAAGCAAGCGCCGTGCATTCGGCGCCAAAAACGTCGATTGTCCACCAGTCGCTTGGCGGGACTTTCGGTGTCAGGCGGGGGGCTTCATCTCCACATAAGGCAGGAAATAAGGGAAAACCCTAAAATTGACGGGCTTGCAGCCGGGCGGCCTTACAAGGACTTCTTCGGCGCGGTGCGCGCACAACCCCTGCAGCGAGAAGCCGCATACGCAAGAGTCCAGGCCTCGGTCCGCCGAGGGTCGCTTTCTCCGGTTTCTCTTCGTTCGCCATGACTGCACAAGCCTTTGTCGAAGGCGCTTCGGCGCTTTCCGCTGCCTCCCCCGCGCGCACGCTCAATGCCCGCGACTACAAGACGCTCGCGCTGTCGGCGCTCGGCGGCACGCTCGAGTTCTACGACTTCGTCATCTACGTCTTCTTCGCCACCGTGCTGGGGGCGTTGTTCTTCCCCGCCGACATGCCGGACTGGCTGCGCCAGCTCCAGACTTTCGGCATCTTCGCGGCCGGCTATCTGGCGCGACCACTGGGCGGCATCGTGATCGCGCATTTCGGCGACAAGCTCGGCCGCAAGCGCATGTTCTCCCTTTCGATCTTCCTGATGGCGGCGCCGACGCTTGTGATCGGCCTGCTTCCGACCTACGCCAGCATCGGCGTTGCCGCGCCGCTGCTGCTGCTCGCGATGCGGGTGCTGCAAGGTGCCGCGATCGGCGGCGAGATGCCCGGCGCCTGGGTCTTCGTGGCCGAGCACGTGCCGGCGCGCCGCTATGGCTTCGGTGTCGGCACGCTGACTTCGGGCATCACGGGCGGGATTCTGCTGGGATCGCTGGTTGCAGTGGCGATCAACAGGCGCTATTCGTCGGCCGAGGTTGCGGACTTCGCCTGGCGGATTCCGTTCATCCTCGGTGGGGTGTTCGGATTGGTGTCGGTGTACCTGAGGCGCTTTCTCCACGAGACGCCGGTGTTTCGCGAACTTGCGGATCGACGCAGCGTTGCGCGCGAGCTTCCCCTCAAGACCGTGCTGCGCGAGCATCGCGGCGCGAGCGTGTTCGTTGCGTTGCTCACCTGGGTGCTCTCGGCAGCGATCGTGGTGGTCGTTCTGTACACGCCCACCTATCTGCAAAAGGTCCACCATGTGCCTGCGACGCTCGCTCTGGAGGCGAACGCGGTCGCGACGTTGATGCTCTCGCTCGGTTGCATCCTGGTCGGATGGGCAAGCGACCGCGTCGGCACGCGCGCTGTCATGCTGATCGGGTGGAGCGGTCTCTTCGTGACGACCTACCTGTTCTACACAAGTCTTCCTGGCGCGCCGGTTTCGCTGGTGTGGCACTACGGTCTGGTGGGCTTCTTCGTCGGCACCGTCGCGACGGTGCCGATCGTCAGCGTCCGGGCTTTTCCTGCGCCGGTGCGCTTCACGGGGCTTTCGTTCGCCTACAACATGTCGTATGCGATCTTCGGCGGACTGACTCCGGTCATCCTCACGCTGTGGCTGGAAAAGGATCCGATGGCGCCAGCGCACTATGTCGGCTTGCTGGCAGTTCTCGGCTTCGTACTCGGCCTGTTGCCCCTGGCCGCGCGCGGCCATGCCATGCGGGGCGGGCCAGCCGGAGCCACAATGGCGCAATGAGTACGACCCGCCACGAACTCCTTCACGCCTTCGATCTGCTACTCGCTCCGGAGCGATTCAAGGACTACGGGCCGAACGGCCTGCAGGTCGAAGGCCGCACCACGGTTCGCAAGATCGTCTCCGGGGTGACCGCGAGCCGTGCATTGATCGAGGCGGCGATCCATGCCGAAGCCGACGCGATCTTCGTGCACCACGGACTGTTCTGGCGGGGTCAGGATGGTCGTGTGACAGGGTGGATGCGACAGCGCCTCGGCTTGCTGTTGGGCGATGACGTCAACCTGTTCGCCTACCACCTGCCCCTGGACGCTCATCCCGAACTCGGCAACAACGCGCAGCTCGGCGACAAGCTTGGACTCGCGGCCCATGCCGGCTCTACTGGTCGCTTCGGCGAGCAGGAACTCGGCTTTCTCGGCGCGCGGGCCAATGGCGAATCGTTTGCCAACGCGAAGGCATTGGCCACGCATGTGGAGAAGGCGCTCGGCAAGTCGGTCACCCTCGTAGAGGGGGGTCCAAAAGCGATCAGAAACATCGCATGGTGCACTGGCGGTGCGCAAGGCTACTTCGAGGCTGCGATCGCTGCCGGCGCGGATGCGTTCATCACGGGCGAGATTTCCGAACCCCAGGCCCATTACGCGCGCGAGATGGGCGTCGCGTTCCTCGCCTGTGGTCATCATGCGACCGAGCGCTACGGCGCGCCGGCGGTCGCGGGCCATGTGGCGCAGCAACTTGGCCTCGCGCACGAATTCATCGACATCGACAACCCCGCCTGATGACTGTGTCGCTTCCCATCGCCGTCACCCTGGGTGACCCTGCGGGCATCGGGCCCGAGATCATCGTCAAGGCGTTCCGTGACTCGGGCGATGACATGCGCGGATGCTTCGTTGCAGGCGATGTCGGTCTTGTGCGGCGCGCCGCAGCGTTGCTTGCCGCACCCGGTGCTCTTGCATTGCCAGTTGCCGAGATTGAATCACCGGCGGAAGTCGCAGGCGTCCCTCCGAACTGCGTGCCGGTGCTGCAGGTGGTGGAGGCGCCGGATGCGTCCATTGCAATCGGCGAGGTCAGCGCTGCAGCAGGACGCATCGCCGGCAATAGCGTTGTCTGGGCCGCGCGCGCCGCATTGCGCGGTGAGATCGCGGCCATCGTGACCGCGCCCCTGCACAAGGAAGCATTGGCCGCAGCGGGCTTCAACTTTCCTGGTCACACGGAGCTGCTCCAGTCCGAGGCCGCCGCCCACCTTGGCCGACCAGTTTCCGAAGTGCCGGTGCGCATGATGCTCGCCAACGACGAGTTGCGAACCGTGCTCGTGAGCATCCACGTGTCGTTGCGCCAGGCTATCGAGGCGGTGACGTTCGATGGTGTTCTGGAGACGCTGCGGATTACACACCGCTCGTTGACCGCTGTGCTCGGCAAGCCGCCGACGATCGGTGTCGCGGGTCTCAACCCGCACGCGGGAGAGGGCGGTCTCTTCGGCATCGAGGAACGCGACGACATTGCGCCCGCGATCGCGGCGGCACAGAGGGAAGGCATCGCTGCGAATGGTCCGCATGCACCCGACACCGTCTTCATGCGCGCGCGAACTGGCGAGTTCGACGTGGTGGTCGCGATGTATCACGACCAGGGGTTGATTCCGGTCAAGTACCTCGGCGTGGAGAAGGGCGTCAATGTGACGCTGGGCTTGCCGCTCGTGCGCACGAGCCCCGACCACGGGACCGCATTCGATATCGCGGGCACCGGTCGCGCCGATGCGTCAAGCCTGATCGAGGCGATTCGCATGGCGCGGTCGCTTTCGCGCGAAGCGGCGTTCAGCGCTGCTTGAGGCTGTCCCGGATCTCGCGCAGCAACACGGTATCTTCGGGCGTTGCTGGCGGTGCGGCATCTTGCGTCTTCCGCAGCCTGTTGATTTGCTTGACCATCAGGAAAATGATGAAGGCAAGAATCACGAAGTTGACGGCGACGGTGATGAAATTGCCATAGGCAAGCACCGGTACGTTGGCCTTCTTCAGTTCCGCCAGCGTGTCGGCCACATTTGCTGGTTTGGGCCCGAGCAGGATATAGAGATTCGAGAAATCGAGCTTGCCAAACACGAGGCCCACGATCGGCATGATGATGTCGCCCACCAAGGATTCGACGATCTTGCCGAAGGCGCCGCCGATGATCACGCCGACCGCGAGGTCGATCACGTTGCCCTTGACGGCGAATTCACGAAACTCCTTGAGAAAGCTCATGTCGTGTACCTCGTGTTCGGAATTGCGAAAGGCTGGTCAGTATAGGGGCCTGTTTGATGCGCATTAATACGGAGGCAATGTGTCGCTTATGCGCGTCTCTCTGCATTGAATTCGCGATTTACGCTCCGCTACAATCGTTGGTTGACCCCAAGACCTTAGCGAAGAACATTGAGGATCCCCCATGAGTGATAGCGCAGCCGGCCACGCCCGGGTTGACACTAGCAAGCGGACGTGGTTGATCGCATCAGGTTGTGCAGGAGCGGTGGGCGGAGTGGCTGTTGCCGTGCCGTTCGTCAGTACGTTCCAGCCATCTGAAAGAGCCAAGGCTGCCGGCGCCCCGGTAGAAGTCGACATCGGCGGCCTCCAGGTCGGCGAGAAGATGACGGTCGAATGGCGCGGCAAGCCTGTGTGGATCCTCAAGCGCACGCCCGAGCAGCTCGCCGAACTGCCCAAGCTCGATCCGCTCCTCGCCGATCCGCAGTCCAAGCGCAATCCGGACGAGTTCACCCCCCCGTACGCACGCAACGAGCACCGCTCGATCAAGCCCGAGATCCTCGTGGTCGTCGGGATCTGCACGCACCTCGGGTGTTCTCCGACCGACAAGTTCCAGGCCGGCCCGCAGCCTTCGCTGCCCGATAACTGGCAAGGCGGCTTTCTCTGCCCATGCCATGGCTCCACCTTCGATCTTGCGGCGCGGGTCTTCAAGAACAAGCCGGCGCCGGACAACCTGCCAGTCCCTCCTCACATGTACCTCTCCGACACTCGCCTCCTGATCGGCGAAGACAAGAAGGCTTGAGGAGAAAGACGACATGGCTGACTTCAAGGAAATCTCCCCCAACGCTCCGGCGAACGAGAAGCTGCTCAACTGGGTCGACAACCGCTTCCCGCTGACCAAGCTCTGGAACGATCAGTGGGGCAAGTACTACGCGCCCAAGAACTTCAACATCTGGTACATCTTCGGCTCGCTCGCGATGCTGGTCCTCGTGATCCAGATCGTGACCGGCATCTTCCTCGTGATGCACTACAAGCCCGACGCCGCGCTCGCGTTCGCGTCGGTCGAGTACATCATGCGCGATGTGCCTTGGGGCTGGCTGATCCGTTACATGCACTCGACGGGCGCCTCGGCGTTCTTCATCGTGGTGTACCTGCATATGTTCCGTGGCCTCATCTACGGCAGCTATCGCAAGCCACGCGAACTCATCTGGATCTTCGGTTGCGCGATTTTCCTGTGCCTGATGGCCGAAGCCTTCATGGGCTACCTGCTGCCATGGGGCCAGATGAGCTACTGGGGCGCGCAGGTGATCGTCAATCTGTTCTCCGCCATTCCGTTCATCGGTCCTGATCTCGCGATCCTGATCCGTGGCGACTATGTGGTGAGCGACGCCACCCTGAACCGCTTCTTCAGCTTCCACGTGATCGCGGTGCCGCTGGTGCTGCTGGGGCTGGTGGTGGCGCACCTGCTGGCTCTGCATGACGTGGGTTCCAACAACCCC
>JAGIAI010000059.1 GCA_017744935.1 Variovorax sp.
AGTCCCGGCGGTGGTGGTCCCGGCGGTGGTGGTCCCGGCGGCGGTGGTCCCGGCGGCGGTGGTCCCGGCGGTGGTCCCGGCGGCGGTCCTGGCGGCGGTGGTCCCGGCGGCGGTGGTCCCGGCGGCGGTGGTCCCGGCGGCGGCGGTCCCGGTGGCGGAGGCCCCGGTGGCGGAGGCCCCGGCGGCCGCTAAGCGTGGGGCGCGACTCAGCGCCTCCACCGCAGATACCGCAACATCACATCCGCCATCGTTCCCGCACGCTGGAACACCGGCTCGAAAAGCGCGTTGTAGACCGCGGTTCCGATCACCGATCCGAGTCCGATCGCGACGATGGTGAACAGCGTCGCGATGAAGTTCTCCACCCCCGCAAGCCGATCGTTGCCGACGAGTTCGGCCATCCCGATGAGCCCCAGCGACCCTGGTACCAGAAGCCACATCGCGGGCGTGAAGGTCACCATCGATGGCGGCCCGCCAAGCCGGTACTGCACGATGTAGGAAGCCGGCGTGATCAGCATCGCCGCGAAGAAGCCGCTCATGTAGCCCCCGAAGACCGCATTGCCGATGAGCTGGCCCATCTGTGCGACGAACAGCAGGCCAAGCAGCCAAGGCAGCGTGCTGAGCCGCGCCGCGTAGTGCAGCACATGGCCCACACCGAAGAGCACCACGCCGAGCCATGGCGCCCACACGCGCAGGCCGCCGTCGGGGGACGGCACCAGCAGCTTGTCGGGCGGCAAGCCGACGATCGACGCCGCGGCCAGCATGCCGAGCACGAGGAACACCAGCTGCAGCAACCCGTAGACAAAACGCGTGCCGCCCGACACCACGTCGCCGTACGCCAGTTCGACCGTCGCCGTGGCCAGGGTGCCGCCGGGCAGGAAAGTCACGAGCGAAGCGACCAGCACATAGATCGGGCTTGCCGCGAAGCCATGCTGCGCGCCCAGCAACGACACCAGTGCCACCACGAACGCCGCCACCGTCGGCAGCAGCGTCGTGATGATCCCGCGATCGCGCGCAAGCACCTTGAGCAGACCCACCACCAGCCCGAGAAAGGCGGCCGCGCCCACCACATCGGCCGACGGCCGCAGCACCAGCGCGATCCCGACGGTCGCAAACACATGCCCGACGACGCCGCCGACGAGACCGAAGCGCGCTTTCATCGCGAGGATCGCGTTGATGCGCTTGAGCCCTTCGGCCGGATCGAGCGCCTCGTTCTCCGCATCGCGTGCGAGCTCGTACACCGCCTCGATCTGGTCGAAGCTCAGCACCAGGCCCTGCTCGGACGTGAACTCGATCTGCAGCGAATCCTCTTCCGCCGAATTGACGAACACCACGGTCGGCAGCGCGAGCGCGTTGAAATGCTCGATGCGATAGATGCGAGCCAGCTTCCGCAACGTGGTCTCGACGAGTCCGACCGGCGCGCCAGTCGCGAGCAGCAGATGCCCTAGGCGCAGCAGGAAGCGCAAGAGCTGCCGCCGCTCCTGCACGGTGCGCTCGGGGGTCGGTGCAGCGGCGTCACTCATCTAAGCGCACTCCCCTCGCCCGGATTGAGCGGCCGCAGCGCGCGGCCTGCCTGCGGATGCGAAGCACGCGCAGCAAGCCACTGCGATCGGGCGCGTTGCAGAGCATTCAGCAGTGCGCTTCCATTCCACGGCGACGCAGGCACGTTGCCGCCGTAGAGGCGCGTCTCGAGTTCCCGCAACTCCCGCGCGAGTTCCTCGTCCTTCAGCGACGCGCTCCATGCCGAAGCGGTGCATCCCAGATGCGCCTTCGACCAATGCAGCAGGGCCACGTACGTGCGAGCAGCATCGCTCGCGCTGCATGCCTGCGCCACTGCTTCGAACAGCACCGGCTCGCTCACGCTCATGCGCGCGTTCCGCTCCTGCCGACTTGCCTTCCAGCCGGGCCAGCACCGCGCCACCCACCGCAGCAAGAGTCCGGCGATCAGCAGCCCCGCGACGCCGCCACCGATCCAGCGCTTCCACGCCACACGCTGCCAGAAGCCCGGCGGCCCGCCTTCGTCCGCGCCCAGCACCGGCGCAGCCTCGGGCGCGATGGCATCGGAGCCCGGGCGCGCATCGACCGTGATCGTCACTGCCGGCGCCTCCGCCTTCCGCGACTTGCCGCTGCCGGCGTCGAACCACGCAATATCGATGGCGGGTAGCTTGTATGTCCCCGGTTTCTCGAAGACGTACGTCACATGATCGATCCGGCGACCGCCCAGGAAGCCTTGTCGGTCCTTCGTGACGTCGCTCAACTTCGGATCCGCGCTGAACACGCGCACCCCATCGGGCGCCTCGATGCGAGGCGGCGGAATCATCATCGCCTGCGTCATCTCCGCATAGGTGTCGAGCGTGCGCACCAACGCGTCACCCGCATGCACGTGCTCGCTTTTGGCATCCACCGGCCGGTCGAAGCTCTGGGTGATCGTGATGCGCGCCACCGGCTGCTGCGCCGCCGCGCCCTGACCCTGGGCCTGCTCCGCACCTGCGGGCAGCACCGCGGTGATACGGGTCTGCGGCATCGTCACTTCACCTTGCCGCGGCTTGCCATCGTCCCCGCTGTAGGTGAAGGCCGAACGCACGGCAGGCAGCACGAAATCACCCGCCTGCTGTGCCGCGAAGATGTAGGTCTTGCGGATGCCGGCGAAGGTCTGGCCGTCGATCACGTCCACGAAGTTCTGGCCACTCTCGTCGGGCATCGTGATGATCGCGCCCGGGATCTGCATGGCCGGGAACGGTGGCGGGGAGGTGAAGAAATTCGGCGCCACGATCTCCACCTGGATGCGGATCTGCTGCCCCACAAGCACCGGTTGTTTCGCATCCAGATGCACGCGCGCCATGGGCTCGGCCGCATGGGCCACCATCGCCGCGCACGCCAGGATCCACACGACGCCGATGCGAGCCCAATCGCGCGCGCGCATCACTGGCCCTTCCCCGTCGATGGCGGCGACGGCGGACGCTCGCGCTCCAACGCGAACTTGCGCGCAAGCAATTCCGTCGGGCTCGTCTGGATGGCGCGCATCCAGATCTCGGTAGATTGCTCCGAGGCCATCATCACCTGCATCTCGCCGCCCTTGTCCTTCTTGTCTTCCTTGATCTGGTCGCCCTTGTTCGGCTTGAGCTCCTCGTCCTGCTGCTGTTCGTCCTCGCTCGGGGGGATCATCTTGCGCACCTTCTCCAGATTGGCTTTTGCCTCGGCCCATTCGGGGCGGCGCTTCAAGGCTTCCTCGTAGCGGGCGACGGCCGGCCCGAAGCGGCCCTGCAGCGCAAGCGCATTGCCCTGGTTGAAATCGCTCTCCGCCGAATCGACGAGCGCGAAGCTCTGCACCGCTTCGCCATAGCGGCCCGCCCGATAGAGTGCGATGCCGCGCCACATCGGGTTCTCGAAGCGCGCGGCCGCATCCGCGTAGCGCCCTTGCTGGAACGCAAGCCGCCCCTGCTGGTCGCGCGTCAGCCACCAGTCGATCAAATGCTTGCTGGTGTCCGTTTGTGCGGGCTCTGCATCGGCCGCCAATGCATCGTGCGACGGCGCGCTCATCACCAATGCAACCAGCACCGCAGCCGCCCAACGAATGGTCCACCCTTTCCGGAACCACAGGGCGCCGAGCACCGCCAGCGGAATGCAGAGCCACCAGCCCTGGTCCTTCCACCGCGCATGCGTCTCGGCCTGCTTCTGCGCCAGATGCGCCTGTACGTGGCGTTGAACCCAGCGCACGTCGTCGTCGCCGTCCAGCGTCACGGTCGCCACTGGAACGTCGGCGTCGCTCTGCAAGCGCTTCAAGGCCGCAACATCGAGTCGTGCGAACACGCGCTGGCCGCCCTCTTCCACGAAGCCATCGCCTTCTCGCAGCGGTCCGCCCTGTGCGGTGCCAATGCCGAGCACCACCGGCAAAGCACGGCCCGAATCGACCTGCGCCTTGAATGCCGCGAACGCGGCAGGCTCCACACCGTCAGTGAGGAACAGGATCGTCCCCGGCGTCTCTTCCTTCGCGAGATCGGCATCGATGGTCTTCAGCGCGAGCACGGTGTTCTTCCCTTTCACCGGCATGATGCGCGTCTCCAGTGCATCGACGAAAGTCTGGAGCAGCTTTGCATCCTCGGTCAGCGGCAGCACGAGATGGGTCGAGCCGGCATAGGCGTAGATCGCGGTGCGCGCACCATCGCGCCGTGCGAGCAGTGCCTTGAGCTTGAGCTTCGCGCGTTCGAGCCGCGTCGGGCTCACATCGATTGCGTCCATCTCTCGACCAAGGTCGATCGCCACCGCGAGCGGCGCCTTGTCTTCGAGAAAAGGCGGCCGCTCCTGCTCCCAGGTGGGGCCGGCCATGGCCAGCGCGCCGATCGCGAGGATCGCCACCGTGAGATGCACCGGCCGGATGAGCTGCCCCGCCTGCCGCCGCACCACCAGCGCATCGAGCAGGTGCGGCGCGATCGTGCCCTGCCAGCGCCGACGCACATCGCCACGCCAGCCCATCAGCCACCAGAGCGCCACCGTGGGCACCAGCACCCACAGCCACGCCGGGCGCAGGAAATGGAACTGGGCCAGCGCATCCATCAGGTTTCTCCTGCCGCTGCGTCCGCTTCCGCATGCGCCGACTGCCGGCCGCGGATCGACCGCACGCCGCGCACGGTGCCTACGTAAGCCGCCATCAGGAGCTGATAGCCCAGCACGATCAGCAGTGCAGCCCCGAGCGGCCACATGTAGAGCTCGCGGCGCGGACGCCACGAGAGCGTCTTCTGGTTCTGCGGCGTGATGCGGTCGAGCGCGGCGTAGATGTCTTCGAGCTCGCGCTGGTCCGCGCCGAAGTGGAAGGTGCCACCCGTCGCGGCCGCGACAGCGCGAAGCGTGTCGAGGTCCACCTTGTCCTCGCCGCTCGCCGAAGCGTCGCCGATGCCCACCGTGTGCACCACGACGCCGCGTTCCTTCGCGATGTCCGCCGCGCGCGAAGGCGGCATCTTGCTCGCGGTGTCGTTGCCGTCGGTGAGAACGATCAGCACCTTCTGCTGCGCCTTGCTGTCGTCGAACATCTTGATCGCGAGACCCAGCGCATCGCCGAGCGCAGTACGCGGGCCGGCCATGCCCGGCGGGCTTTCATCGATGAGCGTACTTACCAGTTCGTGGTCCATCGTGAAGGGCGCGAGCGGATATGGCGCATCGCCGAAGACGATGAGCCCGATGCGGTCGCCCTTTCTCCGTGCGACGAAATCGCGCACCACCTGCTGCACCGCATGGACGCGGGTGTCCATGTCGCCGTCCGGGCGCTTGAAGTCGCGCGTGTCCATCGATTGCGAAAGGTCGAGCGCCAGCAGCAGATCGCGCGCGGGCTGCACTTTTTCGATCGGCGGCTCGACGAACTGCGGCCGTGCCAGCGCGAGCACCACCAGTGCCCAGGCCACCGGTGCCAGCACCCATTGCAGCCAGTTGCGGCGCGGCACCACCGCGCCCGCCGCGGGTTGCAGCCCCGCCGCATCGGCCACCGCGCCGAAGAACGGCAGGCGCACCGAATCGCTCGATTCGCGGTACGGCGGAAGCAGCCACCACACCAGGATCGGCAATGGCAGCAGCACCAGCATCCACGGATAGTCAAGCTGGTACACGATGCCCCGCGATCCATTGCCGGCACGCATCGAGGAAGGCGCGCGCATCGCTGGCGGAGACGGCGGACAGCGCCCCCGCGCCCCGGTATTCGATGTCATCGACCAACGGCAAAAGCGCACGGGCCGCAGCGGTCGCCGAGCCTGCATGCGTGTCGAGAAAGCGTCCCCAGCCGTCGCCGCTCAGTGCCGCGACCTCCTCGCGCGGCCATGCCGCCAGCGCGGTGCGCTTGAGCAGTACGGCCGCACCCACGAGCGCACGCGCGCGTTGATCGCTTCCGGCATCCACGCCGGCTTCCAGGGCCGAAAGCTCTGCCAGTGCCTCCCGCCGGTAACGATCCGCGCGATAACGCTGCCACGCACGCCAGCCGGCCCAGAGCGCAGCGACCAGCAGCAGCACGCCCAGCCCCGCCCAGCCCGCCGTCTGCGGCATCCACGAGGGCGGCGCAGGCATGCTGACGTCGGCCAGATCCTTGAGCAATCCTGAAGGTGCCGCGTCCATCACCGCCCTCTTGGCGCGAGCGCCGCGACGCGCCCGAGCAGGTGGCGCAACTGGGCTGCCGTGTCTTCCGCCGCCGACAGCGGCAGCACTGGCACGCCAATGCCCTTCTGCCACGCGAACAGCGCCGTGCTCTGCGTGCTCACGAAATCGTTGATGCCGCGCCGGATGCGCTCGTGCCCGAATCCCAACTCCACCTGGAGCTCGCCGTCGCTCACCACCAGTTCGCCCGACGTCGGCAGCTCGCTCAGGAAAGGGTCGTGCACCAGCACCGCGAGCACGTCGTTGTGCTCGCGCATCTGCAGCATCAGGTCGCGCGTGCGGCGATCGTGTCCTTCGAAGTCGCTCACCACGATCACCAGATGGTCGTGATGCACGAGCTGGGCCGCCTGCAGCAGCGTCTCGTTGAGCCGCGCGGCGGACCGCACTGCGGGCGCATCCGCGCGCAAGGCCTGGTTGCGTCGCGCGATCTCGCCGAGCAGGTGCAGCACCGCGTCACGGCTGCGCTGCGGGCGCAGTTCGGTCACGCCGTCGTCGCCGAACACGAGTCCGCCGACGCGATCGCCGTCGGCCAGCACCCGCCATGCGACCAGCGCAGCCAGTTCGGCCGCCGCGACCGACTTCATCGCACGCCGCGTGCCGAAGAACATGTTCATGCGCTGATCCACCAGCAGCAGCACCGGCCGGTCCTTCTCCTCCGCATACACACGCACGTGCGGTGTGCCGGTGCGCGCGGTAACCCGCCAGTCCATGGTGCGGATGTCGTCGCCGAAGACGTATGGCCGGAGCTCTTCGAAAGCCAGCCCGCGCCCGCGCACCTTGGACGAATGCCGCCCCGCCAGCAGCGAATGCACCGGCTGCCGAGGTTGCAGGTTGAAATCGCGCGCCGAGGCTTCGAGCTTTGCGAGCGCCGCCGCATCGACATGCACGCCGGGCACGATCGCCTCCGATCCCGCCTCTGAACGCCATACACGGGCCGGCCGCCGCGCACCCCACGCCGAGCGCGCGAGGCTTGCGAGATTCAGGCGCACGGCTGTACCTCCGCTCAGGCGACGGCGACCTTGCTCACCAGCCGATCGATCACCGCGTCGGCGCTCACCTGCCCCGCGTGCGCTTCGTACGAGAGGATCAGGCGATGCCGGAACACTTCGTGCACTACCGCCTGCACGTCCTCGGGCGTGACGAAGCCGCGTCCCTGCAGCCATGCATAGGCCCGCGAAACCTTGTCGAGCCCGATCGAGCCGCGCGGACTCACGCCGACCTGGATCCAATCCGCAAGCTGGTCGTCGAGCGCCTTGGGCTCGCGCGTGGCTTGCACCAGCGCAACGACGTAGTTCCCGACCGCCTCGCTCACCTGCACCGCGTGCACTTCTGCGCGCGCATCGAAGATCGACTGCGCTGCGATGACCATCGGCGGCGCGGCGCCTGCCGCGTGCGCCCCACCCCCGAACTCTTCGCCGCGCGTGAGCCGCACGATCTGCGCCTCCGCGCCGGCTTCCGGATAGCCGACGCTGACATGCATCAGAAAGCGGTCGAGTTGCGCCTCGGGCAGCGGATAGGTGCCCTCCTGCTCGATCGGGTTCTGCGTCGCCATCACGAGGAACAGTGGGGGCAGCTTGTGCGTCGTGCCGCCGACGGTGATCTGCCGCTCCTCCATGGCTTCGAGCAGTGCCGCTTGCACCTTGGCCGGCGACCGGTTCACTTCGTCGGCGAGGATGAGGTTCGCGAACAGCGGCCCCGACTGAAAGCGGAACTCGCCCTTGCCGCCTTCGCTGAAGTAGATCTCCGAGCCGGTGATGTCCGCCGGCAGCAGGTCCGGCGTGAACTGGATTCGCGAGAAGGTGGCTTCGAGGTGCTTCGACAGGCTCTTGATCGCCCGCGTCTTCGCAAGCCCCGGCAGGCCCTCGACCAGCAGATGCCCGTCCGCGAGCAGTCCCAGCAGCAGGCGGTCGATCATGCGTTCCTGGCCGATGATGGATTCGGCCATCTTCGCTTTCAGCACCATCACATCGTCGCGCGCGCTCATCGTTGGCTTCCTTCACTGCTGTCGTTGCGCTGGCTCGCTCCACCGACGAACCAACGGTAGTACGGATTGGCCGGGTCCTCGCGCATCACGCGCCGCATCTCCTGTGCCCATCCTTCGCGGTCGCCGTCGTAGGCGTGGAGTCCGGCGCGGTAGAAGCCCAGGAGGCGATCGTGCTCCCGGGCCACCTCGGCTTCGAAGGCCGCATCGGCGCCCTGCAGCGGCGGCGGGCTCGCGACTTCGAGCAGGCGCGGCAGCACACGCGTGAACTCATCGCGACGCACCCAGGGCGCGTATTCGATCCGGGGGCGGTCATCGGTGACCGGCAGTGCGTCGCCGGCGTAGCGTTCAAGCCCCTGCCGGTCCGTCACCCAGGTCGCGAGCAACGCGGCGGGCGATGCAACACCCACGTTGTTCAAGGCCGAAGCAACACCCGGCTGCGCGAACCGCTCGCCGATGCGCGGTACATCGAGCTCGATCGGTGCGAAGGAGCCCACCAACAGCATCTCGTGCAGCTCCGTGGTCCACAGCGTCGCGTAGGGGAACACGTCGAGAAAGCTGCGCACCAGCGAACGCGTGTCCTCGTCGTTCTGCGTGGGCAGCGGCAGCCATTGCGCGAAGAGCCCACCCGGCGCAAGCCGCGTGGCCGCCAGCGCGTAGAAGTCGCTCGAATAGAGATTGACCACGCCCGCGGCCGACGGTGGAGGCGGCTCCAGCGTGATGAGGTCGTAGCGCTGCGTGCTGGCAAGCAGCTCCCGGCGGCCGTCGCGCAGGCGGATGTCCACGCGCGCATCGTGGCTCACGCCGTCGTTGCCGGTGAACTCCGACGCGGCGCGTGCGACGGCGGGCAGCAGCTCTGCCACGACGCGCGTCTCCAGCGTCGGGTAGCGCAGCAGGGCACCGGCGGTGATGCCGGTGCCAAGCCCGATGACCAGCGCCGATCGCGGCTCATTGCGCTGCACCAGCACGGGCAGCAAAGCCTGCAAACGCATGTAGCGCAGCGAGGTCATCGCATCGCCAGAATTCGAGACACCCTGGATGTAGAGCCGCTTGAAGCGATGGCTGCCCGAGCGCTGCTCGACCACCGCGACCGTGCCACCGCGGCTTTCCTCGTAGAAGGTCAGCGTGCCGCCGCGCGCCGAAGCCAGCAGGTCTGCAAGCCGGTCGGGCGGCGTGAGCACGGCAGCAAGCGCCGAGACCACCGAGATCGCAACGACGGCATGACGCGTCCAGGCGGAGCCGCGCGAAGCACGCATCACCGCCACCAGCCCGAGCGCCGCTGCGCCGATGGCGAGCAGGCCGAGCGTACGCACCAGCCCGAGCACCGGCACCAGCACGAAGCCTGTCACGAGCGTGCCTGCAATGCCGCCGAGCGTGTTGAGTGCCACCACGCGACCGGTGTCGCGCCCCACATGCCCTGCATCGACCGCGAGCCGAAGCGCCATCGGAAACGCAGCACCGAGCAGCACCGTCGGCAGGAAGACGATGCACAGTGCCGCGACCGCGAAACGCGCGAGCATCGACAGCATCTCGCCGCCCGCATCGGGCATGACCGACGCCGCAAGCGACTGCATCTGCGGCAGCCAGCGACCGAGCATCGCGAATTCGATCAGCGCCAGCAGCCCCGCCGACGCAATCAGCACGCCGAACACTCCCCACGGATCGCGCAGGCGGTCGGCGCGCCGCGCGATGAGCGCGCTGCCGATCACGAGCCCGGCCAAGTACGTCGCGAGCATCACCGAGAAGGCGAAGGCGCGCGTGCTCATGAACTGCACGATCGCCTGAGACCACACCACCTCGTAGCCGAGCGCGATGCCGCCTGCGAGCGCATAGAGCCACAGCGCGCGGCTCGCATGAGGCTTCTCGTGCGAAGGCACGCCCGTCGTCGCAGGCACGGCCGAATGCGCAGCGACGCCGCGATCCAGCAGCACTGCAGCGAGCGCCGCGACGAGATTCAGCGCGCCTGCCGCGAAGGCCGAGCTGCGCACGCCGAGCATCGGAATCAGCAGGAACGAACTCAGGAGCGCACCGGCAATGGCCCCTAAAGTGTTCGCCGCATAGAGTCCACCGCCCGCCTGCCCCACCTGCGAGGCCTGCGGCGCGACCGCACGCATCAGCACCGGCAAGGTCGCGCCCATCAGCAGCGCGGGCAGCATCACGAGCAGCGCAGGCAGGAGCCATGCAAGGGCCCCTACCGTTGATTCGAGCCATGCGAAAGGCGCCGCGGAACGCGCGAGCGCCAACGTCGATGCGCAGGCCAGCACCGCGACGGCAGCCTCGATCGCCGCATAGAAACGCAGCGGCCGCGTGTGCCCGTCTGCACGCGGACCGGCCAGCCATCCACCGAGCGCGAGCCCCGCGAAGAAAGCGGCAACGCCGAGCGCCACCGCATGCACCTCGACGCCGACGACCAGCGCGAGCTGCTTGACCCACAGCACCTGGAACACGAGCGCCGAGATCCCCGACGCAAACAGCAGGATGCAAGCAAGCGGCACACGCAGGCTCGCGTGTGCCGCTGTTTCGGCTGACGGATTTCCGGCGGACACCGGCATGGAAGCGACGCTCATCGGGCGTTCACTTTCCGACCGACGCCGCCTGCCGTCCATTCATTCACTTCTTCTGCGGCTGTTGGGCTTGTTGTTGCCTGTCCATGGCGGCCTGCACCTGTCGCTTCACCTGCGAGACGGTCTGGTCGATGGTGAAGCTCGCCGGGATCTGGCTCGGCGGATAGTCGACGAAGGTCTGCAGGAAGCCCGCCGCACGTCGCGTGGCTTCGAACATCACGAAGGCGTTTTCGGTCTGCGTCTGCTCGTACAGATTCGTCGGGCCGACATCGGCGCGTTCATACGGGTCGAGCCGCAGGTTGTAGAACTTCGGCGTTCGCAGACAGGTGAATGGCTCCTTCCATATCTGCATGCCGCCCGGCGCTCGCTGTTCGCAAAACACGACCTTGAACGCCGTCGGATTGGTCGCGCCCGGCAACATCGTGTCGAAGCGCATCGCGACCAGTTCAGCGTCGTCATTGAAGTAGTAGTACTCCTCGCGGGCGCTCTTCTCGGTCTGTCCTGTCATCATCGGCAACTGGTTGTAGCCGTCCAGATGCACCTTGAAGTTCTTCCCGCCAAGCGACGCACCCTTCAGCAAGCGGTCCTTGATGTTGTTGTCGCCTGCCGCGGCGAGCAGCGTCGGGAACCAGTCCATCCCCGAGATCAGCCCATTGCTGGTCGTCCCCGGCTTGATCTTGCCCGGCCACTTCACCATCGCCGGCACGCGGAAAGCGCCTTCCCAGTTCGAGTCCTTCTCGCTGCGGAATGGCGAGTTCGCCGCATCCGGCCAGGTGAAGAAGTTCGGCCCGTTGTCGGTCGTGAAGACAACGATGGTGTCTTGGGTGATGCCCGCGTCGTCCAGCGTCTTGAGCAGCTTGCCGACGTTCTGGTCCATCTCCCACATGCCGTCGGCATATTCATGGCCCGGGCCAAGGCCGGCCTTGCCGCGGTACTCCGGACGCACGTGCGTGAAGATGTGCATGCGCGTGAAGTTCATCCACACGAAGAAGGGCTTCTTGTCGTTCGCCTGCTTCTTGATGTAGTCGATCGCGGCGCCGGTCGTCTCGTCATCGATCGTCTCCATGCGCTTGCGGGTCAGCGGGCCGGAGTCCTGGATCTTGCCGTCCGCCGTGGCCTTGATCACGCCGCGCGGGTTGTAGGTCTTCAGGAAGTTGTCGTTGTTCTTGAACCAGTACGGACGCTCCGGTTCCTCTTCCGCGTTGAGGTGATAGAGGTTGCCGAAGAACTCGTCGAAGCCATGCTTGGTCGGCAGGAACTTGTCCTGGTCACCGAGGTGGTTCTTGCCGAACTGCGCGGTGTTGTAGCCCAGCGGCTTGAGCGCCTGCGCGATCGTCACGTCGCGGTCCTGCAGGCCGACGGGCGCACCCGGCACGCCAACCTTGGACAGGCCGGTGCGGAACACGCTCTGGCCGGTCAGGAAGCTGGAGCGACCCGCCGTGCAGCTGTTCTCCGCGTAGTAGTCGGTGAACTTCATGCCTTCGTTGGCGATGCGGTCGATGTTGGGCGTGCGATAGCCCACGATGCCGTTGCCGAAGGCACTGATGTTGGACTGGCCGACGTCGTCCCCGAAGATCACGAGGATGTTCGGTTTCTTTCCGCCGTTCTGGTTGCCCTGCGGCTGGCTCTGGGTCTGGGCCTGCGCCGGGGGCTTGGCCTGCTGCGCCTGTGCCGACAGCAGCACCAGCGAACTCCCGAGCGCGACGGCCGCGAGCGTAACGCCCGCGTACCGTCCCACCCGTGCGAATGCACCTGTCATGGATCGCTCCTTTCGTGTGTCATTGACTGCGGTTTCGCCGTGCTTCGCCGGCGCTCTTTTCACTTCGATGGCGGGAAGATCGTCTTCCAGTCGCGCTTCATGCTGACCACGGTCCACCCCTTGGCCTGCGCTTCGTCGAGCGCCTTGTCCAGCTTGCCGATCCTGGAATTGCGGTCGTATGCGAACTCACGGTCCGCGTCGTCGTGATGAACGATCAGCGCCATGCGTGCGCCGGGTGCGCCGGCCGTGTACTGCAGCATCTGCAGATCGCCGTCGGAGTTGCCGAAGGCAAGCACCGGAGGCCGACCGATGTTGCGATAGATGCCGACCGGCTTGCCCGGTCCGTCGTCGATGAAATCGAGCTTGGGTTCGCGCAGCAGCACGGGCTTGCCGCCCTGCAGGTCGTACTTGATGAGCTGGCTCGATCCGACGACCTGCTCGGGGGGAATGCCATAGACCTTCGTGACCCACGGGCGCATGAAATCGATGGTGCCGCCGGAGACGATGAACGTCTTGAAGCCATTCGCGCGCAGATAGTCGAGCAGTTCGAGCTGCGGCTGATAGACCAGCTCGGTGAAGGGCCGGTTGAACTTGGGGTGCTTCGCCGTCGCGAGCCAGGTGCGGATCGCCTGGTCGTATTCATCGACCGTCATGCCGCTGTTGGCCGCGACGAGCAGTTCCAGCAGCGGCTTCTCGCCTACAGCCGCAAGCGCCTGTTGATCGCCCGCCATCAGCGGCCTGAAGGCCGGGTTGCGCTGCCATTCCGGATGCTGCGCGGCCTTTGCCTTCACCTGGTCGATCATGAACAGGAACTGGAAATACAGGGGCTGCTCGCTCCACAAGGTGCCGTCGTTGTCGAAGGCCGCGATGCGCTCGGCGGGCGGCACGTACGAAGGTCCGCCTTCGCGCGTCACGTCGCCAACGAACTTCACGATCGCAGTCTTCGCGGGGCCGTCATTCCATGAAGGCAAACGATCGCCGGCCATCTTGCCGGTGCCCGCGCAGCCGATCAGCGTCGACGCGGCAGCCACTGTCCACAACGCGCCGAAGGCACGGCGAGTCAGCCTGCGCCAGGGAGTGAGCGATTCAGCTTCCATTCGACCCTCCGTCTTTCGCGCTCGCCTGCTTGTGCTTCCAGCTCGCCTCATCCATCACGAGCCGGAAGCCAAGGTGCGACATGCTGGTGTAGGGATCGGTGCCGCGTCGCGCGCTCGGGCGGTAGCTCATGCAATAGGCCTCGTTGCACAGGAAGGAGCCACCGCGCGTCACGCGCTTGGGTGCGCCGACCGGCACGCCGGGTTCGCTCGGATCCCAGCTGTCGGAGGGGCCCTGCGGATCGACCTGCGCCTCGCCGCTCTTCGCGACGCGCGCGAACTGATCGGCGCGATACCAGTCGGCCGTCCATTGCCAGGCGTTACCGGTCATGTCCTGCAGGCCGTAGCCGTTCGCGGGGAAGGTGCCGACCGGGCTCGTGCCCGCTGCGCCACCGCTCTTGGCGCTCACCACCGGGAAGGGCCTCTGCTGCTGCCCCTGCCAGACGTTTGCCATCTGCTTGCCGTCCGGTGCGAAGTCATCGCCCCACACATAGGTGGCCTGCTCCAGACCGCCGCGCGCGGCGAATTCCCATTCGGCCTCGGTCGGCAACCGCTTTCCGGCCCAGCGCGCGTAGGCCTGCGCGTCTTCGAAGCTCACCTGAACCACCGGATGATCGTCCAGCCCGTCGATGCTGCTGTTCGGGCCCTTGGGGTGCTTCCACTCCGCGCCGGCCATGTAGGCCCACCAGCGCGAGAAGTCGCCGTAGTCGACCTGATAGGGCGTGCCGGTGAAGACCATCGCGCCCGGCACCAGCGCACTGTCGGGCGGCTTCGGCGTGCCGGGCATCACCTGCGGCGCGATGGTGTCCCACTCTGGCTTGCGTTCGGCAGTGGTCTTGTAGTCCGTTGCTTCCACGAAGCGGCGGAACTCGGCGTTGGTCACATGGTGCCGATCCATCCAGAAGCCCTTGACCTTGGCGGCGTGCGCGGGCTTTTCGTTCTGCTGCGCGAGCCGGCTGTCGCTGCCCATCTGGAATTGACCACCGGGCACCCAGACCATGTCGCGCGGGCCGCTCTTTCCGTCGCCCACGACGATGCGCGGATGCCCGCTGGTGGATGCGGCATCGTGCTTCCACCAGCTTGTCGCGACCAGATAGCCGGCCGCGGCGGGCAGCACGATCGCGAGTAGCAGCCAGACGGGCTTGCGCATCGACTTGTCAGCCTGTGCGCTCGAGGCTTGCTGAACGGCGGGTGCCGCATCGTCCCGCTGCGCGGCAGTGCGCGAGGAAGACCGCTTGTGCTTGGCCATCGCGCCAGTCTTCAGCGAGACCCCCGGGGTGTCAACTTGCACCTTGGTGCAGATCTGGATGCCCATCGATGCCGGTTAGGGCGTGTTGAGCTGCGAATCCGGCAGGCAGGCAGGCCGCGCCGCCCCAGTTCGCCTGCAGCGCCAGTTGCAGTGTTGCACCAGATCCTGTGGACGCGATTCATGAAGTTTCCTGCAACGCCGGCTGCCTCACGACGGCGGGCGGCGTCCAGCGGCCGTCGAGCACCGACTGCTCGGGCCAGTAGAGGCGGATGTAGAGAGAAACATCGCTCGCGTCATCGGCCGGCGCCGGCAGCCAGTTGCCTTCGTGCGCGTCGTCGGGCCGGTTGGCCTGCACGAGGATCGTGAGCGAGCCGTCCGCGTCGTACTTCAGCGTCGGACTCTTGGTGCCGACGGAGAAACGCGACAGCGCGTTCGGCGCGAAGAAGTGATGCCGGTTGTAGAGCGACAGCGACCAGAACCCCCGCACCGGTGGTGCCTCGCCCGGCGCGAAGGTCAGCGTGTAGCGGTGCGCGCTGTTGAGGCGGTTGCCGTCGGCGTCGAGGTCCTGGTAGAAGTACTTCGTCTCGTTCTGCTTGTTGACGAAGATGTTGGACTTCGCCACTGCGGTACGCACGAAGTAGTCGGTGCCGAAGCAGGCGCCGTTGGCAATCGTCGACCAGTGATGCGGCAGCGGCCGGCCGAAGTTCTGGAACTGGAACAGCGGCTCGATCAGCTCGCGTTCCGCCGCGGCCACGGCTTCGTCGAACACGGCCTTCAGCCGCTGGTCCTTGCGCGCTGCTTCGGCGACCGCGAGCACCTGTGCATATCGTGCGGCCTCGCCGGGCAGCGGCCGCGCATCGGCGAGCGCGACCGGGAGCATCTCGAGGAACTTCTCCGGCCTGACCCAGCGCGTCTCGCTGCCGTTGCCGTCGCCTTCCTGTGGAGAAGGACCCACCGGCACCTGACGCCAGTCCATGAATTTCATCTGGCCGTCGAAGGCCTCCACCGTGTAAAGGCCGATCTGGTTGATGACCACCTGCACCGCCTGCAGGTCCTGCGGCGTGTCCTCGCGGAAAACGCGCGGGATCACCACGCCGGTGCTGGTCTGCGAGACGAACACCTTCTGGATCCCCTTCGGCACCGCACCCACCCAGTTCGGGCCAGCCAGCAGATAGAAGCCCGGCGGCGTGCCGTACATGCTGCCGAGTTCGGCGAAGCTGTCGGTGCGCGAATCCAGCACCTGGATGACCCAGAAGCGGCTGCCGAAGTCCGGCACCTGCACCACCACGGGTGAAACGTCGAGCGCCACGATGGCATGCCCGTACACCACGTCCTGGTTGGGACAGGCCACCGCGCGCTGGTTGGGCGAGACGTAGTCGGTCAGCATGGTGAGGGTGTTTGCCGGCCCCACCGGAAGCACGCCGCCGAGCAACATCTGGTGCGGCAGTCGCGCGAATGCGCCGCGCCGGCTGCACACGTTGACGATCGGCCACGCCCAGAAAAAGGCATCGCGCGCAACCAGCCGCACATAGTCGTCGCTGAGCCTGACCTGTGTGTCGGGTCCGGTGATCACGTGTCCCATCGCCATCTCCTCCTCGCGTTCGGGCTGGCTCCCTCGGGTCTTCAGGGCGATCGATGGTTGCGGGGCGGCTCGTGGGCGGCCGCGGCGTCGCAAGACCCATAGCATGCGCCAAGCCGCGCGCAAAACGCACTTGTCCGAAGGTGAAAAGGCGCTTGCACCTTGGTGCAAGCACAGGCTGTGCGGCCCCTGCAGAGGGCGCGAAGGCTCAGGCGTCGAGCGTCAGGTGCTGGCCGTGCAGCGCTTCGGCCGCCGGCGAAGCGAGGAAGCCGATGGTCTGCGCCGCCACGCTTGTCGAGACCCATTCGGCGGGATTGGCTTTCGGCATCGCGCTGCGGTTGGCGGGCGTGTCGAGCACGCTCGGTGCAATGCTGTTGACGCGGATGCCGTGTTGGGCGAGTTCGGCCGCGGCAGCCTCCACGAGCCGCTGCAGCGCGCTCTTCGACGCGATGTAGGCCGACATCGCCGCCAGGCCTCGCGAAGCCGTCTTGGCACTGACCGCGACGACGCTGCCACTCTTGCGTTCGATCATCGAAGGCACCAGCGCCTGGGTCACCGCCACGAAGGACCAGGCGTTGAGATTCATCATGCGGTCCCACGCGGCGCGGTCGAGGGCATGCACCGCTTGCCCCATTTCGAAGCCGCCCGCGATATGGACCAGCGCATCGACCTGCTTGAACGCGGCGAGGATGCCGCGCGCCGCATCCGCCATCGATTGCGCCGAAGTCACGTCGGCTTCGAGCAGAAGGTGCCGCGAATTGTCGAGACCCGGGAACACGCCAGTCAGGTGCTCCATGCGATGGTCGATCAATGCCACGCGGGCGCCCTGATCGAGGAAGTGCTGCACCACGGCGCGGCCCAGCGCGCCGGCGGCACCGGTGATCACGACGTGACGGGAAGTGTTGGCTTCGTTCATCTGCAACTCCTGATTCGGGCGGGCATGGTAACGCTGGCGTCAGTCGTAACAAACCGCTCGCTGGCATCATGCGCGTTTCGTCGTTTTTGTCTGCACTGGAGACTGGTCATGAAAGAAGTTGTCGTCGTCAGCGGGGTTCGCACCGCCATCGGTTCCTTCGGCGGAAGCCTGAAGGACGTTCCCCCCACCCGCCTGGCCGCACTGGTCACCAAGGAGGCGCTCTCCCGCGCCAAGGTCGACGGCAAGGACGTAGAAAACGTGGTCTTCGGCCACGTCATCAATACCGAGCCGCGCGACATGTACATGGCGCGCGTTGCGGCGATCGAAGGCGGTTGCGCCCAGGAAACGCCGGCGCTGACGGTCAACCGCCTTTGCGGCTCCGGCCTGCAGGCCATCGTGACGGCCGCACAGAGCATCCAGCTCGGCGACGCCAAGGTCGCTGTGGGCGGCGGCGCCGAGAGCATGAGCCGCGCACCTTTCGCCTCGCTCACCGCGCGCTGGGGCGCACGCATGGGCGACACAAAGATGGTCGACATGATGATCGGCGCGCTGCACGACCCGTTCCAGAACATCCACATGGGCATCACGGCAGAGAACGTCGCCAAGAAATGGGACATCAGCCGCGAGCAGCAGGACCAGACGGCCCTCGCCAGCCACCAGCGCGCGCAGAAAGCCATCGAGAGCGGCTACTTCAAGTCGCAGATCGTTCCGGTGCCGCTCGAAAGCCGCAAGGGCCCGTCGCAGTTCGACACCGACGAGCACGTGCGCTTCAACGCGAAGATCGAAGACATGGCCAAGCTCAAGCCGGCTTTCCTGAAGGAGAACGGCACGGTCACGCCGGGCAACGCCTCTGGCCTCAACGACGCCGCGGCCGCGGTGGTGCTGATGGAAAAGGAAGAAGCCGCGCGCCGCGGACTCAAGCCGCTGGCACGGGTCGTGGCCTATGCCTTTGCGGGCGTGGACCCGGCGTACATGGGCATCGGCCCGGTACCCGCATCGCGCAAGGCACTGGAGAAGGCCGGCCTCAAGGCGTCGGACATGGATGTGGTCGAAGCCAATGAAGCCTTCGCCGCCCAGGCCTGCGCCGTTTCGAAGGATCTCGGCCTCGATGCCGCGAAGGTGAACCCGAACGGCTCCGGCATCTCGCTCGGCCACCCGATCGGCGCGACCGGCGCGCTCATCACCGTCAAGGCGCTGTATGAGCTCGAACGCATCCAGGGCCGCTACGCCCTGGTGACCATGTGCATCGGCGGCGGCCAGGGCATCGCCTGCATTTTTGAACGGGCCTGAGGAATCCAGCCGATTTTCTGTCTATAATCCTGGGATTGCCTGAAACGACACATCAAATGTCGTCAATCAGGGGCTCTTAGCTCAGTTGGTAGAGCAGCGGACTCTTAATCCGTAGGTCGAGTGTTCGAGTCACTCAGGGCCCACCAACACACAATGCCCCGCATGATCGATCATCATGCGGGGCATTTTTCTTGGGGTTAAGGAGATTTCACGTGCTTCATGACTTGGGCTACGAACCGGACGCACTCGAAGTGCGCGTCAGCGAACTGCTGGTCGCAACCGCCGACGGCGCGGACGCGCTGATCAACCCCTCCATCACCGAAGTACTGCGCCTGCTTCGCGAGCATCTGAAGATGGACGTCGTCTTCGTCTCCGAATTCGTGGATGGCCGCCGCGTGTTCAAGCGCGTCGAGGCCAAACCCGGTAGCCAGGTGATCGCCGAAGGCGAATCGGCACCGCTGGAAGAATCTTTCTGCCAGTACGTGGTCGATGGCCGCCTGCCCCGGCTCGTGAAGGACGCGAAGGTCGAGCCGAATTTCTCCGAGCTGCCGGCCACGCCCTTCCCCGTCGGCGCGCACCTGAGCACGCCGGTCGTGCTGGACGATGGCCGCATCTACGGCACGCTGTGCTGCTTCAGCTTCGCGCCGGACGACTCGCTCACCCAGCGCGACCTGCGCAAGCTCGAGATGTCGGCCCAGCTCGCGGCCAAGAAGCTCAATGAACAGCGCGCGGGCGAAGCCGAGAAGAACATGGCCGGCTGGCACCTCCAGCCCAAGGACGAGACCGCGCGCCGCGGGCGCTGACCGTCCCGCGCATCACTTCGCCGCGATGCCTTCGCCGATGCGTTCGGCGACGTACGGATAGAACGGGTTCGACTGCAGCCTCGACAGCATGTCGAACCCCACCATCAGCGTGCGGTTCTCGCCGCGCACGGCGAGCGCGCCGATGCTGATGCCGAAATCTTCCTTGCCGTCGGGATGCTGCCCGTACAGCGCGTCCGTCACCGGAAACGGCAGCGACACGTGCGACAGCGAAAACACATCCGACGGATATTCGAGCGCCAGCGGCCGCGTGTGCTCTGAAGATTCGCCGGCGGCCGTCACGCGCTCGACCATGCGCGGTGTATCCGGGTCGCCGTTGGCGATCCACGTGGCCTTGAAGTTCCTCGGTGCCGGCGGCAACAGGCGGCTGCTCTGTGGATCGCTCGCATCGCGCAGCAGCGGACCGAACTTGGCATTGCGGTTGAGATCGAAAAGCACCAGCTCGCTGCCGTTGGCCGGCAGCCGCGCATAGAGGCCGGTCACGATCGCGCTGGTGCTCACGGTGGCATCCGCGAGCGACTGGAAGGTCAGGATCGGCGGCAACTGCGCCAGCCGCCCCGCGCGTTCCTCGCGCACGATGTGCTCCTGCAGGTCGCGCGTGAGCAGCGACGACTGCCGCGCCCCGTTCACCGGGAACGAGTTGTACTTGAACGGGTTGAACTCCGGCACGATGCCGAGCCACGCCGCCTTCGCGAACGGCGGAATCACCGCAGGCCAGCCCAGGATGCCGGCGAAGCGGGACAGCTCGGTGACGCCGATCATCGGTGTGAGCAACACCAGCCGGTCAGGCCGCGCGAGGCTCTTGTCGTCGATCGCATCGAGCGCGTACTTCATGGCCAGCGCGCCGCCGTTGGAATAGCCGACGATGTGCAGCGGCAGCGGGGCCGCGACGCGGCGGCGTGCCTCCCGCACCGCGAGTTTCGTGGCTTCGAGCCAATCGCGCCATTCCACGCGCGTCAGCCCCGCCGGCACGGTGCCGTGGCCCGGCATGCGGATGCCGATCGCGACGAAGCCGTGGTCGCGGTAGAGGGCCGCAACATGTCGCAGGCTGTACGGCGAATCGGTCAGGCCATGCAGCAGCACGACGACGCCCTTCGGCGCGCCCGCGGGCTCGAACACATAGGAGCGGTTCCAGTCCTGCTTGAAGCGCCCGGAAAACATCGCACTGCCCTCGAAATAGCGGTTGCTCGCGACGCGGGCTTCGGGCGGCAGCTTGTCGGTGACTTCGGTACGCACTTCCGCCATGGCGGCGTTCTCCGCCGCAAGGTAGGCGGCCCAGTCCGCCGTGCGCAGGGCCTCGCGCGACATCTCATGCGGCACATAGGTGTGCCACGGCCCGAGCGGCGGTCCGCTCTGGATGTCGTAGATCCGCACGCCGACAAGCACCACGATGGCCGTCACCACCACCAGCGCGATCCGTTTCACGATCCTCAACAGCATCCAGCCCTCACTTCCGTTGCGTTTCCAGATAGGCGCAAATCGCGGTGCACGCCTGCCCCGAGAGCGCATTCAGGTCGGGCTTTCCACCGGCGCCGATGTGCGCGTGGGCGAAAAGGCCGTACATGATGGTGAAGCTCACACGCGCGGTCTCCTGCCTGTCGCAGTCCGGGGACAGGTCCACCGCCGCATCGAGCGCCGCGCCCCATTCGTCCACGAAGCGGTCGTACATCTTGCGATAGGCCTCGGGGCCGGACAGGTGGCGCTCGAGCAGGTAGTGCGCGCCCCACTCCTGCGGGTGCTCGCGGTGGGCGTCCGCCTGCGATTCGATGACCGCGAGGACGATCTCGCGAAACGGCCGGCCGGTGTTCCGTTCCACCGCGTCGTGCACGGCCATCAGCAGCGCCTTCGAGCGAAGGTGCAGGCACACGCGCGCAAGGTCTTCCTTGCTGGCGAAGTATTCATAGAAGCTGCCGAGGCCGGTTCCGGCCACCGCGACCAGCTCCCGGATGGTGATGCCCGCATAGCCGCGCTCCACCAAAAGCCGAACAAAGGCGTCCTGCAGCGCCTGCGAAGTGTGGCGCGCGCGTGACTGGCGCGGCTTTCTCCTGGGAGGAGCCGCGGAACGGCTGACCTTCGTCTTCATGCGGCAGAAACCGAACACCTACGACGCATGTTCTTCCTAGAATTTTTGGCGCCCATCGGAGCGCATTGTGCAGCCCGGTCGGAGCCGCACAAGACAAGCCGCACAGGAGACACCATGACCGACAGCCAACCGTCCACCGTGTTCGTCCGCGAAGGCGAAGGCTGGCATGCCACCGAACTGGCGCGCGGGCCCTGGGACCCGCGTGCACAACATGGCGGCGCGCCTTCCGCACTTCTCGCGCACATTGCCGAGTCGGCCGTCAGCGAACCGGGCTGGCAGCTCGCGCGACTGAGCGTCGAACTCGTCAAGCCGGTGCCGCTCGGCGCGCTGAACTCGCGCTGCACCACGCAGGCTTCGCGCTCGACCACCCGCGTCGGCATCGACCTGCTGGCCGGCGACACACTGGTTGCGCGTGCGCACGCACTCCTGTTGCGCACGCAGGCGCTGAGCCTGCCGGATGGCCTGCCCGGCTGGTCGCCCGCGCAACTGTTGCCGCTGCCGCAGGAATGCGACCGGCAGGTGCGCATTCCCGGGCTGCCCGAAGGCGTCTACTTTCACCGTGGCGCGATGGAATCACGGGTGGCGCACGGCGATCCCTCGCAGCCCGGACCGGCCGCCGCATGGTTCCGCCTCATCGTGCCGATGGTGCAGGACACGCCCACATCCCCGGCGATGCGCGCCTGCGCCGCCGCCGACTTCGGCAACGGCCTGAGCTGGGTGCTGCCGGCGCAGCGCTACCTCTTCTCCAACGCCGACCTCAGCGTGCACCTGATGCGGCAGCCTGTCGGCGAGTGGATCGGCGTCGCGGCCGAAACGCAGGCCGACGGTGCAGGCACGGGCACGGCGCTTTCGCGCCTGTACGACAAACAGGGCCCTATCGGCGTGGCCATCCAGACCCTCGTGCTGCGCGAGCGCGCCTGATCCCCTTTCTTCTTCTCGACCTTCCAGGGAGACACACGATGATCGGCATTCATCCGGACAACCAGGTTCCCGAACTCAAGGACTACAACGTCTACACCAGCGACCCGGGCTTGCGCAGGGCGGTCGCACGCGGCGGCGCGGAATGGCGCGACGCGGAACTCGTCCGCCAGGGCGCCGAATACGGCAGCGAAGCCACCCTGCGTGCAGCCGAGGACGCCAACCACTATGAGCCTGAGCTGCACACCCATTCGGCAACCGGCCAGCGTATCGACGCCGTCAAGTTCCATCCGGCATGGCACACGATGATGTCGATCGCGCGGCGCAACGGCATCGCCAACCTGCCCTTCTTCGATGAGCGACCGTCCGCATGGACCGGCTACGGCGCGTCGCTCTACATGCACAGCCAGATCGAATCAGGCTCGACCTGCCCGACGACGATGACGAAGGCCTGCATCCCCGTGCTGCGCCACAACGGTGCGCTCTATGGTGCTGTTGCATCGAAGCTCGCCGCCGTGGAGCACGACGAGCGCGACGTGCCGATCGAGCAGAAGCGTTCGATTGCGGTCGGCATGGGGATGACGGAAAAACAGGGCGGGAGCGACGTGCGCACCAACACCACGCGCGCAGTGCCGCACGGCCTGGGCACGTGGGGCAGCGAATTCCTGATCAGCGGTCACAAGTGGTTCTTCTCCGCTCCGATGTGCGACGGCCATCTCGTCCTGGCAAAGACCGATGAGCGCGGATCGTCGTGCTTCTTCGTGCCGCGCTGGCGACCGGACGGCACCAAGAACGCGATCCACATCCAGCGCCTGAAGGACAAGGTGGGCAACCGCTCCAACTCCAGCAGCGAAGTCGAGTTCAAGGAAGCCTGGGGCGTGCTCGTCGGCGAGGAAGGCCGCGGCATCCCGACCATCATCGAGATGGCGACCTACACGCGACTCGACTGCGCGCTGTCGAGCGCCGGCTTCATCCGTCAGGCGCTCGTGCAGGCACTGCACTACGCGCGCAACCGGCACGCGTTCGGCAAGGCGCTGGTCGATCAGCCGGTGATGACCGAGCTGCTCGGCGACATGGCGCTCGAATCCGAGGCCGCGACGCTGCTCGCGATGGACCTCGCTTCGCATTTCGGCTCGACGAAGCCGCTCGACGTCGCATGGCGGCGCCTCATGACGCCCGCTTGCAAGTTCTGGAACTGCAAGCGTGCGGTGGCGCTGACCGGCGAGGCGATGGAAGTCTTCGGCGGCAACGGCTACGTGGAGACCGGCCCGATGGGGCGCCTCTTCCGCGAAGCGCCGGTGAACTCGATCTGGGAAGGCTCAGGCAACGTCATGAGCCTGGACGTGCTGCGCGCCGTTTCGCGCAATCCTGATGATGCGCACCTCGTGCTCGACCACCTTCGCGACGTCGCTTCACAGGACGCCACGCTGCTCGCCCAGACGCAGTGGCTGCGCGATGCGATCCAGCTCCCGCCGGAGCAGCTCGAACGGCAGGCGCGCCGCTTCACGCAGCGACTGGTCCTGACCGCACAGGCCTGCCTGATGCTGCGGCACGCAAGCCCCGAGGCCTCCGCCGCCTTCATCGGCAGCCGCTTCGATCCCGACTGGGGGCCGGTGACCGGCATCAGCTCGGGCACCACCGATCCGGCTGCCCTGCTGCGCGCTGCCTGGCAGTGAGGCGGGGCCCACGACGGGCGAAGCTGAAGATTTTTTGCCCGGTTGCGGCCATGGCTCTGGCATAGTGCCGCAATGGCCCTGGCGGATCTTCCTCGCTCCTGGCTCACTTTCAGCGCCCCCGTGATGGCCGCACAGGCCGCGGGCCGGCCGCTGGTCGCGCTCGAATCGACCATCATTGCGCACGGCATGCCGTACCCGGAAAACGTCCGCACCGCCCGCGAGGTGGAGGCTGTGATCCGCAGCCTCGGCGCCGAGCCGGCGACCATCGCGGTCATGCGCGGTCGCATCCGCATCGGTCTGTCGGATGAAGAACTGGAGTTCCTGGGTCGTTCCGGCCAGGCCCAGAAAGTCAGCCGGCGCGACCTCCCCGCCGTCCTCACGAATGGCAGCATGGGCGCCACCACTGTGGCGGGCACGATGATCTGCGCGGCGCTTGCCGGCATCGAGGTCTTCGTGACCGGTGGGATCGGCGGCGTGCATCGCGGTGCGCAGGAAAGCTTCGACATCTCGGCCGACCTGCAGGAGCTGGCAAGGACTTCGGTGGCGGTGGTCTGCGCGGGCGCAAAGTCGATCCTCGACATCGGCCTCACCCTCGAATACCTCGAGACGCATGGCGTGCCAGTGCTCAGTTGCGAGCAGGACAACTTTGCCGCCTTCTACACGCGCGACAGCGGCTTTCGCGCAGACTATCGGCTGGACGACCCCGCGGACCAGGCGCGTTTCATTCGCACCAAGTGGGATCTCGGCCTGGTGGGCGGCGTGGTGCTGAGCACGCCGGTACCCGAGTCGGCCGAAATGTCGCTCGGCGAGATCGATTCGCTGACCCGGCAGGCGCTCGCCGAGGCCGACACCCAAGGCATTGCCGGCAAGGCGGTGACGCCGTTCCTGCTGGGGCGCATCAAGGAACTGTCAGGCGACCGGAGCCTGGCCACGAACATTGCACTGGTGAAGCACAACGCTGCGGTCGGTGCGCGACTGGCGCTGGCGCTTGCGCACACCCGGCGCGGCTCCAGGGGCTGACTGGAACGCACCGAAGCATCCACCACTATTCAAAGGAGACAAACCATGGCCGCTCCCTTCCTCGGAGGCAAGGAACGCAATGTCCAGACGAACCCGCCCGCGCCGGCAGCGGTCACCGGCGACAAGCCGGCGACGGATCTCCCACCCTCGGCGGCCCAGGTGGCCAAGGCAGGCATGAGCGTGGCGATGGAAGGGGGAAGCAAGCTCGTCGTCGGGCCCAACATCAAGCTGAAGGGCAACTCGATCAGCGACTGCGACACGCTGGTCGTCGAAGGACTGGTCGAGGCGACGATGAAGGCCCGGGTCATGCAGATCGCCGAACAGGGTGCGTACAAGGGGACGGCGGAACTCGATCTGGCCGAGATCCACGGGCGTTTCGAAGGTGACCTGACGGTCCGCCAGACGCTCTACATCAACGCGACCGGCACGGTGACGGGGAAGGTCCGCTACGGCCGCATCGTGATCACCGAAGGTGGCATGTTGTCCGGCGAAGTGAACGTGGGTGCAGCCGCACCGACCCCGTGATCGGCAACGCGAGCTAGAGCTCGACCACGCCTGCGCCGTCCACCGCTTTAGATGCGGACGTATTTCGTGCGATCTGCACTTCCTGCACGCGGCGCGCACTGGTGAAGCGACTCGACCAGTACTTGACACCCAACTTCTCGATCCGCACTCGCGCGCCCGGCTTCGGTGCGTGGATGAAGTTGCCATCGCCCATGTAGATGCCGACATGGCTGAACCTGTGGCGCCGGGTGTTGAAGAACACCAGATCGCCCGGCTCCAATTCGCTGCGGGCGATTTTCTTCGTGGCTGCCGCCTGCTGCGCAGCGGTGCGTGGCAGCACGGGGCCCAGGGCCTTGTCATACACCGCGCGCACGAAGCCGCTGCAGTCGAAGCCGGTTTCAGCCGAGGTGCCGCCCCATCGATACGGAACGTCGAGGAGCTTGACTGCCTCGGCCACCAGATCGCCCGATCCGCTTTCCTGCGAATCGGCGGACACCACATGCGCCAAGGCCGGCACGTCATGCGTCGCATCCGCGGTCGTTCGATGCGGAGAGGCATGCACGACGATGGCAAGCGCGCCCGCCACTGCGATGAGTGAGCGCGTGATGACTGAAGGAATATCGCCAGCTGTGTTCTTGTTCGCAGGGCTAATACTGGCGCGCCCAGCAAGCCGGGCGAAGTAGGTGAAAAGCATGACACCGAGCGTAAACAGCGACGCTCGGGATCAACAGCGGAAAGCTCTGAAAGCTCGCCCACCCGCCGCCGCGAAGCGCCCGGATCGCGGCCCGGTGTGACTTACTTGGCAGTCGCCGCGCTCAGTCGCAGCGGAACGTGACTTCGCCGGTCGGCACGCCCGGACCCTTGAAGTTGAGGAAGCGCATCGGCGCACCGAAGTTCCGGCAGTAGGCCTCGGCCTCCTGCGCGGTCGGCGACTTCAATACGCCGTCACGCAGCATCGTGACCCGCGGCGCCGGCCGGGACGCACAGCCCGCGACCGCGCCAGCCAGAAGCACCGCGGACAGGACGGCGAGCCGCCGCCCACTGTCCGCAGCGCGCACCTCGCGATCAGGCATTCACTGCCGCAAGCGCGGCGTTGAGCGTCGCGCTCGGGCGCATGACAGCTTCCAGCTTCTTCGTGTCCGGCAGGTAGTAGCCGCCGATGTCCACCGGCTTGCCCTGCACGGCCTTCAGTTCGCCGACGATCTTTTGCTCGTCCTTGGCCAGCGCAGCGGCCAGCGGCGCGAAGTGGGCCTGCAGTTCCTTGTCCTCGGTCTGCGCGGCGAGTTCTTCCGCCCAGTACTTGGCCAGGTAGAACTGGCTGCCGCGGTTGTCGAGTTCACCGGTGCGCGGCGACGGCGACTTGTTGTTGTCCAGCAGCTTGCCGGTGGCCGCGTCGAGCGTCTTGGCGAGCAGCTTGGCCTTGCCGTTGTTGGTCTTGATGCCGAGGTCTTCCAGCGACACCGCGAGCGCAAGGAACTCGCCGAGCGAATCCCAGCGCAGGTGGTTCTCTTCGACCAGTTGCTGGACATGCTTGGGCGCCGAGCCGCCGGCACCGGTTTCGTACATGCCGCCGCCGGCCATCAGCGGGACGATCGAGAGCATCTTCGCGCTGGTGCCCAGTTCCATGATCGGGAACAGGTCAGTCAGGTAGTCGCGCAGGATGTTGCCGGTCGCGGAGATGGTGTCCATGCCGCGCACGACGCGTTCCAGCGTGTAGCGCATCGCACGCACCTGGCTCATGATCTGGATGTCCAGACCTGTGGTGTCGTGCTCGTGCAGGTACATCTTGACCTTGGTGATGAGCTGCGCCTCGTGCGGACGGTAGGCGTCGAGCCAGAACACGACCGGCATGCCGGAGTTGCGGGCGCGCGTGACGGCCAGCTTGACCCAGTCGCGGATGGCGGCGTCCTTGACCTGGCACATGCGCCAGATGTCGCCTTGTTCCACGTCCTGGCTCATCAGCACCTCGCCGGTGGCGAGGTCGGTGATGTTGGCCACGCCGTCTTCGGGAATCTCGAAGGTCTTGTCGTGCGAGCCGTATTCCTCGGCCTGCTGCGCCATCAGGCCGACGTTGGGCACGGTGCCCATGGTCTTCGGGTCGAAAGCGCCGTGCCACTTGCAGAAGTTGATCATCTCCTGGTAGATGCGGGCGAAGGTGCTCTCGGGCATCACGGCCTTGACGTCCTTCAGGCGGCCGTCGGCGCCCCACATCTTGCCGCCATTGCGGATCATTGCGGGCATCGACGCATCGACGATGACGTCGTTGGGCGAGTGGAAGTTGGTGATGCCCTTGGCCGAATCGACCATCGCGAGCTCAGGGCGATGCTCGTGGCAGGCGTGCAGGTCGCGCTTGATTTCTTCCTGCTTGCTCTCGGGCAGCGTGGCGATCTTGTTGTAGAGATCGACCATGCCGTTGTTGACGTTGACGCCCAGTTCGTCGAACAGCTTGCCGTGCTTGGCGAAGGCGTCGCGGTAGAAGATCTTGACGCAGTGGCCGAACACGATCGGGTGCGAGACCTTCATCATGGTCGCCTTGACGTGCAGCGAGAACATCACGCCGGTCTTGCGAGCGTCTTCGATCTGCTGCTCGTAGAAGTCCAGGAGCGCCTTCTTGCTCATGAACATGCTGTCGATGACCTCACGGTCCTGCAGGGAGACCTTCGGCTTGAGCACGATGGTCTTGCCGCTCTTGGTGATCAGCTCCATCTTGACGTCGCGCGCGCGGTCCAGCGTCATTGACTTTTCGCCGTGGTAGAAGTCGCCGTGGTGCATGTGGGAGACGTGGCTGCGCGAGGCCTGGCTCCAGTCGGCCATGCTGTGCGGGTTCTTGCGGGCGTATTCCTTGACTGCCTTGGGCGCGCGGCGGTCGGAATTGCCTTCGCGCAGAACCGGGTTCACGGCGCTGCCGGTGCACTTGTTGTAGCGCGCGCGGATGTCCTTTTCTTCCGCCGTCTGCGGGTTCTCGGGGAAATCGGGGATCTTGTAGCCCTTGTCCTGCAGTTCCTTGATGCTGGCCTTGAGCTGGGCCACCGAGGCGCTGATGTTGGGCAGCTTGATGATGTTGGCTTCGGGCTTGAGGGTCAGACGGCCCAGTTCACTGAGGGTGTCCGGCACCTTCTGCGCATCCGTCAGGCACTCCGGGAAGTTTCCCAGGATCCGCGCCGCCACGGAAATGTCGCTGGTCGTGACATCGATGCCGGCCGGTGCCGCGAACGTCCGGATGATCGGCAGGAACGCGGCGGTCGCCAGGTAGGGGGCTTCGTCCGTGAGCGTGTAGATGATGGAGGATTGAGTCGTGCTCATGCGCTTACTTTCGTGATACTGGAATGTCCGAACGGCGGGTAGCCGGTTCGCCCAACTCGCGATTGTCGCCGAACCCCCTCTTTCGGAATGGCGAACCACCGCAATCCCCTCCATGGCATTCTGCCGGGGGTACCAAGTAGCAATTTCTGGAGCATTCCGATGGTTGAAGGAAAAGTCGTGGTCGTCACCGGCGCGGGTGGCGGCATCGGTCGGGACATCGCGCTGGCCATGGCCAGCCACGGCGCGCGGGTGGTGGTCAACGACATCGGCGCCGCCGTCGACGGCGAGGGCCGCAACGCCGGGCCGGCGCAGCAGGTGGTCGACGAAATCCACGCCCTCGGCGGCGAGGCCGTGGCCAGCACCGACAGCGTGGCCGAGGCGGCGAGCGCCGCGAAGATCGTCCAGTGTGCGGTCGATCACTTCGGCCGCATCGACGCGGTGGTCAACAACGCCGGCATCCTGCGCGACCGCTTCTTCCACAAGATGTCCGTCGACGAATGGGATGCCGTCATCAAGGTGCACCTGTACGGTGCCTATTTCGTGAGCCGCGCCGCCGCCACCTTCTTCAAGGAGCAGAACTCGGGCGCGATGGTCCACATGACCTCGACCTCCGGGTTGATCGGCAACTTCGGGCAGGCCAACTACTCGGCGGCCAAGCTGGGGATTGCGGCGCTTTCGAAATCCATCGCGCTGGACATGCTCAAGTTCAATGTCCGCTCCAACTGCATCGCCCCCTTCGCCTGGAGCCGGATGATCGGCGCGATCCCCACCGACACCGAGGAGCAGAAGGCCCGCGTCGCCAAGATCCAGCAGATGACGCCGGCCAAGATCGCCCCGCTGGCGGTCTACCTCGCCAGCGACGCTGCGAAAGAGGTCAACGGCCAGATCTTCTCGGTGCGGAACAACGAGATTTCGCTCATCAGCCAGCCCCGCCCGGTGCGGACCATCCACCGTTCCGAAGGCTGGACGCCGCAAACCATCGCCGAGCATGCAATGCCGGCGATGCGGGCCAGCTTCTATCCATTGGACCGCTCGGCAGACGTCTTCAGCTGGGACCCGGTGTGAGCCCGGAGCCACAATCCCCTTGTGAACCTGCATTTCGACCTCTTTGACCTGAAGCTGTTCGCCTATGTGGCGGACGCCCGCAGCCTCACCCGCGGGGCGGACAAGGCGTGCATCTCGCTCGCGGCGGCGTCGACCCGCATCAAGCAGATGGAAGAGGCCGTGGGCGGCAAATTGCTGCACCGCAACGCGCAGGGCGTGAGCCTGACCGCTGCCGGAGAGGCGCTGCTCTATCACGCCAAGCGGGTGATGCAGCAGATGGAGCACCTGCGCATCGACATGCAGGACTTCGGCAAGGGCATCAAGGGCCATGTGCGGGTGTTCGCCAACACCACTTCGATCACCGAATACCTGCCCGAGAAGCTCGCCGGCTTCCTTACGCAGCACCCCGCCGTGCAGGTGGACCTGCGCGAATACCTCAGCGAAGAAATCGTGCGTTCGGTGGCCGACGGCAGCGCCGACCTCGGCATCCTCGCGGGCGACGTGCACACCGGCGACTTCGACGCCCGGCCGTTCGGCCGCAACCAGCTCGTGCTGGTGGTGCCGAACACCCACCATCTCGCTGGTTCGGGTGCGGTGCCCTTCGTGGACACGCTCGAAGAGCAGCACGTCGGCCTGCACCACGGCAGTGCGATCCACCGCTTCCTGCTGCTCAAGGCCGAACTCGCCGGCCGTGGCTACAGCCCGCGCATCCAGGTCGGCAGCTTCGAGGCGATCTGCCTGATGATCGAAGCCGGCGTGGGCGTCGGCGTGCTGCCGGCTTCATCCGCAAGACGGCATGCGCGATCGATGCGGATCACCATCGTGCCGCTGGCCGACGCCTGGGCCGAGCGCGAGCTGAAGATCGTCGCGCGCAGCCGCGAGCAATTGCCCGCCTCGGCACGCGAGCTGTTCGACTATCTGTCGCAGCAGACGCGGCCGGCGTAAGCGGCACGATGTCGCCCGATCTCCGGTCGCTACGCCTGTTCGTCGCCGTCGCCGAGCACGGCAGCATCAGCGAAGGCGCGAAACGCTGCCATATCGCCCTGGCTGCGGCCAGCAAGCGCATCTCGGAACTTGAAGCACGTGCGCGGTTGCCACTGCTGGTGCGCCATGCGCGCGGCGTCATGCTGACTTCGGCCGGCCACGCATTCCTGCTTCATGCGCGCGCCGTGCTGTCGGCCATGGACCGGCTCGATGCGGAGCTCGACGATTTCCAGCATGGCGTGACCGGTGTAGTCAGCATCACTGCCAACGCCTCGGCGATCGCCCAGTTCCTGCCGGACCAGATCGGCTCCTTCCTCAAGCAGCACCCGATGCTCAAGATCGACCTGCAGGAACGCGCGAGCACCGAAGTCGTCAAGGCAGTGAGCGCCGGCTTGGCCGACATCGGGGTGATCGAGGGCCACACGCCGGCACAGGGCCTGGAGAGCCTGCCCTACCGCAGCGACGAACTGGCAGTGGTCGTCGGACGCGACCATCCTCTTGCGCGGCGCAAGCGTATTGGCGTCGAGCAGGTCCTGCAGCATGACCATATCGTGGTACGCGAAGGCACGGCCTTGCACCGCGTCCTGCTCGCCGCCGCGCAGGAAGCCCGGATGCCGCTGAAAGTGCGCATGCAGGTCGGCAGCTTCGACATGGTGTGCCGCATGGTCGAGCAGGGCGTGGGCATCGGCGTCCTTCCTTTCGCGGCGATCCTGCCGCAGTTGCAGGTCCTGCGCCTGCGCTGCCTCCGGCTCGACGCGCCGTGGGCCTCGAGACGCCACCTGTTGTGCGTGCGGCGCGAGCAGGACCTGACGGCGGCCGCCCGCTCGGTGCTGGAGCATCTGCGCAGCCCGGAAACGGCGTAGCCCTGACTGAGCCTTCGCGTCCGGCGAAGGCTCGCGATGACCACATACGAATTGTTCTCCCACGGCCGGCGCGTCAAGAATCGCCGGGCCAACTATTCGAAGGAGACATTCTTGAAGATCATCCGTGTCAGCGCCACGCCGCTGAACGTCCCCGTCACCATTGACGTGCTGGGCCTCGACAAGCAGACCTCGCTCTCGCTCTGCCTCACCGAGATCGAAACCGACACTGGGCTGGTAGGCCATGGCATGACTGCCATCACCGAAGAAGAAATCATCGCCGCCGCAGTGCGCGAAGTAGCCGCACCGGCGCTCCTCGGCGAAGACCCGATGGCGACCGAGCGGCTCTGGGACAAGCTCTACTGGCTGCTCTCGCCGCGCGGCCAGACCGGCTACGCGAGCCACACCATCGCGGCGCTCGATGTCGCACTGTGGGACCTCAAGGCCAAGGCGCTGGGCCTGCCGCTGTGGCGACTGCTCGGCGGCGCGCGGGCGCGGGTGCCCGTCTATGCCACCTTCGGCTTCGGCTTCTTCGAGCGCGACCAACTCGCCGAGGCCGCGAAGCTGTGGGTGTCGCAGGGATTCCAGCGCCTCAAGATGACGGTGGGCGGCCATGCACTGGCGCGTCGCGACGAACCCCGCCCGATCGACGAGGTGATCGACGAGGACGTACGACGCGTGGCCGCGGTTCGCGAAGCGGTCGGCCCCGACGTGAAGCTCTACGTGGATGCCAACTGCGGTCTCGACCTGTTCCATGCGAGCCAGCTCGCCCGGCGCATCGAGCCCTACGGCATCAGTTTCTTCGAGGAGCCGCTGACGCAGAACGATGCTCGCCAGATGGCGGAACTGCGCCGCCGAACGAGCATTCCGCTGGCCTGTGGCCAGAACGAAGGCCTGGCGTTCCGCTTCCGCGACCTGCTGGTGCACCAGGCCGCCGACGTGCTGCAGCCCAACGTGACGATATCCGGGGGCTATTCGCAGTGCCTGAAGATCGCCGGCATGGCCCAGGCATTCAACGTCCCGATCGACAACGGCGGCGCATGGCCCTTCCACAACATGCACCTGCACGCGGGCGTCGCCAACGGCGGACTGGTCGAATACCACTATGTCGCGGTACAGATGCTGCAGCAGATATTCGACGGCCTGCCAGTGCCTGACCAGGGCTGGCTCACCCTGCCCGAGACACCCGGCCTGGGCTTTGCGCCGAACCCTGATCGCGTGCGCGAACTGGCGAAGCTGCCGACATCCCACGGCAAAGGCAAAGCCTGAAATCGGAGACACGATGCCAACCACCCCCTCCCCCACGATCAAACCGCTGCGCCGCCGCGCGATCTGCGCAACGGCCGCGGCGCTCGCCTTCGGCATGGCGACCGCGCTGACCGCATCGGCGGCATGGGCCCAGACCCAGAAGTACCCTGAACGGCCCATCCGTCTCCTCGTCGGCTATTCCGCCGGCGGCGGCGTGGATGCCGCCGCTCGCCTTCTGGGCGCTCGCCTGTCAACTGCGCTCGGGCAGCAGGTGGTGATCGAAAACCGCACCGGCGCGACCGGCCTGATCGCGGCCGACCTGGTTTCCAAGGCGCCGCCCGACGGCTACACGCTGATGATGGGTGACAGCGCGCTGCTGATCGCCAAGCTCCTGCAGCCGAAGATCGCACTCGATCCGCTGACCAGCTTCAAGCCGGTGGCCGGTGCCTTCGTCTCACCGCTGATGATCGTCACCGGCAACGACTTCCCTGCGCGCACGCCGAAGGACTTCGTGGCCGAACTCAAGGCTCATCCCGGCCGCTACTCGTTCGCGACCTCGGGCGTGGGCACGGTGCAACACCTCGGATTCGAGATGCTCAAGCAGCGCACCGGCACCTTCGTGCTGCACGTGCCGTACCGCGGCGCCGCCCAGATCGTGCCGGACGTGGTCGGCGGCCAGGTACCCATCGGCGTGGTCAGTGCCACGGCCGGCATGGCGCAGGCCAAGGCCGGCAAGCTGCGCGCGGTCGCGCTGATGAACATGGCCCGACTCGAAGGCGCGGAAAGCGTCGCGCCGCTGTCCGATGCGCTGCCGGGCTTCGACGTTGCGCCGCGCCTCTTCGTGCTCGCGCCGGCCGGCACGCCCGACGAAATCGTCGATCGGCTCTCGGCCGCCGTGAAGAGTGTGCTCGACACCCCCGAGGCTGCCAGCGCGGCAGCCGCGCAGGGCATGCTGCGCGCCTACACCGGACCGGCGCAACTGCGCAGCGCACTCGATGACGAGACCGCTCGCTGGAAGGGCATCATCGCCGACCAACGCATCGTGGCGGAGGGCAACTGACATGACACGGCCTCATCTGGGCCTGATCGTGCCGCCGGCCGCGGGCGCCGTGCCGGTGGACGGTCCGCTGCTCTACGGCGACCGCATCCGCTTCAGCGCGCGCGGCCTCGGGCTGGGCGAAATCTCCACACGTGGCTACGTCGAAGTGATCGATGCGGTGATCGGGAAGGCACGTGAACTGGCAGCCGAGGGGGTGCAAGCAGTCTCACTCATGGGCACCTCGCTGAGCTTCTTTCGTGGCGCCGCATTCAACCGCGAGCTGCAGGCCGAGCTGACCCGGGCGACCGGCCTGCCCAGCAGCACGATGAGCGATGCCATCGTCAACGGCCTTCGCAGCCTCGACGTGAAGCGCGTGGCAGTCGCGACTGCCTACATCGACGAGGTCAACCTGCTCCTGCGCCGCTACCTTGCCGACAGCGGTTTCGAGCCGCTGGCCATCCAGGGCCTTTCGATCTCCGACGTCCAGGCGGTCGCCAACGTGCCGACCGGCGTTCTGGTGGATCTGTGCCGGGCGGCCTACAAGGCCAGCCCGGGCGCGGACGGAATACTCATCTCCTGCGGCGGACTGGTCACGCTCGACGCGGTGCGCGAAGTCGAAGCCGAAGTGGGCGCCCCCGTGGTGTCGAGTTCACCCGCCGGATTCTGGGATCTGGTGCGTTGCGCCGGCCTGGACCCGCGCGCGACGGGACATGGGCGCCTGTTCGCGCAGAACGTCAGCGCCGTTCGGCCGCCCGCAGGATCGACTGCGCCTTGAGCACCACCGGCCGGTCGACCATCTTGCCGTCGACCGCGACCGGCGCAGCGCCGCTGGCGGCATCAGCCTCGATCACGCGGCGCGCCCAGTCGATTTGAGCCTGCGTCGGCGAAAGGCCCTGGTTGACCACCGCAACCTGCTTCGGATGGATGCATAGCTTGGCGCCGAAGCCCAGCCGCCTCGCCTGCAATGCGTCGGCCTCGATGCGCGCCGCATCGTCGATCGACGTGCTCACGCCATCCACCGGCGACTGGATGCCGGCCACGCGCGAGGCCAGCACCATGCGCGAGCGGAAATACAGCAGTTCCAGTCCTTCGCCTTCGATGTCGAGATCAGCCTGGAAATCGATGGTGCCGAACACCAGCCGCTGAACACCGGGCGCGGCCGCGATCTCTTCGAGCCGCGCCATGCCGCGCGCCGTTTCGACCAACGGCAGCAGCGCGATCGTCGGCAGCCTTGCCGCGACGGCATGCAACACGGCCGGGTCTTCGGACTTGGGAAGCATCAGCGCATCGACGCCCGCGCTCGCGCACATCGCGAGGTCGTCGGCGTACCAGGGCGTGTCCGCGGCGTTTACGCGGACCGCGATCTGCGGGCTGGCGACGCCCTTGGCGCGACCGGCCAGCCATTGCGCAACCTGCGCGCGGGCCTCGTCCTTGAGATCGACCGGCACCGCGTCCTCCAGATCGAGCACGATCGAATCGGCGCCACTCTGGCGGGCCTTGTCGAAACGCGTGCCCTGGTGGCCGGGCACGAACAGAAGGCTGCGGACGGTCGAGGCCATGTGCGTCAGACCACCAGACGGCCGACGCGCGCTTCGTCGGCGAGATTCCAGATCCTGGCGCATGCGGCCTTCGCCACATCCGCCGTCGCGCCCTCTCCGTACAGCGCAAGGCGCTGCATCTTGTCCTCGATCTCGGTGCGGCTGAGCGTGTTGCCCGGATCTCCCTTGGGCTCATCGACCCGCCCCGAGAAGCTTCGCCCGTCATTCGTCGTGACGCTGACCTTGCCGATCCAGCGCGCCGGGTAGGCGATGTCGACCTCGCGATCGAGTTCCATCATGACCTTGTCGCGGAACGCGGCGACCTCGGGCGCAAGGAAGTCGCGATCGAACTCGGTGAGCCCCGCGCGGCCGTGAACCGCGATCAGGCCCAGAACCGTGCCCATCGAGAACTTGGCCTGATGCACCGTGGAGGGCACCACGACGCGGCCGAGCACATCGATCGCACCTTGATGCACATGCGTGACGACGCGCGCGATGTCGCCGGCCTTCAGCTTGTTCTGCTGCATGACCTGAAGCAGCGCATCGGCAGCTGGATGCGTGTGACGGCACGACGCGTGGAACTTGAAGGATGTCTCGGCCAGTGTCCAGCGCGTGCCCAGCCCATCGGTGAGCCTGGCCGGATCGGCATCGGTCGACATGCCCACGCCCAGGCCTTGCGCGCCTTCCAGCACGCGCGCCGCGCCGGTGAAGCCGTCCTTCGCAAGATAGGCCGACATCAGACCGGCCGCCGCGGCGTGCGCGCAATGCAATTGCTTGGAGTCCGCCGCATCGCGCAGAAACTCCCAGACGCCAGCGGACTGCGTGCCTGCCGAGCCGAAGGCATGGAGCATCTGGGCCGGCGTGAGATCGAGCAAGCGCCCCACGGCCGCGGCGGCCGCGAGCGTGCCCGCGGTGGAAGTCGTATGAAAGGTCCGGTAGTGCGAACGCCCGAGAAACTCGCCGACGCGGATGCCGACCTCGTACCCCACCACCACGGCAGTCAACAACTGCTTGCCACTCGCACCGAGCGCCTGCGCCACCGCCAGTGCCGGCGCAAAGACGACAGCCGCCGGGTGGAACACCGAGCCGTTGTGCACATCGTCCTGCTCGACATAGTGCGAAGCCGCCGCATTGACGAGTGCGGCGAACACCGGCGATGAGGTACGACGCGAGATCAGCACCTCGCTCGGCCCATCCGCCGGGCCCATCATCTCGGCGAAGCGCTGGATGCTGCGCACCGGCCGCGCAGACCGTGCGGCAAGCACCGAGCCGAGCCAGTCGAGCATCAGGTCTTCGGCGCGGCGTAGGACCGCGTCGGGAATGCGCTCGAACGAGAGTTCGGCGGCAAAGGTGGCGAGCGCCTGGCTGGGGTGATTGGATGTGGTCATGACTTGTCTTGCCTCAAACGGTGCCTTCGGCGCGCAGCGCGGCGATGGCGTCCTTGTCGTAGCCGCACGCGGCCAGGATCGAATCGGTGTGCTGCCCCAGCGTCGGCACAGCGTCCATGCGTGCATTCCATTCGCGCGGCATGCCGGGCGGTTGCAGCGCAGGAATCGGTCCCGCACCAGTGTGCACCTCGGTCCACCGCTCGCGCGCCTTGAGCTGCGGGTGGTTCCACACGTCGTGCATCGTGTTGACCTGCGCGGTCGCGATCTGCGCATCGTCGAGCCGCTTCATGATGTCCGCCGCGGTGAACGGCGAGAAGGCCCGCACGATGATCTCGCGCAGCGCATCACGCGAAGCCGTGCGCTTCGTGTTCGACGCAAAGCGCTCGTCGGTCGCAAGCCCGGGCTGCTCCAGCACCTTGGCGCAGAACACCTGCCACTCGCGCTCGTTCTGCAGCCCGAGCATCACCAGCTTGCCGTCACCTGCCGGAAACGGCCCGTAGGGATAGATCGTCGCGTGCGCCGCACCCGCGCGCGGCGGAGGATCCGCGCCTTCGAAGGCGTAGTACATCGGGAAGCTCATCCACTCGACCATGCTTTCCAGCATCGACACGTCGATGCGGCAGCCCTTGCCCGTCTTGCCGCGCTGCAGCAGCGCCGCGAGGATGTTGGTGTATGCGTACATGCCCGCCGAGATGTCCGCGATCGAGCAACCGGCCTTTGCCATTTCGTCCGGCGTTCCGGTCACCGAGAGAAAACCCGATTCGCTCTGGATCAGGAGGTCGTACGCCTTGCTGTCACGGTACGGGCCGGGCTTCCGCGCATCGTCGCCGTAGCCGGAGATGTCACAGACGATCAGCCCTGGATGCGAAGGCGAAAGCGCCTCGTACGAGAGTCCCAGCCGCGCTGCCGCGCCGGGCGCGAGGTTCTGTACCAGCACGTCGGCTTCGGCAACCAATCGCTGGAGGATCTCCTGTCCCTTGGGATGCTTCACATCGAGCGTGAGGCTTTCCTTTGAACGATTCGTCCAGACGAAGTGCGATGCGAGCCCATGCACACGCTGGTCGTATGCGCGCGCGAAGTCGCCGCTGCCGGGCCGCTCGACCTTGATGACGCGTGCGCCCAGATCTGCCAACTGTCGCGTGCAGAACGGCGCCGCGATCGCGTGTTCAAGCGTAAGAACGGTGATGCCTTCGAGCGGGCGCATCAGAAGCTCCTTGGCATGCCGAGCATGTGTTCGGCAACGTAGCTGAGGATGAGGTTCGTCGAGATCGGCGCCACCTGATAGAGCCGCGTCTCACGGAACTTGCGCTCCACGTCGTATTCGCAGGCAAAGCCGAAGCCGCCGTGGAACTGCAGGCAGGCATTGGCCGCCTCCCACGAGGCCTTGGCTGCAAGGTACTTCGCCATGTTGGCCTGTGCCCCGCAGGGCTCGTGCGCGTCGAAGAGGCGACACGCTTCGTAGCGCATCAGGTTCGCCGCCTCGACCTCGATGAAGGCTTCGGCGATCGGAAACTGCACGCCCTGGTTCTGCCCGATCGGCCGGCCGAAGACAACGCGCTCCTTGGTGTATGCGGTCACCTTGTCGATGAACCAGTAGCCGTCGCCGATGCACTCGGCCGCGATCAGCGTGCGCTCCGCGTTGAGCCCGTCGAGGATGTACTTGAAGCCCTGCCCTTCCTCGCCGATGAGGTTCTCGGCCGGAATCTCCAGGTTCTCGAAGAACAACTCGTTCGTCTCGTGATTGACCATGTTGAGGATCGGCTGCACCGTCAGGCCGTTCCCGATGGCTTCACGCAAGTCCACGATGAAGATCGACATGCCCTCGGACTTCTTCTTGACGTCTGCGAGCGGCGTGGTGCGCGCGAGCAGGATCATCAGGTCCGAATGCTGGATGCGCGAGATCCACACCTTCTGCCCATTGATGACGTAGCGGTCGCCTTTCTTCACCGCCGTGGTCTTGATCTTGGTGGTGTCGGTGCCAGTGGAAGGCTCGGTCACGCCCATCGACTGCAGGCGCAGATCACCGGTCGCGATCTTCGGCAGGTACTTGCGCTTCTGCTCTTCAGAGCCGTGCCGCAGCAGCGTGCCCATGTTGTACATCTGGCCGTGACAGGCTCCAGAGTTGCCTCCGGCGCGATTGATCTCTTCCATGATCACCGAGGCTTCCGTCAGGCCGAGGCCGGAGCCGCCGTACTCCTGCGGGATCAGCGCGGCCATCCAGCCGGCCTTGGTCAACGCATCGACGAACTCGGCCGGGTAGGCGCGCTGCTCGTCGATCTTGCGGAAGTATTCGTTGGGGAACTGCGCGCACAGGTCTCGCACGGCGTCGCGGATGTCCTGGAAGCGCTGGTTGGAATGGCTCATGGTGGTCAAGAATGAATCGTTGTCGGTTCAGGCGAAACGTGCGGTGGCCTGCATCAGCAATGCACCCTGCCCGTCTTCGGCCCACAGCGTGACGCTGCCATCGGCCCCTGCCGCATGCCCGCGCACGCGCAGCGGCTTGCCGCAAGTCAGCGGTCGCACGGCCTTGAAGCTGTAGGCGCGTACCGCGCGGCCCGGGTTGTTCTGCTGCGCTGCTTCGAGCAGCAGCGTGGCGATGAGCGGCCCATGCACGATGAGGTCGTCATAGCCTTCCACCTGCGTCACATACGGATAGTCGTAGTGGATGCGATGGCTGTTGAAGGTCAGCGCGGAGTAGCGGAAGAGCAAAGGTGCATCCGGCAGGTGATCCACCGTCCACGCCGCATCGGCCGGCGGCGTCTGGGGCGGTGCGGATTCGCCCGCTGCACTGGACTTGGGTGCCTCGCGATACACGATGTCGTGGAACTCCCGCTGCAGCAGCGCGCCGTTTGCGTGCACCTCATGCTGCACCTTGACGAAGACCAGCGCCCCGCCCTTGCCCTGCTTGAGATTCACGTCGACAACTTGCGAGGTCTTGGTGGTCGGCGTGCCGAGCTTCAGCGGCTCGAAGAATTCGAGCTGGCTGCCGGCCCACATGCGGCGTGGCAGCGGCACCGGCGGCAGGAAGCCGCCGCGCGCCGGATGCCCGTCAGGCCCCAGCCCGTTCTGCGGCGCGATCGGCAGGAAATAGCACCAGTGCCACAGCGGCGGCAGTGCGCGACCTGCCTGCCATGCCTGGCCGTCGTTGCGCACCGTCGCTGCCATGGCGCTGGCGGTCCAAGGCGACATCAGTTCTTCGTGCGTCTCGGTGCGGCCGATCCAGCTGCGCAGGTGGTCGAGGTCCAGGGCTTCGGTCATCGTGTGCGTCCTTGCTTCGGATCAATCCTTGCGGGGGCCACCGGCTTCGTGTTCGACGCGCTGCCAGAGCTCGATACCCATCGGGTCGTCGATCTCCTCGAGGATGTGGCCCACGAGACCGATGGCACGCGCCATCACGCCCAGCCCGCGGATGATGCGCCACGGAAAGCCGAACTCCGCCGCGATGGCGCCGATCGCGCCCGTCGCGTTGATCGGCAGCGACTTGCCCGAAACACGCTCCGCCTCCGCCTGCACGGTCTGCATCAGCGCGACATATTGGCCCGAGAGGCCGTTTTCCTCCGCGATCTGGAACAGGCGCGGCGTGCGCGGATCGATCGGCTTGTGCATCGGGTGCCCGAGGCCGGGCACGATGGCCTTGCGCGAACGGAAATCCGCGACGATTTCGCGCGCCATCTCATCGAGCGGGCGCGTCGGCTTCTCACCGAAGGGGATCTTCTCGTAGAGCATCTTGGCCGCGCCCTCGGTGCTGCCGACGAACACGGTGCCCAGGCCGCACAGACCGGCAGCCACGGCGGCCTGCAGCGCCTCGGGCGCGCCGGTGTAGGTCAGGCGGGCGGCGAGCGCACTGGGCGTGATGCCGTGTTCCACCAGCGTCACCACGATGGCGTTGAAGACAACCGACTCCTGCGGCGTCGGCATGCGGCCGGTCAGCTCCAGGAAAGCCATGTCGCCCAGGTTGAGGTGGCCGAGGATCTCGGACGGCAGGTCGCGGCCGCGCACGGTGATCTTGTCGGGCGTGCTGTAGCCGAGTTCGGTGTGCAGGGATTTCTTGATCTTGGTCATGGGAAGGAAATCTATCCATCTGGGCGTATTGCTGGTCTGTGATTGCCGAACCCTCCCTTCAGGAAATGCGAATGCCGTTTTGCGGGGCCTTCTGGCACGCTCCGGCCCAGCTTTCATCCAGCTTCGAGAGAGGCACGAACAGAGACCATGGACCACGAATCACTGGCGGCGATCCGCGAAGCCGCAACCGACTACTTCACTCGCAGCGGCAGCATCCGCCGCTGCCGGACGCTCATCGAACAGCCCACCGACGCCGGCCGCGATGCCGCAAGCTGGGCCGAGATCGTTGCACTCGGCTGGCCCGGCATGCTGGCGCCCGAATCGACGGGCGGGCTTGCGTTCGACTTGTCAGGCGCGGCCGAAATCCTGCGCGCGGCCGGTGAGCATGTCGCACCGGAGCCACTGCTGGCTATCGCCGGCCTGAGCGCCCTGCTGCTGCGCCAGCTCGACAGCGCCCCGGCGCGAGCACTGCTCGAAGAACTTGTCGCCGGCACGGGCCTGCCCGCACTCGCCTGGCAGGAAAGCGCGGGCGACCTGAGCGACGTGCCGCTGGAATGCGGCGTCGAGCTCGGCCCGCAAGGCGCGCTGCTACAGGGCGAAAAGCTCATGGTGCTCCCCGGCGCATCGGCTACTGGCTGGCTGGTCTCCGCACGCGGCGACGACGACACCGTCCTGCTCTGGGTGCCGCGCGGCACCGCGGGCGTGACCGAAACCCTCACCCGGCTGGTGGATGGCGAGCATGCCGCCACGCTGCACTTCGATCGCGTCGCGCTGCCTTCCAGCGCGGTGCTGGCACAAGGCGAAGCCGCCCGAAACGGGCTGCGCCACGCGCTGGCCTGCGGCCTGATCCTGCAGGGGGCCGAACTGGCCGGGACCGGTCAGGCGATGCTCCAGCAGACCCTCGCCTACCTGCGCACCCGCGTGCAGTTCGGCAAGCCGATCGGCACCTTCCAGGCTTTGCAGCATCGCGCGGTCGACATGTTCATCCACCTCGAGGTCGCACGCGCAACGCTCACTGAGGTGCTCGCGCTGGCCGACGACCCGTCGGTAAGCATCGAACGCCTCGAAGCCGAAGCGAGCCGCGTCAACGCGCGTTGCAGCGCCGCCGCGCTGCAAGCCTCGCGCTCGGCGGTGCAACTGCACGGTGCCATCGGCTACACGCAGGAATGCGATCTGAGCCTTTTCTACAAGCGCACGCTGCGTCTGTCGGCATGGCTCGGCAACGTCACCACGCACCAGCGCCGCTATGCCGCGCTCGCCGAAGCTGGCTCGCGCACGAACGAGCCGGTCGAATGGAGCGGCGATTTCCCGCGCACCGCCGACTGGAGCGCGATGACTGAGCCGGACTTCCGCCGGATGGTCCGCGCCTTCCTGCAGCAGCGCTATCCGTCGCATCTGCGATACCTCTCGCACCGCGCGCGCTGGAGCGAAATGCGGGAGTGGTACCTCACGCTCTCCGCGCAAGGCTGGGTCGCGCCCGCATGGCCGCAGGCGCACGGCGGCATGGGGCTGCCGGCCGACAAGATGATCGCGTGGATCGAAGAGCTGGAGCAGCACGGCGTGGCGCGCGCGCCCGACCAGGGCATCGTGATGATCGGGCCGCTGCTCATTCAGCACGGCACGCCCGAACAGCAACAGCGCTTTCTGCCGCGCATCCTCGCGGGCGACCATGTGTGGTGCCAGGGCTATTCCGAGCCCAACGCCGGTTCCGACCTTGCAGGCCTGCGCACCGAGGCCCTGCAGGCGCGCGATGCCGACGGCGACCACTTCGTCGTCAACGGCCAGAAGATCTGGACCACGCTCGCACAGGACGCCAATCACATCTTCATGCTCGTGCGCACCGACAAGGACGCGAAGAAGCAGGAAGGCATCAGCTTCCTGCTGTGCGACCTGCGCACACCGGGCATCACCATCCGCCCGATCCACACCCTCGCGGGCGAACCGGAGTTCTGCGAAGTGTTCTTCGACAACGTGCGCGTGCCCGCGGAAAACCTCGTCGGCAAGCTGCACGGCGGATGGACGATCGCGAAGGCACTGCTCGGCTTCGAGCGCATCTTTCTCGGCAGCCCGAAGCAGTCGCAATACGCGCTCGGTCAGCTTGCGCGGCTCGCGCACGCCAAGCGCCTGTTCGCCGACCCGGTGTTCACGCAGCGTTACACCGCGTTGCGCCTCGATGTGGCCGACCTTGCCGCGACCTATACCGACTTCGCCAACATCGTGAAGGCCGGCAAGCCGCTGCCGCCGTCTGTTTCATTGCTGAAGATCTGGGCCAGCGAAACCTATCACCGCATTGGTGCGCTGCTGGTGGAGGCCAGCGAAGAACAGGGTGCGGTCGCCGGTGACCAGGCCATCGATGGACAGACCTTCAACACGCTTTCGCCGCTGATCGGATCGACCTCCGCCATGATCTACGGCGGCACGAACGAGATCCAGCGGAACATCCTGGCTCGGCAGGTTCTGGAGCTCTGAAGCTATCGACGTTGCCCCAAGGGGCAACTACGATTGCACTTTGCACTGATAGGCGTCCACCCAAAGCTTTTGCTGCAATGCCGAACGGGCATCGCGCGAAGAACAAACAGGAGAAGAGGCCTCGAGCGCTTCACGACAGGCCAGAGGCTGTGGGTCCATCCGCCGCCGGAGACACGGTGGCATCGCTGCAAAGGAGTCTTCCATGGCAACGAAGAAGAAGCCGAACTTCCTCATCCTCTGGGGTGATGACATCGGGCAGTCCAACCTCAGCATCTTCACCAAAGGCTTGATGGGGTATCGCACCCCCAACATCGACAGCATCGCCGAGCAGGGAGTGCTCTTCACCGACTACTACGGCGAGCAGAGCTGCACTGCCGGACGCGCGTCCTTCATCACGGGGCAATGCGGTTTGCGCACCGGGCTCACCAAGGTGGGCCTGCCGGGCGCCGAGCTGGGCATGCGCGCCGAAGATCCGAACATTCCGGAACTCCTCAAGGACCTGGGCTACGCCACCGGCCAGTTCGGCAAGAACCACTTCGGCGACAGGGACGAGCATCTTCCGACGATGCACGGCTTCGACGAGTTCTTCGGCAACCTCTACCACCTCAATGCCGAGGAAGAGCCCGAGTTGCCGGACTACCCGGACGCGAAGGAGTTTCCCGAATTCAGGAAGAAGTACGGCCCGCGCGGCGTGCTGCACTGTTGGTCCGACGGCAAGGGCGGACAGAAGATCGACAACACCGGCCCGCTCACGAAGGAGCGAATGAAAACCGTCGACACCGAATTCCTCAAGGCGGCCAAGGAGTTCATCACCAAGGCCAACAAGGACGGCAAGCCGTTCTTCCTGTGGTTCAACACCTCGCACATGCACTTCCGCACGCACATCGAGGACCGCATCCGCGGCCAGGCGGGACGCTGGCAGTCCGAATACCACGACTGCATGGTCGAGCATGACAAGCAGATCGGCGAGATGCTCGCGCTGATCGACGAACTGGGCATCGCCGACAACACCATGGTGATGTACAGCACCGACAACGGCCCGCACATGAATTCATGGCCCGACGCGGGCATGACGCCGTTCCGCAACGAAAAGAACTCCAACTGGGAAGGCGCCTTCCGGGTGCCGTGCATGGTGCGCTGGCCGGGTGTCGTCAAGCCGGGCACGGTGTGCAACGAGATCGTGAGCCATCAGGACTGGCTGCCCACCATCGTCGCCGCGGCGGGCGACCCCGACGTCAAGGAGAAGCTTAAGAAAGGCCACAAGGCCAACGGCAAGAACTTCAAGGTCCATCTCGACGGCTTCAACCTCGTGCCGTATCTCACCGGCAAAGCCAAGAAGCCGGACCGCAAGGGCTTCTTCTATTTCACCGACGACGGGGATCTTGCCTGCCTGCGCTACGACAACTGGAAAGTCGTTTTCATGGAGCAACGTGCCGTCGGCACGATGCGGATATGGGCCGAGCCCCTGGTGACACTGCGCGTGCCGAAGATCTTCAATCTGCGCACCGACCCATACGAGCGTGCGGACATCACATCCAACACCTATTACGACTGGTTGCTCAACCACGTCTTCATCCTGGTTCCGGCGCAGGCGGGCGTCGCGGAGTTCCTCCAGACCTTCAAGGAATTCCCGCCGCGCCAGAAGGCCGCCAGCTTCGGCGTGGACCAGGTGATGGAAAAGATGATGGACGCGGCCGGCGGCGGCCAGCGTTAGACGGTCACAAGCCCCAACCAGCCCGGAAGCATGCTCAGGCGCCTTCCGGGCTCCGCACCGTCGATTCGTCATGGATGCCAAGACGCTCATCCTGACCGCGTTCCAGATCGCGATCATCGGAACGGTGTTCAGCTACGGCCTTCAGGCCACCCGCGACGACGTGATCTACGTCGTCCGGCGGCCCGGCCTGATGCTGCGCTCGCTGCTGGCGATGCTGGTGATCGTGCCGATCATCGTGGCCGTGTGCATCAAGCTGCTGGACATGCCGCGCCCTACCGAGGTCGTGCTGATGGCGCTGGCGATCTCGCCGATCCCGCCGCTGTTGCCGAAGAAGCAACAGAAGGCCGGTGGCGTGACGCCGTACGGGCTGGGCCTGCTGTTGCTGCTGGGGCTCATCTCCATCGTGACGGTGCCGCTGTCGGTCATTGCGCTCGACCATTTCTTCGACCAGCCGCTCTCGATGCGCCCGGACAGGATCACGAAGATCATCCTCGCCATGGTGGTGGCGCCGCTTGTGGCCGGCCTGGCGTTCTCCAAGCTGCTGCCGCGCATCAGCGAAAAGCTCGCGAAGCCGCTGCGCCTGATCGCCACCGCCCTGCTGGTCCTCGGCGCGCTGGCGTTGCTCGCCGGCACCTGGCACGCGATCTGGGATGCCACCGGACACTGGGCAGTGATCTCGATCGTCGCTTTCATCGTTCTCGGCCTGCTGGTCGGCCATCTGCTGGGTGGGCCCGACCTTGACACGGCCTCGGTGCTGGCGCTGTCCGCCGCATCGCGGCATCCGGCGATCGCACTGGCAGTGGCCTCGAGCAACTACCCCGGCGAGCAATTCGCGCCAACGCTGATCCTCTACGTCCTCCTGAGTGCGGTGGTGTGCCTCCCCTATGTGGGCTGGCACAAGCGCCGTGCAAGACAGGGGCCTTCTCCCCAGTGACACGGAGGTGACGACCATGGCTTCCTCTCCCAAGGCGCCTGACGAGAGCACCCAACTGGCACGTGAGCGGACCACGCTCGCGGTCGAGCGCAGCTTCCTTGCATTCGAGCGCACGCTCATGTCGTGGCTGCGCACATCGCTGTCGATGATCAGCTTCGGCTTCACGCTGGTGAAGTTCTTCGAATACGTCGTGGACCAGCGCGGCAGCCCCATCGTCGGACGACTGGGCGCGACCTGGTCGCCTCGCGCGCTAGGACTGAGCATGGTGGCGATCGGCACCGGCGCATTGCTGCTCGCGGTGATTCAGCATGGTCGACGCGTGAAGGCCCTGCAGGCCCAGGGCCTGGTAGCGCAGTGGAACCTCGCGTATTGGGTCGCCATCCTCGTGGCCGCGCTTGGCATGTTCGCGCTCGTCTCGATCGTCTCCGGGGCGTAGGGCAGAACGACATGAACTTTTCTGCGGGCTCGTTCTGCGCCGCGCTGGTTTTCGCGCTCGCCTACGGCGCGGGCGGGTGGCTCTCGGCGTCTGAAGCGGTGGAACGCTTCTGGATGCGTCGCCGCTGGATCTCCGCGGCTGCCGGCATCTCGGTGGCCTACGTCTTCATCGACGTGCTGCCCGAGCTCGAATTCCAGCGGCATGCGCTCGTGCAGGCCGCCAACATCGAATTCCTCGCGGAGCAGCGCATCTACATGCTGGCCCTGCTGTCGTTCGTCGTCTTCTATGGGCTCGAGCACATCGTGCTTGTCAGCCGCGATCGCCGTCGGCAACTCGCAGCGTCCGGCGCCATCGATACCGAGTACCTGCTTCAACTCGCAGGCTACGCGGCCTACAGCGCGCTCATCGGCTATCTCCTCATCGAACGCGCCGAGCGTGGAGCGTTCTCGCTCCTGGTCTATGCAATTGCTATGGCCGTGCACTTCCTCATCGTCGATCACGCGCTCGAAGAAGAGCACGGCAAAGCCTATGGCCGACGCGGCCGCTGGATCCTTGCATCGAGCGTTCTCGCTGGCTGGCTCGTCGGTGGGCTGATGCCGATGTCGGAAGCGATGGTCGCGCGACTCTTCGCCGTGCTGGCCGGCGGCGTGGTCATCACCAGCCTGCGCGCGGAGTTGCCCGACGAGCGCGAAGGTCGTTTCTGGCCTTTCTCAGTGGGCGCGATCGGGTTTGCGCTGCTTCTGCTGGCGGCCTGAGCCTGCGCATCAAGGCAACGAGACGCCCACCGCCTCCGCCGCCGCGCGAACCTGCGCAGGCCAGTTGATGTTGCCCGGGTCCTGCCCGCTTGCCATGCCCATCAGGTACGCGGGCTCGGTCGCGACATTGCGGAAGCCACGCGACACGCCCGGCGGGATCGCGATCGTGTCCCATGTCTCGAGCACCACGCTGCGCTCGCCCGCCGGACCCCAGAACACCTCCCAGCGCCCGGACAGCGCAACGAACACCTCTTGCGTCAGATGGTTGTGGAGCGGCGCCGACTTGCCTGGCTCGCAGCGGACGATGTTGAGATGGAAGCCTTCCGCCTGCAGCGGTGCGGCCGGCGGCGTTCCCAACACGCGGTAGGTCGTCCGCTCGCAACCCGGGATGCCCGCATCGACATAGTCGTCCGTCGCACGCAGCGAACGGAACCGCGCGACCAGGGTTTCCATTTCGGCGACAGTGGGGTTCGCGTCGGTGATGGGCGCTGTCAGTGACATGGGGGCCTCCACGTTCGATCGTGCGGATGATGCCGCCCTTCGGGATGAACGAAAAGCGCTGCCTTGTGATACACCGCCACGACGATGAATCAGAACTCCTCTCTCCACTACGACCGTCTCAGCCAGCTCTTTCATTGGGTCACCGCCGTGGTCGTGACCATCGCGTTCATCCTCGGGCCGGGTGGCTTCGGCCGTCTGATGCGCCAGGGGGTCGACCCCGCGACCCGCATCGACATCGTCTGGCACGAGTCACTCGGCATTCTGGTGCTGGTGCTGACCGTGCTGCGCCTTGTCTGGGTGGCACTTCGCCCGGCGGCGCCACGTTTCGCGATGCCCGGGTGGATGCATGTGGCATCCAAGGTGATGAACACCGCGCTATGGGTGCTGCTCCTTGCACTGCCCGCGACCGCGTTCCTGGCCCTGGGGAGCGAGAGTCATCCGCTCACGCTGCTGGGTGGCGTACGCGTCGACAAGATGCCTCTCATTGCCGAATCGCCCATCGCGGGTCTCGCCGATTGGGGTGACGTGCACGGTTTTCTCGGCGATTCGATCATGTGGCTGGCCGGCCTGCACGCCATCGCCGGGATCTTTCATCACGTCGTGCTCAAGGACGGCGTGCTCTCGGCAATGGTCTTCCAGCGGAAGTCCGGCTGAGCGCCTGACACAGGCCGCGCTGCACCAAGGTGCAATAGACGGTACATCCGCCCGATCCCCAAAATGCCTTGAGGCTCCATGTCGGAGCAGTCATCAAGAGAAGCGGGGTCTTCAATGCGGGTCGCAACGAACCAGTCCGCAGCGTTTCGCCGCGTCATCTGCTTCACTCTGGCGGCCGCACCGCTTGCGACGCACGCACAAAGCGACGAGGACCTGGCCAGGAAGCTGTCGAACCCCGTCGCCGCGCTGATCAGCGTGCCGTTCCAGTTCAACTACGACCGCAAGATCGGCAGCGACGACGGGCACAAGACGCTCATGAACTTCCAGCCGGTCGTGCCGATGTCGCTCAACGCGGAGTGGAACGTCATCAGCCGCACGATCGTGCCCGTGGTGAGCCAGACCGACGTCGTTCCAGGATCGAGCCAGTCCGGGCTCGGCGACACCACGCAGAGCTTCTTCTTCTCGCCCAAGGCGCCGGGCCCCGGTGGACTGATCTGGGGCGTCGGCCCGGTCCTGCTGCTGCCCACCGGCACCGAGCCCGAGTTGAGCGCTCGCAAGTGGGGCGCGGGCCCCACCGCTGTCGTGCTGAAGCAGGATGGCGCCTGGACCTTCGGCGCGCTGGCGAACCACATCTGGGGCGGCGGGGGCGTGCAGTCGCGGCCGCCGGTGAGCAGCACGTTCATCCAGCCGTTTCTCTCGTACACCACGAAGGACGCGTGGACCTACACGCTGAACTCCGAATCCACCTACGACTGGAGCAACAAGGATTGGCAGGTGCCGGTCAATGCGCTGGTCACCAAGCTCATCAAGGTCGGCGACCAGCGCATCAGTCTCGGAGGCGGCGTGCGCTATTGGGCCGTGAACACCGACGCCGGGCCGCATGGCTGGGGCTTCCGCCTGGTGGCGACCCTGCTCTTTCCGGAGTAGGTGCCTCGATGAACTTCCTGCACGCCCGGGGCACCTCGCTTGGCGTCGTGGTGCTGGTCATGTGGCTCGTCACCGGGTTGCAGGCCGGGATTTCCTACAGCGTGGGAGAAGGCGCGTTGAGCAACCTCGAGCCGGGTGCGTTCCACGTGTACATACCCGTGTTCTTTGCGCTTCGAATCGCACTGCTACTGCTTCTCGCGCTGCTGTGGCTGCTGGGCCGCAAACGTGTGCTGTTCCTCGTCATCATTGCCGCCAATGCCTACTTCACGCTGGCATTGCTGCTGGACGTCATCGCGCTCATGCGTGTTCTCGGAGGGCTGCGGCAGGCTGCCGCGTCGCTGCTGATCGACGCGGCGTTGATGAGTCTTTCGAACATGTTCATCTTTTCGATCTGGTACTGGATCGTCGATCCGCCGGGCGTGGAGGAAGACCCACTCGAAGACGAACCCTGGGCATTTCTGTTTCCACAGCGCGGAGGCCCGCTGCCGCACTACGAGAACTGGTCGCCCGGCTATGCGGACTACCTGTTCATCGGCTTCACGACCAACTTCGCATTCAGCCCGACGGATGCCTTGCCGCTGACGCGCACCGCCAAGATGCTCATGCTGGTGCAATCGGGCATCTCGGTGGTGATCGTGACCGGCATTGCGGGTGGCGCGATCAACGCGCTGGTGGGCAGCGCGTGACGAATGGGGCACTGGCGTTGCCCCAAAGTGCACGACCGCAGGCGCGCAAGCGTCGCCGGACGCCGCTGCACGCGCCGCCCTTCCGCCAGGCCCTGTCGCGGGCACCGAACTGCCGAAGGGATACGTGCAGACCGTGGCGTCGATGGCCTACGTGTGGGGATGGCCTCTGGTGAACATGCACAATCGCCGTCTGGTCCGTCACGCTCTACGACGCACTTCTTCGCGCCCAACGCGCTGAACCGCTATTCGCTGGGCACCAAGAACAAGACCCTGGCCTACAACCCGGATGGCTCGCTCACCATCTACGTGCAGAACGCGCGGCCGTCCGACGACAAAGTCAACAACTGGCTGCCGGCACCGACCGGCGACTTCGAACTCTTCCTGCGTGCCTATTGGCCACAGCCGGAAATCATGGATGGCAAGTGGGCGCCGCCGCCGGTGGAGAAGAAGAGTTGATCAATGAAACAACTCTGACGAAGACAGATAGCCCTTGCCCTGCCCGCCTGCAATGAGCAGCCTGCCATCCGGCAGTAGCGTCATCGTGTGCGAAGCGCGCGCGTGCACCAGGTCGCCCGTCGCCGACCAACTGCCTGCGGACGGATCGAAGACCTCCGTGGAAGCGAGCGTCTTGCTATCGCCACCGCCCGCCGCGATCACCGTTCCATTGGCCGTGGCGCTGACGGTGTGGAAGTAGCGCGCATGCGCGAGCGGCCCGGCCGGCGACCACGTGCCCGCTGCCGCATCGAAGACCTCGGTCGAGGCGAGTGCGGATTTGCCGTCGTTGCCGCCAGCGACCAGCACGCGCCCGTTCCGCAACAGCGCGGCGCCTTGCAGGCTGCGGCCCTGCCCCATGCTGCCTGTCGGCGACCAGAGGCCACTCGCAGGGTCGTAGAGCTCGGCTGAAGCCAACCTTGCGGCGCGCGATCCGCCGCTGCCCAGGCCGCCCGCCACAAGCACGCGGCCGTCGTTCAACAGGGTCGCGGTATGGAAGGCGCGTGCCCCGTTCATGCCGGACGCTGGCGACCATGCGCCCGCGGCGGGGTCGTACAGTTCGGCCGATGACAGCGCGGCGCCGGAGGCGTCTTCTCCGCCCGCAACGAGCACACGGCCGTCCGCGAGCAACGTCGCGGTGTGCGTGTCGCGCGGCTGGCTCATGCTTCCTGTCGGTGACCACGTACCCGTTGCAGGGTCGAACACCTCGGCCGTGGCGGTCGAAGTGCCTCCTCCACGACCGAATCCTCCGGCGAGCAGCACCCGACCATCGCGCAGCAGCGTGCCCGTCGCGTTCTGCCGCTCCTGGCTCAGATTCCCGGCCGGCGACCACAGGTCCGCAGCCGGGTCGTACATCTCCGTCGACGTCAGCGCGCCACCGGGGCCGAACCCGCCCGCCACCAGGACCTTGCCGTTGCCGAGCAGCGTCGTGGTGTGGCGGATGCGGCCCTTGCCGTTCATGGCGTCTGCCGGCACCCACTCGCCGCGTGAGACATCGAGCACTTCGATCGTGAGCTGCACGGCGATGCTGCCCGCGCTGTTCGTGGCGGTGATCGTGTATGTCGTCGCGGCCTGCGGTGTCGTCGGCGTGCCGCTGATCGACCCGGTGGTCGAATTCAGACTCAACCCCGGCGGCAACGCGGGCGATACGGAGAACGAGTCGGCCTCGCCGCCGGAGTACTGCGGTTCGTCGTGGACGACAGGAACGCCGACCGTGTACACGGGCTCCGTGTCCGAATAGTCCAACCCGCTCGGCGGCATGACCTGCGCGCGCACTTCGAGCGTGATCTGCGTCTGCGTGCTGCCGGCGCTATTGCTGCCCGTGATCGTGTAGACCGTCGGTGGCGAGTCCTGCGCGGGCGTTCCGGTGATGACGCCCGTCTGCGGGTCCATGGCAAGCCCGGCGGGCAGTGGAGGCTGCACGACGAACTCGGTGATCTCCCCACCATCGGACAACGGCGTGTTGGGCGTCACCGGCTCGTTCGTCGTGTAGACGATCGCACTTGCGAGATAGCTCAGTTCATCTGGTGCGATGACGTGATCCTTCACCTCGATTTCCACGCGCGTCGTGGTGCTGCCCGATGGATTGCTCGCGATGACTTCGTAGACGGTCGCGGGGGATGTCCCCGTGGGTGTGCCGGTGATGACGCCTGTCGTCGGGTCGAGACTCAGGCCAGAAGGCAGGGCTTGCCGCATGCTGTAGCGCGTGGCCGGACCCGCGCTCGAGGTCGGCGCGTCGGGGACGATCGGCGTCCCCTCCGCGTAGACCACCGATGCGTCGCGGTAGGTGAGCCCTTCGGGCGGCTGAGAGCCGGTATTGAATGCGAACCCGCCGCCCCCTCCTCCGCATCCAGCCATCAGTGCGACCGGCAGCACGAGCAGTCCCATCGCGACATTCATGGATCTCATGGTGATCTCCACCACTCACGAAATGACGTCGTCCGCCCGAAGCAGCGCACTCTGCGGAATGGTCAAGCCGATCGCCCTGGCAACCTTCAGGTCGACAACGAACTCGAGCTTTGTCGGTTGCTCCAGCGCCAGGTCGCCAGGCTTCGCGCCATTGAGTATCTGCACCACCATCTCCGCCATGCGACGAAACATTGCTGCGGCGTCTGGTCCGTATGACAGGAGGCATCCCAGGCCGCGATAGCCCGTGATCACCGGTATGCGTTGCTCTGCCTCGAAAGCCACCCAGTCGTCCCGCAGCTTCGCGTTCATCTGCTGCGGAAGGAGGAGCACGCCATTCGCTCCTTCGCTCTTGATGACGGAAACCGCGGCGGGGAAATCGGTGACCGCATTGATGTCCAGCGTGATCGCGGAAAGTCCAAGCGATCGCGCTCTTTCGCGGTAGCTATCGAAAGCCGCCTCGATGCTTGCGGTGCTCAGGCCCGACAGCCGCCCACATTCCGGACAGCGCGAAAGCGCGATCTTCGTGACGCCCGGAGCCGCGGCCTTCAACAGTTCGATCTGCTTCGGAACGAGGTCGCCGGAGAAGCCCGACATACCGGTGACTTGCCCACCCGGGTGAGCAAAGCTCGCGACGAGGCCCGTACCAACCGGGTCGATGACGCCGAACATGACTACAGGAATGTTGCCGCCGACATCGACCACGGCACGTGCGGCCGTCGAATTGCCGACGACCAGGTCAACGCCCTTGTCCCGCATCTCCTTGGCGAACTCTGCGTACCGTTCGTTCTTTCCTTCTGCGAAGCGCCAATCGATGATGAGGTTCGTGCCCACCACGAAGCCGAGTTCACCCAGCCGGTGGATGAACGCTGCAAAGATCCGCTCATCGTCAGCGGAGTTCTTTGCCGTGAGCCCGATGTAGCCGATGCGATACGTCCGACGCGGAACCTGGGCCAAGGCAGCCGAACCGATGGCACATGCGAACCCGGAGACAAGTCGACGACGACCAATCATGACCCCTCCTCGCGTCCGAAGGTCCGCACTCGGCGTGCGGGAGACGGACGGATTCGGATGATGCAGACGCCGACGCCTTCAGGTCAAGGGAAGGGTCATGGTCAGCATTCAGTCAGGCAAACAGGCGCATCACACCGTGGCGCGGGGATCAATGAGCCGCGCTCCGGTGGTGAGTGCGTGTGCGGTCCGCTAGAACACGCGTCGCTGTTGACCGCCGTTGCGGGTTCGCGGCGCTGGTGATGCTTGGAAAGAACGGCGAAGGGAGAAGTTGGGGGGGGCGCGCGGGCTCACGCAAACCCTGCCCTTCTCAACCGCCGGTAGAACTCACGGCAATCCTCAATCCGAAAGATTCCGTTGGGCTTGTCCTGCGGGCGCCAGTTGACCGAGCGCACGCGCATGAGGTCCGGGCGTCCATCGACGCGATAGAAGGTGACGGCAACCAGGTAAGGGCCAGGAAACGTCAGCCTGAAGAACTCTTCCTCGATCGTGCGCGCCTCATGGACTTCGAGAATTGGCTTCGGTCGCCAGTTGGCGACCAGGGAACTGGCCTTCGAGTGGGCGTCGTTCATGTCGGAGCAGCGGGTTTTGGCGGTGCTGCTCAGAACGCGTCTGCCGTGCGTTCCAGTGCCTTTCGGAGCACTTCGAAGATCACGGCCGTCGACCATCCAAAGAGCAGGACGCCGTTCATCGCTGTCAACGGACCGAGCAACCGCCAGTCCGGACGATGATCAGGAACAGGGAGGGATTTGCTCTCTTCTTCGAACCCTCGCGGTGGGCGACGCGCACTGCCGTCGTCTTCACGAGCGCGTGGATTGCGACGTTGAGCACGCAGACGATGCCGCCAACGATGAATTGCCAGAGCATGTGTCACCTCTCATTGCTGATCGGACTATGCAGCTTTGCGAGGCCCTGCATTGCCTACGGCTACATCTTTACGCGCAGCGACTCGCTTTTTACGTGGCTTTTATAGGTGCAGCCCTACGCTTTCTGCTCCTTCAAATCTCTCGTCAAGAATGAAACAAGCTTTCGCGAAAACGCTTTCTTTGATATCTCTCGCCTTGCCGATGCTGGCAAGCGCACAAACCCCCGACGCTGCCACAGGGCAGGCAGCGGCCCCAGCCGCGAACCTCACGGGCAACGTGTCCGTGACGACGAACTACAAGTTCCGTGGCCAGGACCAGGATGTGCTCGGGCGCAACGACTTCGCCAAGACAAGCTGGTTCAAGCCCGCCATCCAGGGCGGTCTGGATTACGCGTTCGGCGACAGCGGCT
>JAGIAI010000005.1 GCA_017744935.1 Variovorax sp.
GGCTGGGAGCTGTTCCGCCTGATGCTCGACGTCGCCAGCGGCAGGAAGAAGACCTGGGCCGAGCAGTGGAAGCTGCACAACGCCCTGGTGCTGTTCAATCCGGCGCCGGTGACCTGAGCGCCTGAGCGAGAGCTCGCCGCTCTTCGGCGTTCCCATGGGCGGTACGATTCCTCTCCAGGAGACGCACAGACATGAACGACACGCTGAAGAACGAACTTGAAATCCGCCAGATGATCGAGCGCTGGGCCGTCTGGCGCGACGCGGGCGACTGGGATCGTTTCGCTACCGTCTGGCATCCGGACGGCGTGATGATGGCAACCTGGTTCCAGGGCCCCTTCACGGATTTCATTCGCGTGACCAAGGAAGGCTGGGCCAAGGGCGTGAGCATTCTTCACTTCCTTGGCGGCTCGGCGATCGACATCGCGGGCGATCGCGCCATCGCGCAAACCAAGATGACGATCTCGCAACGCGGCGAAGTGGACGGCGTGTTGTGCGACGTCGTGTGCACCGGACGCTTCTATGACTTCGTCGTACGGCACGAAGGCCCATGGAAGCTGCTGCATCGCCAGCCGATCTACGAGAAGGACCGCATCGACCCGGTGGACCCGTCGGCCACCGTGGTGCTCGACCAGGCCGCACTTGCCAGGATGCCCGAGGGCTATCGCCACCTTGCCTTGATCCAGACGCGCATCGGCTACACGGTCAAGATGGACATGCCCATGCTCAAGGGTGACGCGGTTCAGGACCTCTACCGCCGCGGAGCCGCCTGGCTCGCCGGGGGCGCATTGGAGCGCTGAATCCAGACCCTCGCGGGATCACTCACGGCCGAATCCGAAGACACGCCGAGGCGTGTGGTACAGGATCGATGCGCGCGCATCCTCATCGGGGACGAGCTTCATGAACAGCGCGAGCAAGGGCCCGTAGTCCAGACGGCGAACGGCCCGCAGATGCGGCCAGTCCGAGGCCCACAGACAGTGCTCCGGTCCGAAGTGCGCGAGAAGCGCCTGACTGAACGGCAGCACGTCGTCGAAGGGGAACGCCTCGAGCGAGAACTTGTCGTATCCCGAGAGCTTGACATAAGCGCGCGATGTTTCCGCGAGCCCGAGCAGCGCCCGGAAGCCCGCGCCACCGATACCGGCCCGCACATCGGGACGGCCGTGGTGATCCACCAGGATGCGCGCGCCGCAACCCCGCAGCCTTGCGCCGAGCCCGGCCATCTGGTCGTCGCGCACCTGCACCTGAACGAACATGTCGAGCTGCGCCAGCCGATCCCATAGCGCGTCGTACGGATCGTAGAAGGCCTCGCCGAGCAATGCGAAGTTGTGCGCGACGCCGACAATTCCTTGCGCCCGAAGGTCCTGCAACTGCGACACCGACGCATCGGGCGACACGATCGCGACGCCCTTGAAGCGGCCCGCACCATGACGGATCGCATCGAGCATGCAACTGTTGTCGGCGTTGTAGCCCGAGTTGGGTTGCACGAGCAGCGCGTGTCGAACGCCATGCGCGGCCAGGACCTCTTCGAAGTACCGCGCGGTGCCCGTCTCTCCCCCCGACGGATGGTAGGCCGCGTCGGCCGAATAGGGAAAGCGGTCGGGATCGAAGACGTGACAGTGACAGTCGATCCTGGGCTGTCCGAAGATGTCTGCTTGCGTGCTCATCGGCGCAACGATACAGACTTCGTCGCAGCGCGCGCAGGCGCAGCACGGCCGAGCTTGCGGCGCCCCTGCGCACCGATTGCGTCGACCATCTGGCGAACGAAATCCCGCACCAGCGGCGGCAGGGTCCGGCCTTCCAGCGACAGCGCCTGCAGGCGCCTCTGCTGCAGCATCGGCTCGGTGAAAGGCCGCGCCACCACCGTGCCCGCTTCGATCAGGCTCGAAACGGTGAGCTGGCCCGACAGCATGATGTCGTGCTCGCGCAGCAGCGGCAGCATCACGGCGGAGAAGTTGCTCACGAAGAGCGGGCGGTATTGCAGCCCCTGCGCGCTGCACGCGAGGTCGAGCAACTGCCGCGCCGTCACGCCCGGGCTGCCCACCAGCAGCGGAAAGCGCACCGCCCGCGCCAGTTCCACCTGACGCCCACGCGCCAGCGGGTGCGTGGGCCGCATCACGGCCAGCACGGGTGCGGACGCGGTGTGCTCCACGCGCAGGCCGGCTTCCGGCGCCACGACGTACTTCAGGCCGATGTCCGATTCGCCGCGCAGCAGCCGCTGGCTTACTTCCTCGGGCGCGCCGACGTGCAGTTCGATGCCCGCTGCGGGATGCGCCTGCTGGAAGTCGCGCATCAAGGCCTGCATGAAGCCGCTCGCGAAGCCTTCGGTGCAGCACATCCGCACACGGCCCGCTGCCTGGCCGCCCAGGCTGCGCACTTCGTCGAGCACATGGTCCGCGTCGAGCAGCGTATTGCGCAGATGCCCAGCCAGCCGCTGTCCGGCAGCCGTGAGCACCATGCCCTGGCGGTTGCGCTCGAAGAGCGGCGTGCCGAGGCCGTCTTCCAGCTTCGCGATCTGGCGGCTGACGGCCGAGGCGGCCACGAACAGGCGCGCGGCCGCCTGGTTGACGGAGCCGGCCTGCGCCACTTCCATGAAGTAGCGCATCGGGATGCTGAGCAACGAGGGATGCATGGGGTCCTGGTGTTGCCTTTGAGGCAACGGCAGTATGCCAAATCGATAGCGCCGGCAATGCCGATCCGGCCTTCTACTTGCGTGATTCCCCGCGATGGAAAAACTCCACATGGACCGACACGATGCCCTTGCCCTGGCCGGCGCCTATTTCGACGGCGGCCGCTTCTTCGACGATCTCTCCCGCCGCGTGGCGCTGCGCACCGAGAGCGACACCGGCAGCGTCTCGCCCGCACTGGCGGACTACCTGAAGGACGAACTGGTGCCGCGCCTCGCGCCGCTCGGCTTCGAATGCGAGATCGTCGCCAACCCCGTTGCCGGCGGCGGGCCCTTCCTGATCGCCCACCGGGTGGAAGGCCCGCGCCTGCCCACCGTGCTGAGCTACGGCCATGGCGACGTGGTGAGCGGCCAGGACGCGCTCTGGCGCGACGGTCTTTCGCCGTGGCAACTGGTGGCGCGGGGCGAGCGCTGGTACGGCCGCGGCACCGCGGACAACAAGGGCCAGCACACGATCGCACTCGGCGCGCTCGAAGCGACGCTCAAGGCCCGTGACGGGCGCCTTGGCTACAACGTCACCTGGCTGATCGAGACGGGCGAAGAAGCCGCTTCGCCCGGCCTCGAAGCGGTCTGTGCGCTGCGCCGGCACGATCTCGCGGCGGACCTCTTCATCGCGAGCGACGGACCGCGCGTACGCGCCTCGCGTCCCACACTTTTTCTCGGCTCGCGCGGCGCGGTCAACTTCACGCTGCGGCTCAAGGCGCGCGAGCGCGGCTATCACTCCGGCAACTGGGGAGGCGTGCTCAGCAATCCGGCCACCGTGCTGGCGCATGCGATTGCCACGCTGGTGGATGCGCGCGGGCGCATCCTCGTCGATGCATTGCGCCCACCGCCGATGAGCGATGCCCTGCGCCGTGCGGTCGCGACCCTGGAGATCGGGGGCGACGCCGATGATCCCGAACTCAGCGCCGACTGGGGTGAACCGGGCCTCACGCCGGCCGAGCGGCTCGTGGGCTGGAACACGCTCGAGGTGCTGGCCCTGGGCGCCGGCGCGCCGCAACGCCCGGTCAACGCGATCCCGTCCGAGGCCGTGGCGCATTGCCAGTTGCGCTTCGTGGTGGGAACGCCCTGGCAGGACCTCGAACGCATCGTGCGCGACCATCTGGCGGCGCACGGCTTCGGGCAGGTCGAAGTGGAGGTCACGCTCAGCGGCGCGGCCACGCGGCTCGATCTGAGCAACCCGTGGGTCGACTGGGCGCTCCGTTCCATCGAGACGAGCAGCGGGCAGCCTGTCGATCTGCTGCCCAATCTCGCCGGCTCGCTGCCCAACGACATCTTCGCGCGCGTGCTCGGCCTGCCGACGCTGTGGGTGCCGCATTCGTATCCCGCGTGCGCGCAACACGCACCGCACGAGCACCTGCTCGCGCCAGTGGCCCGCGAAGGGCTCCAGATGATGGCCGGCCTCTACTGGGACCTCGGAGAGGCGGATGCGCCCTGGCGAGAGGGCGCGCTGGCAGCCTGCGCCTGAGGCTGCATCCACACCCAACCCACCACTCACAGCTACAGAAAGTCCTTCCCGATGATGAACAAGCGGCATTTCCTTCAGTCGCTCGCGCTCGCCGCCACCGTGCTCAGCCCTGCCATCAGCCTTGCACAAGAGGCCTGGCCCGCGAAACCGATCCGGCTGATCGTGCCTTTTCCGCCTGGCGGGGGCACCGACCTCGTGGCGCGCGCACTCGGGCAGAAGCTGAGCGAGCGGCTCAAGCAGCCGGTGGTGATCGACAACCGTCCCGGCGCCTCGACCATCATCGGCACCGATGCGGTCGCCAAGTCGGCGCCTGACGGCTACACGCTCCTGTTGTCGGGTTCCACGAGCTTTACCGTCAACCCTGCCCTGCGAGCGAAGCTGCCCTACGAGCCGATGCGCGATCTGGCACCCATCGCCATCGTCGCGCGCACGCCGCTGGTGCTGGTGGTGGCGCAGAACGCGCCCTGGAAGACGGTGGACCAACTCGTCGCCGCCGCCAAGGCAAAGCCGCAGGGCATCCGCTACGCGACCTTCGGCACCGGTTCCGGGCCGCACCTCGCGGGCGAGTTGTTCGCGCTCGCGGCCGACATCAAGCTCCAGGACATTCCGTACAAGGGAAGCGCGCAGAGCACGCTCGCGGCGATCAGCGGCGAGATCGATATCGACATCGACACCGTCGCCACCGTGGCGCCCCACGTCAAGGCCGGCAAGCTGCGCGCACTGGGCATCGTGGGCGCGAGCCGCTCCAGCCTGCTGCCCGACGTGAAGACGCTGGCCGAACAGAAGCTGCCCGATGCCACCTTCGATGCCTGGTACGGCTTCGCCGCGCCCGCGAAGACACCCGCCCCGGTGGTGGAAAGACTGTCGCGCGAACTCACCGCGGTGATGGCCGACCCTGCACTGCAGGCGCAACTGAAGGCACAGGGCATGGAGCCCGTCGCCATCGGCGCCGCCGCGTTCCGCACGCAGATGGAGAGCGAGATCGCGCGCTACCGTGCGCTCGCGCACCGCGCCGGAATCGCGATGGAATAGCCAGAGCCGTCGTCAGGCAGGCTTTGACGTTGTGGTGCCCACGGCGCCGGGCTTGCGCAGCATCTTGTCGACATCGGCCGCATGCAGTTCCTCGGTATGGATCATCTGCCGGGCGAACTCTTCCAGCGCGACCGACTTGCCTTCCACGAGCGACAGCAGTTCGCGGTAGAGCGCGAGCGCGCGAAGCTCGGTCTCGAGCGATTCGCGCAGCATGGCGGCGATGTCGGTCTGGTGCGAGTCGAGCAGCGGCCCGATCGCAAGCGAGGGATAGTCGCCCAGCGTGGTGATCCATTCGCCCACCTGCTGCGCGTGCAGCAGCGATTCGCTGGCCTGATCGCGCAGCCACGAAACGATGGGGATGCGACCGAAGCCGAACACCAGGAACGAATAGTGCGTGTAGCGCACCACGCCGGCCAGCTCAGCCTCAAGCAACCGGTTGAGCACGGAGACGACCTTCGCTTGATCGAGCTGTTCCATGTCAGGGCTCCCGAACGGGGGGAGCGAATTATGCGCCGGGCCGCGACAATCGCGGGTCCCGCTTTTTCGACTATTCATCTTTCAGCGATCCATGTTCACCCTCACCCGCCTGACGATCCAGCGCGCCAGGAAGGAGCGCCTGCCCCAGGTCGCCGGGAGCCTGACGTTCACGACGCTGCTCTCCAGCGTGCCGCTGCTGGCGGCGAGCCTCGCGCTGCTCACGCACTTCCCCGTCTTCAGGCAGCTCAAGGAGGCTCTCCAGCAATTGCTGCTTGTCAAGCTGCTTCCTGCCGATATCGCGCGGACCGTGCTCCGCTACCTCAACCATTTCGCGGCCAACGCGAGCGGACTGACCTGGATCGGGTCGATCTTCCTGCTCGTCACCGCGGTGGCGATGTTGCTGACGGTGGAGAACGCGCTGAACCAGATGTGGCAGGTGCGCAAGAACCGGCCGTTCCTGCGGCGTGTCGGCCTGTACCTGCTCATGATTGCGGTGGGGCCGCCCGTCATCGGCCTGAGTCTGTGGGCGACGTCGTATCTGCTGGGCGCATCGACCGGGCTGATCGGCACGCTGCCGCGCGCGCTCGCATTCCTGCTCGACCTCGGCCCGTTCCTGCTCGGGTTCGTTGCGCTCACGAGCCTGTTCTATCTGGTGCCGAACACCCAGGTGCGTCTGCGTGATGCCGTCGCGGGGGGCCTGGTCGCCAGCGCCGCATTCGAGCTCGGCAAGCGCGGCTTCACCGCGTACCTCGTCAAGGTGCCGACCTACAAGGCGCTCTACGGAGCCTTCGCCACGCTTCCTCTTCTTCTGCTGTGGGTCTACTTCTCGTGGCTGGTCACGCTCGTCGCGGCCATGATGACCGCCAACCTGGCACTCTCCCGGCGGCCCACCGGCGCACAAAGACGGACCGCAGGACGCGCGGCGGGCTGAGCCGCCTTATCGGAATCGAACGGAGGGCGCCGCAAGGCGCTCCCGCGTGACCCAGTTGAACAGCGGCGTCGCCATCAGCGTGCTCAGGATCGCCATCAGCACGAGGATGGCGAACAGCCCCGGCTCGATCACGCCCGCCTGCAATCCGATGTTGATGATGATCAGCTCCATCAATCCACGTGCGTTCATCAGTGCGCCGATGGCCATCGCGTCGCGATTGTTCTCGCCCGTCAGACGGGCGGCGCCCCAGCAGGCGATGCCCTTGCCCGCGAACGAAGCGAAAAGGATGGCGACGGCGGCCAGCATCAGCGCGGGCTGCATCACCATGTCGAGGCGCGTGTTCAGCCCCGAATAGGTGAAGAACATCGGCAGGAAGAACAGGACGACGAAGGGCTGCAGCTGCTCGCGCAGCTTCTGCGTCAGCACCCCCTTGGGCAGCGACGCGCCGAGAAGGAAGCCGCCGAAGACCGCATGGATGCCGATGGCGTCCATCGCCCACGCCCCCAGGCAGAACAGAATGAGCACCGCCCCCAGCACACTGGAAGGAAGCGGCTTGTCCGCAGCAAGGTTGCGCCCCAGGCGACGCAGCCAGCGCGAGCCGACCAACACCATGAAGAGCGCGTAGCCCACGCCGCCGGCAATGGCGAACCATGCGCCGCCCCAGGCACCGCTGAAGCTCGCCAGGACGATCGCAAGGATGCACCACGCGGCCGCGTCATCGAAGGCGCCCGCAGTCAACGCAAGCGTGCCGAGCGAAGTACCGGAGAGTCCACGCTCGTGGATGATCCGCGCGAGCATCGGAAACGCGGTGATCGCAATGGCCGCACCGAGGAAAAGCGTGGCCTCGAAAAGCCGCGCCTTCTCGGCGAAAAGACCGGGCACCGTATGCAGCCACGGCGTGAGCGCGAAGGCGAGCGCGAAGGGCACGAGGATGCCCGCCATCGAAACTGAAACAGCGCTGCGCGCGCGCTCGCGGAAATGGTCGGCGCGGAATTCGGTGCCGACCAGGAACATGTACATCCCGACGCCGAGCTGCCCAGCCACATAGAGCATGCCCAACGTGGGCTTGGGAAAGAGCGCCTGCTGCAGTTGCGGGAAGAGCAGGCCGAACAGCGACGGACCGAGCATCACGCCCGCAATCATCTCGCCCACCACCTGGGGCTGGCCCAGCCTCTGGGCCAGTCGCCCGACGATGCGACATGCGAACAGGATGGCCGCGGCCTGCAGGAAGAAGTAGACGGAGAGCTGCGATGTGGTCATCAGGCGCGGTTCGGAATCGAGCCCGACATTATGGGCCGCGCCCGAGGCCTGCACGACGGCGTGAAGCCGAGGTCGGCAGCAACGCCAGGGACCATGCTGGGGATCGAGTGCGTATGGACGTGCGGCGCCCTTCGCGGCCTGCCGCACGGCTTCCGGCCACCAGGACGAACATGGCCGCCGCCACGACGACGCCCAGGCTCATGCCCAGGTCACGGAAGACAAAGCCGACGTGGACGATGCTGTGATTCCTGAGCACCTCCAGCCACAGGACCGGGACCAGGGCGGGCGTGGCGACGAGCAGGAAGTCACGGACTCGCTCCGACGAAAGGTGCCCCCTGACCGCTGCGGTCGCGAGGATGGCCGCAGCGGCCACGAGAGAAACGAAAAGAAGCGTCCAGCTGAGCACCTCGATGTTCGCGAGTGTGGCCGCACCGAAATGCAGTGAAACCGCGCGCTGAGTTTCCGATTCGGGATTTCCGATCGTGCGTTTCACGATGTTCGCGAACACCTCGTCGAACACGGGTCGCGGACCCAGGACGATGGCGCTGAGGATCCATTTGCCGGCCCACGTCGCCAGGTAGCCGGCGAACCAGGTGAGCCCGACGCTCGAAGAAGTCACGAGCACAGACCTCGCGGGCATCTCCGGACGATTCCAGCGCCTGGCGGCGATCACCAGGAACATTAGCAAGGCGGGCGTCAGCGGCGGGTTGACGAGGAAGTCGACGAATGCAAAGACGGCGCCCGAGAAAAGCGCGATCCACCTCAGCCCCTCGCTGTCGTCCGGCTTGAGCTTCATGTATACCGCGGCAGCCCAGGCGGTCGCGAAGCAGACCAGCAAGCCGACAACGTGCGCGGTCACCAAGGGCACGGCGAACAGATCGGCCGTCAGGAAGAGCGTGACAAGCAGGCTCGCCATGACCGGGAGAGGAAACAATCGAGCCGACGCGTGCAACAGGCCGACACACAGCACCGTCACCATGACCAGATTCAGGTAGCGCAGGAGCTTCTGGGGCATTCCCAGCCTCACCATCGGCAGCAGGTACACGTCGTAGCCGTGCCAATAGCGCACATAGGAGGCGATCAGGACGGTGGCACGGTCATCGTCGAGATAGCTCGTCAGGGCGCCGCAGGGATCGGCCTTGCCGGATTCGGCTCCAGGGAAGTAGCGGTGCTCGAGAGCGCGCCTGACCGCCGAGGCGCCGTCTGGCGGGACGGCGCCTGCGCTCAACGCGATGCACTCGGTGAACATGTCGAGGTTGTGCCCGAAGGGGCCAGGGACCTGGTTGCCCGGGCCCAGCACTCCCGAAGCGACATCCATCCGAAGCCGCGCCTCGATCTTCGCCGCATCGAGCGATTGCACCGCGATCGTGAGGATCAGGAAAACTACATTCAGCGCGACCAGCCATGCGGCCGCCTTGATCACGAATCTCATCTCGTTCTCCGGCAGGGGATCGGTCGCTGCCGGGGAAATGAAGTTGCGACGCGTCAGGCGAAGGCCATGTGCGATGTCACTGACTGCGCTGTAGGAGCCGGCTTGCAAGTGGTGGCGTGTCGCGATCTGGAAGGTTGGAGCACACTCCATGTCAAGCGCCAAGCGCACTCTCCAGGGGAACCGATGAAATCACTCGTGCATCTCGCGTTCGGCGCTCTGCTGCTCTCTGCTGCGGCATCTCACGCTGACGCAGCTGGGACGAACAAGCTCTGCAATGGACGACCTACGGACATCGTCTTTGCCGTCATCCATGAGGACTCGGATGATCCGGGTTCGAGATGCGAGCTTCGCGGATCGACTTGCCAGGTGATGCTTCAAGGCTGGTACACCATGAAGCCGGGTGTCTGCATGGACGTCGACATGGGAACCCGATGGGAGTCCTATCTGTCGATCTTCATCAAGGACACGGCGGCCGGCCAATACAGGCCCGAGACCTTTCAGGTCAACGACAGGTTCTACAAGGACAGAGACGAGAAGAACTCCGGCGTCGCCAACGTCACCGTGTGCCTGCCCGTCGGACCGTTCAAGAAGAAGCTGCCTGGAGCGCTCGCGGCCATGTTGAACCCGACAGGTGCATGCGGTCCCGGCGAGGCGCTCCATCCGGTCAACTACGTCATGCGGGCAGGACCGGAGACCCACGTGATGGTCACGGTGAACTAGCGTTCCGCACGACATCGCGTTCCCCCCCGGGGGGCGAAGGGGTCAGCGGTTTCGAAAGTCCCTGTACTGCTCGCGCGGCCAATATCGCTCCGGCGCGACGCCATCGGCCTCGATGAGTTCCGTCTTGATACGGTCGTACTCGTAGCAGTTGAGTTCGTACTGATTGCCCCATGGGTCAACCAGGTTGAAGGCCCAGCACAAGTCGAAATCGACGATGTCATCTACAGCGAGCGGCTGACCCGATGGGCTGGCAATCCCGCAGGGGAGGGAGCGGGCGAAGGCGATGAAGCCGTCGGCGTCCAGACTGAAGGCAACGCCCAGTGTTTGCCGAACCATTGGGTGCCCTTCGCTCGCTTCGAATAGCGCGAGCATCGTCCGACCACCATCGGCCGACATCTGGAGCGGGCCGCCCTCGAAACCATTGGCCCAGAAGTCGAACCTCTCCACAGGCTCGAAGCCGAGATGCTCGGCGTACCACCTTGCCGCCTCTGCACGGTTGGGCACGCGAATGTGCACGTGGTCCAGCCGCCCCATTCGGAATTTCGTTGCGCTCATCGGTATTTCCTCTGAAGTCAGTCCCACTCGGACGGGCATCGGCAACGAACGGGCCTATTCGCCCAGGATGCTTTCAAGATCGGCCTCGTCGCTGCCCGCATCCAGCTTGAGGCTCTCCTCGATGTGCTCCAGGTGATGCAGCATGAGCGTCTCGGCCTTGCGCGCATCCTTGCGCTTGATGGCTTCGACGATCTCTTCGTGCTCATCCGCGCGGCAGCTGGTGGCTGTCGGCGCGTCGTAGAGCGAGATGATCAGGCACGTCAGGGTCGACAGCTCGCGCATGGTGCGCGCGAGCGCCGAGTTGCCCGCCAACTCGGCCAGCAGCAGATGGAATTCGCCCGACAGCCGCACCACGGCGCGTGCGTCGTTGCGCTGGCGCGCATCGGCCTCGAGCTCGAGGTGCCTGCGCAGACGCTGCATCTTGAAGTCGTCGACCGTGCCGATCAGTCGCCGCAGAACGCCGGGCTCGATCAGCCGGCGCGCCTCGAAGACGTCACGCGCCTGCTCGATGGTCGGCTTGGCGACGTGCGCGCCGCGCTGCGGCACCAACTCGACGATCTGCTCGTGCGCGAGGCGCGTGAGCACTTCGCGAATCTTGGCGCGGTTGGTGCCGAAGATGGTGGCGAGCCGGTCTTCGCCGAGTTTGGTGCCCGGTGCCAACCGGTGTTCGAGGATGGCCATCGAGATTTTCTCGGCGATGGCATCGACGCCCTGTTCGCGGCCCGGGCTGGCCGTTGTTGTCTCTGGGATTGAACTTGATTTCTTTGGCATTGCGGTTGGATCTTAGCGACGGTGCACGTGGCATGCGACGCCGTCGCCACAAGGCCTTATCGCGAAGAGCGGTCCCGGGCCAGCAGGCGCGCGATGCCCTCTGGCAGGCCGTTGTTCGGCTTGATCGGCGGCGGCGCGAAGCTGCCTTGCCGGGCCGGCAGCGTGCCGAGCGACACCAGCGTCTGTGCATGGCAGACGGCGCTCGACACGCCGTCGACCACCGGCACGGGGATGCGGTCCCGGATGGACCTTGCAAGGCCCGCGAGCGGCGCGCCTGCGATGACGATCACGTCGGCGCCGTCGTCCTGCACGGCCGAGAGGCACAGCGCCTCGAGGCGCGCGGTGTGGTCTTCCTGCACGCGGCCGATGTCCTTCAGCGGGTTGTCCAGGTTGCGGATGCTCGCGAGCCGGTCGCTCAAACCGTTGGCGGCCACGCATTCGCGGTACCACGCGGTGATGCGGTGCGAGATCGCGACGATCGAGAAGCGCTTGCCCAGAAGGCAGGCGCTCATCAACGCTGCCTCGGTGAGGCCCACGACCGGGATGTCCAGCACTTCGCGCAGGCCGTCGATGCCCGGGTCGCCAAAGGCCGCGACCACGATCGCGTCGTGCTGGTCGCAATGCTCGGCGGCGAGCGTGGCGGCAGCATAGGCACCGATCAACGACTCGAAGCGCGTCTCGATGTAGGCCACGCCAAAGGGCGCGGTGAGCACGCTGATCTGCGTGTCCGGCGCGGCGGCACGGCGCGCTTCGGCCTCGATGAGATCGGAGACGCTCCGGGATGTGTTCGGATTGATCAGCAGGATCTTCATGGCGTGCCTCGCTGTTGCGGTGCAGGCAGCAGCGAAGGCCGCCCACGGCGCAGGAACTGTCCGCGCCCGGCGCGGGGATGGAATGTGCTGCCGTCCCACACGACCTCGCCGCGCGCGAGCGTGACCGCGGGCCAGGCCTTCACTTCGATGCCTTCGTAGGGCGTGTAGTCGACCGCATGGTGCAGGTCGGCATTGCGCACCTGCCGCGGCGTCGCGCTCCAGACCACGAGATCGGCGTCGGCGCCGATCGCGATGGTCCCCTTGCGCGGATGCAGGCCGTAGGCCTTCGCGGGATTGGTCGAGGTGAGTTCGACGAACCGGTTGATCGTGATGCGCCCGTCGAGCACGCCATGCGAGAACAAGAGCGGCAGGCGCGTCTCGATGCCCGGGATGCCGTTGGGGATGTGGCGGAACGCGACTTCCTCGCCGCCCGGCTTCTTGCCTTCCGGCGCGTCGTAGCGGAAGGGCGCATGGTCGGACGAGAAGATCGTGAACAGGCCGTCGGCGAGCCCGTTCCAGATCACCTGCTGGTTGTCCTTGTTGCGTGGCGGCGGGCTGCAGACGCAGCGCGCGCCGCCGTAGCTGTCGTCGATGCCGAGGTCTTCGGCCGTGAGGAAGAGGTATTGCGGGCAGGTTTCCGCGAACACGTGCAGGCCATGCGAACGCGCCCAACGGATCTGCTCGACGGCTTCCTTGCCGGAGACGTGCACGATCATGATCGGCACGTCGACCAGCTCGGACAGTGCAATGGCGCGGTGCGTGGCCTCACGCTCGACCAGCATCGGCCGGGCGTGCGCGTGGAATCGCGGCGCGGTGCGTCCGCTGGCTTCGAGGCGGCGTGTGAGCCACTCGATGCAATCGGCGTTCTCGGCGTGGATCATCGCCATCGCGTCATGCTCGCGCGCGACCGCGAGTACATCGAGGATCTGGCCGTCATTGAGCTTCAGATCGTCGTAGGTCATGTAGATCTTGAAGGACGTGTAGCCCTCGGCGATCAACTGCGGCAGCTCGTTCTTGAGCACGTCCTCGGTGGGGTCGCTGACGATCAGGTGAAAGGCATGGTCGACATGCGCGCGGCCTTCGGCCCGCTCGTGATAGTCGCGCACCGCTGCGCGCAGTGACTGGCCCTTTTGCTGCGCCGCGAACGGAATCACCGTGGTCGTGCCACCGCAGGCGGCTGCGCGCGTGCCGGTGTCGAAATCGTCCGCCATGCGGACCGGCGCTTCCATGGGCTGGTCGAGGTGGCAGTGCGCATCGACGCCGCCCGGCGTGACGAATGCGCCGGCCGCGTCGATCTCGCGTCGGCCCTTCGGCAATCCCACGCCCAGTTGCACGATGCGGCCTCCGGTGATGCCGATGTCGGCGTCGAAGGTGTCGCTCGCGGTGGCGACGCGCGCATTGCGCACGACGAGGTCGAAGGTGTCGGCGCTCATGCGAAGAGCCCTCCCCAGCCCTTGACGACCGCGGTGTCGACGCCGGTGATCTTCAGCGCCTTCCACACCACGGTGGCCACCGAGTCGTAGATCGGAATGCCGAGCTCGCGCTCCAGTTCATCGACGAGTGGTGCGCCGTGCAGGTTGGTGCACATCACGGTGATGGCATCGGGCTTGTGCTGCGCGACCTCGCGGACCATCTTGCGCAGGGTATCCGCATCGACTTCGGCGAACGAGAAGTTCACCGTCAGGTCGAGATGGCGTTCGGCCACGCACTCGATGTCGAGCGCCGCATAGTTGGCGACGATGCGGCGCTGCACGTCGTCCACGTAGGGCGACACCAGCCCCAGCGTGCGTGCGCCCTGCGCGGCGAGCAGGTCGTTGAGCGCCAGCACCGACGTGGTCGCCGGGATGCCGGTGGCTTCGGTGATGCGCGCGCACAGCGCACGGTCGCGCTCGAAGCCGAGCCAGCTCGCGGAGGTGCCGCTCCAGCAGATGACGTCGACGTTCGCATCGGCCAGCAGCTTGGCTGCGTCGAGGATGGTGCGCTCGTCGAACTGGTTCTGCGACTTGTCGCCCATCGAGATCTCGGTCACGCGGAACCGCGAAAAGTGCGCAGTGACGCCCGGCACGCTGGCGACCATCGCGCTGGTCAACGGCTCGAGCGCCGTGTTGGAGGAAGGCGTCAACACGCCGATGCGTTTTTGCTGGGACATTTCGCGAATCTCGAAAAGTGGACTAGACGGGAAGCTTCTTGCTGTAGTCGATGAGCAGCGTGGAGCAGACAAAGAGACCGGCGCCGGCCGCTGCAAAGAGCATCAGCGCCAGGAAGTAGGAGCCGGTGGCCTGCACGATCAGGCCGACCACGATCGGCACGCCGATGCCCGCAACATTGCCACCGAGGTTCATGGTGCCTCCGAGGAAGCCGACGTGCTGCCTGCGGCCGAGGATCGAAGGCACGCACCAGAAGAGCCCGCACCAGCGCAGGAAGAACAGCGTGACGGACAGCAACACCACCACGGCGACGGGGCTCGTGATCTGCGAGACCGTGTAGATCGCGACGGTAGCAATGACGGAGGCGATGCCGAAGAGCGTACGCAGGACCTTGGAGGTCGACGCGCCGGCCGCCTTCCACTTGTCGGCCAGCCAGCCGCCGAACATTTCGCCGACGAAGCCGGAGAAGAACATGATGAACACGGCGCCGCCCATCTGCTTGATGTCAAAGCCATGGACCTTGGAGAGGTAGTTGGGCATCCAGGTGAGCAGGCCGTAGAACAGTGCGTTGAAGCACATCCAGCCGAAGAACATGCCCCAGACCGAGCGGAAGCGCAGGAAGTCGAGCAGGCGGCCGCTGGCGCCCTGCGGCTCGCTCGCCGCGTCCGCTGCGTGGCTGGCCTCGATGTACTTCGCCTCGGCGTCGTTCACGCCGGGGTGCTCGCGGGGATGGTTGCGGATGTAGCTCCAGGCGAAGAGACCGGCGAGAACCGTGCCGAAGCCCGCGATGACGAAGGCCAGCCGCCAAGAGCCGAGCATCGCGATCAGGCCCGAGATAAGGATCGCGCCCAATGCGGCCCCGAGCGGCGCGCCGCCGTCGAGCAGGGTCGCGCCGCGGCCGCGTTCGTTCTGGGTCATCCAGATGCCGTTGAGCTTGCCGCCTGCCGGATAGATCGGCGCCTCGGCCGCGCCCAGCCCCAGGCGGGTGAGCAGCAGCGGAATCCAGCCGGTGCAGACGGCGGCGATGGCCTGGAAGAAGCCCCAGCCGAGCGTTGCGCCGGCAATGACCACGCGCGGGCCGAAGCGGTCGGCCAGCATGCCGCCCGGAATCTGCATGAGCGCATAGGTCCAGAAGAAGGAACTGAGCAGAAGGCCCTGCACGGCGGGGCCGATGTCGAATTCCTTCGCGATCAGCGGCATGGCCACGGAGAGCGAGGCGCGGTCGATGTAGTTGATCGAGATGAGGAACAACATCATCAGGAAGATCTTCCAGCGGACCTTCGAGGGCTGGAGGGCGGTGTCGGGTGCTGCGGCGGTCGCTGTCGCGCCTGCCGTCAAGGTGGGTTGCATCGGTTTGTCTCCTTGCGGGTGGTGAGCCGGAATTTAGGCTCTGTCGAAACCACAGTCAACATCGTTGTTGACAATTACGTCGACAGTTAGTGAAAGCACCTAGCCGCCGCTTACGGGCTCATACTCCGCAGACGTTCTCGTTACAAGCCGATGCGCCGAATCCACCTGCTGACCCACCGCCACCGCGCGCCGTCGACCAACCGCGCGATGGGCCTCATCCTTGCCTTCAATGCGGGGGCCATCAACGCCGGGGGATTCCTGGTGCTGCACCAGTACACCTCGCACATGACGGGATTCGCTTCCCAGTTCGCGGACGGGCTGGTGCTGGGCAACGCACGGCTGGTGTTGAACGCCGCCGGTGCGATCCTGGCTTTCGTCGCCGGGGCGGCGGTCACGGCGGTCCTGGTCAACTGGGCGCGGCAGCACCGGCTACGCACGGTCTACGCGCCGCCCTTGTTGCTGGAAGCGCTTCTGCTGCTGCCGTTCGGGGTGCTCGGAAGCGCCAGCACCCTCAGCTGGATGACGCCTTTTGCGCTGCCGATCACCGTGCTTCTCCTGTCGTTCGTGATGGGGCTTCAGAACGCGGTGGTCTCCAAGACCTCGGGCGGAAGCATCCGCACGACGCACATGACCGGCAACATCACCGACTTCGGCATGGAGCTCGGCAAGTTGCTCTACTGGAACCGTCGTCGGTCGGAAAGCACTCGCCCCGTGCGTCACGACCGGTCGCGACTTCGCAATGCCGGCGGGCTGATCGCCATGTTCGTGATCGGCGGTTCCGTGGGTGCGCTGGGGTTCAAGTACGTTGGCTACGTGTGCGTGGTGCCGTTCGCGGCGCTGCTGCTTGCGCTGGCGGTTCCGCCGCTCTATCGGGAAATGGCCAGGGCGCCGGGAGCATCGTGATGAAGCATCGAATCGCACGAACCCTGATTGCTTCGACTCTGCTGTCGACATTTCTTTCGGCGCAGGTGCTGGCCGCCCAGCCCCAGGAAGATCCGCTGACCGACAGCGCAGTTGGCGCGCCGGAGGCGCCGACCGCCGGGCGCATCGAACACGCCTACGGAGCCGATGCCCTGCAGAAGCTCGACTTCTGGCCCGCGGCCGGGGTTGCCAAGCCCGCGCCACTCATTGTTTTCGTCCATGGCGGTGGATGGAAGCATGGCGACAAGCGCACGGCCACGGGCATGCAGAAGGTCGAGCATCTGACCCGCGAAGGGTTTGCATTCGCCTCGATCAACTATCGACTGGTGCCCGATGCAACTGTGGAGCAGCAGGCAGCCGACGTGGCCGCGTCCGTCGCATGGCTTCGGAGCCATGCCGCGCGACTGGGTATCGATGCGTCGCGCATCGTCCTGATGGGCCACAGCGCGGGCGCGCACCTGGTGGCATTGGTCGGGACCGACCCGCGGTACCTGACGGCGGCGGGCCTGTCGCTATCGGATCTTCGCGGCGTCGTCGCACTGGACGGCGCGGGCTATGACATTCCGCGCCAGGTTGCCTCGGCGGGCCGCCTCATGCGCGGAACCTACATGGAAGCATTTGGACTGGAGCCCGCGCGCCAGCGTGCGCTATCGCCTGCCCTCCAGAGCTTCAAACCCGAATCGCCTGCATTCCTCGTCGCCCACATCGATCGCGCCGACGGAAAGGCGCAATCCGAGGCCCTGGCGAGGGCGCTCGGGCAGGCCGGGATACCGGCGGAGGTCTACGCCGCCGGGGGCACGGGTCTGATCGGCCATCTGGAGATCAACCGCTTGCTGGGTCGCGCCGACTTTCCGGCCACCGCGGCGGTCGACGCCTGGCTGCGAAAGCTGCTCCATTCGACCTAGATCACACCGCGCCCATACCGGCCACCAGGGCTCCAACGGGGGCAGCCTTCTTCAGCGCAGCGGTGAAGGCCAGCATGCGGTCGATGGGCACACGGGCGCGCATGCCCAGGTGTTGATCCACCTGGATCTCACCGGCGCCGGTCTCCAGCGCATTTGCCACGTTGGCCAGGCCGTTCATCGCCATCCACGGGCAATGCGCGCAGCTCTTGCAGGTTGCACCGTTGCCGGCCGTCGGCGCCTCGATGAAGGTCTTGCCGGGGTTGAGCGTGCGCAGCTTGTGCAGCATGCCGTTGTCGGTGGCCACGATGAAGGTCTTGGCATCCATGCGCTGGGCCGCCCGAAGGATCGCGGACGTGGACCCCACCGCATCGGCGAGCGCAATCACGTCGGCAGCGGATTCGGGATGCACCAGCACCTTGGCATCGGGATGCTGCTCCTTCAGCAACTCGAGTTCGAGCGCCTTGAATTCGTCATGCACGATGCAGGCGCCCTGCCAGCTCACGATGTCGGCGCCGGTCTCTCGGCGGATGTAGTCGCCCAGATGGCGGTCGGGCGCCCACAGGATCTTGTGGCCCTCGGCCTTGAGTGCGCCCACCACGTCCAGCGCGCAACTGGAGGTGACCACCCAGTCGGCCCGTGCCTTCACAGCGGCACTGGTGTTGGCGTAGACCAGCACGGTGCGGTCTGGATGCGCATCGCAGAAGGCGCTGAACTCGTCGATCGGGCAGCCCAGGTCAAGCGAACAGTCGGCGCCCAGGTCGGGCATCAGTACGCGCTTGTCGGGCGAAAGAATCTTGGCGGTCTCGCCCATGAAGCGCACGCCGGACACCACGAGCGTGCGCGCGGGATGATCGCGGCCAAAGCGCGCCATCTCCAGCGAATCGCCCACGAGGCCGCCAGTTTCCTCGGCCAGATCCTGCAGATCCGGGTGTACGTAGTAGTGCGACACCATGACGGCGTTGCGTTCCACCAGGAGGCGGCGGATACGGTCCTTGAGAACATCGCGCTCTGCTCGCGACGGCTCGGCTGGCACGCGCGCCCAGGCGTGCTGCGTGTTGCATGCTTCGCCGACGGGCTGCTCGAATTCGACCTCGAAGACCGCGCTCATGCTTGCTCCTGCGCGAAGCGCATCGAAAAATCGATGGCCTTCACGTCCTTGGTGAGCGCACCGATCGAGATGCGATCCACGCCCGTCTCCGCCAACGCACGGAGGCCCTCGAGCGTGACGCCGCCGGAAATCTCGAGCACGGCGCGTGCGTCGCCCGCAGCGTCGTTGCGGCGCACGGCTTCACGCAGGGTGGGCAGATCCATGTTGTCGAGCAGCACCATGCGGGCCCCATGGCGCAGGGCCTCGTCGAGCTGCTCCAGGGTCTCGACCTCGATCTGGACGAACTGCGCGCCGGACGCGGCCTGGGCCGCAGCTTTCAGTGCCGCGGCGACGCCGCCGGCCGCGGCGATGTGGTTTTCCTTGATGAGGATGGCGTCGTAGAGGCCAATGCGATGGTTGGTGCCGCCACCCACGCTCACCGCGTACTTCTGTGCCAGGCGAAGCCCCGGCAGCGTCTTGCGTGTGTCGACGATCTTGGCGCGCGTGCCTTGCACGGCCCGGACGTACTGCGCGGTGCGCGTCGCCACGGCGCTGAGCAGCTGCAGGAAGTTGAGCGCGGTCCGCTCGGCAGTGAGCAGCGCACGGGCATCGCCATCGATCGTGAACACGGTCTGGCCGGGTTCGCAATGCTGGCCTTCGGTGCGTTGCCAGACGATGCGGGTCCGCGGATCGATCTGCCTGAACGCGGCCTCGACCCAGGGCGCGCCGCACAGCACGGTGTTCTCGCGGGTGATCACACGGGCCACGGCGCGCTTGCCTTCGGGCACCAGCGTGGCCGTCAGGTCGCCGCTGCCTACGTCTTCGAGGAGGGCTCGGCGCACGTCGGCGCTTGCCAGTTCGGCCACGCTGGCCGGTGAGAAATCAAAACTGATGGTCATTTGAGGTAAAGGGGGGCCACGAGCGGCTCAGTCGAGCTCCAGATTGTCGATGAGTCGCGTACTCCCGAGCCGCGCAGCCGCCAGCACCACCAGAGGGTCACCTGCAACGGGCGCCTTCAGATCGCTGCGGCGACGAATGGCCACGTAGTCGGGCTTCCATCCGCGCGCCATGAGCGATGTCCTTGCGCGTGCCTCGATGGTGGCGAAGTCGCGCTCGCCTTCGCGCACCGCCGCAGCGACGGATTGCAGCAAGAGTGACAACTGCGTGGCCTCGACACGTTCATCCTTGCCCAGGTAGCCGTTGCGCGATGACAGCGCGAGGCCGTCGTCCGCGCGATGCGTCTCGACGCCGACCACATCGATCGGCAAGGCGAACTGGCGCACCATGTGGCGGATCACCATGAGCTGCTGGTAGTCCTTCTTGCCGAAGACCGCGAACTGCGGTTGCACGCAGGCGAAGAGCTTCATCACCACCGTGCAGACACCGACGAAGAAGCCCGGACGGAAGTGGCCTTCGAGGATGTCCGCCAAGGCCGGGTCCGGATGCACCTTGCAGGTCTGGGGCTCAGGGTAGAGCGCCTTCTCGTCGGGCGCGAAAAGCACGTCGCAGCCCGCTGCGCGCAGCTTCTCGCAGTCGCTTTCCCACGTGCGCGGATAGGTGTCGAAGTCCTCGTGCGGCAGGAACTGCAGCCGGTTGACGAAGATGCTCGCGACCGTCACCTCGCCGAGCTTGCGGGCCGTCCTGACAAGCGAGAGATGGCCTTCGTGAAGATTTCCCATGGTCGGCACGAACGCGGCGCGACGCCGGCCGCCCAGGATCTCGCGCAGTTCGGGGATGGTTCTTGCGATTTGCATGAGGGTGTCCTTACCAAGCGTGAAGGTTGTCGTCAGGGAAGGTGCCGTCCTTGACCGCTTGCACATAGGCCCGCAGGGCCTGTTCGATGCCGTCCGAGCCGGCCATGAAGTTGCGCACGAACTTCGGCGGCTTGCCGAGGTTGACGCCGAGCATGTCGTGCATCACGAGCACCTGCCCGGCCGTGCCCTGGCCTGCGCCGATGCCGATCGTCGCGCAGCGCGCGAGTTCGCCGGTGATCCTTGCGGAGAGCTTGGCAGGGACCATTTCGAGCACGAGCATCGCCGCGCCGGCATCCTGCAATGCATGCGCGTCACCCTGCAGGCGTGCGGCGGATGAATCGTCCCTGCCCTGCACCTTGTAGCCGCCCAGCGCATGCACCGTCTGCGGCGTGAGCCCAAGGTGCGCACACACCGGCACGCCGCGCTCGACGATGAAGCGCACCGTATCGATGGTCCAGCCACCGCCTTCGAGCTTCACCATCTGCGCGCCGGCCTGCATCAGCGTGATCGCGCTGCGCAGGGCCTGTTCGCGCGATTCCTGGTAGCTGCCGAAGGGCAGGTCGGCGATCAGCCATGCGGTGCCCTGAGCACGATGCAGGCCGCGCGCGACGCTTTCGGTGTGATGGCGCATCGCCTCCATCGACACGGCGACGGTGCTGTCCAGGCCCTGGCAGACCATCCCGAGCGAATCGCCGACCAGCAGGCAATCGGCACCCGCTGCATCAGCCACCGCCGCAAAGGTGGCGTCGTAGGCGGTGAGCATCGCGATCTTCTCGCCGCGCGCATGCATGTCCGCGATGCGCGACAGCGTCACCGCCTTGCGTGGCGCAGTGACAGCCGCGCCGCGCGCCGCGCCGTAAGGCGCGGTGGTTTCGGAGGTCGGCATGGGCGGTCAGGCCGGCAGCGCTTCCGTCTCTGCGGTCTGCACCGGGACTTGCGAGTGCACTTCCTTGATGCGATTCGCCGCATCGACGAATACGAGCTTCGGCTTGTGCAAGGCGACGCGTTCTTCGCCGACCAGCCCGAAGGCCGCGATGATCAACAGGTCTCCCACGCATGCGCGACGCGCAGCGGAGCCGTTGACCGAGATGATCCCCGAGCCCCGCTGGGCGCGGATCGCATAGGTCACGAAGCGCTCGCCGTTGTTCACGTTCCAGATGTGAATCTGTTCGTTGTCGGCGAGGCCCGCAGCGTCGAGCAGGTCTTCATCGATGGCGCATGAGCCTTCGTAGTGCAGTTCGCAGTCGGTCACCGCGGCGCGGTGGATCTTGGACTTGAGCAGGGTTCGGAACATGGGGGTCGGTCCCAGAAGTCGGAAACTGTGTCAGGCGCCCGCGGGCGCAAGAAGCGTCGGCTGTGCGGTGGGCGCGAGCGAGGGATGGTCGATGCGGTAGTGAAGCCCCCGGCTCTCGTGGCGCGCTTGCGCGGACTGCACGATCAGGTCGGCCACTTGCACGAGGTTGCGCAGCTCGACCAGGTCGCGCGTGATCCTGGCGCTCGCATGGAGCGCATCCACGTCGCGGCGCAACTTGGCGATGCGATTCGACGCGCGCTCCAGATGCGCACCGGAGCGCACGATGCCGACGAAGTTCCACATCAGGCAGCGCAGGTCGCCAAGGCTGTCCGCAATCGCTGCGGCATCTGCGGCGTTGGCAGATGCGGTCTTCCACGAGAGGGGATCGGCCGTCGGCTCGTTGGGGTGCTTCGCGATGCTCTTGGCCGCAGCCCGCGCGAACACCATGCACTCGACCAGCGAGTTGCTTGCCAGACGGTTAGCACCATGCAGGCCCGTGCATGCCGTCTCGCCTATCGCATAGAGACCTGCAATGTCGGTACGCCCCTGCAGGTCGGTGACGACACCGCCGCAGGTGTAGTGCGCCGCAGGTACCACCGGGATGGGCTCGCGCGTGATGTCGATGCCAAGCTGCGCGCAGCGCGCGAGGATGTTCGGGAAGTGATGACGCAGGAATTCAGGGCTCTGGTACGAGATGTCGAGGTGCACGCAGTCCAGCCCGTGCTTCTTCATCTCTGCATCGATGGCGCGCGCCACCACGTCGCGCGGCGCAAGCTCGGCGCGCGGGTCGTGCGCCGGCATGAAGCGATCGCCGCCGGCCGATGGCGGAAGCCGCAGAATGCCGCCCTCCCCGCGCACCGCTTCGCTGATGAGGAAGGAGTTCGACTCCGGATGAAAGAGCGAAGTCGGGTGGAACTGGATGAACTCCATGTTCGACACCCGGCAGCCCGCACGCCATGCGGCCGCGATGCCATCGCCGGTCGCGGTCTCGGGGTTCGTCGAATGCAGGTAGACGCGGCCTGCGCCCCCGGTCGCGAGCACGACTTCGGGCGCGCTGAACGCCACCACCTCGCCGCTTGCTTCGTCGAGCGCGTAGAGCCCCGCGCAGGCCGGCGCGCCATGACCCAGGCTGCGTGCAGGAATGAGATCAACCAGCGTGTGGTGCTCGAAGAAGGTGATGTTGGGCTCGCGTCGCGCGACCTCGATCAGCGTGCGTTGGACCGCGGCACCGGTCGCATCAGCCGCATGCACGATGCGCCGGTGGCTGTGGCCGCCTTCGCGCGTGAGGTGCAAATCGCCATCTTCGAGCGTGAAAGGCACGCCCAGCTTGCGAAGCCATGCGATGCAGCCGGGCGACTCTTCGACCACGAGGCGCGTCGCCGGCACATCGCAAAGGCCTGCGCCGGCCACCAGCGTGTCGTCGATATGCCTGTCGATGCTGTCATCGGCATCGAGCACCGCCGCGATGCCGCCTTGCGCCCATTGGCTCGCGCCATCGGGAACAGTCCGCTTGGTGAGCACCGCGACGCGGTGCGTGGGCGCGAGATGCAGGGCGGCCGTCAGGCCGGCGAGACCGCTTCCGACGATGAGCACGTCGAATGCATTGGAATGGGTGTGAGCCATCGGGGAACGAGCGGAAAGATGAATCTGGATGGATCACCCCACCTCATGCACGGAGGGTGTCGCGAAGCAAAAGGCGCGATTCTGGCAACGCCGACTGCTCCGAAAAACGGCGGTGCGTCACTTTTACGGCCCGGACGGATTTCAAGCACACTTCGCGTTCGCGGCGGCGGTCTGAGTATTTGCGGCCCGGACCGAATCCTGTTCTCCCGCATGTCTTCCCCTCCAGCCCCCGCTTCCTCCGCCTCCACCACGTTTTCCCTCCGGAAGATCGCCGTTCCGGCCTTCGGCCCTTCCTTGCTGTTCGGCGTGGGCGAAGGCGCCATCCTCCCCATCGTTCCGCTGACGGCGCGCGATCTCGGCGCATCGGTGTCGATGGCCGCGCTGGTCGTCGGGCTGATCAGCATCGGCTCCCTGCTCAACAACATCCCGGCATCGCTCATCACGATGCGCTGGGGCGAGCGCTGGGCGATCGTCGTCGCGGGTATCTGGAGCGGCCTGGGGATGCTCCTGTGCCTGTGGACCTCGCACCTCGGCCTGTTCGCGACGGGCTGCCTCATGGTGGGGATGTCGCAGGCCGTCTACAACCTCGCTCGCCAGAGCTACATGTCGGAAGCTGTGCCGGTCATTTATCGCGCGCGGGCGCTGTCGACGCTCGGGGGCGTGATGCGCATCGGCATGTTCGCCGGGCCCTTTCTCGCGGCGGCGGCGGTGCACGCCTTCGGTCTTTCGGCGGCCTATGTGGTCGGGATCATCGGCGTGCTGGGCGCGGCGGCCGTTGGCGCGCGCATTCCCGATCTGGAAGCCCCGCCGCTCGCTGCAGGGCAAAGCGCGCCCGCTTCCGCCACCCTCTTCTCCACGATGAAGGACCACTACCGCGTGTTTCTGACGGTGGGCATCGGGGTGGTTCTGGTCAGCGCGGTGCGGGCATCGCGACAGGCCGTCATACCGCTGTGGGCCGAGCATCTGGCGCTGGCGCCGGCGGTGGCCTCCCTGATCTACGGGCTGGCCGGCGGCATCGACATGCTGGTGTTCTACCCCGCCGGCAAGGTCATGGATCACAAGGGCCGGCGCTGGGTGGCCGTGCCGTCGATGGTGATCATGGGCGTCGCGATGCTGCTGATGCCGCTGACCACAGGATTCGCCACGCTGTTGATCGCTGCCCTCGCGATCGGTTTCGGCAACGGCATCGGCTCCGGAATGATCATGACGCTGGGCGCCGACCACGCGCCGCGGAACGGTCGCGCGCACTTCCTGGGCGTATGGCGGTTGATGTCGGATATCGGCGCATCGGGCGGTCCCGCGCTGCTGTCGTTCCTCGCGGCCAGCCTGTCGCTGTCCGCGGGCGTTGCCGTCACCGGTCTGATTGCATTGGCGGCGGCTGGGGCGTTGGCCTACTGGATTCCCTCGCGGCGCGCTGGCGGCGGGACGCGCTGAGCGGACGGGCCTGCCGGCCCCGGACATCAAGTTGCTTCATGCAACTGTCGATGCGAGAATCCCCCGATGCAACGAAAGAGCTTTGTCGGAATGAATTGTTCGATTGCCCGCTCCCTCGAGGAAGTCGGCGAGTGGTGGTCCCTGCTCATCGTTCGCGAGATGATGCAAGGGATGAAACGCTTCGACGAGTTCCAGAAGGAACTTGGCATTGCGCGCAATATCCTGACGGCGCGACTTGAAAGGCTGATCGAGCTCGGGATCGTGGAGCGTTATCCGTTGCCAGACCGCGCGAACACGGACGGCTATCGCCTGACGGCCAAGGGCGAGGACCTGTATCCGGTCATCGTCGCGCTGATGCAGTGGGGCGATCGGTGGCTCTGCGCCAAGGGAAAGCCCCCGACGGCGCTTGTCGAGCATCGCACCGGACAACCGATCGAAACGCTCATCGTCCGTTCGAAGGGGGGCAAACCCCTCTCGTATCACGATGTGCGCTACGCGCCAGGGCCGGGCGCCACGAAGACAACTCACGCCGTCATCGACGGTCGAAACGAACGAGTGCTCGGCCACTCTGGCAACCGGGCGCATCGGCACGGATCCTGAGCGCGCGTCGTCGGCGCCCGGGATCGGCTTTCTTCCTTTCTCCCCTGCTTCCACCCCTCGCGCTGGGTGACTGTCATTTCTCTACGCATCGTAGTTGCATGATGCAACTGTGACCGCTATAGTTGCGTGATGCAACTGCACCAGCCGTTGCACCCACGATGAGGGAAAAGCGATGGACAAGCGACTCTTGGTGCTGGCTCTCGGCATGTTTGCGCTAGGGACGGATACGTTCGTGATCGCTGGCGTACTGCCGGAAATTGCGCAGGGCTTCAACGTCGACATTGGCGTCGCCGGCCAACTGACGACCCTCTACGCGATCGCTTACGCGCTGCTGGCACCCACAGTCGCTGCGATTGCCGCGAACGTACCGCGCAAGCAGTTGATGCTCTCGGGCCTGGCCGTCTTCGTGCTGGCCAATCTGACGACCGCGCTGGCGCCGACCTTCACCATTGCGCTGATCTCGCGCGTCTTCGCCGGCCTCGGCGCAGCCATGTATGCGCCGACTGCCACCGGCACCGGTGCCACGATCGTGGCACCGGAACGGCGAGGCCAGGCGATCGCGATCATCGTCGCGGGCCTCACCGCCGCGACCGCACTCGGCTCGCCGATCGGCACGGTCATCGGTGGACTCAACGACTGGCGTTGGACGATGTACTTCGTTTCAGCCGTCGGCCTGGCAGCCGGACTCGGAATCATGACCCTGTTGAACGACGTGCCGCTGCCCGCCCGCGTGAGTCTCAAGGCCCGCCTTGCGCCTTTGCAGGACTCGCGCGTCGGGTGGACCTTGCTCACCACCTTCCTGGGCATGGCGGGCAACTTCCTCGTCTACATCTATTTCTCGGTGGTGTTCGATCGCGTCCTGGCCAATGCCTTCCTCTTCGGCGCGTTGCTGGTGGTCTGGGGCACGAGCGGCACCCTGACCAACGTCGCACTCTCACGCGTGCTGGACAGGGTCAGCGCGACCAAGGTGATGTGGATCGTGCTGCTGGTGCAGGCGGTGGATATGGCCTTGCTTCCCTGGTCCAGCGCTTCGCTTTGGTCCGCGGTCCTCGCGGTCGCCGTGTGGGGCGCGACAGGCTGGGGTATTCAAGGCCCGCAGCAATACCGGCTGGTGAATGTCGCGCCACCCATCGCGCCCATCCTGCTCGGGTTGAACACCGCGGCGACATACCTGGGCGTCACGACGGCAGGCATCGTTGGAGCCTTCGGGATTCACCTGCTCGGAGCCCATCGCCTGAGCTTCCTCAGCGTGGGGATCTTCGTGCTCGCCATCTTCACTTCGCATATGGCTGGACGTCGCATCGAGAGAAACAGGGACTTGCCGACGCTTGGCGACCTTCAACCGACGCGCTCTTGAAATTGCCAATCGCAACCAACGAGGATCGAGCCGTCGCGCAAACCTGGGGTTTGCCCTGAGATCCCGGTCCGGTAGGCCGGACAGGCCGCCGAGCCGTGTTCCGGGCGGCCGGCAAAGGGGTCGCAGCACGCGCATGCAAATCCCTGACAAATCAAGGACTTAGCCCGGCCCAGGCCGCCAATACGGCATGGCACATCCGTTGCACTGAGCCAGGGGTCACCGCACGCCATCGTGCGGAGCGTCAATGCCTACAAGGAGACCCCATGGACCATTCATCCGCTCCCAAACCCTTCTACAGATCGCTCTATTTCCAGGTCGTCACCGCCATCGTCATCGGCGTCCTGGTCGGACATTTCTATCCCGCGACCGGCGAGGCGATGAAGCCGCTGGGCGACGGCTTCATCAAGCTGATCAAGATGATCATCGCGCCGATCATCTTCTGCACCGTCGTGGTCGGCATCGCCGGCATGGAAGACATGAAGAAAGTCGGCAAGACAGGCGGCATGGCGCTGCTGTACTTCGAGATCGTCAGCAGCATCGCACTGGTCGTGGGGCTGGTGATCATCAACCTGGTGCGCCCCGGCGTGGGCATGAACGTCGACGCGAGCACGCTCGATACCAAGGCCATCGCCGCCTATACCGGGCCGGGCAAGATGGCGACGACGACGGAGTTCCTGCTCAACGTCATTCCCAACACCGTGGTCGATGCCTTCGCCAAGGGCGAGATCCTGCAGGTCCTGTTGATCGCCGTGATGTTCGGCTTCGCGCTGCACAAGTTCGGCGGGCGCGGCACGCTGGTGTTCGACTTCATCGAAAAGTTCTCGCACGTGCTCTTTTCCATCGTCGGCTACATCATGAAGGTCGCACCCATCGGCGCATTCGGCGCGATGGCGTTCACCATTGGCAAATACGGCGTCGGCTCGCTGGTCTCGCTCGGCGCGTTGATGGCGACCTTCTACGCCACCTGCCTGTTCTTCATCTTCGTCGTGCTCGGCACGATCGCAAGGCTCCACGGCTTCTCGATCTGGAAGTACATCCGGTACATCAAGGAAGAGCTGCTGATCGTGCTCGGCACGTCGTCCAGCGAGGCCGCGCTGCCGCGCATGATGGCCAAGATGGAAAACCTGGGCGCCAAGAAGTCGGTCGTCGGACTGGTGATTCCCACGGGCTATTCGTTCAATCTGGACGGCACCTCGATCTACCTCACGATGGCGGCCGTGTTCATCGCGCAGGCGACCAACACGCCAATGACGCTCGGCCAGCAGGTCACGCTGCTGCTGGTGCTGCTGCTCACCTCGAAGGGCGCAGCCGGCGTCACGGGCAGCGGCTTCATCGTGCTCGCGGCTACGCTCTCCGCGGTCGGCCATGTGCCGGTGGCCGGGCTGGCGCTGATTCTCGGCATCGACCGCTTCATGTCGGAGGCGCGCGCCCTGACCAACCTGATCGGCAACGGCGTGGCCACCCTCGTCGTCGCCAAGTGGACGGGCGACCTCGACACCGAGCAGATGCGCCGGCACCTCGACCAGGAGACAGGCGCCGAATCCGACGAACCCGAGCGCGTCCTCGACCCTATCGTGGCGCGCATGCCTACGAGCCCGGCGCGCTGAGCGCATGAAGCAGAACGGGATTCCCACTGATGCGACCCGCCATCCCTTGTGCCATATATGGCGCATGTCGACAGCGGCCGCCCCTCCATCGCACCAGAAACAATCGAAGCGCAGGCGCGGATGGCCGCGGTGGATCGGTGCGCTGGCCCTGATCGCGGCAGCCGCCTACATCGGCCATCAGGTCACCCTGCAGGCCGGCTTGAGGAACCTGCGCGAGACGGCTGCGCACCGGCTCGACATGCTCTCCGCGGGTCTGGGTGCCGACCTGGCACGCTACGACTATCTGCCTGCCTTGCTGCAGATGACGCCGGTAGTCCCGGCACTGCTCGACACGCCGGCCGATGCGCAACTTCGCGACACTGTCAATCGCTACCTCGATGGGGTCAACGCCACAGCCGGGGCGGAGATGCTCTATCTGCTCGATGCCGGTGGAACCTCGCTCGCCGCATCGGATTGGGACAAACCCGGCACCACCGTCGGCCAGGATCTCTCGTTTCGCCCCTACGTGATCGATGCGCTGAAGCAGGGGCGCGGCCGCTTCTACGGCATCGGCATCACCAGCCGAAAGCCCGGTTACTACCTCTCGTACGCCTTGAGGCGAGGCACGCACGCGGGCGGCGTGGTGGCAGTCAAGGTCAATCTCGAAGAAGCCGAACATGCGTGGCGCAAGCTGCCCGGCGACGTACTGCTGATCGACGAGCGCGGGGTCGTCATCCTGTCCACGCGCGACGATCTGAAGTTCAAGCCGCTGGCGCCGCTGGGGGAAGAACAGCGCGACGAGGTGTCGCGATCCCGCCCCTACGGCGACGCGGACCTGCGGCCGCTTCGCTGGACCGTGGTGGAGGCGCTCGATGGCGATGCGCAGATCGTTGCCCTCGACGGCCGGACGAGCCTCGCATCGACACGAACACTTCAGGCCGCGCCCTGGCGATTGGTCGTGCTGGATGATCTGGCCCCGGTGCGGGCGGCGGCGCGCTACGCCGCGGTCACGGCAAGCCTGGCCATGGCGGTCTTGCTGCTGGTGGCCGTTGCGCTGTGGCAGCGTCGGCGCGCGGTGCGCCAGAAACTCGCGAATCAGATCGCGCTGCAGGCGGCGCATGACAGCCTTGAATCGACCGTCGTCGCAAGAACCGCGCAACTGCGAGCAGCGCAGAACGAGTTGGTGCATGCCGGCAAGATGTCGGCCCTGGGCCAGATGTCCGCGAGTCTGGTCCACGAGCTGAACCAACCGCTCACCGCGCTTCGCACGCTGTCGGACAGCGCGGGCATTCTTCTCGATCAGGACCGCCGGGATGACGTGCGCGGCAATCTCCGCCGCATTGCAGGCATGGTGGACCGACTTGCTCGGCTGACTTCCCAGCTGAAGACCTTCGCGCACAAGAGCGATGCGCCGCGCGTGCCGGTGCACCTCGCGCGGAGCATCGCCGATGCGCAGACCGTCATCGACGCAGAAGCGAAGGCCCGCGCCGTCGACATCGAAGTCGACGTGCAGCCGAAAGAGCTCAGCGTGATGGCCGATCCGGCGGCGATGGAGAGCCTGCTCGTCAACCTGATGCGCAATGCGATCGATGCCATGCAGGATGCCCCGCTGCGCAAGCTGACAGTCGCCGCGCGGGTGCAGGACGATCGCGTGATCCTGACCGTCAGCGACACCGGTCCCGGGATTCGCGCGGACATCCTGCCGCGCCTCTTCGAGCCCTTCGTCACCAGCAAGTCGGCCGGCGTCGGCCTGGGCCTGGGTCTCGTCATCTCGTCACAATTGGTGCTTGCCGCCGGCGGCTCGCTTCGCGCGACCAATCGCGAAGCGGGTGGCGCGTGCTTTACGGTCGATCTTCCGATCGCCGCGGGCCAGGAGTAAACAGGGCAGTGAAAGAGTCGATTTCCATTCGTGTATTGCTGGTCGAGGACGACGAAGACGTGCGACAAAGCACCGCACAGGCGCTCGGCCTGGCCGGCATCGAGGTCGAGTCGTTCCCCAGCGTCGAAAAGGCGCGCGGGCACATCAGTCTGGGCGCCCCCGTGGTGGTGGTCTGCGACGTGCGCTTGCCCGGGTCGAGCGGCGTGGACTGGCTGCCGGAAATCCGCGCCATCGACGCGGAACTCCCCGTGATCCTGGTTACTGGTCACGGCCACATCGCGATGGCGGTGAAGGCGATGCGCGAGGGGGCCTACGACTTTGTCGAGAAGCCCTTCACGTCCGAACGCCTGATTGCCACGGTGCGCCACGCCGTGGAGAGCCGGCAATTGACGCTGCAAGTGCGCGCGCTGCACGACGCGCTCGACAACTGGAACGGCATCCAGGGCGTGCTGATCGGGCGTTCCGCGCAGATGCAACAAGTCCGCGCGACCGTCATGACCCTGGCCGGAACATCGGCGGACGTTCTCATCTACGGCGAGACCGGGACCGGCAAGGAACTCGTCGCGCGCTGCCTGCACGACCACGGCAATCGCCGGCGCCAGCACTTCGTGCCGCTCAATTGCGGCGGACTGCCCGAGGCGCTCGCCGAGAGCGAACTCTTCGGGCACGAGGCGGGCGCCTTCACGAGCGCGAACCGCATGCGGGTGGGCAAGTTCGAATACGCCCACGGCGGCACGTTGTTCCTCGACGAGATCGAAAGCATGCCGATGGCCGTGCAGATCAAGCTGCTTCGGGCGCTGCAGGAGCGCAGCATCGAGCGCATTGGATCCAACAAGCCCATTCCCTTCGATTGCCGCGTGGTCGCCGCCAGCAAGGAAGACCTCAAGTCGCTCAGCGACCAGCAGAAGTTCAGGGCCGACCTGTACTACCGCATCGGCGTCGCCTTGATCGACCTGCCGCCGCTGCGCGAGCGTCGCGAAGACATCCCTTTGCTGTTCGAGCATTTCACGCTGCTCGCGGCCAGCCGGTACGACCGTCCAGCGCCCGTGTTCAGCAATGCCCAGCTGAGCGACCTTATGGCGTACGCATGGCCAGGCAATGTGCGCGAACTGCGCAATGTCGCCGACCGGTTCGTGCTGGGCCTGCTGGGCGAACGCCTCACGCAGTTGCGCGGCGTCGGAGAGGCGCCGGACGATCTTCCGCGCGGACTGCCGCAGCAGGTGGAGTCCTTTGAACGCGCGGTCATCGTCGAGGCCCTTCGCCGGCATCGCGGCGACCAGACCGCAACCGCCACCGCGCTCGCCATTGCGCGCCAGACGCTCTTCGACAAGCTGCGCAGGTTCGGCATCTCGGCGGACGAGTTCAAGTAGATCGCGTCATGAGCCGTCCGCCCACTGAAAAGCTCATTGCCGACAGTGTCCCAGCCCGGAGCGACGTCAAACCGGTCGGCGACGGGGCTTCCCTCAAAAGAAAGATTTGTCTTACCATCCGGCGATGACATCTCCATCGCCCGACGCCGCGCCTCTCGCCATCCGCCTGCGTGCCGCACTCTCGCAACTCAATCGCGAACTGCAGGCCGGCATGCCGCCTTCGACGCTCGGCCGCGCGGCCCTCAGCGCGCTCGGGCAGCTCCATCGCTTCGGGCCGCTGACCCCGACCCAGCTCGCCGGGCATGAAGGCGTGCGGCTGCAGACCCTCACGCGTCTGCTCGCGGAGCTCGAAGCCGACGGGCGGATCACGCGCCGCCCGCACCCACAGGATGGTCGTCAAACCGTGCTCGCGCTGAGCGCGAGGGGCGCGCGCGAGATCACCAGGGAGGTGCGCAGGCGCGAGGCCGTCCTCGCTGCTGCGATCGAGGGAGGATTCGATGACGCGGAGCGTTCGGTGCTTTTGAGCGCCTGCACGCTGCTCGAACGTCTTGGAGAAGAACTGCACCCCAAGGCACCGTCCGAGACCACGGAGGCGAAGCGCACCCTGGGCATCGCGCGATGAGCCAGCCTCCCGGCGCCGCAGAGGCTGCCGCACTCGAGTCCGCACGCTGGTGGCGCCGGCCCGAGGCGCGCCACGGCGGACAACTCGTCGCTGCAGTGCTGCTTTCCTACGGCGCCTCGGCAGCGATGGGCCTGCCTGAGAGCTTGTGGGCAGTGATGAGCGCGGTCATCGTGGTGCGGCCCACGATCGGCTCGAGCCTCGGCGTCGGCTGGCAGCGTGTGCAGGGGACGGTCCTCGGCGCGCTGCTCGCCCTTGTCGGGGTCTGGCTGCGCCAGCACGGGATGAACGGCGCCCTGGCGACACTCGGGGTCGTGGGAGCGCTTGCCTACGGCAGCGCGATGCTGCCAGCGCTGCGTAGCGCGCCGATCGCCGCGCTGATCGTGCTCGGCGGAGCCGCAGTCGCCGAGCACTCGGCGTTGCAGATTGCGTTGCTGCGTGTACTGGAGATATCGGTGGGTGTCGGGGTTGGGCTGTTGATCTCGCTGACTGACGTAAGCGCGCGCGCCGCGGCGCGCTTCGACGAGGAATGCGGCGCAATCCTGCGCCGGCTCGCGGACGATACGGGCACGCTGGTCGCCGGCGATACCCTTTCGTCCGCGCAGCGCGACGCGGCTTCCGATGCGGCACGCGCCGCGCTGCGGGAGCTTGCGGTGCTCGCCGAGGGTGCGGACCGAGAGATGCGTTGGCTGCGGTTCTGGGAACGCAGGACGCAAACACCGCCCGCACGTCCGCACCGCACGGCCGCGCGATTGCTCGCGCGTCTTTCACATGACGTCGCGCTGTTCAGTCGACTCGCCGGCGGACCAAGCACTGAACCCGAGCGGCAAGAACTCGTCGACGCGTTGAAGCACGCCCTGTTCAGCACCGCAGATCAGATCACCGGTCGCGGAACGCAGGATTTGCAGGCGTTGAAACGCTGTGCCTCTCAAGCCGCGTGGATCGGCGTCGCGGTAAAGCTGGTGTCCCAAGACCTGATCGGCCTCGCGCGAATGCGCGTGTGCTGATCGTCGATTCTTCCTTGCGTCCGATGACAGTCGATCCGTTACCGGCGTCGAGTTGCGCGTCGACGGTGGTATCACATTGACTTGAGCGTTCGAGGACTGCGCGTGATCGTTTTGGGTTCGAGGAACGCCTCCAGTCCGAGCACTCCGAACTCGCGTCCCACGCCTGACTGCTTGACGCCGCCAAATGGCGACAGCAGGTCCGGCGCAACCCGGTTGATCAGCACCGTCCCCGCCTGCAACCGCGCCGCAACACCAAGAGCGCGGTCCTCGTCGTTCGAGAACACGTACGCCTGCAGCCCGTAGGCCGAATCGTTGGCGATCGCGACGGCCTCGTCCTCCGAGTCGAACGCGACGAGCGACAGAACCGGGCCGAAGATCTCCTCGCGCGCGATGTCCATGTCGTTGCGGACACCAGCGAACACAGTCGGCCGCACGAACCAGCCGCGCTCGAGCCCTTCGGGCCTCCCCTCCCCGCCGACGACCAGGGTCGCGCCCTGCTCGATGCCCCGCCGGATGAAGTGCTGGACGCGGTCGAACTGAGCGCGATTGACCATCGGGCCGATCACGGTCGCCGGATCGCGCGGATCGCCGACGCGAAGCGCACTGACGGCGACCCGTACGCGCTCGATTGCGTCGGCAATTCGATTGCGCGGAATCAGGAGGCGCGTGCCGGCCACGCAAGCCTGTCCGCTGTTCATGAATGCCGCGCCGATCGCCAGCGGGATCGCCGTGTCGAGGTCCGCGTCTTCAAGCACCAGGGACGCCGACTTGCCGGTCAGCGCCAGGCTTACACGCTTCATCGTGTCCACTGCTGCACGCGCGATCAGCTTGCCGGTCGGCGTCGAACCGGTGAATGACAGCTTCGCCACGCCAGCGTGTCGGCCGATCTCCGCGCCCACGTCGGCGCCGCGGCCAGTCACGACGTTGACGATGCCCGGCGGCAGGCCCGCGTCATGGAGGGCGCGCGTGACGACGTGCGCCTGAATCGGGCTGAGCTCGCTCGGCTTGAGCACCGTCGCGCAGCCAGCCGCGACCGCGGAGGCGAGCTTGCTGCACATCGTGCCGGCCGTGCTGTTCCAGGGCGCGAAGAGTCCGCAGACGCCGACCGGCTCCATCGCCACCGCGGAAGCGCCGTCCATGCCAACCGGGCGCTCGAACTCGTAGGACGCCAGTGTCCGCGCCGCGTCACCGAAGCATTGCGACGCGTAGTTGGCGACCCACCGCGCGCGTGACACGGGACCCCCGTACTCCTCGATCGTTGCGTCGCGGATCGCGTCGGCATGGAGCAGAAGCGCGGCTTGCAGGCGCTCCAGCATCGCCAGGCGCTCCACCTTCGTTGTCCGCGCGAAGGCGGCCTGCGCACGCATCGCCGCGTCGATGGCACGGCGCGCGTCGTCGAGACCCGCGAGGCGCGCACGGCCGATCACCGCCTCGGTCGCCGGGTTGACGATGTTGACGACCTCGTCCCCGGTCGCGGGGACAAAGGCGCCTTCGATGTAGGACTGGTCGATGGTCTGCATGGCTGTTCCTTGTGGATGAATGAGGCAAATCTAGGCGTCGAAGGGTGTTTCGATAAGCCGGACATTGATGGATGATTCATCCAGAAATGCGGAACAATCGCCCATGCAGAAGGACAGCCTGACCGAATTTGAAGTGGTGCTCGCGGTGGCACGGCGGCAAGGTTTCCGTCCGGCCGCCATCGAGCTGGAGATGTCGACGAGCGCCGTCAGCAACGCCGTGGCTGGGTTGGAAGCACGTCTGGGCGTGCGGCTGTTCCACCGCACGACGCGCAGCGTCTCGCTGACCGAAGCGGGCCGTGATTTCGTGGAGCGCATCGCGCCCGCTGTGGCGCAGATCCAGGAAGCGGTTGCCACGGCCGGCGATCGCTCCGGCGCGCTGGCCGGCACGCTGCGTATCAACAGCTCGCTGGGCGCGGCGCTGATGGTGTTCCGTCCCGTGCTGGCGGAATTCCTTCGCCGCTATCCGGGCATGACGTTAGACATCGTGACCGAGGGGCGCCTCGTCGACATCGTCGCCGAAGGCTTCGACGCAGGCTTGCGGCTGAGCCCGAACGTGCCGCGCGACATGATCCGGGTTGCGATCGGCCGGCCGGTGCGAATGGCAGTCGTCGGCTCGCCCGACTATCTCGAGCGCCACGGCACACCCGAAACGCCTTCGGCCCTTGCCCATCACGCCTGCATCCGGGCGCGGTTGCCGAGTGGCCTCGCGTCGCCATGGGCTTTCGCTCCTTCGGCAAAGCACGGCGAGGCGATCGAGGTGCCAGGCCCTCTGGTGCTGGACTCGCCGTTGCTGATGCTCGAAGCGGCGCGTGAGGGGCTGGGTCTTGCGCAGATCGCGGATTGGTATGTGGTCGACGACGTCGCGACCGGACGCCTTTGCCGAGTGCTTGACGAATGGGCGCCGCCGTTGCCGGAGCTGTGCCTCTATTACTCAGGGCACCGGCACGTTCCGGCAGGGTTGCGTGCACTGATCGACCTCATACGTGACATCAACCGGCGCTGATGGGGCCGCGCACTGTTTCACGACATTTTGATACGTGCGTTTTTTCCTTTGCACGACAACAAGTTACGTGGTTTTTCAAGTGTTTTGATCGAGATGTTCCACGGAAATTGAGGTCGACAAAGGAATTTGTTGCCGTTGAGCAGGCGGGTAGCCCATAATTAGGTTATTAAATAACCTTACTATGAGCGCCCATGACCGAATCGCCCACCCTGTCGGCGCCGATTGAACTCGACGCACCGCCCTTCCCGGTCTCGGCTAACGCTCCGCCTTGGCCGACGACCTGCACGCTCGCAGAGCTGGGACGCATCCTGACGATGATGCATGGACCTCAGGCGCCCTCGGAATCTTCACTCAAGAAATGGAACGCTATGGGCATCTTCGAGGGATGCGCGTCCGACGACATGGGCGCGACAGTGGATGCCGGCGTGTCATTCACCCAGGAGCGCCTCTGCCGACCGCGACGTGCGGGACGCCCTGGGCTTCGTCTGAACACCGAACTGGCGATTCAGCGAGTCCAAGATCAATGGCCTCATCTCGCGCATGCCGACACGCAGGCCATTGTTGAACTGGCGGTCGCCCGCACAGCCGATCGCCTGCAGTCCGCCGTTGCGCGACTCTCGCTGTCTGGCGCTGTTGCGGAAGCTGCCCCGGCGTCTCACTCCCGAACCGGCGTCATTCTGGAAAAGGTCGAGGAGCAACTCGCCACGCTCCATGAGGAAATGGTGGCCGTCAAGCGCGAACTGGCGCAGTTCTCCGCCTTGCGCAACAACCTCATCACGAGGCTCGATGAGGCCGTCGCGCGCGCCCAGGACGCACTTTCGGGACACGCTCCCGGCGCCGGACCGGATCCACTTGTCGAAGCTCGGCGGGATCGCGACATGGGCGTACTGAAGTCGATGATGAGCGACATCCTTGAGGCCATCGAGCGCATCGAGAATCGAGGCACATCTGGCTCGTGAGGGTGGTGAACGGTTCACCACCCTGCCCCGCTCCATGAAAAAAGGGGTGGTGAACCGTTCACCACCCCCTTTCTTGTGCGCCTTCCCTGTTCAGCTGAGGACTGATCTCAGTGCCTTTTCCACCTCGGCCTGAAGGGCCGCACTGACCGGTCGATCGAACTTCAACAGCAAGCGGCCCTTCTTGTCCTTGGCGACGGAGACCTTGCCGGCGCGTCCCACGATCTCGGACGTTGAAGAGACGGAAGCCGCGTCCGATGCCTCCCCGATCAGGGCCGCATAGATGGTTCCTGGCGTCACGGTCGCGCCGCTGTGCCGAACTCGGCGCGCACGCTCCATCAGACCATCCGGATCTCGCTGCAAGGCCTCGCTCAAAGGCTTGGCCCAGCGGTACTGAATCTCGACCGGCGAATCGAAAGCCTGCACCACCACGTCCGGCAACTGGGCAACGCCCACCGCCTTGCTGACCAGCCCATGGTCTACGCCCACCGCCTCGGCCAGCTTCCGCATCGACTCGAAGAGACCGGATTCCAGCGCGTTCAAATACATCACGCCTTGCTCGTACGCGGAGAGGTCCTCCCGTTTGCGGTTCTCACGGTCCATTTCGCCGAACAGCTCGCGATCGCTCATCGCCTTGATCACTGCACTGACCGGCAGGCCCAGTTCCAGGCACGCCGCGTGACGGCGATGTCCGAACACCACTTCATATTGAATCGGCGGTTCCGCGCCCTTCTCGGCTTCGCTCAGATCCTCTTCACGAACCGGACGGACCTTGATCGCCTGCACGTTACCGCCCGCGCTTCGGATGTCTTCCTTCAACTCGGCAAACTCGCGCATCGCGAAAGCCGTCTGGTGACGATTCGCCCAGCGCGAGCGGCGGATGGTCCGCGGGTCCAGCTGCCTGACCGGATCCGCACCTACGAAAGGCGCATGATCTCTTTCGAGTTGCTCCAACCGCTTGTTGGCCACGGACTCTGCCTGCATGAACGCCGCCATACCGCCGATCGCGGTGCGCGGTGGCCGCGCTGCGATGCTGGGCGCCACTGCCGCCGGGACTGGCGAGTTGGCAGCCGGCGGGTGTGACTCCGGCAAGCTCGGCGCATCGGACGGCAAAGTGATCGCGTTGCCCTTCTCGAGAAATCGACGACTCGCCATCTCAGACTCCTTCCATCATCACGGGGCGCACCGGCGACTCGGATACATGACTCAGGTTCTTGAGCCAGACCGCGCGGACCACCCCCTCCATGTAGGCCACCAGGTTGTCATAGGCCTCGCGGGCACGCTTGTAGGTGCGCGCGTTCCAGTCGTACCTGGAAATGTCATAGACCGTGTTGAACTCCGCGCTCGCGGCCGAGGTGACCACCGTGCGAGGAATCTCCGCCGGCAGCACCTTGTCGCCGTAGGTCTGGATGATCCACTTGCGCACCATCGTGCTCGCGTCGTCGCTGTCGACCCGCGACAGCAACACGTTGATGAAATCGAAGGTCTTGGTGCTGCCGCCGGCGCCGATCAGGTTCTCGGTGAGGTCGGTGAACAAGGTCCAGAACTGCGCGCCCGAAGCAAAGTCCAGGGCATTCGGCGGCAACGGCATGATGATCCCGTTGCTCGCCATCAGCGCATTGACGGTGCCGTATGAAAGCGCCGGGGCAGTGTCGATGATGATCACGTCATAGTCTTCGCGTACGTCGTCGATGCCGAGGTTCAGCACATTCCAGAACTCGAATCCGTTGGCCATTTCCTTGACCTGACGGGCCGGGAGATTGAACTCGATGCCGAAGAGCAGGGGCGCCGCGGCCACGATGTCGAGACCATCCCAATAAGTCGGCCGGATCGCGTAGCGGATGGAATCTTCCTCACCGAGCGCGAGCAGCATGAAGGTGTCTTCCTCCTGGACGTCGAGATCTGGCACCAGGCCGGTCAGCGTCGACAACGAACCCTGGGGATCTGCGTCGATGATCAGAACCCGATGCCCAAGCAGCGTGAGACCCTGGGCCAGCGTCATCGCAGTGGTCGACTTCCCGACCCCGCCCTTGAAGTTCGCGATGCTGATCACGACCGCCTCGGCGCCCGCCGGCCGCAGCCGGTTGCGACGGAATTCCTTGACCCAGGTTCGCGTCTCCGCGAGACTGAATTCCCTGCGGCGGCTCTTGGCGTCGAAGTTGCCTTGGGGCAGGGGAGGAAGGTCGCTATTCTTCATCCGATAGCTGAACTGCCCCGGCTCCAACCCGCAGCGCTCGGCCACCTCCTTCTGGATGAAGACCGGGCTGGTCTTCTGGGCCGAAGGCGCCAGCATCTTGGCCCGCACCGCGCCGACCATCTCGCTGGCCCGCTGCGCCTGCAGCTTGATGTCCGCCATGGTCGAAGTCTTCAAAAAGATCTCGGTCGGACTTGTTTGAGTTAGTTCGTTCATCCACACTCCTTTGCTCAGATGCATTTCACACATTCCATTTTGTGTGATTTGGGCAAATTGTCCCCGATCGCACAAAATCCGCCAACACAAATCCCGAAATCGCTCATGTGAGGGACTCGAGGAAGTGTTCTGACCGAAAAGACCCCGGGCACGGGTTGAAGAGATAGAAATCCTTCAAAGCCCTCTAAACCCTTTAGATAGGAAAATTTTCAATTAAATCAATGACTTACGTCTGTTTCGCGAGAATCAACAGGAGGCCTTCGAGCTTTTACAGGATTCAACCGGGGTGGGCTCGGGATCAGATCCGAGGCCCCGCAGGAGCCCAGCTGTGTGGGTTCGGGGGCGCCTAAACGTCGCAAAAAGGCCAAAAAACGACGCTGCGAACCCTTTCCGAGGGCTGTGACCTGAGCTTCAACGGGAAAAGTTGGCTCCCAGATGCCGCGATGGGATGCGAAGCAACATGAGCTTCCACGGGATTCAGGATGAGGCCGCCTGTTCCCCGCGCGTGTGGCCCTCGGTTCATGTCGATCGCGACCGAGCTCTCCATACATGAAAATGCGCTTTCATCTGACGCTGAAGGCGGTTACAGTCCGCGCACCGCCTCTTCCCACATGCCCCTTACTTACTCATCCGTCGACAACGAGTCGCGCCAGGACCTCACGCCGGTGGGCGTCGTCGACGACTACCAGCCGCTCAAGAAGCCGGTCAACGCGCTTGCGGTGGTGGCGCAGAGCGAGCGCATCACGGTGCTCGCGCGCAAGACCTACAACGTGCTGCTGAGCCTGGCCCAGGACGAATTGCGGAAGGGCGCGGAGGTCGAAGTCCACCGCGCGCCGCTCGAAGAAGTGGTTCATCTGTTGCGCTACGACTCGAACGACATCGCGGTCGTCAAGAAGCATCTGCGCTCGATGGTCAAGACCACGGTCGAGTGGCAGTCGCCGACAACAGGGGAGGGGAGCCGCTGGACCGTCTGCGGCCTGCTTTCGCAATGCGAACTGGAGAAAGTGCGCAACCAGGTCTGGGTGTCATGGGCCTTCGCACCGGCCTTGCGCCATGAGCTGCTGAATCCGCGCGTCTTCGCGCGCATGAACCTCGCCATGGTCTCGCAGCTCACGACCCATGCTGCCGTCTTTCTGTACGAACTGGCCTGCCGCTACCAGAACGTCGCGAAGAGCCCTCGCCAGGCGTGGCGCTGGTGGCACGATCCGATGACGGGCCGGGTGCCCGATCCCGATCGGCTCGAAAAGCTCGACTACTCGTTCTTCAAGCGCGACGTGCTCAAGCCGGCGATCGCGCAGGTCAACGCCAACACCGATTTCACGGTTGAACTGGTTGAGCACAAGAGCGGCCGCTTCATCAACGAGATCCAGTTCAACATCAAGGTGAAGGACCAGCGCCTGCCCGGCCTTCAGCAGGCGCCTGAAAAAGCCGACCTCGAATCCATGCGCCAGGCGCGGGAGATGGGCATCACCGATGCCCGCGTCGAAAAGATCGTCGACACCTACGGCTCGGAAGCGCTCGCGAGTGCGCTGCCGGAGTTGCGTCGGCGCGTCGATAGCACCTTTCCGGCGCCGGTGCGCGATCCCGAGCGCTACCTGATGTCGCTGATGCCGGGCCATGCGCAACGCGCAGCGGCCAATGCCGTGGCGCGGGAAGCTCGCAAGGATCCGGACAGCCCAGAGTCGCTCGAGATCCAGGGCCGCCGCCGTCAGGCCTACGAAACCGCGTGGAAAGAGCGCCGCCTCGCGAACATCGAAGCAGACTTCCGCGCGCGCCAACCCGAGAGCCAGCAGCAGACCATCCGCGATCTGCTCGCGGCCATGGAAGCGCAGGACTTGCACCCGCAGATCATCAAGCGCTTCAAAAAGGATGGCTGGTCTCATCCGCTGGTGAAAGGGCGCTTTCTGGCGATGTACGCCGAGGCCACCATCGGCACGGGTTGGAACGTCCCCACGGACGAAGACCTGCTTGCGGTCGCCGCGCACCTGGGCGACGCCGGGGTGATCTGACCGGCTCAGCCGGGCTGCTTTCGGGCGTGATGCGCCGCCAGATGGACCCGGTCGTCCAGCGTCGAGAACAGCAACGCGAACGCAATACCGACTAGCGCGCCGAGGGCCGTGTCGAGCACCCGCGCCATCGGCATCGCCGCCGCAGCGGCGGGTGTCGCAAGCGAAGTCATCAGCAGGGCCATCGGCGTGACGAACACCAGGCCGAAGGCGTAGTTGAAGCGGATCACCACCTCGGTGACGAACTGCAGCACGACCACGGCAAGAAGCACGAACCAGAACGACGGATGGCTGGCGAGGATCAGCCCTGCGACGGCGGCGCCGAGAACCGTGCCGACCATCCGTTGCACCGCCCGGTGCATCGTGATGTGCAAGTGGCCGCCCTGCAGCACCGCCGTTGCGCCGATCGCGGCCCAGGCGGGGAAGGGCAGGGCAGCGGCGTGCGCCAGCATCGAAGCGATGGCCGTGCAGAGAGCGACGCGGCCTGCCGCGATCAGCCAGTGCCCCGTCGGCCGGACACTCCCGGGCGCAGGGACGGGGGGCGTGCTGTCGGATCGAAGGCCATCCGTGAGGCGGCACACGATCAGGGCTACCGCAACGCCGGCCGCGGTGAGCGCCGTGCGCGCGACCACCGTGTCCCATGAATCCACTGGCCCCAGCGCCGCGGAGGCCGCGAAGACGAAGATGACCGCCCCTGGCCCGCCGATTCGCCACTGCGTCACCGCCACGGTCAACGCGCCGGCGAGCAGCGCGAGGCACAGCAGCATCGATGCGGGCGAGGCGCCCGCGTGCGCGACAAGCGAAGGCAGGCCGACCGAGACCAGCAGCAGCGCACCAGCGAGGGTGACGATGCGCATGCGTCGGCCAGCGGGCGCGAATCGGCCGAACAGCGCGGCCAGGGCGCCCAGTGCAGGGAAACCCTCGAGATGCCCCCAAGGCGAAAAATGCGCGAGCGCCACCGCGATCAGCACCGAGATCGACACCTGCATACCCGCGACCGCCGCATTGCGCAGCGGCGGGCGGGGGGCGACAGAGAGGCTTTCACGGATGCGGGCCGGCGCCAGCAGGAGGCGGATCGATTCGCCGTGCCCGACGTGGCGCGGTTTCCGGGTATCAGGCAGTGGGACAGTCATGGTGCGTGTGCGCGGATTCAGTTCGATGCGGCGATGCGCGACTCGATCTTCTCGAACGCGCGCAGCAGAATGCCCGCCTCTTCGTCGTCGATGTCGGCGAGCAACTCGTCTTCGATCGCTGCCAGTCGCTTGCGGATCGAGGCAAGCGCGCGGCGTCCGGCCTGCGTGAGATGGAGCAACTTCACCCGGCGATCCGAAGGGTGTGGCCGGCGCTCGACCAGTTCCTGGTCGACCAGGATGTCGAGCAGCCGGACCAGGCTGGACCCGTCGAGCCCCGCGGCGGCGGCAAGCTGGCTTTGCGAAATGCCGTCGCCCAGTTCGTGCAGATGGACCAGCGCCGACCAGGTCGCGTCGCTCAGGCCGGCTGAAGAAAGCCGCGCGTCGAGCGCTTGCCGCCAGCGGCGCGCGAGCCCGACGAGACGGATGCCGATGCGTCGATGGTGTTCCGAGGATCTCGTGGCCATGGATGTGATTATATCCAAATCATTTGAATGCCAATGATTTGGATACTTCGATCTTGGGCGGTGCAAAAGAAGGGGTCTTGATCGCGCCCTAAGGGCAATCCGCGCTTGCCGAGTTCGCCCGGCTTGCCCTACGCTACGTCTTACCATTCGTTCAGACAGCTTGCAATGGCCCTCAAGCGGTTCGTCGTGATCTTTGTTTCGCGTCGCAACACACTGCGCAGCATCCTCGCCCAGGCCTGCCTTTCCCATCTCGGAAGCGACCGCTTCGCGGCCTACTCGTGCGGCCATCCCGCGTATCTCGGCGACAGCATCGACCCGGCAGCCATCAGCGCACTCACGACCGCGCGCATGCCCGTGCCGTTGCTGCCGCCTCGCGGCTGGGGGGAGTTGGCGCGCAGCGGTTCGCCGCATGCCAATTTCGTGATCACGCTCGACGCGGAGATGCTGTCGCGGGAGCCGAGTTGGCCCGGACAGCCCGACGCCGCGCTCTGGGATTTTCCGGACGTCGCTGTGATGAGCAACCCTGACGACGCCGCTCGTGCGGCGCTACAGATGCTCTATGCATTGCGCCGGCGGCTCGAGCTGATGATCAGCCTGCCGCTGCATGGCGCAGACCGGGATGCGATCCGGTCGGACGTGCGCGATCTCGCATACATGCAGTAACGGAATCGCTCGAGAGCGCTTCGCAGAAGTCCTTCGGAGGCTCTGTCAAGTGCTGTCCGAGGGATATCGCTCTAATCGCGCGCTTGACGCACTTTGGCCGGCACTGACAATGTTGCATTGCAACATGAGCGATGAAAGCGTCACCGTCAAGCTCCGCGACCGCCTTGAGGACCTGGCGGCGGAAATCGGGCATGCGCGAAAGGGCATGGAGCTGGGACACCTCGCGGCCCTGTGCTTTTGCGAGGTTCGTCCGTGGGCCCGTCGCGCTGGTGAAGGCCGGCTGGCCGACCTCTCGTGGCGCCTTTCGATCCAGCCGCTGCCGATCGACCGAACGGCCTTTCTCGCGCAGATCGATCGCTTGATCGAGGAGCTGGAGCAGATCTGCATGCGCGCGGGAATCGGCATGGCTGCCGCCACTCTGCGCCAGGCTCGCACACAGCAGCCCGACTCGACCTGATCGGCATATATGAAAAGGTGCTAAGCCTGTACCTTTTTATTCGTTCACCCGCCGGCCCCCGCGTTCGAAGACTCGCTTTCTCCGCCTCGCGGCCACGTTGCTGCTGGCTCCCATGTTCGCTATCGCGGCGCCCGCCACCGGCGAGCCCGTTCTCTTCGGCGTCAGTGGTCCATTGACGGGGCAGAACGCGCAGTACGGCGCGCAGTGGAGGGCGGGCTTCGACCTCGCGCAGAAGTTCGTCAACGACAAGCGTATCCGCATCGAGCTCGGCGATTTCTCCAGCCCGGCCTCGATGGGCCAATCGGTGTCTCGGGCATTCCGCCGCTGGCGATCTTCGGCCGCGACGCATCGTCCAACAGTGCGTTCTACTGAGCCTCGCTCGGTGCGATGACGCTGCTGGCACTTCTGCAGTGGCGGCTGTTGCGGTCGCAGCTGGGGCGCACTACTCGTACATCAACCACGAGACCTTCACCTCGCAGATCCCGATCGTCGCGTTGACCGTGGTCATCCTCGGAGGGCTCAGGAACATCAGCGGCGCACTGCTCGGTGCGGTGGCACTGGGGAGCCTGCCCGAGCTGTTCCGTGTGACAGCCGAGTACCGGCTGCTGGTCTACGGCATCGAGCTGCTGCTGCTGATCCGATTCCGCCCGCAAGCCCTGCTGGGCACCATCTGAAACACGACGCCAAGGATTCGACACCACATGAGCCATCTCAACGAATACCTCGCCGAGAAGCGCGCCGCGGTCGAGGCCGGCACGGCACAGCCCGCGAATCTCAAGGCCCATGTGCGCGCGGAAGGACGCAGCGGCGTGCGTCGGCTGCGCATCGAGCACCAGGTCATCAGCGACAGCCCGCCGGACTTCGCGGGCCACAACCTCGGGCCGAGCTCGCCGGAACTGCAACTCGGCGCGCTGGGCACCTGTGTCACCCACATCTTCCTGATCCACGCCGCCGAGCGAAAGGTGCCGCTGGAAAGTCTGAAGGTGGGGGTGACCGGCATCGTCGATCCGCGCGCCGGCAAGCCGGGCCATGAGCAGACGCCCATCTGGCCTCACGCGATCGGCTACACGGTGCACACGACCAGCTGACCGGCATCCCGCCGGGATGTGCCATCGACACGATCCGCTCCCGCCGCGCGCAGGCAAGGCTGCATGGCCAGAACAGCTATCTCGCGCTCTTCGAGCCGCCGCTTATGCCGACGGCCTGGTCGATGCATCGCGCGCGAAGTCTCCGTACTTCATGCCCGCCACGCCGGTCGCCTTCGGCACCGAGCATGACGAGGCCTGCGCGCGGTCGGGCTGGACGATCTCGCGATCTCCGACGTGATCCACGGCGCGGCGTTCTTCAACTGGGCCAACCGGCTGATGCTTTCGCTCGGCGAGCCGGCGTCGAAGGCTTGAGGGCTCGCCGGTCTACGCCAGGCAGGCCCCGTCGCGCCGAAGCGCTTCGCGAAAGCCCCTCCGTGCTGATCGCGCGTTCCGTGGCGCAGGCGTTCGTCGCTTGCGTGAGGGCCGCATTCAAGGCGTCGAGAACAACACAGAGGTGACCCGGCCGCACCTTGCACACCGACGTAGCCGTCGCTACGATCACCCCCGCTCGCCCTCGGGCCCTCGGCCACACTAACGAACAGGAGCGCCACGATGAAGTCTCGCGTCATCCGCCGTTCGGCAGTCTGGCGAACGGTCGGAGTTGCAGCAGCGATCGCCTGGGCCTGCGCCGGCCCGCCCGCGCTGGCGCAGACGGGCGCGACGCCATCCTTCAAGGAAGTCGATTCGATGGAGGCCCGCGTCCAGGGCTGCGTGACCTGCCACGGCCAGAGCGGCCAGGGCACTGAAAACGGCTACTTCCCGCGCATCGCCGGCAAGCCTGCAGGCTATCTGTACAACCAACTCGTGGCCTTTCGTGACGGCACGCGGCACTACGCGCCGATGAACTACCTGGTCGCGTATCTGCCGGATGCCTACCTGAAGGAGATCGCCCAGCACTTCGCGAGCCAGCGGCCTCCGTTCGCGCCGGGTGAAGCGATGAAGGTCGACCCGGAGGCCCTGCGCCGGGGTGCCACGTTGGTAGCGGCCGGGGATTCCGGCAAGGGCATTCCCGCCTGCGTTGCCTGCCACGGGGTCGGGCTGACCGGGATGGAGCCGGGCATTCCCGGGCTCGTCGGATTGCGGCCGACCTATGTGGTTGCCCAGCTCACGCGCTGGCGTGTCGGTGAGCGCCATGCGGCCGAACCCGACTGCATGAAGCGCGTGGCGACGCGCCTGAGCGACGCGGACATGAACGCCGTGGCGGCCTTCCTGTCGCAGCAGGGCGCGCCCAAGGACCCGTCGCCCGAACCGGCCAACCTCGTCCGCATGCCGCTGGCGTGCGGCAGCCAGCAGGGACGGCCATGAAGCTGGCATTCCGGATATTCCTCGCGCTGGTGGTGCTGGCGCTGGCGGGCGCTGCGGTCCTGTGGTGGTTGCGGCCCTCCGCGCTGCCCGAGGCGGGCCGTGCCGCGACGGGTCCGAAGGACGCAACCACCGAGATCATCAACCGCGGCGAGTATCTCGCGCGCGCCGGCGACTGCGTGGCCTGTCACACGGCGCCGACCGGCAAGCCATTCGCGGGCGGCCGGGCCATGCCCACGCCCTTCGGCGCGCTCTTCGTGCCCAACATCACGCCTGATGACGAGACCGGCATCGGTCGTTGGACCCCCGACGACTTCTACCGGATGATGCACACCGGCGTATCGAAGGACGGCACGCTGCTCTATCCGGCGATGCCCTTTGCCTCCTACACCAAGGTCACACGCGCGGACAGCGACGCCATCTTTGCCTACCTGATGTCGGTCACGCCGGTGCGCCAGCAGAACCGGCCGCACGAGCTCAAGTTCCCGTTCAACAACCGCGACCTGCTGATCGGATGGCGCACGCTCTATTTCAAGGAAGGCGAGTTCGTCCCCGATCCGAAGCAGAGCGCCGAATGGAACCGCGGTGCGTACCTCGTGCAGGGGCTCGGCCATTGCGCGATGTGCCACACGGCGATCAACGCACTGGGCGGATCGAGCGAATCGAAGGCCTTCGAGGGCGGCATGATCCCGAACCAGAACTGGTATGCGCCGTCGCTCACCTCCAACCGCGAAGCGGGCCTCGGCAACTGGGAAATCCAGGAGATCGCCGACCTGTTGCAGGTTGGCGTGTCGCATCGCGGCACCACCTACGGGCCGATGGCGGAGGTGGTCTACAACAGCCTCCAGTACCTCAGCGACGAGGATGTCCGTGCCATGGCGGTCTATCTCAAGGCCTTGCCGCAGCGTGACGCCGAACCGCCGCCGACAAGCCAGGCCCGCCTCGTGAGCCCCAACGTGATGGAGACGGGCCGCAAGATCTACAGCACGCAGTGCGCGATGTGCCATGGCGAAGAGGGCAAGGGGCATCCGCCGTCGTTCCCGCCGTTGGCGGGCAACCAATCCATCACGATGGCGTCGCCCGTCAACTCGATCCGCATGGTGCTCAATGGCGGCTATGCGCCAGGCACACAGAAGAACCCGCGCCCGCACGGCATGCCTCCCTTCAGCCACATCCTCGACGACGACGAAGTCGCGGCCGTAGTGACCTACATCCGCGTGGCATGGGAGAACAGCGGCACGCCGGTCGACGCATCCCAGATCAGCGAACTTCGCAAGCTGCTGCCCGAGTGAGGAAGCCAAGCCATGTCCAGCATCGATGAACAAGAGGAAGACCGCCGCGTGGACGACATCGTGCGCCGGGGGCCGATGGGTGCATTCGCGGTTGCGGGCATCGCGACCGCCATCGTCGTGGCGATCTACTTCATCTTCTATTTCGCGGTGTACCTGCCGCGCGGTGCCGTTCAATGAGCGCCACCATGCCTTCGCATGATTCCGAGGCGATTGCCGTCGCGGCCGAGCGCCGCTGGACGTGGATCGTCGGCGCGATCATCGCGGTGCTGATGCTCATGATGGTCGTCACCGGCCTGCACTGGGCCTCGATGCCGCCTTCGCGCGTCGAGACGGTGGATGTGAAGACGCTCCATCTGCGGGGCGAGTTTGTCGAACGCAATCTGGGCACGGCCATCGAAGCGGGCGACAAGGTGGTCGTCCGCCTCATCGCGCAGCAGTATTCGTTCGAGCCGCAATGCATCGTGGTCCCGGCCGACACGCCCGTGACCTTTCGCGCGACGGCGACGGATGCCATTCACGGATTCATCATCGGCCGCACCAACGCCAACACGATGGTCGTGCCGGGCTTCGTGGCGACCTTCACGACCTCGTTCAACCGCACCGGCGAGCAGTTGATGCCGTGCCACGAGTACTGCGGCACCGGGCACGAGGCCATGTGGGCACGGGTGCAGGTGCTGCCTCGCGACGAGTTCATGGCCAAGGCCCGGCCGGGTGAAAGGCTCAGTTGTGTTGCACGCTAGAAAACTCATCCTGGCCCACTTCTGGGTGGCCTTCGTCGCCTTTCTGGGCGCGCTGGTGCTGGGTGCGTGGCAGATGTACATCCGCAGCCCGCTTTCGACGTGGATCAACAACCCCGAGCACTACTACCGGTCCGTCACTGCCCACGGCACGGTCATGGCCTACGTGCTGCCCACGCTGGTCGCGATGGGCTTCGGCTATGCGATCTCCGAACTCGCGCTGAAGAAGCCACTGATCGGCCTGCGCTGGGCATGGGCCGGGTTCTGGCTGGTGATCGTCGGCACCGCGATGGCAGCGGTGACGATGGCATTGGGCAAGGCCTCGGTGCTCTACACCTTCTATCCGCCAATGCTCGCGAGCCCGTCCTACTACTTCGGCGTGGTGCTGGTCGTCGTGGGCTCGTGGATCTGGGTCGCGCTCATGTCCATCAACCTGCACGCCTGGAAGAAGGAGAACCCGGGCGAGCCCGTCCCGCTGGCGATGTTCGGCAACGTGGCCGGTGCGTACCTGTGGGCATGGACGTCGCTCGGCGCGGCGATCGAGGTGCTGGTGCTGATCCTGCCGGCATCTCTCGGGCTCACCGACACGATCAACGCTGGCCTGGCGCGCGTGTTCTTCTCGTGGACGCTGCATGCCATTGTCTACTTCTGGCTGATGCCTTCGTACATCGCGTTCTACACGATCGTGCCGCGCGCGATCGGAGGCAGGCTCTACAGCGACACGATGGGCCGCGTGGCCTTCGTGCTGTTCCTCGTGTTCTCGATGCCGATCGGCATCCATCACCTCTTCGCGGACCCGCAGGTGGGCGCGGGCTTCAAGTTCGTGCATGCGGTGATGACCGCGATGGTGTCGGTGCCGACGCTGCTCACGGTCTTCACCATCGTGGCGTCGGTCGAGATCGCCGGCCGGCTGCGCGGCGGCCGGGGCACCTTCGGCTGGCTCAAGACGCTGCCGTGGGACAACCCGATGATGCTGGCGGTGACGTTCTCCTTCATCATGCTCGGCTTCGGCGGTGCGGGCGGCATCATCAACATGAGCTACCAGCTCAACGAGACGATCCACAACACGCAGTGGGTCACGGGCCATTTCCACCTGATCTTCGCCGGCGCGATCGTGCTGATGTATTTCATGATCGCCTACGAGCTGTGGCCGCAGCTCACCGGCTGCGCGCCGCTGTCGCCGGCGCTCATCAAGACCCAGATCTGGCTGTGGTTCGTCGGCATGCTGGTGCTGTCGATGCCGTGGCACCTCGTCGGCCTGCTCGGCATGCCGCGGCGCATGGCCTACTACGACTACACGCATCCCGACCTGCAGCCGCAGGCTTGGACGGTCACCATGTCGGCGATCGGCGGGTTCATCCTGCTCGCGTCGGGCATCCTGCTGGTGTACACGCTTGCCACCGCGCGCAAGAAGGAAGGCGCGGTCGTGGCGCCTTTCACCTTCAGCCGCACCGCGCACCCGGTGGCGCACACGCCGGTGGCGTTGAACGGCTTCGGCCTCTGGCTCGCGATGATGATCGGCCTCACGATCGTCAACTACGGCTATCCGATCGTGCAGCTGGCTTCGGTCAGGGAAGCCTCCGTGCCGGTCATACCCATCGGGAGCCGGTGATGAAAGTCCATGGCGTGCCGGGTTGGAGCAACCCCTGGTTCCGCAAGAGCGTGATCTGGCTCATCGTCCTGACCGTGGGCGCTTTCCTGGTGGGCTTCGTGCTGCTGCCTTCCGTGCACAGCGACTTCAGCGCGAAGGGGCTCTGGGCGAGCATCTGCCGCGCAGCGGGGGTGCCCAGCGACTGGTCTTTCGGCGCTCCGCCGCGCGAAGCTGCCACCGCAACGGACGTGGTGCTCGACCGTGCGATGGGCAAGGAAGGCTCGCGGCAGGCCATCGGCCGCGGCGCGACGCTGGCGCTGAACTGCACCATGTGCCACGGCGCGCAGGGGATGAGCACGTCCGACGCGCCCAATCTCGCCGGCCAGTACCCGGAGGTGATCATCAAGCAACTGATGGACTACCGCGGCGGCAAGCGGAGCAGTCCCATCATGGTCGCGCTCGCCAGCAATCTGTCGGATGCGGACATCGCCGACTTGGCGGCCTACTACGCCTATCTGCCGAAGGCACGGACCTCGCCGACCACCTACGACGAGGCGCTGCCGGCGCTGGTGAGAGTCGGCGCGCCGCTGCGCAACATCGCGCCCTGTGTCTCGTGTCATGGTGGCATCGACCAGAAGTTCGGCGCACCATGGCTGGAGGGCATGCCCAAGCTCTACCTCGAGCAGCAGCTCAAGGCGTTCCGGTCGGGCCAGCGCGGCAATGACTCCGAAGCGCAGATGCGCAATGTGGCCCGCACGATGACCGATCAGGAAATCGAGGAGGTGTCGGTGTTCTATGCGCGAAAGGCCGGCACGCCTACGGAATGACCGCGCGGCCATCGGACGCGAACTCGAAGGACTTCAGCATGGCACTCGAACACGCAGCCCCGGGCGAACCCCGCGATGTCCGTCCCTTCGGCCCGGCACTTGCCGATCAGAAGACGCAGGCGATCTTCAAGTCAAGTCAACTCGAAGTCATGCGCCTGGTGCTGCGCGCCGGCCGGAAGCTGCCACCGCACAAGGTGGCGGGCGAGATCACCATCCATTGCATCGAGGGAACGATGATCGTCGGCCTCGAGAGTGGCGCCCGAAGACTCGAAGCAGGCCAGATCCTGTTTCTCCAGGGCGATGAGATGCACGATGTCTCTGCCGAATCGGACGCGTCGGCGCTGGTGACGATCGTGTTGCGCGAGGGCTGACCCCGCCCGGTGGCAGCTCATAGATTTGAGTGATGCCCGAATTCCCCGAATCCATTGGACGGAAACAGGCCAAGCGCCGAAAGTTGCCGCATCGAAAACGCGCCGGCGACGGAGACGGACGATGAAAGAGCACATCGAATCGCATTGGTTTGCACGGTTTCCCGAAGACCTGGCGTGGGACATCTTCACGCTCGACTGCATTCTGGTGGTGACGCTCGCAATGGGCATTGCCGGCGTCGCGGCAATCAGCGAAAGGTTCGCACAGTTCGTCATGGAGTCGCAAGGCTGGCTGTGGAGCACCGCCCTCACGCTCGCGGTCGTCGCGATCGTGTGCTTCCTGCGCGTGGTGATGGACGATCTTTTCACGCATAGGTTGCCGCGCAGGCGTTGACATTTCTGCTCAGCGATCACCGGGCCTGCTCACCGTCTCGAGGCAGTGCGCAAAGTACTCGGCTGCGGGCGTGAGCGGCACGTCTGCGCGAGTGAGGATCAGCAGCTCGATGTCACTGGGGCTGAAGATTCCGTCCCGTATCGCCACGACGCCGGCCGCATCGCTGTGACCCAGCACCGGCGCGGGGACGATGCTCACCGCATCGGTGCTGCGCAGCAGGGCCATGGTCGACGCCGCCTCGCACACCGCCACATGCGTCGGCGGCGCGACGCCGGCAAGGCTGAACATGGCTTCCACGCGCGGCTGCTGGCCGTTGCCGACAGGCTGCGTCAGCACCCATTCGCATGCGGCCAGGGCGCGTGCGGTGGGCCGCTCCAGCAGCGGATGCCCTTCGCGCACGATGATGCTTTGCGGTGCCTGGAAGACCCGCCGGATGCGGAACTCATCGCCCTGCAGTTCGCCGACATCGGCCGCGACCGCCGCGATGTCCAGCGTGCCTTCGCGCAGGCGCGGCAGCACGCGCGTCATCAGCCCTTCGATCACCTGTAGCTGCACATTCCGATAGCGCTGGCGAAACCAGCCGAAGGCCCGTCCCAGGCCGGTTGAAGTGAGGAATGGCGTGATGCCCACGCGCAGCGTGCCGAAGTCCTCGCCGATTGCCTGCCGAAGCTCCTCGCGCGCCAGCGCGGTCTGCCGCGTGATCACGCGCGCGCGTTCGAGAAGCCGCTTTCCCGCCGCGGTCAGTGCGATGCCGCGCGACTGGCGCACCAGCAGCGGCAGGCCGGCCTCTTCTTCCAGAAGACGCATGGACTTGGTCACCGCCGCTTGCGAGAGATTCAGCGCGCGCGCAGCGGCTCGGATGCTGCCGTGATCCACCACGGCGACGAGACATTCGAACTGGCCCAGCTTCATTGAAGGGACAACCGTTGGTTGTTGATGGAGGGAAGAAGGGAGGAAATTGTGCAGTCATCGCGTCGTCAAGAGCTTTCGAATAGGGAATACCCCAAGCCACGACTTCCATCGAATCGCAAACCGGCCCAAGCAGGGAGACGACCAGAAGTGTTCATGAATCGAATTTGTTGCCTTCTGGTTTTCTGCTCGCCTGCATAGCATCGACGCCCGTCACCGACTGAATCCATCCCGATGTCCCCCGCCCTCCTACTCGAACGCATGCACACGCAGGCCCCGGAATTCGTGGCCTTGCGACGCGACATTCACCGCCATCCCGAACTCGGTCTTTCCGAACACCGAACCTCTGCATTGATCGCCGAGCGCCTCGAAGCGTGGGGTTATGAAGTGCATCGCGGCCTCGCCACCACCGGTGTCGTCGGCACCTTGCGGCGCGGCTCCGGAAGCCGGCGACTGGGCTTGCGCGCCGACATGGACGCGTTGCCGCTGCAGGAGCAGTCCGGCGTGGACTGGGCCAGCGTGCATGACGGCGTCATGCATGCATGCGGCCACGATGGCCATACGGCGATGCTGCTCGCCGCCGCAAGGCAGCTCGCCGAGGAAGGCGACTTCGACGGCACGCTGCATCTCATCTTCCAGCCCGCCGAGGAACACCCGGGCGGCGCGAGGCTGATGATCGAGCAGGGCCTCTTCGAGCGCTTCCCGTGCGACGCGATCTTCGCGATGCACAACATGCCCGGCGTGGCGCAGGGCACCCTGGTCTTCCGCGAGGGCGCGACCATGGCCTCGTCGGACGATGTGACCATCACCGTGCGAGGCACCGGCGGCCACGGCGCGATGCCGCATCTGGCCGCCGATCCCGTGGTGGCCGCCGCAGGCATCGTGATCGCGCTGCAGACCATCGTCGCGCGCAACATCGATCCGCAGCAGACCGCGATCGTGACCGTGGGATCGATTCACGGCGGCAAGGCCAACAACGTCATCCCGCACGAAGTCACGATGGAGATTGGCGTGCGCGCGCTCGACGCCACGGTGCGCGACGTGCTCGAACACCGCATCAAGGCGCTCGCCGCCGACCAGGCGCGCAGCTACGGTTGCGAGGCGCAAGTGCTCTACAAGCGCGACTATCCGGTGCTCGTGAACACGCCAGCCGAAACCGCGTTCGCGCGCAGCGTGGCAATGGAACTCGTCGGCCCCGACCGCGTCGTGCCGCAAGGCCCCGCCGCCAATGGCAGTGAGGACTTCGCGATCCTGCTGGAGCACTGCCCCGGCAGCTATCTGATGATCGGCAATGGCGACGGCGAGGGCGGCTGTTCCGTCCACAACCCCGGCTACGACTTCAACGACGGCAACGTGGCCATCGGCGCCGCCTACTGGGTGCTCCTGGCGCGTCGATTCCTTTCTTCATCCGCAGCCTGAGCCCAAGGACCTCTGCAATGACCTTTGGTACCGCCACCCTCGATCCCGCCATGACTTCGCCAGATTCCGGCGCATCCGGCGCCGCGCAAACCGGCAAGGTGCCGCGCAGCATCGTCGCAGCTACGGTGGCGGGCAATGCGCTGGAGTTCTACGACTTCGTCACCTATGCCTTCTTCGCCGTCTACATCGGCAAGGCCTTCTTTCCGGCGGCGACACCGATGGGAAGCCTGATGCTGTCGGTCGCGGTGTTCGGCGTCGGCTTCTTCGCGCGGCCGCTGGGCGGCATATTGATCGGCGCTTTCGCGGACCGCGCGGGTCGCAGGCCGGCGATGCTGCTGACCATCGGGCTCATCACCGTGGGCACGCTCGGCCTTGCGTTGACCCCGTCATACGCCAGCATCGGCATGGCCGCGCCGGTCATCGTGGTGGTGTGCCGGCTGGTCCAGGGCCTCGCGCTCGGCGGCGAGGTCGGACCGGCAAGCGCCTTCCTCATCGAGGCCGCACCCGAAGGCCGCCGTGGCCTCTATGCGAGCTGGCAGCTCGCGAGCCAGGGCCTGGCGGCCGGCGTGGCCGGTGTGATGGGCATGACGATGACTGCCCTCGTCACGCCGGCGCAGATGGCTGACTGGGGTTGGCGCGTGCCTTTCGTCGTCGGCCTGCTGCTGGTGCCACTGGCGATCTACCTGCGCCGCCGCATGCCCGAGACGCTGCATGGCGATCGTCGATCGAGCAGCGCTTCCCGCGCTCGACCGCCGCGCGCAAGGTACCGCGGCTTTATCGCGATCGCGGTGCTGGTGATGGTCGGCGGCACCGTGTCCACCTACGTGCTCAACTTCATGACCACCTATGCGATCACCACGCTGAAGATGTCGCCCGGCATCGCACTCAGCGCCACGGTGGTCGGTGGCTTCGTCACCGCGGCCTTCGCATTGGTGGGTGGATGGCTGGCTGACCGCCATGGCCGCCGCAGCACGATGCTGTGGCCGCGCCTGCTCACCGTGGCGCTCGCGGTACCGGCCTTCATGCTGCTTGCGGCGCATCCGGGCATCGGCATGCTGCTCGCCGTGTCGAGCGTGCTGTCCGCGCTCACCGCCATCAGCGGCGCCGCATCGATGACCGCCATCCCCGAGCTTCTTCCGGCCAGCTTCCGCGCCACCGGTCTCGCGATTGCGTACGCGATCGGCGTGTCCTTGTTCGGTGGAAGCACGCAATTCATCATCACCTGGCTGATCGGCGCCACCGGCAATCCGGCGGCACCGGCCTGGTACATGGCTGCCGCGAGCGTCGTGAGCGCGCTCGCCATGCTGGCACTGCCCGAAAGCCGCGACCGCAAGCTGCTGCAGGATTGACTTTCAAGGAACCGCCCATGAACCACACCGAACTCTGGCGCCTGAGCGCCATCGAACTCGCCGATCGCATCCGCCGCAAGGACGTCTCCGCGCTGGAGGCGACCGATAGCGTGCTGGCGCGCATCGATGCCTGCAACCCCGCAGTCAACGCACTCACCGAAGTGATGCACGACAGCGCCCGCGCTGCGGCACGCGAAGCCGATGCCGCACACGCGCGCGGCGAAGCGCTCGGGCCGCTGCACGGCGTGCCGGTCACCATCAAGATCAACGTCGACGTGGCAGGTAGCGCGGGCAGCGGCGGCATCGTCGCGTTGAAGCAGCTCGTGCCCGAGGCCGATGCGCCGCTCGTCAGCAATCTCAGGCGAGCGGGCGGCATCGTCGTCGGCCGGTCGAACACGCCGTCGTTCTCGCTGCGCTGGTTCACCGACAACGAGGCGCATGGCCGCACGCTCAATCCATGGAACCCCGCAGTCACGCCCGGTGGCTCCAGCGGTGGGGCCGCGGCGGCTGCGGCGTTGGGCATGGGCCCGATCGCACACGGCAACGACTACGGCGGCTCCATTCGGCATCCCGCGTGGGCCTGCGGCGTGGTGGGCTTGCGTCCCACGGCGGGACGCGTGCCCGCCTTCAATGCCACCGCAAAGGACGATCGCATCGTCACCAACCAGTTGATGTCGGTGCAGGGGCCGCTCACACGGCGCGTCGCCGATGCACGCGTGGCCTTCGAAGTCATGGCGCAGGGCGATCCGCGCGATCCGCTGTGGGTGCCGGCGCCGTTCGCGTATCCCGACAGCGCACGGCCGGTGCGGGTCGCGCTGTTCAAGCAGCACGCGGGCATCAAGGCCGATGCGAGCGTGGTGCGCGCGCTGGAGCAGGCCGCGCAGTGGCTGGCCGACGCGGGCTACCAGGTCGAGGAGGCAGTGCCGCCGCATTTCGACGAAGCCGCGCGGCTGTGGCGCGCGATGCTCAACGACGACCTTCGCCGCGGCGGAGGCCCGGCGATCGAGGCAATGGGCGACGCGGCAGTGCGCAATGCGTTCCGCTTCCAGCTCGGCGATCTCGAACCGATGGACCGTGACGCCTATCTGTCGGCCTTCCAGCGTCGTCTCACGATTGCGCGCGCATGGTCGCTGTTCCTTGCGGACTATCCGGTGCTGCTCATGCCAGTCTCGTGGGAGCGTCAGTTCTCCATCGACGACGATCAACGATCGCAGTCGCGCTACGAAGAGATGCTCATCGCGCAGGCGCCGCTTCTCGGCACCGCTGCGCTGGGGCTCCCGGGGTTGTCCGTGCCCACCGGCCTCGTCGACGGCCTGCCGACCGGCGTGCAGATCGTCAGCACGCGCTACCGCGAAGACCTGGCGCTGGCGGCGGGCGAGGTCATCGAGCGCGCGGCCGGTTTCTCGGTGCTGGCGCACCTCGCGCCGCGCTGATGGCCCTCGACGACCTCGACCGGCAGCTCATCGCGCTGCTGCGCCGCGATGCGCGCATGCCGGTCGCCACGCTCGCCGCGAAGCTGGAAACTTCGCGCGGCACCATCGCCAATCGCCTGCGCAAGCTCGAAGACGAAGGCGTGGTCACGGGCTACACCATCAATCTCCGGCCGGATGCCGAGCCGCACCGTATCCGCGCCTGGATGGGCATCCGCGTGGAAGGCAACCAGGCTCGCAGCGTCATTGCCACGCTCATCGGCGAGCCCGGCGTGAGCGCCTTGCACGACACCAACGGCCGCTGGGACATGCTGGCTGAACTCTGCGCCGGATCGATGGCCGAGCTCTCGGACCTGCTCGAACGCATCCGTCTCGCGAAAGGCATTGCGCACAGCGAGACCAACATCCTGCTCGCGACCTATCGCTAGGCGCATCTCGCAGCGCGCAATGTGGCAACGCGCGCTGCCACTCTGGCAGCCCGTCAACGCAGAACACGGCAATCTGCGGCCTTCGAATTGAGCAGCTCCGTTGGGAGACTTCCTCTCGGACAGGAAATCTTTTCAACCCCTCTTGGAGCGACTCATGCAACAAACCAAATCACGCTATCCGACCGTCACCTATCTCAGCGCGCCCGAGATGATCCGCCTCGTACGCCGCCTCGGTGTGCCGGCATGCATCGCCGGCGTGGCCGAGCGTATCGAACGCGAGTTCCTGCGCTGGAACGAATTCGACAAGAGCGCACGCGTGGCCTGTCATTCGAACGTCGGCACCATCGAACTCATGCCCGTCGCCGATGCCGAGCAATACGCCTTCAAGTACGTCAACGGGCATCCGGCCAACTGGCGGCTCGGCCTCCCCACGGTGATGGCTTTCGGCGTGCTCGCCGATGTCCACACTGGCGCGCCGCGCTTGCTGAGCGAACTCACACTGACGACCGCTATCCGCACCGCCGCGATGTCTGGCGTGGCGGCGCGCGCACTCGCGCGCAGGAACAGCCGCCGCATGGCCCTGATCGGCAATGGCGCGCAAAGCGAGTTCCAGGCGCTCGCCTTCCGCGATCTCGTGGGAGTCCGGGAGCTTCATCTGTTCGATATCGACCGCGCAGCCAGCGACAAGCTGGCCGCCAATCTGTGCGGGCAGGGCATGGAGGTGCACATCTTCGACAGCACCGCCGATGCGGTGCGCGGCGTCGACATCGTCACCACGGTGACCGCCGACAAGGCGAACGCCACCATCCTCACGCCGGAGATGATCGAGCCCGGGATGCACGTCAATGCGGTCGGCGGCGACTGTCCCGGCAAGACCGAGCTGGCACGGGCGGTCGTCGAAGCGGCCACGGTCTTCGTCGAGTTCGAGCCGCAATCGCGCATCGAAGGCGAGATCCAGCAGATGCCCGCCGACTTCGAGGTGACCGAGTTCTGGCGCGTGCTCGCCGGCGTCGTTGCCGGGCGCAGCAGCGAAATGGAAGTCACGCTCTTCGATTCGGTGGGCTTCGCCCTGGAAGACTTCGCGGCACTCGGGTTCATGCGGGACCAGGCGATGGCGCTGGGGATCGGGGAGCGCATCGAACTGCTGCCCGAGGCGGACGATCCCAAGGACCTCTATGGCCTGGTTGGCGCGTCGGTGGCTGCCTGAGCCTTCAGCGCCTCGTACAGCCGCGCGGCCGCTGCGCTCAATCCGCTGGTGGGCCGAAGTGCCCCGATTGGCGCGAGCGGATGTTCATCACCGCCGCGCAGATGAACGAGCCGGCCGGCGTCGAGCAAAGGCCTGACGAGATTCAACGGCAGGAGCGCCAGCAGATCCTGCTGCTGCAGAAGCTGCCACAGCATGGGCGCCGAGCGGGTCACGATCGGGTAGGTGGCTGGCGTTGCAGGAAAACGCTCCAGCAGCTCGTCGAATCGCCTGCGCGCCGACAGCGAAGCGGGCAGCAGGAGCCACCGATGCGCGGACAGTGCCTTCATGCTGGGCGCACGCGCGCGTGCGAGAGGGTGGCCGGGCCTGCACACCACCACGAAGCGGTCGCCGCGCAGCGGCTCGAACACCCAGCCTTCGGGCACGACCGGGGGCTCGCGGCAGATGGCGAGGTCGACTTCGCTGCGCGCGATGGCAAGCAACTGGTCTTCGCCCTCTGCCTCATCCAATCGCACCTGGATGCCCGGATGGCGATCGCTGAAGCGCGGCAGCGCATCGAGCAGCAACCCGTGAACAGCGGACGCCGAGGCGATCAGGCGGACGTAGCCCTCGCCCTGGTTCTGCCGGGCGGCCAGCGCGGCTGCACCGTCGGCGAGGCCAAGCAGCAACTGGCGCGCAACGGGCAGCAGGTCCGCGCAGGCAGCCGTGGGACGAACGCCGCGCGCATGTCTGTCGAACAGCCGGATGTCCAGCAGCGACTCCAGATAGGCCAGGGTCTGTGTCACCGAGGACTGGGTCATGCCGATGGCCTGTGCGGTGCGCTGCACGCTGCCCAGCTCGGCCAGGTGCAGCAACACCTGGATGTGCCGGAACTTGCCGCGCGCGAGCAGGCGGTTGAGCAGGGCGGAGGGCGTTTGCATGAGCGTTCGGGAAGTCTAATGGCTCGGCGCAATTTTTAATTTGTCACCGATACCTCTGTCTGGCGAAGATGCGCTCAAGAATTCAGGAGACACGCAACCCATGAAGCCCCTCATCCGCGCCGTGGCTGCCACGGCGTTTGTGCTGCAGGCACTCGCCTGCAACATGGCCTCAGCACAGTCGGCGGACTGGCCGTCACGCCCGATCAAGATCGTGGTCCCCGCGCCGGCCGGTGGTCCCTATGACCGCACGATTCGCCCGATCGCACAGCGAATGGCGCAGACGCTCAAGCAGCCGGTGGTGATCGACAACCGCCCGAGCGCCGGGAATGTCGTCGGCACGCAGGTCGGCGCCAGTGCGCCACCCGACGGCTACACGCTGACGATGACCGGGATGCTCAACACCATCGCGCAGAGCATGTACGACAACCTGTCCTTCGACATCGTCAAGGACTTCGAGCACATCGGCGTCATCGGAGAAGGTGCGCAATGGCTGGTGGTGCGCGGCGACGCCGGCATCGCAAGCCTGCAGGACCTGGTGCAGCAGGCGAAGAAGGAGCCGGGCAAGATCAACTATGCGAGTTCGGGCGCGGGGAGCACAGGGCACCTCGTCATGGAGCAGCTGCAGCGCGCCGCGCAGATCCAGCTCACTCATGTGCCGTACAAGGGCGCGGCACCGGCGCTGCAGGACGTCCTCGCTGGCGTCGTCTCGGTGATCGTCGTGCCGCCGACCTCGGTGACGCCGATGGTCCAGAGCGGCAAGCTGAAAGTGCTGGCCACTTCGAGCGCCACGCGCGCGCCAAGCGCGCCCGACCTGCCGACCTTCGCGGAGCTGGGCTACAAGCAGCTCACCGTGACGGCCTGGGTCGGCCTGTCGGCCCCCAAGGGCACGCCCAAGCCCATCATCGACAAAGTGCACGCCGCACTCGAGGTCGCCGTCAAGGACCCTGCCGTCCTCAAGCAGCTCGAAGCCGAGGGGCTCACCGCACTCAGCGGCACATCCGCGCAGTACGCACAGATGGTGCGCGCCGATACCGAGCGCTGGGGCAACCTCGTGCGCAGCCTCAATCTCAAAGCCAACTGATCCGACACGATCCGACACGACATGCCATTTGCCGATTCGCGGGGCCGCCGCATCTACTACGAACGTCACGGCCAGGGACCGGCCGTGCTCTTCCTGCACGGGGCGGGCTCGAACGCCGCCACCTGGTGGCAGCAGCTGCCGGTGTTCAGCCCGCACTACACCTGCCTCACGATGGACATCCGCTGCTTCGGCCGCTCGGTGGCGCCGCTGGACGAGTTCTCGCTGGAGAACTTCGTCGCCGACGTGATGGCCGTGCTCGACCGGGAAGACATCGACCAGGTGCGCATCGTCGGCCAGTCGCTGGGCGGGATGATCGGGCTGAAGACGGCGCTCGCGCATCCGCAGCGCGTGGCCGCGTTCGTGGCTTGCGACAGTTCGCTCGCCATCGATCATCCGGTGCTGCTCGGCATTCTGGAGAAGCGCCAGATCAGCCAGCGCGCGACCTCGATCGAGCAACGATCGCTGGGCCGCTGGTTTCTCGAGACGCATCCCGACAAGGCGGCGCTGTACGCGCAGATCAATCACTTCAATCCAAGCACACATTCGATTGCCGCAGCGGATTGGGGCGCCACGCTTGCATCGTTGATGCAGCCCGACCGCGTGATCCCGATGGCCGCCTTGCGCGATGTGCATTGCCCGACGCTGCTGCTGGTGGGTAGCGAAGATCCCATCGTTCCGGTGTCCGTCGCAAACGAACTGACTGGCTGGATCCCCGGCAGCGAAGTCGTGGTCGTGGCCGACGCGGGCCACTCGACCTACTTCGAGAAGCCGGTGGAGTTCAACCGGCACGTGAGCGAGTTCCTGCGCCGTCGTGTCAAATAGACCTTGCCTTCATCAAGCAATCACAAGAAGGAGACAAGGCAATGATCAGGCAGAAGACTCTGGCACCGGCGTTGTGCCTTGCGGCCGTGGGCTTCGCGGCGCATGCGCAGAACATCGGCAGCTTTCGCGACGCTGCAAAGTCCGCGAGCAACTACAGCAACCCGGTCGCTTCATCGACCGGCGACTGCGCGAAGCTCGGCCAGCAGGTGGTGTCGGTCGAAGGCGCGCGCATGACGGTTCTTTCGTCGGAAGTCGTCGCGGCCGCGCAGGGCGTTCCGGACTACTGCCGCATCGTCGCGATGCTCGACCCCGAAGTCCTGATCGAAGTCGCGCTGCCCACGCGATGGAACGGCCGCTTGTACATGCGCGGCAACGGCGGCTATGCCGGTGAACGCATCGATGCGGCCAATCGCGTGGCACTGCGTGACGAAGCGCTGAAACGAGGCTTTGTCGCCGCGCAAACCAACACCGGCCACGACGCGGTTGCGCAGCCGCTCGGCACCTTTGCGCAGAACAATCTTGCGAAGCTCGTCGACTACAGCCATCGCGCGATTCACCTGACCACGCAGGCATCCAAGGATCTCGCGAAGGCGTTCTATGGACGCACCCCCGCCAAGTCGTACTTCGATGGCTGCTCTACCGGTGGACGGCAGGGGCTCATGTCCGCGCAGCGCTATCCGGCCGACTTCGACGGCATCGCCGCGGGTGCCCCGGTGCTCAACTTCACCGGGACGATGTACGACTACGTGTCGTACGCGCCGCTGCTGAGCAAGGCGGGCTTCACGTCCGCGCAGCTCACGGAGATCGGCCGCCAGATCGTCGCGAAATGCGATGCGGTCGATGGCCTGCAGGACGGCGTCATCAGCGATCCGCGCCAATGCAGGATCAACCCCAGGACCGATCTGCAAGGCCTCAGCGAGGCGCAGATCGCGGCGCTGGAGGCGGTGCACGCCGACATGCAGCACAAGGGCAAGAGCGTGTTCCCGGCATGGCCCTGGGGCTCGGAGGCACCTGACACCAATGGTGTGAGCGGCTGGGCCGAGTGGTTCGTTTCCATTCCTCCACCGCCTCCGGCACCGGGCGCGCGCACTGCATCTGTCGCGCAGGCCTTGCCGCCCGGCGAAACCCGCCAGAGCGCCTATGCACAGACCTACCTGCGCTACTTCGCGGACCAGCCCGCGAGCCGTCCGGATGCCGACTGGCGCACCTTCAACCTGGACGAGGGCTACCGCGCCACGAGCTTCATGAGCCAGATGCTGGATGCGCGCAACCCGGACCTCAGCGCGTTCAAGGCACGTGGCGGCAAGATGATCACGTACCATGGCTGGGCCGACCCCGCGCTCAATCCGATGATGAGCATCGGCTACTACGAGGAGGCCGGACGCACGACCGCCAAGCTCGACGACACCTATCGCCTGTTCATGGCGCCGGGGATGCAGCACTGCGGCAATGGGAACGCGCCCAACATGTTCGACGCGGTGACCGCGGTCATCGACTGGGTCGAGGCAGGCAAGGCACCGGCGTCCCTCGTGGCCGTGCAGCAGCGGCCCGACGGGTCGGAGCGGAGTCGGCCGTTATGCCCCTATCCGCAGGCCGCGCAATACGTCGGAGGCGATGCGGACAAGGCGGCGAGCTTCGCGTGCCGCTGAAGGGGCGCGGCTGAGCCCGCAGTGAGCGGGGCGTCGAGTTGACACCGCCGCGCCGCAGCGCCTAAGGTCGGCCCTGCATCCCGCCCACACCATGTCGACTTCCTCCCCACCTTGCTCCGCCGCCGAAGCGCTGGCCCGTCTTCAGGAAGGCAATGAGCGATTCATGGCGGGCTGCGCGCGCTTTCCGACGGTGCAGAAGGAGGTCCTGGCCGAACTGGCGAAGGGCCAGCAACCCTTCGCGACGATCCTCGGATGCAGCGACAGCCGCGTGCCGCCCGAACTCGTGTTCGACGCCTCGTTCGGCGAGCTGTTCGTCATCCGCGTAGCGGGCAATGTCCTCGGGCCGAGCATTCTCGGCACGCTTCAGTACGCGGCCTCGCACCTGCACACGCCGCTGTTCGTCGTGCTGGGGCACGAAGGATGTGGCGCCGTGGAAGCCGCCATCGGGTCGCGCTTCCATGGCACCCGACAGAAAAGCAGGATCGAGTTGCTGCTGGAGGGCATCGTGCCGGCCCTCGAAGGGCTCGATGGCACGCAGCCTCGTGCAAAGCTGCTCCATCAGGCCGTGGAAGCGAATGTGCGGCATACCGTGCGGACTTTGCGCGAGACGCCGGAAGCCCAGGCGCGAGAGCGCGAAGGCACGATGAAGCTCGTCGGTGCCGTCTACGAACTGCAGACCGGCCGCGTGCGCTTCCTGGAGCCGAACGACTAGCATTGCGACGTGCTCAGGCCAACAATTCAATCAATCAAGCTCTGGATCTGGGCAGGTATCGCCGGCGCACTGGGCGCCGCATCGACCATCGTCTTTCGTTGGCTGACGCAGCAGGTCGAGTGGCTTGCGACCGGGCACACCGGCGGGCTCGTCGAGACGGCCATGTCGCTTTCAGCCTGGCACCGCGCGGCGGTCTGTGCCGTGGGCGGGCTGGTGGCGGGCCTCGTGCTTCATTGGGGTGGCCGATGGGCCGCGAAGGGCCCGCGGGGCGATCGCAATCTCGACTACATCGAGGCGGCACGTGTCGGCCGCGTCGATCTGAACGATCGAACGACTTTCACCCGCTCGCTGTCCGCGTTGTTCTCGATCGGGTCAGGCGCGGCGATCGGGCGCGAGGGCCCGATGGTGCAGCTCGCGGCCTGGGTGAGTTCCTGGCTGGCGCGCTGGGTGGCCATGTCGCCCGAACAGCGCAACACCATCATGGTCTGCGGGATCGCCTCGGGCATCGGGTCTGCCTATCACGCACCGATTGCCGGCGTGGTGTTCGTGCTCGAACTCGCGCTGGGGTTCTTCGCGCGAAGCACGGTCGCGCCGGTGCTGATCGCGTCCGCAACGGCCAGTGCGCTGATCTATTGGCTGGTCGACCCCGCGCCGCTGTACGTCATGTCGGGCAAGCCGGTGCTGCCGACGGGACTGGGCGTCGCGCTTTTGTCCGGCCTCGTGTTCGGCGGCATCGGATGGGTGTGGCTCGGCCTGCTGGAGAAAACGCGCGATCTCTTCTCCAGGGTCAAGTCGATGCCCATGCGCCTCGGCATCGGCGGCCTGCTGGTGGGGCTGATCTCGGCGGCGATTCCCCAGGTCTGGGGCAATGGCTACAGCGTCGTCTCGCAGGTGCTTCAAGGCGATCACCTGTGGCAGTGGCTGGCGATGATCCTGGTGGCGAAGGTGGCGGCGACAGCGCTGAGTTCGGGCAGCGGCGCCATCGGTGGCGTGTTCACGCCCTCGCTCTTCGTCGGCGCGACTGCTGGCAGCGTGCTGGCGCAGATCGCCGCCACATGGATGCCGGTGGCGTGGGTCGGCGATCCGCGCGCGCTGGCGGTGGTGGGGATGGCGGCGGTGCTGGCCGCTGTGACGCACGCGCCGCTGATGTCCATCGTCATGGTGCTGGAGATGACGGATCAGTTCCAGCTCACGGTGCCGGTAATGCTCGCTTGCGGTGTCGCGCACGCCATCAGCACGCAGTTCGGCGCGAGGCCGATCTACGGCAATCCGATCGAAGCCCGGAGCGGCTGAGGCTCGTCAGCTGCCTGTCGATGCGTAGCGCCGTAGCCCAAGGCGCCAGGCGCCGAACGCCGCGCCCAGGAAGATGAAGCCCGCCAGCGGCGACACCAACCCAACCCATGCCGGCGCACCCAGCGGGTCGCCCCTGCCGAGGATCGCAAGCACCGGGTAGTAGGCAACGCACGCCAGCGGGACGACGAAGGTCAGCGCGCGCCGGAACCACTGCGCATACACCGCCAGCGGAAACTGCGCCGCCTGCACGCCGCCATACGTCAGCACGTTGGCGATCTCCAGGCTCTCGACCGTCCAGAACGACAGGGTCCCTTGCAGCACGAGGATGCCGAGGAAAAGCGCCACGCCACCTGCGAGCGCGAACAACGCGATCGCGATCGATGAAGGCGTCCAGGCGATGCCGGCATTCATGGTGGCGAACGCGATCACGGCGAGCCCTTGCAGGAGGCGCCCGAGCCGGCTGATGCGCACGTCGTGCCCCATGAGTTGCAACGCCAACGGGCGCGGGCGCAGCAGCAGCCGATCGAACGCACCGGTGCGCAGGAACTCCGTGCCCAGCGTGTCGAAGCCGCGTCCCAGTGCATCGGCGATGGCGAACATGCAGTTCACCAGTCCGTAGAACAGCGCGACTTCGCCGATGCGCCAGCCCTGCACGTCCCCGAAGCGGTGGAACAGCGCCCAGACGGCGATCATCTCGATGCCGGTGCCGATGAACTGGCCCACCGTGAGCATCAGCGCCGATGCCGGATAGCGCGCCTGTCCACCCAGGGAGGCCGCGACGAGGCGGGCGAACAAGCCGAGCGACCCCATGCGATTCATCCGCCTTGCACTTCGAGCCGGCGCATCGTTCGCGTCATCGATGCGTGGCCGATCGCTACCACCACCGCGATCCAGATGCATTGAAGGCCGATCGCGGCGAGTGCCCCGGCGCCTGCGAGCTGGCCGAAGTAGAGCCGCGCGGGAATGTCCATCACGCCGGCCAGTGGCTGCAGGAGCAGCAGAGGCTGCCATGCATCCGGCAGCAGAACCAGCGGCAGCAGGTTGCCCGAGAAGACGATCACGACAGGCGCGGCGAGCGCGTTGATGCCGCGCTCGTTCAGCGCGGATGCGGCCGCGATGTTGAGCAGCATGACCAGCGAAGTCGACAGGAGCAATGAGAGCAGCGACGACACGACGAAAGCGGCGCCTGCCGCGACATCGGGTGGGGGTTGCCACGCCCAGTCGCCCAGGCCGGCCAGCGGCAGCGCGATTGCCGCGAACGCCGCCATGAGAGCCACGCGCGGCAACACGCGTGCAGCGATCCAGCCGGCGGAGCGCGCGAACCAGAGCGCATAGACGTTGACCGGCCGCAGTCGGTCGTAGGCCACGGCGCCGGTGCGTACCGACAGAGCCACCTCCGGGTCGCCGAGCCACGGCAGCAGCGCAAGCAGGCCTTGCGCGAGCCAGGTGTAGGTGATGGCCTGGGCCAGCGTCATCGGTGCATCGGCCGCGGCAGCGCTGCCGTAGAAGGCCGCGAGCACCATCACCTTGATGCCGCCCCACCAGCACTGCGTCGCAAAGCCGGCATACGCCGCCGTGCGGTACTGCAGCATCTGCAGGAACCGCGATGCGAAGGCTGCGACATAGGGGCGCAAGAACTCGCGCGGCGTCATCGTCGGTCAGACCTCGGCGGCGCCGTGCATTGCATAGAAGCGCGTGATGACGGCCTCGATGGTCATGCCTTCGTCCTCCGCGTCCTCCGGCAGGCCGTCATCGAGCCGGCGCGCGGCCATGACCTGCGCGCGCAGTGCTTCGACCGGGCAGTCGGCCAGCACCTTGCCATGGCCGATCACGATCACGCGTTCGGCCAGTGCCTCGATGTCATGCATGTCGTGCGTGGTGAGCAGCACGGTCGTGCCGCGCTCGCGGTTGGCGCGCCGCACGAAGTCGCGCACCGCAAGCTTCGAGGGCGCGTCGAGGCCGATCGTCGGCTCGTCGAGGAACAGGATGGAAGGCTCGTGCAGCAGCGCCGCCGCGATCTCCGCGCGCATGCGCTGCCCCAGCGACAACTGGCGGACCGGCTGGTCGAGCAGGCGCTCCAGATGCAGCATGGCCACCAGCTCGTCGCGCGTTCGTGCGAATCGCAGTGCATCGACGCGGTAGATGTCGCGAAGCAGCGAGAAGCCTTCGCCCACCGGCAGGTCCCACCAGAGCTGGGTCCGCTGCCCGAACACCACGCCGATGCGCGCAACGTGGCGCTCGCGATCGGAAAAGGGGTTGCGCCCATCGACCTCGACACGACCGCCGTCGGGGCGCAGGATGCCCGCGAGGATCTTGATCGTGGTCGACTTGCCCGCGCCGTTCGGGCCGATGAAGCCGAGCAGCTCGCCCTGCTCCAGTTCGAACGACACGCCGCTCAGCGCCTCGACCGTTCGATGCCGCCGCCGGATGAGCCCGCGCAGCGCACCGACGACACCGGGATCGCGCTCGGAGATGCGGTAGGTCTTGCGGAGGTTGTCGACGTGGATCTGGGGCATGGCGCGACGGAAGGGGCGCGGATACTACACGAACTCGGCCCCCATGCCCCCTCACCGGGCCGCAGCAGCTAGGTGCCGACGCGCACCGCCGCGAAGACGAGCGAACCCAGGACCACGACGACCGCAGTGGCAATGGCCAGGCGATTGGCGAAAAGGCGACGCATCACGACCTCCGGACTAGGGATGGCGATTGAACTACGTGCGCGCGATGGTGGCAAGCCGAACGAATCCACAATACGTCCCATGAACGGAGACCCCAAGCCATGAAGCATGTCTGGATCGACACCGACCTGGGCTTCGACGATCTCGCTGCCGTGCTCACGATCACGCAGACTCCGCCCTGGCAGGTAGACGGCATGTCGCTCGTCGCGGGCAATGCGCCGCTCGATGTGGTGATCGACAACGCGCTGAGGGCCGCCGCGTACTTTGAATGGGGCTTCCCCATCCACGCAGGCAGCGCGAAGCCGATCGCCAGCGAACTGGTCACGGCGCAGAACATCCTCGGTGCGGATGCCATCGCTTCGGCAGGTCGCAGTCTGCCGAAGACGCGGGCGGCGCTGGCATCCAGCGATGCCGTGGCCGCGCTTGGCGACTATCTTGCTTCCCGGCCCGAACCGTCGACGGTGCTCGCGCTGGGCCCGCTCACCAACATCGCGCTCGTGCTGCAGAAGCGCCCCGAGCTTGCAGCGCGGATCGGCCGGCTCATGTGGATGGGCGGCAGCGCTGGTCCGGGCAATCACACGGCGGCGGCGGAGTTCAATGCCGCGGTGGACCCGGAAGCGATCAACGTCGTGCTCGACGCCGGCGTTTCGCTGCACATGGTGGGGCTCGACGCATGCCGGCAGGTGCGCGTGCACGCGAGCGATGCCGAGGCACTGCGGGCGCTCGGCTCCGACAAGGCGGAGGTGCTGGCCGACTTGCTGCTCGGCTATGTGCGCATCGCAAGCCCTGTCGGCGCACTGCCGATGTCGCTCTATGACCCGACGGCCGCGGCTGTACTGGTCGCACCGGAGGGGATGAGCTTCAGGCCCGCGCATGTGGTGGCCGAATGCAAGGGCGAACACACCCGCGGCATGACCGTGGTCGAGTGGCGCGTGCCGAAGCGTGCCCAGGCCAATGCGCAGGTAGCCAGCGTGGCCGATGAGCCTCTGCTCCGGCGCGTGGTGCTGGACGCACTCGCGCGCGCGGCGGGCTGATCGATCAGTCGCGCAACATCCAGCCTTCAGGCACGGCCTTCAGCAGGGGACTTTCGAAAACGCCGACCACGCGCGCCGCGCGTTCGGCGCCGAGTTGCTCGACCCATCGGCGGCTTTGCAGCATCGCGACGCCGCAGGCCACCACATTGCCGCCGAGAGACTCGATCAGATCCCACGCTGAACGCAGCGTGGTGCCGGTGCTGACGGCGTCGTCAACCAGCACGAGCCGCTTGCCTTCGATCAGCGGCCGAAGATTCGGGTCGAGGTAGATGCGCTTGCCCGGCGTCGGGGACGTGATCGAATGCACCGCCGTGGACAGTGCTTCGTCGTACCAGAACTTGCGCGAGTAGCCCATCGGCACGTAGCGCGCATGGCCCAGCGAGCGCGCGACCACGGGCGCGAGCGCGAGTCCGAGCGTCGGCAATCCGATCACCAAGTCGGGCGCGTCTGTCGACAGGCGCTCAGCCAGCATGGCGCCCAGCGTCTCGACGACTTCGAGCGACGCGTGATTGACCAGCAGCGAAGCGACGGCATGCGAAGGCTCGTTGGCAAGCTGCCGTATCGGCAGCACGAGCACCCGCCCATCCGGCAGGCGCGCGGGGTAGCCGAACTGCCAGGGCGCATCGGGCCGCGCGATCGCATCGGCCGCAACGATGCGCTGCCAGTAGTCGGTGGTGGGTTCTGTGAAGTGGCGGGTCATGGCGGGATCAGAGCGCTGCGAGCTGACGCGACGGATCGGGGATCGGCGTGGCGGCCAGCAATCGCTGGGTGTATGGGTCACGCGGCGCGTTGAGTACCGTGTCCGCGTCGCCGCTTTCCACCACGCGGCCCTGGTGCATCACCATCACCCGGTCGGCCATGGCCCGCACCACGCCCAGGTCGTGCGTGATGAAGAGGTAGGAGAGCCTTCTTTCGCGCTGCAGGTCGAACATCAGCCGGAGGATCTGCGCGCGCACCGAGACATCGAGCGCCGACACCGGTTCGTCGGCAACGATCAGCGCGGGGTTCGAGGCCATTGCGCGCGCGATGCCCACGCGCTGGCGCTGGCCGCCGGAGAGTTCATGCGGAAGCCGGTCACGAAAGTGCGCGGCCGGCAGCCCGACCTGATCGAGCAGTGCATTGACTTCGACCGCCGCGGCGCGCCGGTCGAGTCCACGGTGATAGGTCATCGGCAGCGCGACGCTCTGGCCGATGGTGCGGCGCGGGTTCAGCGAGCCACCGGTGTCCTGGAAGACCACCTGCACTTCGCGCCGGAAACTGCGCGCCGCCTCGCCGGACCGCGTTGCGACGTCCATGCCCTTGTAGAGGATGGTTCCTTCGCTCGGCGCGGTGAGGCCGAGCAGCATGCGCCCGAGCGTCGTCTTGCCGCTGCCGCTTTCGCCGACGAGGGCCAGCACTTCGCCCGGCTGGATCGTGAGGGAGACACGATCGACCGCGCGCTGCATCTGCCGGGCGCGAAACAGCCCGCCGCTCCCGCGCACGGGAAAGAATCGGCTCAGTTCGCGGGCTTCGAGAAGCGGTGCGTTCATGCTGCCGCGACCTCATTGCGCTGCCACGCGTCGGCGGCGATCGGTTCGTCGCTCAGGTGGCAGCGATCGGCGCCCGTTCCGTGTGCCCGCAGAGCCGGCACGGCAGCGTCGCAGAGACCGCTGCGCGCGATCGGGCATCGCGGATGGAAACGGCACCCTTCCGGCCAATGGCCCGCAATCGGCACGCTGCCTGGAATCGAAAACAGCGAGTGCGCACGGGACTTCGGGCTCAGGATGCTCCCCAGAAGGCCTTGCGTATACGGATGGCGCGGCGCCGCGAAAAGTGGTGCGACTTCGTTCGACTCGACCACCTGGCCGGCGTACATCACGTTGACCCGCTGGCAGGTCTCGGCCACCACCGCGAGGTCGTGCGTGATCAGCAGGATGCCGAGGTCGAGTTCCTTGCGCAGGCGCATCAGCAGCTTCAGGATGCCCGCCTGCACGGTCACGTCGAGGGCCGTGGTCGGCTCGTCGGCGATCAGCAGCGCCGGCCGCATGGCGAGTGCGGCCGCGATCAGAATGCGCTGGCGCATGCCGCCGGAAAGCTCGTGCGGGTACTGGCGGGCCACCCGTGCGGCGTTGGGCAGCTCCATCATGTCGAGCAGTTCCAGCACGCGCGCCTCCAGCCCCTCGGTGCGTCCGTGCGCACGCAGTGGCTCGGCGATCTGGCGTCCGACCGGCATCAGCGGGTCGAGGTAGCTCGTCGGGTCCTGGAAGACCATGCCCACGCGTGCACCGCGCACGGCGCGCAGTTCGACTGGATTCAACTGCACAAGGTCGCGGCCTTCGAGCAGGACCTGTCCCGAGGCTACCCGCGCCAGCGGCGAGGGGAAGAGATTCATGATCGCGAAGGCGGTCATCGACTTGCCCGAGCCCGATTCGCCGACGAGGCCCACGGCTTCGCCACGGCGCACGGTGAGCGAGAGGTCGTTCACCACGCGCAGCGCAGTCGCGCCACGGCCGATGTCGACGGAGAGGCCGCGCAGGTCGAGCAGCAGATCGGCATCGCTCATTTCGGCCCCCTCGGGTTCAGCGCATCGTTCAGCGCATCGCCGACGACGTTGAACGACAGCACCGTGAGCGCGATGGCGAGGCCCGGAAACGCCGACATCCACCACGCGCTGCGCAAATACTGCTGCGCATCGTTGAGCATCGCGCCCCACGAGACATGGTTGGGATCGCCAAGCCCGAAGAAGCTCAGGCTCGCCTCGATCAGGATCGCCATCGCGATGTCGAGCGAACCGAGCACGATGATCGGCGCCGCCACGTTCGGCAATATCTCGCGCACGATGATCGCGCCGTGCCCCATGCCCGCCACCCGTGCCGCGTCGACGAACTGCGACTGCGCCAGTGCAGCCACCGAGGCGCGCACCACACGCGCAAGCTGCGGCCAAGAGAGCGCTGCGATGACGACGATCATCTTGAACACGCTCGTGCCGAACAGCGCGATCACGATCAGCGCGACCACGAAGCGCGGCAGCGTCTGGAAGAACTCGGCGATGCGCATCAGCAATGCATCGAGCCAGCCGCCGAAGTAACCCGCCAGCGCGCCGACGATCACGCCGACGACGACCGCGCACAGCGCACTCATCACGCCGACGGTGAGCGAGATCCGCGTGCCGAAGACGACGCGCGCCCAGATGTCGCGGCCCAGGTCGTCGGTGCCGAGCCAGTGGCCGGGCGAGAGCGGTTCGAGCAGCGAGCTGTCGCCACCGCCGAGCGGGTCGTAGGCGGTGACAAGTGGCGCGAAGATCGCCAGTGTGAAGAGCAGGGCGAGGAAGGCGAGTGCGAGCAGCGTCGTCGGCCGGCGCAGCAAACGTCGCCAGAACGCAGCCTTGCGAAAGGGCGTGCCCACCGTGGGGACTGCAACGGGAGTCAATGTCGCATCGCTCATGCGCGTTCGATCCGCGGATCGATTAGTCGGTGAATGATGTCGGTGACGAGGTTCGCGATGACGACCGTGACGGACACCATCAGCAGGATCGCCAGCATCACCGGATAGTCGCGCTTGGAGATCGATTCATAGAGCAGCCGTCCGATGCCGGGCCAGGCGAATACGGCCTCGATCAATGCCGAGCCCGCGAGCACGAAACCCACGTTGTAGCCAATGACCGTCAGCACCGGTGCCGCAGCATTGCGAAGCGCATGCACCACGACCACCGTCCATTCAGAAGCGCCGCGCGAACGCGAGGCGAGGATGAAGTCGGCGTTCATCACTTCAAGCATCGCGGCGCGCGTGATGCGGGTGATCAGCGTGAGATAGCGCAGCGACAACGCAAAGGCCGGCAGGACGAGATAGGACAGGTGCTGCACGAAGCCCTCGAAGCCCGGAAGCGTGCCGCGCACCGGGTTGTTGCCTTGCGACGGCAGCCACCCCAGCCAGATCGCGAACACGAGGATCAGCAACTGCCCGAGCCAGAAGTCCGGGATCGAATAGCCCGCCGATGACACACCCTGGATGGCGGAGTCGACCAGCCCGCGTCCGGTGCGCGCAGCCGAACGCGCCGCGACGACGCCGAAGATGATGCCCAGCACGCTGGCGAAGGCCAGTGCGGTCATGGTGAGTTCCAGCGTCGCGCCCAGCCTCTCGAGGATCAGTGTCGCCACTGGCTCCTGGTTCGCGAATGAATAGCCGAAATCACCTTGAACCACCTTGCCCAGATAGCGCACGAGCTGGATCCACACCGGCTGATCGAGTCCGAACTCGCGACGCATCTGGTCGAGGTACTCGGGCGGCGCGGGGAAGTCGCCCACCAGCAGCGTGATCGGATCGCCCGGCGTAAAGGCGATCAACAGGAAGTTGAGCACCACCACCGCAAGCAGCAGCGGAATCGCGTGCAGCAGGCGCCGCAAGATGAAGGAAGACATCGGGCGAGGAGGCTAGTCCGCGCGCTTGACGCCAGCCCACTGGTCGCGCGCATCGAGCGCAGGGAACACGCCGGTGAGCTTCTTGCTCGCGGTGTCGACCGTCTCTTCGTCGAACAGGACCAGCGTCGGCAGATCCTCGTTGAGGATCGCCTGCAGCTCCTTGTAGGCCTTGGCGCGCACGTCCCGATCGGTGGCCGTCGCGGCGCGGCTCAGCAGATCGTCGACCTTCGGATTTGAATAGCCGCTCGCGTTGGTATTGGGCGAGGTGCCGGTGTAGGTGTTGTAGAGCCGCGTGTAGCCGATGGCCGGGTCGCCGGCCGAGAAGTACGAGCCGAGCATCATGTCGTAGTCGCGTTTGGCGAACACGCGGTCGTAGTACACCGAGCGTTCCAGCGGCTCCAGCTTCACTTCGAGGCCGATCTGGCGCAGGTTGTCCTGGATGATCTGCGCCTGTGCGCGCATCTGCGCGCGGCTGGCGTCGAAGGGCATGCGCACCGTCGTGTTGCCGGCCTTGGCGCCGGCCTTCTCGAACAGCGCCTTGGCGTGTGCGGGATCGAGCGGGTACTTCTTCGCGTAGCTCACCTCGTCGTTGAAGAGCCACTTGAAGCCGTCGCCGAAGGCGCCCGCGCCCGGCCGCGCGATGCCGTTCATGGCCTGCTTGACGAGCCGTTGCCGGTCGATCGCGAAGGCAGCCGCGTGGCGCGCCTCCAGCTTCGAGAACAGCGGCGACTGCGTGTTGAACATCAGGAAGTAGACCGCCGGAATGTTCACGCCACGACGCGGCGCAAGGTTCTTGTCCGCGAGGATGCGCGGCACCTCGGGCTTGGGCGTGTAGAAGTCGAGCAGTTCGTCGATCTCCCCAGTCTGGAGTGCCGGCACGCGATTGGCCGCCTGGGGGATGACCTGGAAGATGATGGATTCAAGAAAAGGCTTGTCGCCATCCCAGTATTGATCATTGCGCACGAGCTTGATGCTGGCCCCACGCTTCCATTCGCCGAACTTGAAGGGGCCGGTCCCGACCGGCTTCTGGTTGGCCGGGTTGGTGCCGATGTTGCTGCCTTCGTAGAGGTGGCGCGGGAGGATCGGCGCATCGAACACCGTCAACTGCGACAGCAGCGGCGCATACGGCTTCTGCATCCTGACCACCACCGTCAGGTTATCGGGCGTGTCGACCTCGATGCCGAGGTTCTTGAACACGGGCGCCGCGCGCGGATGCAGCTTGCCGATGACTTCCATCAGCGTGAACTTCACATCTGCACTGGTGAAATCCTTGCCGTCATGCCACTTCACGCCGGGGCGCAATGTGAAGCGGTACGTCTTGCCATCGGGCGACACCGTCCATGCAGTCGCCAGCGAGGGCTTTGCGTTGTATTGCGGATCGAGCCAGACGAGGCCTTCGAGGATCTTGGCCGAGACATCGCCAGCCGCGAAGTCGGTGGTTGTGCCGAGGTTGAGCGTCGGCGGATCGGCGTCGATGGCCAGCACCGCAGTGCCCTTGCCGGTGGCCGCGCGCCCATGGCGCGTGGTGGCGAGGCCGCCGGCTGCAGCAAGTGCGCCGAGGGTCAGCTGGCGGCGCGTCAGACGAGGGAGCGTGGAGTTCTTCAGGTGATCAGTCATCGTCGTGGGCAAGCAATATCGAGGCCATCGCGGCAGCCCGCATTATTGGCGTGGAAAATGCGTTCCCACTGCGTTGAAGGCGGCTCCCCGATGATTTCAGTTCCCATCCATCCAGGCATCCAGGCGACTACCGAGGAGATGGTCGGCCTGCGGCGGCAGATCCATGCGAACCCCGAACTTGGCTACGAGGAGTTCCACACCAGCGAGCTGGTGGCCGAGCGTCTCGCGCGATGGGGCTTCACGGTTCATCGCGGCATCGGCGGCACGGGCGTGGTCGGCACGCTCAAGGTCGGCGACGGCGCCAGGCGGTTGGGGCTGCGCGCCGACATGGATGCACTGCCGATGACCGAGACCACCGGCCTGGCATGGGCGAGCCGCAAGCCGGGTGCGATGCATGCGTGCGGCCATGACGGGCACACCGCCACCTTGCTCGCCGCGGCGCAACTGCTGGCGGTCACCAGGAGCTTCAACGGCACGCTCAACGTCATCTTCCAGCCCGCCGAAGAAGGCTTGATGGGCGCGAAGAAGATGGTCGAGGAGGGACTATTCGACCGCTTTCCGTGCGATGCGGTGTACGCGTATCACAACGAGCCGGGCTTTCCGGCGGGCCAGTTCGGCTTTCTGCCGGGCGTGATCTACAGCTCGTCCGACACGGCAGTCATCACCATCGAAGGCAAGGGCGGCCACGGCGCGATGCCGCACACGACGGTCGATCCGATCGTGGTCGCGGCGCACCTGATCCTTGCGCTCCAGACGCTCGTGTCGCGCGAGGTCGACCCCAACGACATGGCGGTCGTCACGGTCGGCGCGATGAGCGCCGGCAAGGCGCCGAACGTGATTCCGACCAGCGCGGAACTCAAGCTGTCGATCCGCGCGCGAAAGCCGGAGGTGCGCGCCTTTCTGCGTGACCGGATCATCGCGATGGCGCAAGGCCAGGCGGCAGTGCACGGCGCCACCGCCATGGTCGACTATCAGTGGAAGATGCCGCCCTGCGTGAACGATGAGGCGGCGACCGAATTTGCACAGCAGGTGGCGCGCACGTCGATGGGCGACAAGGCGCTCATCCCCGACATGGCGCCGCTGCAGGCCAGCGACGATTTCGCGTTCATGCTGAACGCGGTGCCGGGCAGCTACTTCATCGTTGGCAATGGCGACGGCAAGCCCGGAAGCGGCCCGGGCTGCATGGTCCACAACACGGGGTACGACTTCAACGACGAAATCCTGCCCAGTACGGCGAGCTATTGGGTCTCGCTCGTGCAGGCGTACCTGCGCTGAGGTTCATCGCCGAGGGATGTAGGCGCCCATTTCCGTCAACTCTCCCGCGGTGATCTTCGCGTTCTTCACGCGACGATCGAGTTCACCGGAAAGAAACGACAGCATCGCCTCGCGTTCGGTGATGCTCGTCTTCGGGAGCAGCTTGGAGGGTGGGGTATGTCGTGATGGCCGTTGGCGTGCTATTGCTGCTATTGCTCAACGTTCTTCTGCCGGTCGACTTGTTCCAGGGACCGAACCACTACTATCGAGTGGTCCCGACCGAGCACCAATAGAGAGTCGCCAAAATCGCCTCCATGAACATTCAGCAAGGGCACGCGTCGGATGCACCAGCAATTGCATCCGTCCTGCATGAGGCGGCTCAGTGGCTAGCCGGTGAAGGCAGAGGTCTCTGGTCGGCAGCCGAAATCAGCCTGGACTGCGTTCAACGAGACATAGGCGCCGGACTGTTTCACGTCGCCCGCGACGGCGAGCAACTGGCCGGCGTCATGAAGTTCGAATTGGAGGACGCCCATTTCTGGCCCGAGGTTCAGCCAGGAACCTCGGCCTTTGTTCACAAGCTCGCCATACGCCGAGCGTGGGCGAAGAAGGGAGTCTCGACCGAGTTGCTGTCATACGCGCGAATCCGAGCTCGGCAGGTCGGGCGTGCTCACCTTCGCCTGGATTGCGTTGCGGACCGTCAAGGGCTGCGGAACCTCTATGAAAGCTTCGGCTTCGCATTGCACAGCGTCGTCCAGATAGGGACGACCAGGTTTGCTCGGTATGAAATCCCCTCGGCAACGCTGTAGGAGCGCTGAAGCCCACCGGACGGAGAGAGCGCCTCGGTCTCCGTTGATGGAGCGGCCACCGTCGATCTTCCCGCGGTCGGAAAATCAGGGACTACGTTTTCGAACGGACGCCAAACGCTGCTCATCGAGCAAGGTCGCACATCGTGGGCCGTTGGGCGTGCCATGCCGGTTGCGTGCACCGGCGGACCAAGGCAAATTTGCTCGCAAACGGCCCAGTCCCCGGCTGGAGGGAGAATTGTGTGATGGCTACTGCAAGGTCCTTCGAGACCACCGACTACAAGCTCTTTCCCTCGCCACGCAACGTGCACCGGGTCGTGTTCGAACACCAAGTGTTTGTGCCGCAGCCGTACGCGCTTATCGACCTCCCGAGTTTTGACCTCAAAGGCCGCTACAGCCTATTCGGTGCCTGCCGGCTCGCTGACGGCAAGATGGGCCAACTGGTGACACTGGAGCAAGAGGACGATATCGCGAGGTTCAAGGCAAGGTTCGTTCCGGATTAGCCGAAAGCCGAGGTTCTCAGCCCAGTGGTCTGACGGAGGTTTGGAATCTCCGCCGGTTTTTTGCGGCCGCTGTTGGCCGAGGCCGGTCCTTCCTGTTGCCCGAAAATCTCGGGATGCCACACGCTGTATCCCGCCTGCGCGCCGCCCGTCTAGCGCGCAGCGCCAAACCCTTTCTCGCCCGTGGTGGCTTCAAGCGCGAGCGCTGCGGAAACTGCAGGCTGGTTCCGAGTCACTGCATGTGCTCCTTGCGCCCTTCGCTCACCACACGCGCAGGGGTGTGTCTCCTCATGGCTGACATCGAGCCGCTCAAACCGACCAATACCGGCTGGTTGGTCGCCGATGTGGTGCCCGATACGTTTGCCTTCAGCTGGACGCGCACCGAACCCGACCCCGCTCTTCTTGCCCTGCTGAGCGACTCGCAGTGGCAACCGTATGTCGTGTTTCCGGGCCAGTATGTCGCGCCCGAGCGGGTCGTGCGCGCCGTGCAGCCGCCCGCCAGCCCTGGTGGTGATGCCGGAAAGCGCCCGCTGTTCATCCTCCTGGACGCGACATGGACCGAGGCTCGCAAGATGTTTCGAAGAAGTCCTTATCTCGACCAATTTCCGGTACTAAGCCTGGAGCCCGAAAAGGCGTCGCAATACAAGCTGCGCCGCTCCGGCCGCGACGACCATTTCTGTACAAGCGAGGTAGCCGCCCTATGCATGAGCTTGGCAGGTGAACGCGTTGCCGCACGTACGCTGGAGGCTTACCTTGCGGTATTCACCCATCACTATTTGCATGCGAAGAATCAGCAACCTGTCACGTGGGAAGGCGTTGCCCACCAGCGCTTGCGCGAGGTGTCTCTGCCCCAGCCATCGCGTTCTGCCATGAGCCGTGGGTAGCAGTTGGCGGATAAACCGCGCGCCAGAAGCAGTCCGAGGGACTCTCCAGGCAGGGGATGTAGTAGCTACTCTTGGGTGATTGCCGTCGCAAGCGCGCGAAAAAGTGAACTAGCACGTCGCATCGGACAAAACAGGGGACTTGACTGGGTCATGCCAAGTGCCCCGAGCCTCAAGTACGTGCGAACGCTCGAAGAGGGGCTCGCCGGCTCGAACACGTCCATGTCCGTCCGCCCGGTGTAGCGTGGTGTGTGGTCCGAGGTTTCTCTCGGAAACAGGCTGCTAGTCCTCGCTTTAGCCGCCGGTCCTCATCATTCGGTGGTATTTGCCAACCGCGCTTGCGGCGGCACCTTGCGACAACTCGCAAGGGCCCTGCTGGCTTCACTTGCCGAACAGCTTGGTCACACGCTGCCAAGAGCGCAGCATGAAGCCCGCGCGTTCGACATCGGCCTGCGCGATCAGCGGTGCTTCTCCCACCGGCTTGCCGTTCGAGTTCGCGACGACCTTGCCGATCACCGCACCCTTGGCCACCGGCGCTTCCAGGTCCGGCTTGATCTGGACCGAGGTCTGCACCTGCTGGCCGCGCGGCACGGTCACCGTCCATGGCGACGCGAGGCCCGCTGCCACCGTGTCTGCCTTGCCGAAGATGACCTTGGGCGTCGCGACGACCGCGTTCGGCTGGATCGGCGTGGCCTTCTCGAAGTTGCTGTAGCCCCATCCGAGCAAGGTGCGCGTCTGGTCGGCACGCGCCTGTGCGCTGTTGGTGTTGAGGATGACCGTGATGAGGCGCATCCCGTTGCGCTTGGAGGAGGTGACCAGACAGTAGCCTGCCTCCTGGGTGTGACCGGTCTTCAGGCCGTCGACGGTGGGATCGGTGTAGAGCAGGGCATTGCGATTGCCCTGCTTGATGCCGTTGTACTTGAACTCGCGCTCGGCGTAGATCGGATAGAAGTCGGAGCTGTCGCGGATGATGGCGCGCGCCAGGATCGCGAGGTCTCGCGCCGACGCCTTGTGGTCCGGGTCGGGCAGGCCCGTGGCGTTGACGAAATGGGTGTGCGTCATGCCGAGGCGCTGGGCTTCGGCATTCATGAGCTTGGCGAAGCCCTCTTCGGAGCCGGCCATGTGCTCGGCGATGGCCTTGGACGCGTCGTTGCCGGACTGGATGATGATCCCGCGCAGGATGTCGATCACCGTGGCCTGGCTGTTCAGCGGCAGGTACATGCACGACTCCGTGCTGGAACCACGGCACCAGGCGTTCTGGCTGGTCGTGACGAGATCGTCCTTCTTGAGCTTGCCCGAGCGGAGCGCCTGCTCGACCAGGAAGCTGGTCATCATCTTGGTGAGCGATGCGGGGGGCAGCGGTTCGTCAGCATTGGCCGAGGCCAGCACTTCGCCGGAGTCGAAGTCCATCAACAGCCATGCCTTGGCGGCGAGGGCCGGGGCGCCGCCGGCCACGGCGGTTTCACCGGCGACGGGTGCTGCCGCGGGCGCATCGGCGGTGGGCTTCTTCTGGACTGCTTTCTTGGCAACGTGGGAGGCCGCAAAAGACGCGGAGGTGGGAACCAGGGTGGTTGCGGCGATTGCGAGGACCACCGGGAGGATGGAGAAAGTCTTGGGATGCATGGGTATTCAGGGGCAGAACGCAGATTGTCGCGGATCGAAGCGTCGATTCTTGACTGTGCCCACTCAGGATTAGGGATTGGCGCGCAAGTTCAGTGCATCCAAACGTTAGCCGGACGTGCGTTGACCTTCCCATGGGGGGAAGGTCTAGGATGCGCGCCGTGAAGTCTCTTCGTGTCTGGCTCCTGGTCTTGCTGGTGTTCGCGCTCCCGATGCGGGGAGCAATGGCCGCGGCCATGCTGGGCGCGAATGGGTCAGGGGCCGGTCACGCGGCCGTTGTCTCAGTTGACCTTCACGACCATGGCCATCACGAGGGCCATGGCGCGTCTCACTCGCACGCATACCATGAGCACGCATCGCACCACACGCACGATGGGGGCGACAAATGCAGCACTTGCGCTTTCTGCTGCTCCGCAGGTGCACCCATAGCCTCGACGTTCGTGCTGCCGCAGGCCCCGCCCGCGACAGCGGAACTTCCTTCCCACAGTGCGCAGGCCGCGGAATTCCTTTCCGGCAGGCAGGAGCGCCCACCCCGAAGCATCTGATCCGTTGAGGCCTCTGAGCGAGGCCTGATGGCGCTCGTGCGCGTTCGCGTGCACGGGCATCGGCCGACGACGGTCGGCGGTTCAGATTGCCTTGGAAGTGACAAACAAACCCATCCGGCTGATCACAGTCAAATTCTTGCCGCTCGCAGCGGCATCCGTGTTTCTCGCAGGCTGCGCCTCGTTTTCGGACGACGGCGGCTTCAACAACGTTTCGGCACTCACGAAGGAACGAACGGGGCAACCCGTGGCCGTTCAGCGTGCCGACAGCGACCGCCGGGCTGCGCAAGACCGGGTCGCGGAACTTCTCAAGCAGCCGCTCACGGCCGACTCTGCTGTCGAAATCGCATTCCTGAACAACCGGGGCTTGCAAGCGAAGTTCGGCGATCTTGGCGTCAGCGAGGCAGACTACGTCCGGGCCGGCCGGCTGCCCAATCCGGTATTGAGCTTCGGCCGCCTCTCCGGCGGAAGGGACGTCGAAATCGACCGCGCTGTGCTGTTCAACGTGCTCGGCCTGCTGACGATGCCGATCGCATCGCAGATAGGCCAGCAACGATTCGAACAGGCGCAATACCAGGCGGCTTCGGACGCCGTGGCGCTGGCTGCCGACGTGCGTCGCGCGTACTTCGATGCGGTTTCCGCGCAGGAGCTGGTCAGGTACTACGGGCAGGTCAAGGAGACGGCCGATGTCTCGAACGAGCTCGCCAGGCGAATGCTGCAGGCTGGCAATTTCAACAAGCTCACGCAGATGCGCGAGCAGGCGTTCTATGCCGATGCAATCGCGCAGTTCTCGCGCGCACGTCATCAGGCGACCGTAGACAAGGAGCGACTGACGCGGCTCCTCGGGCTGTCCGGGGAGCAAGTGAACTTCCGTCTTCCGGAGCGCCTGCCGGACCTTCCGAAGCAGCCCACCGAACCCGTCGATGCAGAGCGCGTTGCCTTGGAGAAGCGTCTGGATGTGCTTATGGCCAGACGTGATACGGAGGCCACTGCCAAGTCGCTCGGCTTGACCCAGGCGACGCGGTTTGTGAACGTGCTCGAAGCCGGCTATCAGAACAAGAGCGAGACAGGCCGACCCCGCTCGAATGGCTACGAGATCGAACTGGAGCTGCCTCTTTTCGATTTCGGCTCGACGCGTGCGGCCCGTGCAGAAGCGACCTACATGCAGGCAGTCGATCGCACCGCCGAAGTGGCCGTGAACGCACGGTCGGAAGTCCGCGAGTCGTACTCGGCCTACCTGACAGCGTACGAGCTGGCCAGGCACTACCGCGATGAAGTGGTGCCGCTTCGCAAGCGCATCTCCGAAGAAAACCTCCTTCGCTACAACGGCATGCTGATCGGCGTCTTCGAACTTCTGACAGACGCCCGGGAGCAAGTCGCGGGCGTCACGGGATACGTGCAGGCGCTGCGCGACTTCTGGGTGGCCGATACCAACCTGCAGACGGCGCTCACCGGCGGCTCGTCGGCTCACTGAGAAGGACCTGAATCAATGTCCAACCGTCGCAATTTCTTCAGGACCGCAGGTGCTGTTGCGCTGGGTGCAACCGCAGTCAGCCGGGTAGGTGCCGCGTCCTTGCCGGAAGCAGCCGCTCAGTCTTCCGCATCCACTGTGCCTCCGCCGCCGCCACCCAACGGAAGGCCTTTCAACCCCGTCGTGACCCTCAATGGCTGGTCGCTTCCCTGGCGAATGCGCAACGGTGTCAAGGAGTTCCACCTCGTCTGCGAGCCGGTGGTCCGCGAGTTCGCGCCGGGGATGAAGGTCAACATGTGGGGCTTCAACGGCTCGAGCCCGGGCCCGACCATCGAGGCGGTCGAAGGGGACCGCGTGCGCATCTTCGTGACCAACAAGCTGCCGGAGCCCACGGCCATTCACTGGCACGGCTTGCTCGTCCCTTCCGGCATGGATGGCGTGTCGGGCCTGACGCAGCCGCCGATTCCCGTGGGCAAGACCTTCGTGTACGAGTTCACGCTGTTGCGTTCGGGGTCGCACTTCTATCACACGCACCTGGACGAACAACTGCAGCTTGCGCTCGGCATGTACGGCTGCCTGGTGGTGCACCCGAAGGACCCGGACTTCATGAAAGTCGACCGCGACTTCATGTTCATGCTGGCTTCGTATGACGTGGAGCCCGGGGCCATGACGCCCAAGGTGAGCACGATGACCGACTTCAACATGTGGACCTGGAACAACCGCGTGTTCCCCGGCATCGACCCGCTGGTGGCCCGTACGGGCGACCGCGTTCGCATCCGGGTCGGCAACCTGACGATGACGAACCATCCCATTCACATGCATGGCCCGAGCTTCGAGGTCACGGGCACGGACGGTGGCTGGGTGCCCAGGGGCGCGCGCTGGCCGGAGGTGACGACGGACATCGGCGTCGGCCAGCTTCGCGCCTTCGAGTTCGATGCGGTTGCTGGCGACTGGGCCATTCATTGCCACAAGTCGCATCACACGATGAATGCCATGGGGCACGACGTTCCGACGATGGTCGGCGTCGACCAGAGAGGGCTGGCCGAGCGCATCGCGAAGCTCGTGCCGGACTACATGGTCATGGGCGACAAGGGCATGCACGACATGGCCGAGATGGAGATGCCGCTTCCGGACAACACCTTGCCGATGATGTCGGGCACGGGGCCCTTCGGTCCCGTCGCCATGGGCGGCATGTTCAGTGTCGTCAAGGTCCGCGACCACGTCCGACCGGGTGACTACAAGGACCCGGGCAAGTACAGGCACCCACCCGGGACCGTCGCCCACGAGTACCGGGGCGAAGTCCCGACCCCGACGCGCTCCAGGGTCGATCCACAGGCTGCGAGCAACCTCCAGGTCCGTCGTCCCGGTGGGCACGAGGGCCACTGATTCCCGCTGATGCCAATGAAAGCGAAACCATGAGAACCAACATCATCAAGACCGTCTTGTCGGCCGCTGCGTTTGGCCTTCTGTCCGCAGGCGCCATCGCTCGTGGCGACGAAGATCACGCCGCGCACCATGCCGTCGCCCACCCCGCTGACGATGCACAAGCGTTGTCGTCGAAGGGCGAGGTGCGCAAGGTCGATCGCGAGTCGGGAAAGCTCACTCTCCGGCACGGGCCCCTCACGAATCTCAACATGCCGGCCATGACGATGGTGTTTGCGGTGTCCGATCCGAGGTTTCTCGACGGATTGAACGAAGGCGACAAGGTGCGCTTCACGGCCGACAGGAAGGACGGGAAGCTCGTGGTGAAAGCCATCGAACGCGTGGACTAGTCATTCGCGGCCCGCCGCTCAGAAGTCTTCGAGCGACATCTCCACGACCGCCTCCGAGCCCGCGACGATGCTGTCGCGCAGGCCTGGCACGCGGGACAGGATGTGGTCGGCATAGAAGCGGGCCACGGTGATCTTGCTGCGCATGAACGCCGGGTCGTCGCCCGCTGCGAGGCGGTCTTCGGCCGCGAGCAGCGCACGCCCCAGTTGCCAGCCCACAGCCAGCGTCCCCGTGAGCATGAGGTAGGGCACCGAACCGGCAAACACCGCGTTGGGGTCGGACTTGAAGCGCGCCAGCACCCAGTCGACGACTTCGAGGAACGCTTCGCGGCCCACTGCCAGTCGTTGGGCCAGAGCCTGAGCGGGCTCGCCGTGGCGCTGGCGCAGCTCGGCTTCGACCGCCGCGACCTCCGCAGCGAAAGCGCGCGCCACGGCGCCGCCATCGCGCACGGTCTTGCGGCCCACGAGGTCGTTGGCCTGAATCGCGGTGGTGCCCTCGTAGATCGTCAGGATGCGTGCGTCGCGGTAGTGCTGCGCGGCGCCGGTTTCCTCGATGAAGCCCATGCCGCCGTGCACCTGCACGCCCAGGCTCGTGACTTCCAGGCTCATCTCGGTCGAGTAACCCTTCACCAGCGGCACCAGGAACTCGTAGAGCGCCTGCTCGCGGCGACGCACGTCGGCATCCGGATGCGCATGCGCCGCATCACCGGCCGCTGCTGCGGCAATGGCCAGCGCCCGCGAGCCTTCGGTCTGGGCGCGCATGGTGAGCAGCATGCGCTGCACGTCGGGGTGATGAATGATCGGCGCCGCGCCGGGCAGCGAGCCGTCGACGGGGCGCGACTGCACGCGTTCGCGAGCGTAGGCCGCAGCGAGCTGCCGAGCGCGCTCGGCCACCGCGATGCCCTGCAAACCCACTGCGTAGCGGGCCGCGTTCATCATCACGAACATGTACTCCAGGCCGCGGTTCTCCTCGCCCACCAGATAGCCGATGGCGCCTGGGCCAGCGCGGTCCGCGACGCTGCCCGCCGTGCCGTCGCCGAACTGCAGCACGGCCGTCGGGCTGGCCTTGATGCCGAGCTTGTGCTCGATGCTCACGCACTGCACGTCGTTGCGTTCGCCGAGCGTGCCGTCCGCGTTCACCAGGTACTTCGGCACCACGAACAGCGAAATGCCCTTGACGCCCTCGGGTGCACCGGGCAGCCGCGCGAGCACGAGATGGACGATGTTCTGCGCCATGTCATGGTCGCCGTAGGTGATGAAGATCTTGGTGCCGAAGACCTTGTAGGTGCCGTCCTCCTGCGGTTCGGCCCGGGTGCGCACCAGCGCGAGATCGCTGCCGGCCTGGGGCTCGGTCAGGTTCATGGTGCCGGTCCATTCGCCCGAGATCATGCGCGGCAGGTACAGGTCTTTCAGCGCCTGGGAACCGGCCGTCAGCAGCGCCTCGATGGCACCGTCGGTCAGGATCGCGCAGAGGGCGAAGCTCAGGTTGGCGCTGTTGAGCATCTCGGCACATGCCGCCGAGATGGTCCTGGGCAACGCCTGCCCGCCGAACTCGGCGGGGTGCTGCAGGCCCTGCCAGCCGCCCTCGCCGAACTGCCGGTAGGCATCGGCGAAGCCCGGCGTGGTGGTGACACAGCCGTCTTCCCACCATGAGGGCTGCCTGTCGCCCGCGACGTTGAGCGGTGCCACCACCCCCTCGGTGAAGCGCGCGCATTCCTCCAGCACGGCCCGTGCTGTGTCGAGGCCGGCGTCCTCGAAGCCGGGCAGGGCGGCGATGCGCTCGATGCCGGCCAGTTCGTTCATGCAGAACAGCATGTCTTTGACGGGCGCCTGGTAGGTCATTGGGGGTGTCCTTGAATGTTCGTGTTGCTGGGTTCGACGTGCGTTTGCCGCACGTTCGACGACACGAAATTCTGGGTGGCGAACCCGTTGGACGCCCCCTCCATCGCGGAGGGGGTTCGTGCCCGCAACGCCCCTGTAGGCCCTATCTCACGCCAGAAACTCCTCCCGGGCCGCGATCTCGGCGGCGCGCCGGGGCGCAGCATGGCTTCGCCACTGCATGGCATTTCCGTTGCGTTCGGTGGCCTGTCTCATTAGCCGGGAGTACGCATGGACACGATGACCCCCCAGACCTGGATTCTTGTCGCGATCGTCGCGGCTGTTGCGCTCATTGCGCTGGTCGCCTACAGCGTTCATCGCAGCAGACAGTCGCATCGGTTGCGGGCGCGCTTCGGTCCCGAGTACGACCGCGCCGTCGCGGCGAATGACAGCCGCACCAAGGCCGAAGCCGAATTGCAGCGCCGGGAGGCCCGAGTCGAGCGCCTGACGATCGTTCCGCTCAGCCCCGAGGACGCGGCGCGCTTCAGTGCGGCATGGACTGCCCTGCAGGCTGACTTCGTCGACAACCCCCAATACGCGGTGGACAAGGCCGATTCGCTCGTGCGCGAGTTGCTGGCCAAGCGCGGCTATCCGCTGGGCGATTTCGAACACCGGGCCGCCGATATCTCTGTCGATCATCCCGGTGTGGTCAGCCACTACCGCGCGGCGCAGGACATTCGTCGGCGCAATCTGGAAGGCGACCTCGATACAGAGGAGCTGCGCAGGGCGGTGGTTCATTACCGCGCGCTCTTCGACGACTTGCTTGAAGTGACCGGGCAGCGCGTCGGCGCAACGCCCATTCAATCGATACGGCCGGGCCGGCCGGTGGAGGTTCGATCATGATTTTTGATTCCAAGCGCAGACAGACCGCAGAACTCGAAGCGGAAGAAGCAACAGCGCTCGCCGAGGCGCCGCGCGCGGAAAGATCCGTCGCGCCCGACGACCTGCAGGCATCACCCCAGAGTGCGACGCGGCGTGTCGATGAGGAGGTCTACCAGACCGAGGACCCACCGGTCGAACGGATGAGTGGCAGGACCGACCCGCGCCACGCTGCGCTTCGCGGCAGCAGCGATGCCGACGACCTCGCGCCACTCTTCTCGACAGACGTCGCCGATGATTTCCGTCGCGTCTGGGACGCGGTGCAGATCGGGTTCGTCGACGATCCCCGCAAGGCCGTGCGAGATGCCGACGAGCTGGTCAACCGGGTCCTGCAGAGCCTGACCGAGACGTTCAGGGGAGAACGCGGCCGCGTCGAGGACCAGGTCGCGCAAGGGGACGCGGTTTCGACCGAGAATCTGCGAATGGCCTTGCGCCGCTATCGCTCGTTCCTGCACAGGTTGCTGTCGTTGTAGCGAGTGCTGTCCCGGCTCCGCGTTCGAAAGCGCGACGGACGGAACAGCCTCGCAGAAAGGCGTCCATGTCGTCGAACACAACTGCGCAGCGGGAAGGAATCTCGCGCCGCGCCTTGCTTCAATCGGCCGGCCTGGTCGTCGGGGCCACCGGCATGGTTGCGGCTCCGGCGGCCGAGCCGACTGTTCCCATGGCCGACGAGGCCGGCGCCACGCCGGTCGTTGCGCCGCGTGCGGTGCGCCTCAACATCAACGGCACTGTGACGCAACTCATGATCGAGCCGCGGGTCACGCTTCTCGATGCGCTGCGCGAAGTGCTGCGCATGCCGGGCACGAAGAAGGGCTGCGATCGCGGCCAGTGCGGCGCCTGCACCGTCCTCGTCGATGGCCGCAGAGTCAATTCGTGCCTCACGCTGGCGGTCATGGTGCAAGGCAAGGCCATCACCACCATCGAAGGACTGGGCACGCCGAGAGCGCTGCATGCGATGCAGGCGGCCTTCCTGGAACAGGACGCCTTCCAGTGCGGCTACTGCACGCCGGGGCAGATCTGTTCCGCGGTGGCGCTGGTCGCGGAGATCAAGGCAGGCGACGCCAGCGCCGTGTCGCCCGATGTTCGCGCCCGCAGCGTGGCATTGACCGACGACGAGATTCGCGAGCGCATGAGCGGCAACCTCTGTCGGTGTGGCGCCTATCCGAACATCGTGAAGGCCGTGCGCATCGTTGCGCAGGGCGCGTTGCCAGGGAGCAGCGCATGATCAACGCCGACTACCGGGTCGCCACCAGCGCGGGCGAAGCCGTGGCGTTGAAGCGCCGCCATCCCGATGCCGCTTTCATCGGAGGCGGCACCAATCTGGTCGATCTCATGAAGGCCGACGTGGCCCGGCCGCGACTGCTCATCGACGTCACGCGCCTGCCGCTTCAGAACGTCGTCGCGCTTCGCGATGGCGGCTTGCGCATCGGCGCCCTTGCCCGCAACAGCGACATGGCGAACGACCCCTTGGTGCGTTCGCAGTACCCGCTGCTTTCGCAGGCATTGCTGGCCGGGGCTTCCCCGCAGTTGCGCAACATGGCAACGGCCGGGGGCAACCTGCTTCAACGCACGCGCTGCTACTACTTCTATGACACCGGCTTCGCCGAGTGCAACAAGCGCACGCCTGGGAGCGGTTGCGCCGCCCGCGAAGGACACAACCGCATCCACGCCATCCTGGGCGCCAGCCCGCAATGCGTGGCGACGCATCCATCGGACATGGCTGTCGCATTGGCCGCACTGCGAGCCACCGTGCGTGTGCTCGGCCCGGACGGCGAACGACAGATCGCGCTGGCGGATTTCTATCGCTTGCCCGGCGATGCCCCGCAGCGTGATACGCAGCTGGCGCCGGACGAACTCATCGTCGCCATCGACCTGCCGCCACCTCGCTTTGCGCGTGGTGCGCACTATCTCAAGGTGCGCGACCGTGCCAGCTATGCATTCGCGCTGGTGTCGGTGGCCGCGGCGCTCGACGTGGCGGACGATGGCATCGTGCGCGATGCAGCGCTGGCGCTCGGCGGTGTCGCGCACAAGCCGTGGCGCGTACCCGCTGCCGAGCAGGCGCTCATCGGACGGCGTTTGGACGCCGCCGGTATCGAGAAAGCCGGCGACATCCTGCTGGCCGGCAACGCGCCGCTCGCGCACAACGGATTCAAGGTCGAGCTGGCGCGCAGAAGCATCGAGCGTGCACTGCTGACTGCAGTCGCGCAGGGAGGAAGAACATGACGAACATCGTCGGGCAGGGGCTCGTACGCGTCGATGGGCGCGACAAGGTGTGCGGCCGTGCCACCTATGCCGCCGAGTTCGAAGCGGCGGGCATGGTGCATGCGGTGCTGCTGACCAGCACCGTTGCGCGAGGCCGCGTCGAGCGGATCGACACGCAGGCGGCGGAAGCCGAGCCGGGTGTGCTTGCGGTCATCACCGCGCGCAATGCGATGCCGTTGCCGGATCGGGGGCGGGGTGCTTCCCAGTCCCCGGCCGGCCGCGCCCGCTCGCTGCTGCAGGACGACAGCGTCTCCTACAACGGCGAACCGGTCGCGATCGTCGTGGCCGACACGCTGGAACGCGCAGCCGCTGCCGCGCGCCTGCTGCGCGTGCGCTATTCGCAAGCGTCGGAAGCGGTGGTCGCGTTCGACCAGGCCAAGGCATCGCCGCACGACCCTGGCCAGATGCAGGGCAGGTCGTCCGACAGCAACCGCGGCAACGTCACCGCCGGACTGCGCGACGCCGTGCAGGTCCATCAGGCGATCTACACCACGCCAATCGAGCACCACAACCCGATGGAGCCACACGCCACCATCGCGCAATGGAACGCCGCTGGCGACAGGCTCACGGTGCACGATTCGACGCAGGCTATCTCGGGAAGCCGCGACACGCTGGCGAAGACCTTCGGCATCGCGACGGACAACGTCGTGGTGCTGTGCCCCTTTGTCGGCGGCGGCTTCGGCTGCAAGGGCTCTTCTTGGTCGCATGTCGCGCTGGCGGCGATGGCGTCGCGTCAGGTCGGGCGGCCGGTGAAGCTGGTCCTCGAACGCCCGCAGATGTTCGGCTCTGTCGGTCACAGGCCGCATACGGAGCAGACGCTGAGCATCGGCGCAGCGGCCGATGGGCAGTTCACGGCACTCCACCACGGCGTGGTGTCGGAGACTTCCATGATCGAAGACTGGACGGAGCGCTCCGCCGTCGTGAGTCGCATGCTGTATGCCTGCGATAACCAGAGCACCACGCATCGCCTCGCACGGATGAACATCGCCGTGCCAACCTTCACCCGCGCGCCGGGCGAAGCCAGCGGCTGCTTCGCGCTCGAATGCGCGGTGGACGAGATGGCGACTCTGCTGGCCATGGACCCGCTTGCACTGCGCCTGCGCAACTACACGGAGACCGACCCGGACTCGGGCCTTCCCTTTTCCAGCAAATCGCTGCGCGAGTGCTATCGCGTGGGCGCGGAGCGCTTTGGCTGGCGTCACCGGCCGCTGCAGGCGGGCACCTTGCGCGATGGGCATTGGCGCATCGGCATGGGCATGGCCACGGCCACCTACCCGACCAACCGTAGCCCGGCCGAGGCGCTGGTGCGCATGATGGCCGACGGCGCCGCGGTCTTGCAGTGCGGCTCGCAGGACCTTGGCACGGGCACCTTGACCGTGATGGCCCAGGTCGCGGCCGATGCGCTCGGCATCCCGGTCTCGCGTGTGCGGTTCGAGCTCGGTGACAGTCGCATGCCGAAGTCGCCCGGTTCGGGCGGATCGCAGACTGCCGCGAGCGTCGCGCCTGCGGTGCAGGCTGCGTGTCTGGCGATGCGCGCCAAGCTGGTGGACCTGGCTCGCACCGACGGCCAGTCGTCGTTGCGCGATCGGCCTGTTGCGGAGCTGACCGTGGTCGACGGTTGGGTGCGCCCGGTCAGTGCGGGCAGCGGAGGCGAATCCGTCAACGCGCTGATCGGCCGCATGCAGGGAGCGCCGCTGGAGGCGCGTGCCCAAACCGCTCCCGGCGACGAGAAGAAGCGCTTCTCGATGCATGCGTTCGGCGCGGTCTTCGCTGAAGTGCGTGTCGACGATGCGCTCGGCATCATCCGCGTGCCGCGCATCGTCGGCGTCTATGGTGTCGGCAACCGACTCAACGCCAGGACCGCGCACAGCCAGTTGATGGGCGGCATCGTGTGGGGCGTCGGCATGGCGTTGTTCGAGGAGACCTGGCGCGACGAGCGCAACGGGCGGTACGTCAACGCGAGCCTTGCCGAGTATCACGTTCCGGTGAACGCGGACATCGGCGACATCGATGTGCAGTTCGTCCCGGAGGACGATCCGCATGTGAATCCACTGGGCGTGAAAGGCATTGGAGAGATCGGCATCACGGGCGTGGCCGCGGCCATTGCCAACGCGGTGTATCACGCCACAGGAAAGCGGGTACGCGACTTGCCGGTCACGCTGGACAAGCTGATCTGAGTGCGCATTTCGCGTGAGGCGGGTCCGCCGAGGCTGCGGCAAAATCCGAGCCCATGAATGAGGTCACCATCACTTTCGACCGTGTCTTCGACATCGTCCCCACTTCGCAGCGAAAGCGCGTGGTGCGCACGGAGTTCGGATTCCAGGCGGGAGCCCTGAAGCAGGAGCGGGTGGCGGTTCCCGGTTCCCCTCGCATCGAGGACGGCATGACAGTCACGGCACTGCTTGACCGCCCCGGCGATTGGCGGAGCCTGCTCGGCTGGGTCAATCACGGGACGGGTGAGATCGCCTGCTACAGAGCCGGGTCGAACATCGCGGGTATCGGGCCGATCGTATTGGGCAGCCTTCTGGCCTATCACTTCGCGGGGTCGAACCCGATCTTCGCTGCGATCGTGTTCGTCATATCCGTTGGCATCTGCATCGGCAGCGTCGCCGGCATGCGCAAGGCCGTCGCGTCCAGAAGGCTTCTGGAAGCGATCCGGATGAATCTGAACGCCGCATCGGTCACGCCGCACGACCCATCGCCTGGGCAATGAGCCGGAAATCCGCCTCCGGCACCCGCAGGTAGCCGAAGCGGAACGCCGCGCCCCAATGCGTCTTGTCCCGGATGAAGGACAGCCGGTCGATCAGGGGCTTGATCGGTGCATCCTGGCATTCATGAAACTTCACGTCCACGCGGAAGGGCTTGAAGTCCGGTGACATCTCCACCTGGTAGACCTCGCCCGATGCCACCGTTCCGATGGCAGTGAAGGCTTGCAGTGGTGCGCCGTCGGGAAAGTCGGTCCGCGGGGAATACATCGCGAGCATGTCGCCGGCCTTCAGTCGCTGCACCGCAGCCTTCTTGCCGTGATTGAGCTGGATGAAGCCTCCACGCACGCCGTTCTGCACATGCGCCTTCGAAACCACGCCGATCCAGAAGTTGTTCATGAGCCCATCTCCTGACAGTGCTGTTGCTGTTTTGGTGTGTTGGACTGTAGGCGTGCACGACTGACAACGTCCTGTCAGCAGTGGATCCGCCGTTGCTTCGCCTAGTTACCTGCCGTAACATTCCGCGCGAGCGAGGAGAGAGGGACACAGATGGACGCTTTCGAGGGGCGCCGCGAGCCGGTATTTCTTGACCAGATGCAAGAGCCCGGCGCGCCTGCGATGGAGCCACGCGACGCGGCGGCGCCGGTGACGCACGGCTGGTGGTATGCGAACGGAGAGGCGCGCAGCGGACCTCTGTCGTCCGAGCAAATCGAGGAACTCCTGCGCGCGGGCACCATCGACGCCGACACGCTCGTCTGGCGCGAGGGCCGCATGGCCTGGAAGGCCATTCACGAAATTCCCGAGCTCTCTCGGGGTCGGCTGTCGAGGCGCACCCTGGATGACGTCGGGTTCATGCGTACAGCGCGCAGGCGCGAGAAGCCCGTCTCCGCGGTCTGGTGGCTCGTCGCGGTCCTGCTTGCTGCGGCCCTTGTCTGGTCTGCGCTGAAGTTCCATCTCCCCGAGAACGCGGCCATCCCCTATGCAGTCGGCGTGGCGTTTGGTGCCTTGCTCATTCCTCTCATCGGCGTCGGCATTGCGTCGCTCTGGGGCGATGGGCCGAGCCGCAGCAAGGGTGTGAAGGTCTTCGCTGGCTGCGCCATGGCGGTCCTGGCCACGTCGACCTTCAGCACGCTTCTGGAGCGCGGCTACACGCAGCGCTGGCTGAACTATTCCAATCTGACTGCGGAAGACTTTCTGGCGCAGGCCGGCAAGTGCATGCGCATCGGCGACTTGAAGTGCCAGGAAGAGAACCTGCGTGACTTCGTGCGACTGCGGCCCGACGACGCCGTCGGTGCCGGCCGTCTCGGCATCCTGCTGAATCAACGTGGCCGGCATGACGAAGCCGTCGCCCAGTTCAAGCGCTCGCTCGAACTCGGCGCGGGAACGTACGACCTGTTCTCCTATCTGGCGGACAGTCACGAGAAGCTGGGGCATACGCCGGAGGCCATCGAATGGTCGTACAAGGCGCTGTCGGTCGTGCCTACTCTGGTGGATGTGCGTCGGAAGCTCGCCGGGTTGCTGGTGCGGTCGCAGCGGCCTTACGAGGCGCTCTCCCTCCTGCAGGGGTACGACAGTCAGCTCGAGGCGCGCGGACAGCAGGCGTACTTCGTGGCGCAGCGCATCTCGATCGAGACGGCCATCGATCAGGCTGCCGGCGAGAAGACCGGAGAGCGCGAGGCCCTTCGCCTGCCGGTCTATGGGGGCCACTTCTTTGCGCCGGTTTCCATCGGGTCGGACAAGCCGAAGCCATTCATGGTCGACACCGGCGCAACCCTCACCAGCATGAAGGAAAGCCTGTTGCGCGACTCGCGTGCGGTCTACAAGGTGCTGGACCCGGCGGTACGCATGACGACGGCTGACGGCCGGAAAGTCGTCGCCAAGTCGATCATGCTCGAGTCCATGAAGGTGGGTCCGTTCGAGCTGACGAACGTGCCGGCAATCGCATGCGCGGATTGCATCTCTCTTCTTGGCCAGGCCAGCCTGTCGAAGTTCGACATGCAGTCCGTGAGAGCGCAGGGCGTTGACTTCCTGCTGCTTGCTCCACGTTGAACGGGTGCATCGACCATGACTATGCAGGATGAACCGGAGCTGATCGGCTCCCCCGCGATTCGACCGCTTCCTGGTTCGATGCCGCCCTTGCCCCGATCGGACACCGATCCAGGTCGGACAGGGGCCACGGATTCGTCCCGGCGTGAAGAGGTCCTCGCGTTGCCACTGGCGGGCCCTTGGCGACGCTTCTGGGCAAAGATGCTCGACTTCTATTTCTACCTGCTGGTGGTTGGCGTGCCGCTGGTGGCCGTCGCCAGCAACTACATGCCCGGATTCGCAGCGGCCCTGAACACACCGGGTTCGGACGGTTTGTGGGGATTCCTGTTCGTGCCGTTCTCGCTTCTCGTCGAGGCCATCATCTTCGGCTGGACAGGATCAACGTTCGGGAAGTGGCTGCTGGGTTTGAAGGTCATCACGCTGGGAGGTACCCGGCCTTCATTCGGCCAGTATTTCCGTCGGCAGTTGGGTGTCTGGTGGGGAGGGCTCGGCCTGGGGCTCCCGCTGGTGACGCTGTTCACCATGAATCACCAGCATTCCCGGGTCAAGGCCGGCAACAACGCCACCTACGACGCGGGTCGTTTCAATGTCAAGGCGCGCCCCATCGGAGGGATGCGCAAGGCGATCGCCGCGTTGGTGACCGTGGCGGTCATGGCGGGGATGATTGCTCTCATCGGTTTTGGCAACGAGCAAGAGCGTATTGCGAGCGCACCCGTCTCATGGATCAATCCGGCCACCGGCGTCAAGGTCACCTTGCCCATGGGATGGACCCCGACGACCGTCAAGAAGTCCACCGAAACGAACACGGACATCTACTTCTTCATCAATCGCAAGACGCGCGTCGAGGCGCTGTTTGCTTCGGAGCCTGTCCCCCGGCAGTACTCGCTCGATCAGTACCTCGTCGAGTGGTCCGACAACGTGCGGGAAAAGATGGAGATCAAGCCGGTCGGCACCCAGACGATCGCGAAGGGCCATCACGTGTTGGAGACGCAAGGCGTCCTGAAGAGCGAGAAGCCCCTCGGCATCCATGCAACTGTCCTTCGCAAGAACGAATCGGTCTGGCGCCTGATGTTCTTCGGCAATGACGGCAAGGAAGAGTCTGCGGACACGCGCGCGATGCGCGAGGCGCTGTTCGGCACGCTCTAGCGCGACGGCTGCTCCTCAGTTGACGCGCTGGGAGAGGGGAAAGCGGGAATAAATCCTGGCCTGCGTGCGTATTGCAGCTTGCAACGACCTTCATTCCGTTGAAAGGAGCAAGCAGATGAACACGCACAATCCCGGCCGTCGTGAAGCGCTCAGGTGCCTGTCAGCATGGAGCGGCGCAGCCGTCGTCTGGACCGTGAGCGGCGGCATACCGCGCGCCCTGGGCGCCACCGGCGGCGGCGCACCGCCAGCGGCTGGAGGCGATGCGCTGACCTTCGTCCAGATCAGCGACACCCACATCGGCTTTCGCAAGGACGCCAATCCCGATGTCGTCGGAAGCCTGCGCCATGCCATCGCCGACATCAACGCACTGCCGCGGGCGCCGGCATTCGTCGTGCACACGGGCGATGTCAGTCACCTGTCGAAGCCCGAGGAATTCGGCAGTGCCAAGGAGATCCTCACGGAGATCCGCGTCGACCGCGTGCATACGGTACCGGGCGAGCACGACACCATCGACGATGGGGTCAATGGCTATCTCAAGTTCTTCGACCACGATGGCAAGGGCCGCGCCTGGTACAGCTTTGACCAGGGCGGCGTCCACTTCATCGGGCTGACCAATACGCTGAATTTCAAGGCCGGCATGCTGGCCGGGCTGGGTGACGAGCAACTGGCCTGGGTCAAGAGCGATCTCTCCGGCGTGTCGCGCTCGACGCCAATCGTGGTGATGGCGCACATCCCGCTCTGGACGGTCTGGGAGCCGTGGGGCTGGGGCACCGCCGATTCCGCGCAGCTCGTCTCGATGCTGCGTCCATACGGATCGGTCACGGTCCTCAACGGGCACATCCACCAGGTGCTGCAGAAGGTGGAAGGCAACGTCGCGATGCACACGGCAATGTCGCTGGCCTATCCGCTGCCCACGCCGGGCCAGGCAGGGATCGGCGAGCCCGGACCCGTCAAGGTTCCCGCCGGCGAACTCGGCAAGCTGCTTGGCACCCGGCAGATCAGCGTGGTGCGCGGCAAGAGCGAGCTGGCCATGATCGACCGGCCGCTCGAAGGCTGAGGAGGGCGCAGCACCATGTTCCATCGAGACCACTTGAAACCTTGGGGCGCGGCGCTCGCGCTGCTTGCGTGCGTTGCGGCGGGCCCATCGGCCAGCGTTGCCGCCGATGCAGTGACGACCGTCGACGTCAGCAAGTTCGCCTTCGGGCCCAAGGAGATCACCGTCGCGCCTGGCGCCAGAGTGCGCTGGGTCAACCACGACGAGGTGCCGCATACCGTGGCCAGCACGCAGGGGCAGGAAAAGGTCATCGGGTCGAAGGCGCTCGATACCGACGATCAGTACGAAGTCGCGTTTCAGAAGGAAGGCGACTTCGGCTACTACTGCACCGTGCACCCGTTCATGACCGGCGTCGTGCACGTCCACAAGCAGTAGGCAGGGAGCACCGCAGGATCGCGAAGTTATGCCGTCTTGAACGCGATCCAGGCGCTCCAGAAGAGGCTCGAGAAGAAGCGCAAGGGCCGGACGAAGCCTGCCTTTCCGAGCATCGCTTCGACATCGGCTTCAGAAGACGGTGGAACCGCGCCTTGACGGATCTTGCCCAGCTTGGCGACCACTTCAGCGTCGCTGGCGCCTGCCATGCGCCAGCGCGTCGCCCAAGCCTTGAGGAACAGCGGTTGGGATTCGTAGGGGCATCGATTGCATGCGACGACGAGTGGCGCCCCAGGCTTGAGTCGCTTGTACAGCTCTTTCAGGATCTCGTCCTTGTCGTGCTGCTCGGGGATGTGGTGCAGCACGCCGATGAGCGTCGCCGCGTCAAAGCGGTCGTCGCCTGGGAGCGCATCGACCGTACCGTCGAAGGCTTGAGTGCGACTCGACAAGCCCGCCGCATCGATTCGCGCCATGGCCTGCTCCAGCATGGCGGGCGCCGGGTCGGCGGCGACGAATTGCCAGGCCGGCTCCAGTCTTCCGGCGATCAGGATCTCCTGGCCCGTGCCGCCCGCACCCGCGACGAGGATGGTCTTTTCATCGCTCCCCAGTTGGGCCGAAAGAAGGCAGGCCGCGAGTTCATGGCAGGCGTCGTACCCTGCGAGAGCGATGCGGCTCTGCGTCTCGTATTCCGCGGACCGGGAAAGATCGAACTTTGCGATGGAATCTGTGCATGTCATGCAGGCATTCTGGACAGATCGTGCGGGCTCGATAAGCGCTTGATTGCGAACGCACCCTTCGCTGATTGAGAGGGCAACGCGTCATACTCGGCTCCCCCACGACAACAAGGACATCCATGTCAGGAAGCGGTTTTCATGTGCACGGCCCGCACGACCATGAACTCGAGCACGCTGGTGCGCACGACCACGCCGAATCGGCCTCGGCAAAGTCCGGCCACAGCAGCATGACCAGTCAGATCGCCGTATGGACGGCCGTGATCGCGACGGTCGGGGCGCTGTTCGCATACATGGGAGGGCTGACACAAGCCAACGCGGGCCTCTACAAGAACAACGCGGGCATGAAGAAAACCGAAGCGGCCAATCAATGGAGCTACTACCAGTCGAAGAGCACCAAACAGTCGCTCGCCGAGTTCGCGAGGGACATGTCACCCGACGGACGAAAGCAGGACTGGCAAACGAAGATTTCGCGATACGAGCAGGAGAAGGCGGAAATCATGCTCATCGCGCAGAAGCTCGAAGCGGACGCGACTGACTGGGATCAGAAATCGGAAGCGCAGATGCACAAGCATCACCGCTGGGCGCAGGCGACGACTGCGCTGCAGGTGTCCATCGCCCTGGCCGCCATGGCCTTGCTGACCAGAAGAAGGTGGCTGGAGTGGGGCATGCGCGCCGTCGCCGGCGTCGGGCTGGCCGTTGGCGCCCTGGCCGCCATGCACATCTGACTCAGTGGACGATGCCTGAGACGACGATGGCGAGGCCGGAGGCGCTGATGGCAAGACCGATGAGTTTCTGGAGTTTCATGCGCTCGATGGTGCCAGCAGGTGGGGTCTCGCGGGTTTGCGAATCTTCATGCCGGCTATTGAGCGGCGCTATTCGCTAAGCTCTCGGCATGAAAACACCGCCGTCGCGCGCTCACTCGAAGTCCCCATCGGCATCCGTCGCACCTTCGGCAGTGCTCGCGCGGATCGAGAGCATGTGGAATTCGCTCGGACCGGTCGGCCAGCGCATCGCGGCCTTCATCGTGCAGAACCCGCAGGAGGTAGTGCACATGTCTGTCAGCGAAGTCGCCGAGCGCACGGGGTCGAGCGAGGGCAGCATCGTCGGGCTGTGCAAGAACCTTGGCGCGACGGGCTTCCAGCAGATCAAGATCGCGCTCGCACAGGAACTCGTGCGGCCGGTGCAGTTCATCCACGAAGACCTCGAACCCGGCGACCCGGTCGAAACCACGGTGCGCAAGATCTTCCAGAGCAACGTGCAGACGCTCCACGACACGCAGGGGGCACTCGACGTCAAGGCGATGGAGCAGGCCGTGCAGATCCTGCGCAAGGCCAGCCGGATCGAGATCTACGGCATCGGCAGCGCGGCCACCATCGCCGAGGACGCGCACTACCGCATGCTGCGCATCGGCCTCAATGCCAAGGTGGTGGTCGACTCCCACGTGCAGGCGATCAGCGCATCGCTGACCGGGCCCGGCGTGGCGGTGCTCACCGTGTCGCATTCGGGCAGCACCCATGAAACGGTGACCGCCACGCGCCTGGCCAAGGAAGCGGGCGCATCCACCATCTGCATCACCAACTTCGGCAAATCGCCGATCCAGGCGTTCTGCGATGTGCTGCTGTTCACCATGGCGCGCGAGACCAGCTTCCGCACCGAGGCCATGACCAGCCGGCTCGCGCAACTCGCGATCATCGACGCACTGATCGCATGCCTGGCGCTCGCCGACTACGAGACCTCGGTGAAGACGCTACGGCAGACCTTCGACGTGTTGTCGTTGAAGAGGTATTGATCGCCCAGCTGGTCGAGCAACTCGATCAATGTGGCCGCATGGGCTTGGGGTCGCGGGCCCACGAGCAATGCGCGCAGGCCGAACGCCGCCGCGCCCCGCAGGTCAGTCGCGGGGTTGTCGCCGATCACCACGGTGTTCGCGCGCGTGGCCGCAGTGCCGAGCCGACGCATGCCTTCTTCGAACAGTAGCGGTCCGGGTTTGCCGATGATCGACAACGGTGCGACGCCGCTGGCCGCCACCAGTGCCGCCAGCAGCGCACCGGTCTCTGGCACCACACTGCCGGCAGGGCCCGGATGGTTGTCGTCGGAGTTGGTCGCGATCAGGCGCGCGCCGCGCCTCAGTTCGTTGGCCATCAGCGCGAGGCGCCGGGTGCTGAAACGCGGATCCAGCGCGAGCACCACCAGGTCGGCATCGGCGCGCACCAGCGTGCAACCCTGCGCAATTGCATGGCGCCTCAAGGCATCGCTCGACGCCAGCAGGATGCGCGCATCGGCATGCGATTGCCGCAGGTGCGCGACCGTGACTTCGCCCGCAAGAACGATCTGCGCAGGGTCGACTGCGAGCCCCATTCGTGCGAGCCGCCGCGCGACGCCCGAGGCGGTGTGCGTGGAGTTGTTGGACACGATCACGCAGCGCTCCCGGTAGCGCGCGAGCAGCTCGGCCGCGCCGGGCAGGGCTTCGTCCTCGCGGATCAGCGTGCCGTCGAGGTCGAGGATCAGGTGCTGCGGCATGTGAGGGGGCCTGAAGTCGGCGGAGGGGAAATCGGTACAGGTCATGGAGGAGAAGGAAGGCGGTTCATTCTATTGAGTTTGTCTCAATCAAACTCAGTAAACAAAATGAACTTGTTTCATTTGCCTGTCATGAGCGCTTTCTAGAGTTCTCGCATCGGCTCGCCGCCGTTCTTCCCCAGCTCGTTCATTCCATGCCTCGCGGATCAGTCGTGCCGCAGGGCAGGGGGCTGCACGAGCCGTTCATTTGTCATCTCTCACCGACCGCAAAGGAAAGCTCCCCATGAACCTCGTCTTTTCACTGCGTGGCCTCGCGGCCGCTTTCATCCTCGCCACCCTAGCTGCCTGTGGCGGCGGCAGCGGCAACTCTGGCGTGGGCGTTACCACGCCATCAACGCCCGGCACGCAGACCCCGACATCGTCCACGCCGCAGACGCCGGCCGCGCCGGTTCTGAGCTGTGCGCCCTGAGCGCAGAGCCGGACGCTCCGAACGCCTCGCCATTCCTTCTCATTCAAGCCATAGAAAACCATGACGAACTCTCTTCCCCGCCGCGACTTCCTGCGCAAATCCGCCGGCACCATCGGTGCTGCCTCGGCGCTGAGCATGCTTCCGCCGGTGATCCGGCGTGCGCTCGCGGCTGATGCCGCGGTCGAGACCGGCACCATCAAGGACATCAAGCACATCGTGATCCTGATGCAGGAGAACCGCAGCTTCGATCACTACTTCGGCACGATGCGCGGCGTTCGGGGCTTCGGTGACCGCTTCCCGATTCCGCTGGCCAACGGCAAGTCGGTGTTCTTCCAGCCCAACCCCGCAGGCGGCGCGGAGATCCAGCCGTTTCGTCGCGATTCACGGATCGCCAATGCGCTGATCGGATCCGGCACGCCGCACAACTTCCCCGACATGCAGGGCGCGTGGCAGCAGGGAAAGATGGATCGCTGGATCCAGTTCAAGAACCAGGCGACGATGGGCTACTACCTGCGTGACGACATTCCGTTCCAGTTCGCGCTGGCTGATGCCTTCACCATCTGCGACGGCTATCACTGCTCGATCCTGACCGGCACGGATCCGAACCGCATCGTGTTCTGGTCGGGCTCCAACTTCAACCCGGAGCTGCGCAAGCAGGGCATCAACAGCACGGACGCCGATGGCGAGCCCGTCAACTCGCGCTGCTGGCCGAGCCCTTCCAACTGGGTCGCGGGCCGGGCGCAGCAGGCCGACGGGTCGGGCCAGATCGATCCCAGCACCAGTGCCTACAACTACAAGTACGTCAACAGCGCCTTCAAGTGGGACACGCTGCCGGATGTTCTCGAAAAGGCGGGCATCACCTGGCACATCTACCAGAACATGAACAACAACTGGACGGGCGCCATGCACGGCTGCCTCGCCTTCCAGAGCTTCCGCACCGCGCAACCCGGGTCGTCGATCTATGAGCACGGCCTGACGGGCGGTCCCGCGACGGCCGACGGCGCGGTCAATTTCCTTGCGCAGCTCAAGCAGGACGTGATGAACGGCACGCTGCCGCAGGTCTCGTGGGTGCTGCCCACGCAGGCGCTGGCCGAGCATCCCGGCAGCAGCGAAGGTGTAGCCGGTGCGGCCGACTTCATCTCGGACGTGCTGGAAGCGTTGACGTCCAACCCGGCAGTCTGGAGCAAGACGGCCCTCTTCGTGACCTTCGACGAGAACGACGGCTTCTTCGACCACCTGGCGATGCCGGCTGTGCCGTCGTATGACGCGAGCGGCGCGCTCATGGGCAAGTCCACCGTGGCGCTGGACGGCGAGTACTTCGATGCATCCGTCGGCAGCTACCTGAACGCCGCCGACACCATCAGCGGCAAGACACGCCCCTGGGGCCTGAGCTCGCGCGTGCCGATGTACGTGGTGTCGCCATGGAGCAAGGGCGGCTGGGTCAACTCGCAGGTGTTCGACCACACCTCGATGGCCCGCTTCCTGGAGCAGCGCTTCGGCATCACGGTGGACGCGATCAGCCCGTGGCATCGCGCGGTCTGCGGCGATCTCACCTCCTGCTTCGACTTCGTGAGCCCGAACGACCCGACCGTCCCCAAGCTGCCCGACATGAGCAACTTCGCCGCGATCAATGCGGCGCAGAGGCTGCTCCCCACGACCTCCGTGACCACCGCGCCCTCCACGCCGCAGCCGCTCTACCAGGAGACCGGCACGCGCCTCTCGCGCGCGCTGCCCTACGAACTGCACACCAGCGCGCGCGTCGAGAGCAACGGCACCGTGTCGCTGATCTTCGCGAACTCCGGCAAGCAGGGCGCGGTGTTCCACGTCTACGACAAGCTGCATCTGGACCTCATCCCGCGCCGCTACACGGTGGAAGCCGCCAAGCAGCTGCAGGACGCGTGGAACCCCGGCGCCACCGACAGCGGCAAATACGAACTGTGGGTCTACGGCACCAACGGCTATGTGCGCACCTTCAAGGGCGATGCCATTGCATGGAACTCAGCCGGCTTCAAGCCCGAGGTGCAGGTCTGCTATGAGCCGGCGACGGGCGCGATCTACCTCAAGGTCCACAACACCGGCCGCGCGGCCGGCCGTGTGACGGTGAAGGCCAATGCGTATCGCACCGACGGCCCCTGGACACTGGATGTGGGCGCTGGCGCCACGGCCCAGCTCAACTGGAACCTCGACGACAGCGGCCACTGGTATGACTTCACCGTGAGCGCCGACAATTTGGAGCGCCGCTTCGCCGGCCGTGTCGAAACAGGCAAGGCCGGCGTGAGCGACCCTGCGATGGCATTGCACCTGCAGCAGGCCTGAGTCAGAAGCGCGACAGTGCCAGCGGTGCGATGGTCCTCCTGCAAACATTCGTCATCTTTCAGCGTGGCTGGTGAAAACTTTGTCCGCGAAGCTAGAGGTGCCACGCCAACAGGAGAGACCATGACGCACATCAATCCCTACGCACTGGGGTTGGACAAGAACGCGGCGAACTTCGTCGCGCTGTCACCGCTGAGCTTCATCGAGCGGGCCGCCAACGTCTATCCGCAGCGCACGGCCCTCATCTACGGCAGCCTGCGCCGCAGTTGGGCCGAGACCTATGCGCGTTGCCGGCGACTGGCCGGCGCGCTGGCCGGGCGCGGCATCGGCCCCGGCGACACGGTGGCCGTGATGCTGCCCAACACACCGGCGATGTTCGAGGCGCACTTCGGCGTGCCGATGAGCGGCGCGGTGCTCAACACCCTGAACACGCGCCTGGATGCCTCGGCCATCGCCTTCATGCTGGAGCACGGCGAGGCCAAAGTGCTGCTGACCGACCGCGAGTTCTCCGGCGTGGTCGCGCAGGCGCTGTCCTCGCTGGGCAACCGCCGGCCGCTGGTGATCGAGGTCGAGGACGATGGCGCGCCACCCGGCCAGCGCCTGGGCGAGATCGACTACGAGAGCTTCCTGACCGAAGGGGACCCGCACTTTGCGTGGCAGTTGCCGGCCGATGAATGGGACGCCATCGCGCTGAACTACACCTCCGGCACCACCGGCAATCCCAAGGGCGTGGTCACCCACCATCGCGGTGCCTACCTGAACGCCGCGAGCAACGCCATCGCCTGGAACATGCCGGACGGCTCGGTCTATCTTTGGACCCTGCCGATGTTCCACTGCAACGGCTGGTGCTTTCCGTGGACGTTGGCGCTTTCCGCGGGCACCAGCGTGTGTCTGCGTCGCATCGATCCCGCGCAGGTCTATGCGCTCATCCGCGAGCATCACGTGACCCGCATGTGCGGCGCACCGATCGTCTACAGCATGATGATCAACGCGCCGGCCGAGCTGCGCGAGGGCATCGGCCACGCCATCCGGGGGCTGGTCGCGGGTGCGGCGCCACCGGCCGCGATCATCGAGGGCTGCGAAGCCGCGGGCATCGAACTCACCCACGTCTACGGCCTGACGGAGGTCTACGGCCCATCGGCCATCTGCGCCAAGCAGCCGGGCTGGAAGCCGCTTTCCGTCATGGAGCGCGCGCGACTCAACAGCCGGCAGGGCGTGCCCTATCCCTTGCAAGAAGCGGTGACGGTGCTGGACCCGCAGACCATGCAGCCGGTTCCGGCCGACGGCGAAACCATCGGCGAGATCATGTTCCGCGGCAATGCCGTGATGAAGGGCTACCTGAAGAACCCGGGTGCCACGGAGGAGGCCTTCGCCGGCGGCTGGTTCCACACCGGCGACCTCGGCGTGATGCATCCGGATGGCTACGTGAAGATCACCGATCGGAGCAAGGATGTGATCATCTCGGGCGGCGAGAACATCTCCTCGATCGAGGTGGAAGATGCGCTGCACCACCACCCGGCCGTGTTGAGTGCGGCGGTGGTCGCATTGCCCGATGCCAAGTGGGGCGAGGTGCCCTGTGCCTTCGTGGAACTCAAGGCGGGCGCTTCGGTTACCGAGGCCGAGCTGATCGACTTCTGCCGGCCGCATCTGGCGCGGTTCAAGCTGCCCAAGCGCATCGTTTTCGGCGAGCTGCCCAAGACCTCCACCGGAAAGATCCAGAAGTTCGTGCTGCGCGAGCGCGTACGCTCGGCCAGCGCGATCGACGACACGCGCCCTACCTGACAGGATTGTCATTTCGCTGTCAGCCTGCCGTTCCGGGTGGCCACCTAGAGTGGCCGTATGCGAATACTGTGTCTGGCCCTGGCCGCATCACTGACGGCTTGCGCTGTCGGACCCGACTACAAGCGCCCCTCGTTGCCGGAGGGCGTCTCGGCGCCCGCGTTCAAGGAAGGCGAGGACTGGAAGCCCGCAGCGCCCGGCAGCGTCGATGCCGCTCAGCCGTGGTGGACGGCATTCGGCGACAGCCGCCTGAATGAACTGGTGGACGAGGCCAATCGCGCCAACCAGGATGTGCGGGTGGCCGAGGCGCAATACCGCGAAGCGCAGGCACTGGTGCAGAACGCACGCTCGGCGCTCTTCCCGACGCTGGAGGCCGATGCCTCGGTGGGTCGAGGGCAGAGCCAGACGGTGCTCGGCCCGAAGCTCGGCAACTCGCACGCATGGTCGCTCCAGGCCGGCTGGGAAGCCGATCTCTGGGGCCGCGTGCGCCGTGGCATCGAAGGTGCCAGCGACAACGCCCAGGCGAGCGAAGCCGATCTCGCCGCCGCGCGCCTGGCGGTCCAGGCCGAAGTCGTCAGCGACTACATCCTTCTGCGCGTCGCTGACACCCAGCAGCAGCTTTACGCGCGCACGGTCGAGGCCTACCAGAAGTCGCTTCAGATCACGCAGAGCCAGTACCGCGGCGGCGTTGCCACGCGCGCCGATGTCGAGCTTGCCAACACCACGTTGCAATCGACGCAGGCGCAGGCCATCGACATCGAACTCGCGCGCCGGCAGGCCGAACACGCCATCGCGGTGCTGCTGGGCCGGACGCCGGCCGGCTTCTCGATCGCGCCGGAAAGCTTTGCACTCACGCTGCCGCAGGTGCCTGCGGTGGTGCCTTCGGAGCTGCTGGAGCGCCGGCCCGATATTTCGGCTGCGGAACGCCGCGTCGCTTCGGCGAACGCGAGCATTGGTGTTGCGCAGGCCGCGCGGTATCCCACGCTTGGGCTCTCGGCGGCGGGCGGCTTCAGCGGTTCGGGCTTCGGGCCCTGGTTCGCGGCACCCGACCGGGTCTGGGCGCTCGGCGCCGCGCTCGCTGGCACGATCTTCGACGGCGGCCTGCGCGCCTCGCAGGTCGAGCAGGCGCGTGCGGTCTTCGATGCGTCCGCCGCGACGTACCGCAAGACCGTGCTGTCCGGCTTCCAGGAAGTCGAAGACAACCTGGCTGCGCTCAATCTGCTCGCGCAGGAGCGTGGCGTGCAGGACGGCGCAGTGCGCTCGGCGCGCAATGCCGAGCGCGTCACCCTGAGCCAGTACCGCGCCGGCACCGCGCCGTACCTCGCAGTCATCACCGCGCAGGCGCTCGCATTGAACAACGAACGCACGGCGCTCCAGTTGCAGGGCCGCCAATACGCCGCCAGCGTGGCGCTCACCAAGGCGGTCGGCGGCGGCTGGGACGCGAGCCAGCTCCAGGCCAGCTCGGGCGCGAGTCCGATGGCCACCTCCGCCGCGGCCGGCCCGGCGGCCTCGACCAACGAATGAACGCCATGGATACCCCTACACCCCAAGCCCATCCGCGCCGGCGCGCGTGGATCGCCGGCACGATCGCGCTGCTGGCCGTGCTCATCATCGCCACCGGCGCATGGCGCAAGCTGTGGTCGCCGCACGCCACGCCGACGGCGGGCCCGCCCCCCGTGCCGGCGAGCACGGCCCGGGTCGCGAGCGAAACCGTGCCGATCGCACGCACCGGCGTTGGCACGGTGATGACGGTGGCCTCGGTCACGGTGCGCACCCGCATCGACGGCCAGCTCGACAGCGTGGAATTCAAGGAAGGACAGGACGTGAAGGCCGGACAGGTGCTCGCGCGCATCGATCCGCGCACCTACCAGGCGCAGCTCGAACAGAGCCTCGCGCAGAAGTCCAAGGACGAGGCCCAGCTCGCCAATGCACGCGCCGACCTGCAGCGCTACGGCGACCTGATCAAGGAAGACGCGACCACGCAGCAGACGCTGGACACGCAACGCGCACTGGTCAACCAGCTGCAGGCGGCTGTGAAGAGCGATGACGCGCAGATCCATCTCGCGCAGGTGCAGCTCGGCTACACGACCATCACCGCGCCGCTCGGCGGGCGCGTCGGCGCGCGGCTGGTCGACCCGGGCAACATCGTGCATGCGGCTGATGCCAATGGGCTGCTGGTCATCAACCAGATCGACCCGATCGCGGTGCAGTTCACGCTGCCCGAGAGCAGCTTCCAGGCCGTGAACAAGGCGCTCAACACGCAGCACGAGCCCTTGCGTGTCGACGCCATCGATCGCGATACGCACGAGGTGCTCGCGACCGGCAAGCTGGTGCTGCTGAACAACCAGATCGACACCACGACCGGCACCATCGCGATGAAGGCGCAGTTCACGAACTCGGAGCACAAGCTGTGGCCCGGCCAGTCGGTCGACGCGCGGCTGGTTCTGGGCGAGCGCGCAGATGCGCTCACCATGCCTGCGGCCGCCGTGCAGCGCAGCCAGGACGGCTTCTTCGCCTACGTCGTGGGCGCGGATGAAAAGGTCAGCGTGCAGCCGATCGAAGTGGCCGACACGGTCGGCGGCAAGACAGTGATCGCCAAGGGGCTCGCCGCCGGCGATCGCGTCGTGACCGACGGACAGTACCGCCTGACGCCTGGCGCACGCATCACGGAGCGGCAGCAGGGCGGCAGCATCAACGGGCCGGCCGAGGTCGCCAAGGCCGACAAGGCCGACAAGGCCGAAGGAGAAAGGCGTTGAGCATCTCCGCTGCCTTCATCAAGCGCCCGATCGGCACGTCGCTGCTGGCCGCGGCGCTGCTGCTGATCGGCCTCGTCGCATGGCCGCTGCTGCCGGTGGCGCCGCTACCGCAGGTCGACTTCCCGACGATCCAGGTCACGGGCCGATTGCCGGGCGCGAGTCCGGAGACGATGGCGGCGAGCGTCGCGCAGCCGCTGGAGCGGCAGTTCTCGCTGATCCCGGGGCTGTCGCAGATGACATCGAGCAGTTCGCTCGGGCTCTCGCAGATCACCTTGCAGTTCGACCTCGACCGCAACATCGACGCCGCCGCGCTCGACGTGCAGAGCGCGATCAACGCGGCCGGCGGCCAGCTGCCGCAGAACTTGCCGAGCCCGCCGAGCTTCCGCAAGATCAATCCGGCCGACTCGTCGGTGCTGATCCTGGGCGTGCAATCGAAGGTGCTGCCGCTCACGCAGGTCAACGACTACGCCGACAACGTGCTGGCGCAGCAGATCTCGCGCATCCAGGGCGTGGGGCTGGTCAACATCTTCGGCGTGCAGAAGCCGGCGGTGCGCATCCAGATCGATCCGGCCAAGCTCAAGGCGGTTGGCCTGAGCCTGGAAGACGTGCGCGGCGTGATCGCCAACACCACCGTGAGCCAGCCCACCGGCACCATCGACGGCGACCGGCAAGCGTTCAACGTCTACACCAACGACCAGCTGCTCAAGGCCGCGCCCTGGAACGACATGGTGCTGGCCTGGCGCAACGGCGCGCCGATCCGCGTGCGCGATGTGGGCGTGGCGGTGGACGGGCCCGAGAACGCCAAGGTCTCCGCGTGGGGCTATGCCGGCAAGGGAGCGAGCGAGGGCACCGACATCAGTGATGGCCGCGCGATCATGCTGGCGATCACCAAGCAGCCCGGTGCCAACGTGATCGAGACGGTGGACCGCATCCAGGCCGCGCTGCCGAAGCTCAAGGCCTCGATCCCGCCGAGCGTGACGGTCAACACGTTGATCGACCGCACGCAGACAATCCGTGCCTCGGTGAAGGACGTGGAGTTCACGCTGCTGCTGTCGATCGCGCTGGTGGTGGCGGTGATCTTCGTCTTCCTGCGCAACCTGACGGTGACCATCATCCCGAGCGTGACCGTGCCGCTCGCACTGCTGGGCACGGCCGCGGTGATGTACGTGGTGGGCTACAGCCTCGACAACCTTTCGCTCATGGCACTGACCATCGCGGTCGGCTTCGTGGTGGACGACGCGATCGTGATGCTGGAGAACATCTACCGCCATGTCGAGGCGGGCATGCCGCCGATGGAGGCGGCGCTCAAGGGCGCGGGCGAGATCGGCTTCACCATCGTGTCGATCTCGGTGTCGCTGATCGCGGTGTTCATCCCGCTGCTGCTGATGGGCGGCATCGTCGGGCGTCTCTTCCGCGAGTTCGCGGTGACGGTGACGCTGACCATCGTGGTGTCGGTGCTGATCTCGCTCACGCTCACGCCGATGCTGTGCGCGCGCTTCCTCAAGCCGCACTCGGAGCACGAGAAGCATGGCCGGCTCTACCAGTGGTTCGAGGACGGCTTCGACGCGATGCTGAACGGCTACAAGCGCGGCCTCGCGGTGGTGCTGCGCCATCCGTTCATCACGCTGATGAGCTTCATCGCCACGGTGGCGGCAACGGTGTTGCTCTTCATCGCGATCCCCAAGGGCTTCTTCCCGCAGCAGGACACCGGCTTCATCTTCGGATCGGCCGACGCCGCGCAGGATTCGTCGTCGCAGGCAATGCATGACCGCATGCTCAAGCTCGCCGACATCATTCGCGAAGACCCGGACATCACCAGCTTTGGCATGCAGGCCGGCGCGAGCACTTTCAACTCGGGCAATTTCTTCATCGGCCTGCGGCCCAAGGACGAAGGGCGCACCGCCAGCGCCGACGAGATCATCGCGCGCCTGCGGCCCAAGCTGGCACCGGTGCAGGGCATCACGCTCTACATGCAGGCCGGGCAGGACATCAACGTGGGCGGCCGGCTCTCGCGCACGCAGTACCAGTACACGCTGACCGACTCGAACCTCGACGAGTTGAACCAGTGGGCGCCGAAGCTGCTGGTGAAACTGCGGCAACTGCCGGGGCTCACCGACGTGACCTCCGACCAGCAGAACGCTGCGCCGACCGCGATGGTGACCATCGACCGCCAGCGCGCATCGAGCTACGGCATCACGCCCGCGATGGTCGATGCCACGATCTACGACGCGGTCGGCCAGCGGCAGGTGGCGCAGTACTTCACGCAGCTCAACAGCTACAACGTGGTGCTGGAAGTCACGCCTGAACTGCAGCGGGATCCGACGCTGTTCGACCATCTCTACCTGACCTCGCCGATCAACGGCCAGCAGGTGCCACTGTCGACATTCGTCAAGCTGGATACCAGCCACACAGGCTATCTCGCGATCAGCCACCAGGGCCAGTTCCCGGCGGTGACGCTGTCATTCAACCTGCGGCCGGGCACGTCGCTGGGGCAGGCGGTGGACGCCATCAAGGCCGCGCAGGCGCAGATGGGCGTGCCGGCCACGCTGAGCGGCACCTTCCAGGGCACCGCGCAGGCCTTCGGCGACTCGCTGCGCACGCAGCCTTACCTGATCCTGGCCGCGCTGGTGTCGGTCTACATCGTGCTCGGGCTGCTGTACGAGAGCTACATCCATCCGCTGACGATCCTGTCGACACTGCCGTCGGCGGGCGTGGGCGCGTTGCTGATCCTGATGGCCGGCGGGTACGATCTGAGCGTGATTGCGCTGATCGGGATCATCCTGCTGATCGGCATCGTGAAGAAGAACGGAATCATGATGGTCGACTTCGCCCTGCACGCCGAACGCGACAGGGGCATGTCGCCGCGCGACGCCATCTTCGAGGCCTGCGTGCTGCGCTTCCGGCCGATCATGATGACCACCATGTGTGCGCTGCTCAGCGGCCTGCCGCTGATGCTCGGGCACGGCTCGGGCTCGGAGTTGCGCCGGCCGCTCGGCTACGCGATGGTCGGCGGGCTCATCCTCTCGCAGATGCTGACGCTCTTCACCACGCCCGTGATCTACCTCTACCTCGACCGCGCGCACCACTGGTACGTGCGCCGCAAGGAAGCCCGCCGGCAGCGCCGGCTGCCTGATGCACCCAACGCACCAGACGCACCCGTGGGAGCCCTCGCCGAATGAAAGTGCTGATCGTCGAAGACGAACGCAAGACCGCCGACTACCTCTCACAGGGGTTGACCGAGCAGGGCTGCACCGTCGATCTCGCCTTCGACGGCATCGACGGACAGCACATGGCGCTGCACTACGACTTCGACGTGATCGTGCTCGACGTGATGCTGCCGGGGCTGGACGGCTTCTCGATCCTGAAGTCGCTGCGCAGCGTGAAGAACACGCCGGTCATCATGCTCACCGCACGCGACGGCGTCGCCGACCGGGTGCGGGGTCTGCAGGCGGGGGCGGACGACTACCTCGTCAAGCCCTTCTCGTTTCTCGAACTGCTCGCACGGCTGCAGGCGCTCACGCGGCGTGGGCGCGCCCATGAATCGACCCTGCTGCGCGTGGGCGACCTGCGCGTGGACCTCATCAGCCGCAAGGCCTGGCGGCAGGACCAGCGCATCGATCTCACGGCCAAGGAGTTCGCGCTGCTCGCGGTGCTTGCGCGGCGGCAGGGCGAGATCCTTTCCAAGACCGTGATCGCCGAGCTGGTCTGGGACATGAATTTCGACAGCAACACCAACGTGGTCGAAGTCGCCATCAAGCGCCTGCGCGCCAAGATCGACGCACCGTTCGGTCACAGCCTGCTGCACACCATCCGGGGCATGGGCTACGTCCTGGAGGACCGCGGCGGTACGGAGCCGGAATGAAGAACTCGATCGCCACCCGACTGGCGCTGATGTTCGCCGCCGCGGCGCTCGCGGGATTTGCGTTGCTCGGCTTCGCGCTGCATCACGTGCTCGCGGGCGAGTTGCTGCGACACCAGCAGGCGCAGATCGACGCGCGCCTGGAGGACATCTCGTACATGCTCCAGCACGGCCGGGCGCCGAACCTCGGCGAACGCATCCGCGAGAAGCTCGACACCCTCGGCAGTGCCGACCCGCGCACCCGCACCTGGATGTGGAGCGAGGACCCGGCCTATCGCTTCGGCGATGACGCTGCAGATGTGATGGCAGCGCTCGACGAGGGCCGGGACACCGCCATCGTGCGGATGCCGGAGTCAACCAAGACACGCCGCATGCGCGTGCGCGGGCAGACGATGCCTGCGACCGAGGCGCGTCCGGCGGTGCGTTTCATGGCCGGCGTCGATGCGCAGCCCTTCCGCGACACGCTGCGCACCTTCGAGACCGCGCTGCTGCTGCTGACCTTGGCAGGCACTGGTTTGGCGGCAGCGCTGGGCTACTGGATCGCGCGCATCGGGCTCGCACCGGTGGAGCGGCTTTCGGAAGAGGCGCAGCGGATCGGCCCGGACAACCGGGCGTTGCGCCTGCAGCTCCCCGCCCTGCCGCGCGAGCTGGCGCGGCTCGGTGTCTCGTTCAACGCCGCGCTCGACCGGCTCGATGCGGCCTATGCGCAACTTGCGACCTTCAGCGACGACGTGGCGCACGAGCTGCGCACCCCGCTTGCGAACCTGATCGGCCAGACGCAGGTGGCGCTCGCGCGCGACCGCAACGCGCCCGAGCTGCGCGAGGTGCTGCAATCGAACCTGGAGGAAGTGGAGCGGCTGCGTGCCATCGTCGCGGACATGCTGTTTCTCGCGCGTGCGGAGCAGGGCGTGCGCGCGCGCGGCCTGGTCGCTTCGTCGATCGCGCAGGAAGTCGGCAAGACCGTCGAGTTCCTCGACATGCTGCTCGACGAGGCCGGCATGACGGTGCAGGTGGAAGGCGATGCGGTGGCGCCGATCGAGACATCGCTGTTCCGCCGCGCGCTGACCAACCTGCTGCAGAACGCGATCCAGCATTCACGGCCTGGCGCGGAGGTGCTGGTGCGCATCGGAAGCCATGGCCATTCGGCCGAGGTGAGCTTCTCGAACCCGAGCGCGCCGATCGCGCCCGATCAGCTCGCGCGGCTTTTCGACCGGTTCTATCGCATCGATACGTCGCGCCGCAACAGTGGAGAGAACCACGGGCTAGGGCTGTCGATCGTCAAGGCCGTGGCAGTGATGCACAACGGCACGGTGTTCGCGCGCTCCGACGAGGGCATCACGACCGTCGGATTCAGCGTCGCGTTGCAATAGAAGCACTCAGCGTTCCTTCTCGGCGTCGCGGCGCTCGATCTCCCTGACCATGGCGTTGAACTGGTGGGACAGGACCGTTCGCACCACCACCTTGCCGATGACGGGCGGCACTGCGAAGTCGGGCACCAACCGCGCTGAATAGCTCAGGCGCACTGTGCCGGTGGGCAGCTTCTCGAGGGTGTAGCGGCCCTCCATCTCGCGGAGGTTTCCACCGACGGCGCGTGCCATGACGCGGCGCGGGGGTGACTCGACGACAGACAGTTGCGCCAGCACCGGCTGCCGATAGAAAAGAAAGCTGAACACGCCCGTCTGCTCGATGACGACCCGGTCGTTATCGCGCTGCACGACGCGGGAACTCAGCATGTAGGGGATGAACTCGGCGAGGTGGTTGTAGTCGGTGATGACGGCCCAGGCCGTGTGCGGGTCGACCAGCATTTCTGCGGATGCGGTCACGGTGATGTCGTCGCCCTGGCCGTTGGTCTCGATCTCGACCTGCGGCACGCTCGCGGCTGCCGGGGCACATAGCACCCCGGCAAGCATGAGGGTCACGGCACACCGTCGCATGGCTGCTATTACAAGCCCGTTTTCGACTGCTTGCTCCGGTACTTTGCGATCTCGCCCTTCAGGTCGGTGAACTCTTCGCACGGAAAGAAGCAGAGCGAATCGAGCACCTTCAGCTCCCGCTCGGCGCGGGGAAGGTCGCCCATCTGCAGATAGGCCTCGCCGAGGTATTCGTGCGCGCCCTTGTGCTTCGGGTCGATCTTCAGCGCCTTGTCGTAGTCGCTCAGTGCCGCATCCATGTTGCCCAGCTTTCGGTGTGCGTGGCCGAGTTCGTTCCATGCATCGGCGTCGCCGGGGCTGCGCGCGACGTAGACGGTCATGCGGGCTTCGACCTGCTTCCAGTCCCCCTTGCGGACTGCGTCCATGCCGGCCCTGAAGTCGGGGTCCGGATTCGCCATGAGGTCGCCGGGTCCGCCCCCTCCGCCCCCACCTCCTCCACCGCCCCCACCTCCGCCTCCAGCCGCCAGTGCGGACAGGCTGAAGACCAGCGACACGCCGGAAATGAACATCACGATTGCCTGTTTCTGCTTCATGGTGAGCTCCTTGACGACAGTAGCAGCGAAATCACTGGACGTCGATGCGGCCATAGACCCCGTGGGCGCCTCCGCCAGGCCCTGCGGCGAAGAACAGGGTTTTGGTGGGCTGGTTGTCGAGACCGTTTCCGAAGGCGATACCGTGCAGCCCATCGATCGCGATCGGACTCCCCATCGAGGTGGACAGCGTTCCCATGAATGCACCGGTGGCGGGGTTGAACGCGCCGATGGTGCCGTCGCCGCTGTTGGCGACGAGCAATGCACCGGCGAACGGGCCGAAGCCAGCTGGCGCCATTGCCATGCCCAATGGCGCATTGACCGGTCCGCCGGACGCAACGATCCTGCGTACGAGATGGCCCGACGTGTCGAAAGCGTCGACCGCGCCGAGGCCCGCGCCGGGGAGCGGGCCCGAGGCTTGCGCATCCTGCCTGGCATAGCTGACGTAGATCAGATCCCCGATCGCCTGGATGCCGAACGGCGCATAGCCTGTCGGAATGGCCGGATCGATGAAGCTGCCGGCGACGGTCGCTGGCTGGAAGGTCGAGTCGAACATGTCGACGCGCGCATGGCGGAAGTCGGCCGCATACAGGAAGTCCGACGCGCCTTGGCTAGCAATGGCGAGGCCCGTGTAGACCGTGCCCGCGCTGCCCCCGTCGAAGACGGTGATGGCATTCGTCGCGTTGACGCCGGGAGACCAGCCCGACAGCGTGCCGCGTTGACCGACGAAGATGAAGGCGCTCGCACCCGAGACACCGCCCTGCGTGACCTTGAAGTCCGGATGGCCGTTGAAGACGATGCCGGTCGGCATTGCGCTGCCGCCGCCACCCGGTGGGATCGCGACGACCAGCGATTGCGGAACACCATTGCCGTCGTAGAGCGTCGAGGTCGACGTGCCGGTGTTCGTGACCCAGGCGAACCCCTGCGGATTGAAGGCCACGCCCCACGCATTGACGAGGTGAGCATCGCTCCTGGTGCTGCCGTAGGGGTTGCTTGCGACAGGGAGGTCGGACACCAGGTTGGTCGCGACAAAACTCATCCCTGCGGCGTTGCCCATGGCGGGCGGGGTGGCGAAGCCCGGCATGACCGAGCTGCGCCCTCCGTATCCGCCACCGCCGCCGCAGGCAGCCAGGAATAGTGTGCCCGCACACGCGAGCCCGTACAGCTTCAGGCGATTGGCTCTCATTGCAACTCCTTCGGGTCGGGGCTCGGTGTATTCCGAGCCGGCGCCCAAAGGTTCACGCTGCGCGTTTCAGAACGACAGAGACGCGCTCAGCACCAGCGCGCTTTGCGACGCGCGCCCATCGGCCGTCGGATAGACGGCGCTGCGGCCGCCCGCAACCCAGGCGAGCTGCACTTCCCATGCATCGCGCGCAATCGCGACTCCCAGGCTTCCATCGAGGCTCACGCGGCTGCCATCCGTGGACGTCCCGCCGACCCGCATCAGCGCCCCGGCATGGGCCGTCACACGCACGATGGGCGAGATGGGCAGGCCGACGTTGAATTCGCCGTAGGCGGTGCGCGTGCCGCTCCCGAAGTAGTCCGGCGAGTAGTGCAGCCGCGTGTTCCAGTGTTCGCCGCTGAGGCCGGCGAACGCTTCCTGGTAGTCGTAATAAGAGTCCGTGCCGAAGTGAACCACCGTGGCGCCCGCTTCCCAGCCGATGCGTTCAGAGAGCCGGCCCGCATAGCCCGCATAGCCGAGCACCTGCACCTGCCAGCGCGGCCGGTAGAGCATGACCTCCGTGAGTGACGCACCGCCGAACCAGCCGCTCGGGTCGTCGTAGGCGGCACCCAGCCGAAGCGTCGGCTTTTCCTGGCTGAGCGAGATGCCGCGGTAGCGGTAGTCCGAGAGGAATGCGATGTTCCCGCCGACTTGCGCGCACGCCATGCCGCAGACGAAGAACAACGAGGGACCAAGCGCCGCACGCAAAACGGCGGTCGGCATGTCACTGACGGACGTTGGAGGGTGCCATCGAGCGTGTCACGGTGCGCACGCAGGCGCCATCGCCTGCGACGTGTGCCAGTGTGGCACAGGCGTCGATTCCTCCACCGGGAAAAGAGACGACGCTGGCGACGGAAGGCGCGGTCGTGCTGGCCGGCGACCTTTCCCGCATCAGGGCGAACAGACCCGCCACATGGGCCGCGGCATAGGAGGAGCCGGACACGAGGTTCCATCGACTGCCGGGCAAGGTGGTCGGCACATCGCGGCCCGGCGCGACCAGGGCACCATGCAACGTCGGCAGGCCGGTGTCGTCAGCGACGGCCACGACGCCGGCATGCGAGGCAGGAAATCCGCCGTCGGGCAGCTTGCGATCGACGGCCGCGATGACGCTGATGTTGCGGGACAGCGCCACGTCGAGCAGGCTATCCAGCAGACGATCGGGCGGCCCGCTCAGGCTCAGGTTGATGATGGCGGCGTCATGCGCGATCGCGAAGTGCAGCGCCATGGCGAGGCTCAGGCTCGTGCATAAGGTGGCTTGCGTGCTCTCCTGCCAGCAGGCGCGCAGCGCAAGCAGCCGGGCGTTCGGCGCCACGCCGACGATGCCGAGGCCGTTGTCGGCACGTGCGGCGATGACGCCCGCGACGGCGGTGCCGTGGTCCTCGGGCACGTCGCGGTGGTTGTCGACGAAGTTCTCCTTCAGCGCGACCTGGCCGGCGAGGTCGGGGTGCTGCGCATCGACGCCGCTGTCGACGACCGCGACGCGCACGTCGCGCCCGGTCGAGATCTCATGCAGGTCGAGCAGGTGCCAGGCCTGCGCCACCGGTTGCAACGGATACAGCGGGTCGCCGTGACCGTGGGCCCGGAACACGTTCATCGGCTGCGCCCAAGCGACGCGCGGGTCCTGCGACAAGGCGCGGGCCACGTTCTCGGGCGACTGGTCGTCCGGCACGATCATCACGAAGCAATCCACGCTGAGCAGGGGGAGGGCCCAGTCGGTGACGAGCGTCAATCCGTGATCGCGCGCCAGCGCGGCAGCCATGCGGCGACGTGCGCCATGCGCCGGGCCGTCGCCATAGCCGCCCGAATAGGCGTTCTCGGGTCGGTAGTGCTCTGGCGGCAGGCGCAGCAACAGCAACACCTGTTGATTGGGGGCGGGCGCCGATACCGCCGCGGCGGCCACTGTTGAGGTCTGTTCGTCCGGTGCAGCCAGAGCCGGCGCCTGCGCGCCGGCAAGGACGATGGCCCATGCGCCCAGAAGCAGGAGTCGCTTCATGGCGCCGCCCGACCGTTGAGTGTTTCGACGAGCAGCACGGCGCGTTCGCTGCGAAGTCGTTTGACCGCCTCGGATTCGAGGCCCGCCGGCACCGCCAGCAGATAGGCATCGGTGGTGGTCGGTCCGTAGACGAGCCGGGCCTCGCTGTCGCGCAGCACGCGCCGCATTTCCTGCTCGGTGGCTTCGGGCCGGAACCGCACGATCAGATTGCCCCCGCCAACGGCGCCCGCGCCGGCGGAAGATCCGCCGAGCGCCCGGAAGCCGGGGTCGGGCGCCAGCGCGATGAGGACCACGCTGCTCAACACCGCGACGGCGAGGCACTGCCCCACCAATGTCCAGCGCGTCCAGACCGGCATTTCGCGCCAGCGCGCCTTCAGCCGCGCGAGGAGGCCGCTGCTCTGTGGCGGAGGCGCACCGGCGGAGATGCGCTCGCGCAACAGTGCGAACCCCTGGTCGGCATCTCCGCTGGCCGCGGGCGTCGACTGCGCGTACAGCGCATGAACTTCCCGCTCCCATGCCAGTTCGGCCTGGCAACGCGGGCACTCGGCGATGTGCGCTTCGACGCTGGCGCGTTCCTCTGCGTCGAGGCCTTCGCCGACGTACCAGGGCAGCAGGGCCTGCACCTTCTGATGCAGATCGGCGCCGAGTTGAACGACGCGCCCGGTCATAGCCAGTCCTCCAGACGTCCAGCCAGGAGTGTCTTCAGCTTGCGCCGGGCGTGGAACATGCGTGTCTTCACCGTGTCAACAGGACAGCCCACGATCTCGCTGACTTCACGGCAGCCGATGCCGTGGAAGTAGGTGAGATGGACGATCGCACGTTGCTCGAAGGAAAGTCGGTCCAGCGCCTGCGCCAGCACCACGCGAATCTGCGACTGCGCCGCGTGGTACTCGGGGCTGGCCTCCGGCGGGGCGGGCTGATCGTCGTCGGGCTCGTCCGGCAGCGGCTCGTCCAGGCGACTCAGCGCCTTCATGGCCTTGCGGTAGGCGATCGCGAATATCCACGTCGACACCTTGCTCTGGCCGTTGTAGCTTGCGGCCCGGTTCCAGACGACCAGCATCGTGTCGTTGAGCAGTTCCCCGACGAGTCCGGGCCGGCGCGTCAGGCGGTCCAGGAAGCGCGTGAGTCGCGGATGGTAGGCGCGGTAGAGCTGCTCGAAGGCCTGCAGTTCGCCGTCGGCGGTCCGGCGGACCAGGCCTGCGTCGGCGCGATCGGCCAAGGTCGTTCCCTCGTCCTGCGGCTGATTGGCATCGAGGGGCATGCTGGGCATGGAAGGCTCTTGAGAGGGAGCGTGCAGCGGACTGTACTCCTCGCACCTCATCGGCATCGGTGTCTTCGAAGATGTTCCTGGGGTCATTCGCAGCCTCTTTGGAGACGGTTCATTCCCGCAAACGGCGAAACGGTTCAGTCTTGATCAACCATACCCAATTGATGCCCAATCGTGCCTCCTCAGGAGCACTTCCCATGAGCACTGAAACGGCAGAAAAGCGCAGGCTCGACGACGCTCATTCGCACAGCGCGGCCTGGAAGAAGTGGGGGCCGTATCTCAGCGAGCGCCAATGGGGGACGGTGCGCGAGGACTACAGCGACAACGGCGATGCGTGGAACTACTTCACCCACGACCAGGCCCGGTCGCGCGCCTATCGCTGGGGCGAAGACGGCCTGGGAGGCATCAGCGACGACCACCAGATCCTGTGCTTTGCGCTCGCGCTGTGGAACGGGCGCGACCCGATCCTGAAAGAGCGCGCCTTCGGACTGGCGAACAGCGAAGGCAACCATGGCGAGGACGTGAAGGAGTGCTACTTCTATCTCGACTCGACGCCGACGCACTCGTACATGAAGTACCTGTACAAGTATCCGCAGGCCGCCTACCCGTACAACGACCTGGTCACCACCAATCGCAGCCGCGGCAAGCACGATCCCGAATACGAGCTGCTGGACACCGGCGTGTTCGACGACAACCGCTATTTCGACGTCTTCGTCGAATATGCGAAGGCCTCGCCCGAGGACACGCTGGTGCGCATCACCGCCTTCAATCGCGGTCCCGACGCAGCACCGCTGCACCTGCTGCCGACGCTGTGGTTCCGCAACACATGGACGCAGCCCGGGGGTGGCTCGAAGCCGGTCATCGAGCGCCTGGCTTCCACCGGCATGGTGGCCGTCCGTGCCCGCCATACCGACCCGCTGTTCCTCGAATCGCTGGACACGTACTACCTCTACTGCGATGGCGACGCGCCGCTTCTCTTCACCGAGAACGAAACCAACAACGCGCGGCTGTTCGGCGGCACCAATGCCTCTGCCTACGTGAAGGACGCGTTCCACAACTTCGTCATTCATGGCGATGGCGCCGCGATCAATCCCGAGGGGAAGGGCACCAAGGTGGGGTACCACTGCCGGTCCGATGTCGGCGCGGGGCAGTCGCAGGTCGTGCGACTGCGCCTGACCAGCCGTGCGCCCGAGACCTTGCAGACGCCGTTCGACGACTTCGATGCCGTCTTTGCGGATCGGCTGAATGAAGCCGACGCGTTCCACGCCGCGCTGGTGCCGCCTGCCGTGCGGAATGACGCGGACCGCGCGAACGTCATGCGCCAGGCCCTGGCCGGCATGCTCTGGACCAAGCAGTACTTTTATTACGACCTCGAACTCTGGCTCGGCGAGCACGGCGCGGGCGTCCAGTTGGCACCGTCGGAGCGCCGACAGGTGCGAAATGGCGAGTGGGGCCACATGTTCAACGACGACATCATCTCGATGCCGGACAAATGGGAGTACCCCTGGTACGCCGCGTGGGACCTCGCGTTCCACATGATCCCGCTCGGCATGGTCGACCCCGACTTCGCCAAGCAGCAACTCGACCTGATGCTGCGCAACGACTACCTGCATCCGAATGGCCAGCTCCCGGCCTACGAGTGGAACTTCGGCGACGTCAATCCGCCGGTGCACGCGTGGGCCACGATGCAGCTCTACCTGATCGACAAGGAGCGTCGCGGCGGCAGCGGCGACATCGAATTCCTCAAGTACGCGTTCTCGAAGCTGCTGGTGAACTTCACCTGGTGGGTCAACCGGAAGGACCGCGCCGGTGCCAATGTGTTCGAGGGCGGCTTTCTCGGCCTCGACAACATCGGCGTGTTCGACCGCTCCGCACCGTTGCCCACGGGCGGCTACCTCGATCAGGCCGACGGCACGGCATGGATGGTGTTCTTCAGCCAGCAGATGCTTCGCATCTCGGTCGAGCTCGCACTGAGCGAGCCGCTGTACGAGGAATTCGTCGAGAAGTTCTTCCAGCACACGCTGTTCATCGCCGGCGCGATGGACCGCGTCGGCGAGCGCCGGGACGAGATGTGGGACGAGGAGGACGGTTTCTTCTACGATGTGCTGCGCCTGCCGGACGGCAACGCCATCCGCCTGAAGGTCCGCTCGATCGTCGGGCTGTTGCCATTGGCCGCCGTTGCCGTGTTCGAGGAAAACATCATCGAGCGGCTGCCGAGGTTCCGGGAACGTGCGCGCGTGTTCCTGATGCGGCATCCCGAACTCGCGGCGAATGTGCATCTGCCTCAGGAGCCCGGCGTGGCCCATCGCCGGATGCTGTCCATCGTCAACCAGAAGAAGCTGCGGCGCATCCTCGCGCGCATGCTGGACGAGAACGAGTTCTTCAGCCCGCACGGCATTCGTGCGCTCTCGCGAGTTCATCGCGACCACCCCTATGTCTTCGAGCACGGGGGCCAGTCGTACCGGGTGGCCTATGTGCCGGGCGACTCCGACTCGGGAATGTTCGGCGGCAATTCCAACTGGCGCGGTCCCGTCTGGATGCCGATCAACTTCCTGCTCTACACGTCGCTGCTGCGGCTGTATGCGTACTTCGGCGAGGACTTCAAGGTCGAATGTCCGACGGGATCGGGGCAGATGATGACCCTTCTCCAGGTGGCGGAGGAACTGGGCGAGCGCCTCGGCCGGCTCTTCCTGCGCGACGACAAGGGCCAGCGGCCGGCCCACGGTGCGGCGCAGAAGTTCCGCGACGATCCGCACTGGCGCGATCTGGTCCTGTTCTACGAATACTTCCACGGCGAAACCGGGGCGGGCATCGGTGCCAGTCACCAAACCGGCTGGACTGGCTGCGTGGCGCGCGTCATCCAGACCAATGCGCTGCTGACGAAGGAACTGCTGCTCATGCCGGGCGCCGAGGCTGCGACAGCACGGGCGCTGCAGGGCGGCTTGAGTGCCGAACCCACCGCACGGTGACGTCGTGGACACGCCTCGCTACCCCGCGCTGTACCAGACCAACACGCGGGTCGCGCTGACCGAGCTGTCGCGCTCGCTGGGCCGTGCTGCGACGCTCGACGACATCACGGACGCCGAACTCGATCGACTCGCGAAGCTGGGATTCGATTGGCTATGGCTGCTGAGCGTCTGGCAAACGGGCGCTGCCGCGCAACGCGTGTCGCGCAGCAAGCCACAGTGGAGGCGCGAGTTCGGGCAGACCTTGCCCGATCTGCGCGAAGACGACATTGCAGGCTCGGGCTTTGCGATAGCGGGCTACACGGTGCATCGGGCCCTTGGTGGCGATGCTGCCCTCGCGCGGTTGCGCACACGCATGCGCGAGCGGGGCTTGCGCCTGATGCTCGACTTCGTGCCGAACCACATGGCGCCCGACCATCCGTGGGTGGAGGACCATCCGGACTACTTCGTCCATGGCAGAGAAGCGGACCTGGCGCGTGCCCCCCAGAACTACTGTCGCATCACCACAAGCAGTGGACCCTCGGTGCTCGCGTATGGCCGTGACCCGTACTTCGACGGCTGGCCCGACACGCTGCAACTCGACTATGGCAACCCCGGGCTGCAAGACGCGATGGTCGGCGAACTGAAACGAATCGCCGGCCAATGCGATGGCGTGCGCTGCGACATGGCGATGCTTGTCCTGCCGGAAGTCTTCGAGCGCACCTGGGGGCTCAAGGCAGAGCCTTTCTGGCGCAAGGCCATCGGTGCAGTGCGCGGCGAGCAACCCTCGTTCCTGTTCATGGCGGAGGCCTACTGGGACATGGAATGGACGCTGCAGCAGGAAGGATTCGACTACGCCTACGACAAGCGCCTGTATGACCGCCTGCACGAACTGCGCGCGCGACCTGCGCGGGAGCACCTGTGCGCGGACATGAACTACCAGGACAGGTTGGCGCGCTTCCTGGAGAACCATGACGAGCCGCGTGCCGCATCGGCCTTCGCGCCCGAAGTCCATCCTGCCGCTGCCGTGGTGACCTTCCTCTCGCCGGGCCTGAGGTTCTTTCATCAAGGCCAGTTCGAGGGGCGGCGCGTGCGCATCTCGCCGCATCTGGTGCGTGCGCCGGAGGAGCCCGTGGACGGCATGCTGGCGCAGTTCTACGACCGGCTGCTCGCGGTGTTGCGCCGGCCGGTGGTTCGCGGCGGACGCTGGACCCTTCTGGAATGCATGCCGACGTGGAGCGGGAACCCGACTTCAGACAACTTCATTACCTGTCGATGGGAATCGTCGGCGCGCGAATGGTTGTTGGTGGCGGTGAACTATTCGCCGCAGCAATCACAGTGCTTCGTGCGACTTCCTTTCCCGGAGATGGCCGGGCGCACGTTGAGGTTGCAGGACCTCATGGGCACGGCGGTCTTCGATCGGCCGGGCGACGATCTGCTCGCACGAGGACTGTTCCTCGACATGCCGCCCTGGGGCCATCACGTGTTCGACGTGCAATGGCTGGCGTGACGGCTGCAGTCAGGAAAGCATCTGCTGTTGCTGCTGCGCGTGGCGCTCGAAGTAGACGGCCAGGCGTGCCAGCTCCTGCTCGAACGCCGACATGCCGGCAACCACGGCCTTCCACTGGCCTGTGCGGCTGGCGCGCTCGATGTTCTCGCATGCTGCCGCGAAAGCGAGCGCGCCGACCATCTTGCCGGCGCCCGCCATGCGGTGGGCGAACTGCGTGACCTGCGCGACATCGTCGGCCGTCACCGCCAGCCTGAGCGCGGTCGAGTCGTCCTCGCAGGTTCGTCGGAAGGCCGCGACGACCTCGGCCACCATCGATGCGTCTCCCGCGCATTTCGCACTAAGGAGCGCCTCGTCGATCGGGTTGGAGGTGGAGGAGGGCGCGTTGCCGCCGCTCATTTCGACAGGCGCGGCGGATGCCTCGCCGGTGCGTGCCAGCGGCAGCCATCGATCCAGCTTTTCGCTCAGTTGCGCCAGTTCCACCGGCTTGACCAGGAAGTCGTCCATGCCGGCGGCGAGGCACGACTCGGCCTCGCCCTGAAGTGCATTCGCGGTGCAGGCGACGATCGGCACGCGTTCGCGGCCCACGCCGGGTTCGAGCCTGCGGATGCTGCGCGCGAGGTCGTAGCCGTCCATGTGCGGCATGTGGCAGTCGGTGATGACGAGCCCGAACCGCCCCGACTTCCACATCTCCAGGGCCTGCACGCCGTCGTCCGCGGTCTGGGCGGCATAGCCGAGGGCCCGCACCTGGCGCATCAGCAGCATGCGGTTGACCGGGTGGTCGTCCACGAGCAGCACGAGGGTTCCTTCCGTCTCGGCCTGTGCGGTGCTCGGCGCGGTCCGGCGCGTCGCGGTATCGACTGCGTGCGCGCCCATGGTCCCGTCGCCGCTGCCTGCTGGCTGTTCGGCGATGGGGAGGGACAGTTCCAGGATGAGCGTGGTGCCCCTGCCGTGCTCGCTTTCGAGACGGATCGAACCGCCCATCAACTGCGCCAGTTGCCGGGAGATGACCAGCCCCAGCCCGGTGCCGCTCGGCCGCCGGCGCGCAGCGTCGCCTTCGGCCTGGGTGAACGGCTGGAACAGCCGCTCCTGGTCTTCGGGCGAGATGCCGATGCCGGTGTCCTTGACCTCGAAGCGCAGTCGCTCCTGTCCGTCCCCACGCCCGAGCCATTGCACGTTGATGTCGATCCAACCCTCGGTGGTGAACTTGATCGCATTGCTGACGAAGTTGTTGAGGATCTGCCGCAGCCGCACCGGATCGACCCGCAGTGCCGGACTGATGCGCGTATCCACCATGCGTCGCACGATCAGCCCCTTGCTGCTGGCATTGCCGAGGTAGATGCTGTGCACCTCCTCGATCAGGCGCTTGACCGAAACGACCTCGGGGCGCACCTCCAGCTTGCCGGCCTCGATCTTCGAAAAGTCGAGGATGTCGTCGATGACGCGCAGCAGCGACCGGCTCGATTCGCGCACGAGGCCAAGCGTCTCGCGCTGCTCGGCGTCGAGTTCGGTCAGGCTCAGGAGCTCCAGCATGCCCAGCATGCCGTTCATGGGCGTCCTGATCTCGTGGCTCATGGTCGCCAGGAAGGTGCCCTTGGCACGATTGGCGGCCTCCACCTCTTCGCTGCGTTGCGCCAGCGCCGCGTTGAGCCGTTCGATCTCGCGTTCCTTCCGCTTCTTTTCCGTCACGTCTTCCGACAGGGTCAGCACGTAGCGCGCGCGGCCGGACTCGTCGAGGATCGGCACTTTCTTCGCATGCAGCACACGCACGGTGCCGTCGCGCGCGTGCAAAGGCTCTTCGGGAATGTCCACTTCACGGCCCAACGCAATGGCTTCCTTGTCCTTGGCGGCGAAGAAATCGGCCTCTTCCTTCGAGACCACGAAGTCGTGGACCGTCTTGCCGACCAGGTCCTCCTGCTTGCGTGCGTTCAACTGCTCGAAGGCGCGGTTGACGCGCACGATCGTCAGGTCGTCGGCGTTCTTCACGAGGATGTGATACGGAATGTGGTGGAGCACCGAGTTCAGGAACGCATTGGCGGTTTCGAGTTCGGCGGTGCGCTGGTGCACGCGCGCTTCGAGTTCGGTGTTGAGTGCGCGCAGTTCCTCTTCCGCTTGTCGCAGCGCCGCTCGCTGCTGTTGTTCTGCGAACGCCCGCCGCATCGAGAAGCCGAGCCGCCGCAGGCGCTCCTTGAGCACATAGTCCGTGGCGCCGGCTTTCATGCAGTCGAGCGCTTCTTCCTCGGTCAGGAGGTGCCTGGAAACCATGATGAGCGGCGTCTCGGCGTGCTGCCGATGCACGCCCCGCAGCAGTTCGACGCCACCCGCCTCGTAGTCGATCAGCACCAGGTCGAAGGCCTGCTGCTGCAGCGCGGCGGCGAAGTCTTCCCGTGTCTGGACCCACGTGATCTCGAACGACACGTCGTCGCCCTGCAATCCCTCGCGGATGCGTTCTGCATCGGTCGCGTCGTCCTCCAGGTGCAGTACGCGAATGACGGTGCTCATCCTGGTCCACCCTGTTCGCTGCGCAGCGAATCGACGACGTCCTTGAACCCTTCGCGATTACGTTCGCTCAGCGCGGAGAGCGCTTCGTGCGCCTGAAGGATGCGCCGCTGCGAGGGCGCGTGATCGCGCGCCGCGCCTAGCGCGCGAAGCTCGGGCGCAGCGGGCAGGTCTTCGCGGATCGCGGCGAGCACCTGCTCCATGCTCAGTTCCTCGAAGAGGCCGCGCACGGCCGGGCTCACGGTGGTGAGCGACACACCACCCCGTGCAACCAGTTCGTGCACCGTGCCAAGACAGGTGCTGTCCATGTACTCACACGCGGACAGGTCCAGCACCAGGGGCCGACCGCCGTCCAGTACCGTCAGCGCCGCCTCGTGGAAGGCATCACATTGCATCCACGAGGCGCGACCGCGCAGCGCCAGATAGGCGGCGCGGCTCGTCTCGCCGCAGAAGACGACCTCATCCTCGGACGCCAGCGTTTCATGCGCGTCGACTGCGGACGTCTCCGTTTCCGTCTCTGCGCCGTTGTCGAACCACGAGGCGCCCGCATGCGCGTCGATGAGGAGGATGGTCACGTCGTCCCGGTCCGCGCCCGCCGGCGCTTCGCGGTGTAGATCCGCCATGACTTCCTGCGCAGTGGCGAGCGGCCTGGCGAGCACCTGCTGCAACAGGTCCAGCTCACGCTCCGAGCCCGAGGGCAGGAGTCCGTCGGTGTAGAGGAGGATCCGGTCGCCCGCGAGGAGCTGCAGGCGCTCCTGGCCGAAATGCGCGTCCTGCGCCAGGCCGAGCGCGGGGCCGGTGCGACGGATCAGGCGCGTCTCGCGGCCTTCGCGCGCGTGCAGCACCGGCGGATGCCCCGCCGAAGCCAGCGTGAGGCTCGACTCCGACGTGTCCAGCAATCCGAAGACGGCGGTCAGGAACAGGCCCGGCGCGGCATGCGCCTCGCAGATCGAGCGATTGACCGCGACCAGAACCTCCGCTGGCGGCAGCGCGATGCCGGTCGCAGGGGCCACCAGCACCAGCCGCTGCTTGAACAGCACGGAAAGCATCGCCGAGGTCACGCCATGCCCGGTGGCATCGGCCAGGTAGAAGGCAAGATGCCGATCGCCGATTCGCACCACGTCATAGAGGTCGCCACCGACGTGCTGCCCCGGCCTGTAGAGCGCCTGGATGCAATAGCCCTCCATGGGCGGCGGGCTGCGAGGCAGCAATGCCCGCTGGATCACCTCCGCCCGCTCGAGATCGCGCCGCAGCACCTCGGAGGTCTCCTCGAGCTGGCGCACCTTGCGTTGCAGTTCGCGGTGCAGCCGTTCGCGTTCGGCCAGCAGGTGCCGCCGCTCCAGCGCATTGCGCACCGCGACGGCCATCTCTTCCGAATGCGGCGACTTCGGCAGGAAGTCGAACGCGCCCAGCCGGATCGCGGTCACTGCCGAGTCGAATGTTTCAAGGCCTGAAAGCACGATCCACATGGCGTCAGGCACGGCCTCGCGTCCCCAGCGCAGCAGCTCCAGCCCGTCCATGCGCGGCATCATGATGTCGGTCAGCACCAGCGCGACTTCGGGGTGCTCGCGCAGGATCTTCTGCGCCGCGATGCCGTCGGGCGCATCGAGAACCGGGGCGCAGCCGAGCTTCTCCAGCGCCCGCTTCACCATCAGGCGGGATACCGGCTCATCGTCGACGACCAGTGCGACGGGCGGGGCGGGGTCGGGGTTCATCGCGTCAGCCGGCCACCAGGGCCGTGCTGGGGAGGAATTCTCCGAGCCGGCGGCCCTGATGGCAAGTCGCTGACGGCGCGCTGAATCAACTCAGCGTTGGGTCGCGTGTTCCTTCATCTTCGCGAGCGTGACGGCCAGGGCGGCGCCGCCGATCATCTTGATGAGTCCGGCGTGCTGCGCGTAGAACTGGCTCACCTCGTCGACGATGCCCGGATGCGCCTGCTCTGCGTGCGCGGCGATCTCGGTGACCTGCCCGGGCGTCAGCTGCGATGCCTGATCCGGCGTCAGCTGGGTCTGGCCGGGCGCAAGGACGCGACCCAGTGCGCCGCCCGCCGCCCCGGACACCGCGGCCGGGCCCAGCGTGGCAAGGATCTGGTTCAGCATGCCTGCCTGCTGCGACGAAGACGACACGTTGAAGAGCTTTCCGACCAAGTCGCTGAAAGGCGGTGTCTGGTCAGACCGCATCGCGGCGGCAAGGCCTGCCCCGAGCTGGTCGGTCGATGCGTTCTGCACGACCTGGTCGAAGTGGGCCTCCGGATTTCCGCCAACCGCCTGCTGTAGCAAATCGAGCAATCCCATGGTGTTTCTCCAGTGTTGAAGCAGATTTTCCTGGCGCCGAGCTTCCAGCGATTTCCTGACTTCCGGCCGACCATGGTGCAGGCAGAGGCTCTCCGGCACCGCCGCCTACGAACCGGATGCGGTATCGGCGGCTTCGGCGTGCGCCATCTGGTAGCCGTGCCAGAGTCCGCCAGCCATGCGACGCGCCAGATCGTCGGCGCGCTGCTGCAGCACGACATTGCCCGATTCGGCGGTGGTCTTCCAGAACAGCGCGAGCCATCGGTGAAAGAGTTGCGCCGTCAGGCCGTGGAGTGCCGCGTGCTTCGGCATCGGGGTCCCCTTGTACCGGCCGGTGCCCCGGAGCGCGGACGACCAGAAGTCGATCATCCTCCCGATGTGCTGGTCCCAGTCCGCCAGATAGGCTTCGAAGACCGGTGCCAGCTCTTCGTCGTTGCGGACCTTGGAATAGAAGTTTTCCACGAGGCGGATCACCTCTTCTTCGGTGACGGCTTGCGGAGGCGGCGGGAAAGGCGCAATCGTGCGAATGGCCATTGGCTCCTGATCCGAATACATGCGGTGCTCCTTTCCCACGTGGCTGTGGTCAGAGGCTAGTACGCCCGCCGGAAGAGGATCTTGACGATGATCAATGAAGCGTGAGGTCTGACATCATTGCGCCGATCTCACCACCCGTGGAAGCCCGGAGACCGCCGCATGACCGATGCCACGCCCTACACGCCACCCACTGTCTGGTCCTGGAACAAGGCAAGCGGTGGGCGCTTCGCCAACATCAACCGCCCGATCGCTGGCGCCACGCACGACCGTGAGCTGCCGGTGGGACGCCACCCGCTGCAGCTCTACTCGCTCGCGACGCCCAACGGCGTGAAGGTCACCGTGATGCTCGAGGAACTGCTCGAACTCGGCCACCAGGGCGCGGAATACGACGCCTGGCTGATCCGCATCAACGAAGGCGAGCAGTTCGGCAGCGGCTTTGTCGCAGTCAATCCGAATTCGAAGATCCCGGCCCTGATGGATCGCAGCGGACCGCAGCCGGTGCGCGTCTTCGAGTCCGGGGCAATCCTCATGTACCTCGCGCAGAAGTTCGGCGATGCCTTCCTTCCGGCGGATGCCGCACAGCGTGCCGAATGCCTGTCGTGGCTGTTCTGGCAGATGGGCAGCGCGCCCTTCCTCGGCGGCGGCTTCGGGCACTTCTACGCCTACGCGCCGGAGAAGATCGAATACGCCATCGATCGCTACGCGATGGAAGTCAAGCGCCAGCTCGACGTGCTGGACCGGCGCCTCGCGGAGAGCGCCTACCTGGCAGGAGACGACTACTCCATCGCCGACATGGCCGTGTGGCCCTGGTACGGTGCGCTGGCCAAGGGGCAGCTCTACGAGGCGGGCGAATTCCTGCAGGTGCAGGAATACACCCATGTGCTGCGCTGGACCAACGAGATCGCCGCGCGGCCGGCGGCGCAGCGCGGTCGCATGGTCAATCGCACCTGGGGCCAGCCATCCAGCCAGTTGCACGAACGTCACGATGCGACGGACTTTCAGACCCGCACGGAGGACAAGCTGTGATCACCCTCTACGACTGCGCCACGGCGCCGAGCCCCCGCCGCGCACGCATCCTTCTCGCCGAGAAGGGCATTGCGCACGCGACGGTCGAGGTGGACCTGCGCAACGGCGAGCAACTCGGCGAGGTGTTTCGCAAGGTCAACCCGCAATGCACCGTGCCCGTCCTCCAGACAGAGGAGGGGCTGCGGCTGACCGACAACGCGGCCATCACGGCCTACCTGGAGGCCCGCTACCCCGAACCGCCGTTGCTGGGCACCACACCGGAGGAAAAGGCCGCGATCGCGAGCTGGAACTGGCGCGTGGAGTTCGAAGGCCTGCTCGCGATCGCCGAAACCTTGCGCAACAGCTCCCCGGGGCTCGTCAACCGCGCGCTGCCCGGCCCGGTGGACTACGCGCAGATCCCGGAACTGGCCGCGCGTGGCCTTGAGCGGGTCCAGCGCTTCTTCGACACGCTCGACGCCCGCCTGGCCGAGCACGAGTTCATTGCGGCTGATCGCTTCAGCATTGCCGACATCACGGCAGTGGTGGCGGTGGACTTCGCGCGCGTGGTGAAGGTGCGGGTCGACGAGACCCGTCCGCACTTGCAGCGCTGGCGCGCGGCGATGGCGCAGCGCCCGCCGATGGCCTTCTGATTCGACTCGCATGAGACATGCCTCCGAGTTCGTTCGCAGCGGGAGCCTGAATGGCTACGTCGAGCTGGTGACGTCGCTCGGCAGGGACCCGTATGCGTTCATGCGAACCGTGGGTCTGCAGGCAAAGTTTCTCTCCGACTCGGAGATGCTGATTCCGCGCGATGCCGTGCGCGAGCTGCTGGAAATCACCGCCCGCGCCACGCAGACGGAAGACCTGGCACTGCGTCTGGCGGCACAGCGGAGGCTCTCGGCGCTCGGGCCCATCAGCCTGGTGCTGAGGGAAGACCCGACACCGAGGGCCGCGATCGACACGCTGTGCCGCTACCTGAAGCTGGTGAATGCCTCGCTCATCATCCATGTCGAAGACACGGGCAGCACGGTCATCATCCGCGAGGACTTGCTGCCGACGCCGGGGCTGCCGATGCGCCAGTCTGTCGAACTCGCGGTGGGCACCATGTTTCGCATGCTGGGCGAATTGATCGGATCGAACTGGCGGCCGCTCGAAGTCTGCTTCACGCATCGGCCACCCAAGGATGTCTCCGCGCATCGCGCGTTCTTCGGGCGCAACGTCAGCTTCAATCAGGAATTCAACGGGCTGATCTGCGCGGCGAGCGATCTGTCCCGGCCGCGCGACGCCGGAGATCAGGTCGCCGCCGGCTTCGCGAGAAAGTACCTGGAAGCGGCGCTGACGGATCGCGGCGAAAGCGCGCAGGAATCGTGTCGCCAAGTCATCCTGGCGCTGCTGCCCGGAGGCACCTGCACCGCGCAGGAGGTCGCGCGCTTTCTCCACATCGATCGCCGCACATTGCATCGCCGACTCGATGCGGAGGGGCTCACCTTCAGCCGCCTGCTGGACCAGGTGCGCTCCGATCTGGCCAAGCGCCATCTGCGCGAGAGCGACCTTCCGCTCAGCGAAGTCGCGGAGCTGCTCGGCTTCGCCCGGCCCAGCAGCTTCAGCCACTGGTTCCACAGTCTCTTCGGCTGCAGTGCGTCGCAATGGAGCAAGCAAGCCGCCGAGATGGCGGCCCGGGGGGAATACGGCGCATCCTGATGCGCCGCCATGCCGGAGGCTTCAGGCGATCTTGCGCAGGAATCCCTGGTTGCCGCCGTTGCGATTGGGCGCGAAGCCATTGGCCGCGAGCGTCTCTTCGGCGCTGTCGTAGAAGACCCCGATCTTCATGATCTCGCGTGCCTGCTGCGCCGTCGCGATGGGGCGGCCCAGTTCGCCCGAGATGCGCACCAGCTGTTTGATCTGCTCGACGGTGCTCGCCTTGCCGGTGCGGGTCTGGTTCCACAGCACATCTTCGATGCCGCACCGCACGTGCAAGCCCAGCGCGATGCCGATCATGTTGATGGGCAGCACGTTGAGCACCGAGCTTTCCACCGTGACGATCGCGCCGTCGGGCACTGCGCGCAGCATGTTGGCGAGGTTGTAGATGTTCGCCTGGTCCATGCCGCCGCTGATGGCCACCCAGTTCATGACCAGCGGCCCCTTGTAGACGCCGCGTCGGATCATCCGCTCGATGGTCTCGAAACTGTTGATGTTGTAGACCTGGAACTCGCTCTGGATCCCGGCGGCCGACAGGCGACGGATGTGCTCCTCAGCCCAGCTGGGGTTCGAGGGCACGATCATGTCCTTGTAGGTGGCATACAGGTGCGGGAACCCGCGCGAGACCCCCTTGAAGTCATCGATGCCGGCGTGCTCGGTGACATTCATCTGCGTGGTGTTGACCGTCACCGTCACCTGGTCGGGCTTCGGATCGAGTTCGGCCAGCATGTGCCGCGTGTCATCGCTCAGCCACTTGGCGGCTTGCCCTTCTTCAGGCGCAAAGCTGATGGAGCCGCCCACCTGGATGATCATTTCCGGCACGCGGGCGCGCACGCCTGCGATCAGCTCGTTGAACATCGAGAGGCGCTTGCTGCCCTTGCCATCGGGTTCCCGCACATGCAGGTGCAGCACGGTGGCGCCGGCCTCGTAGCAGTCCACCGCCTTCTGGATCTGCTCCTCCATGGTGATCGGAATGTCTTCCGGGAAGTCCGATGGAATCCAGCCCGGC
>JAGIAI010000060.1 GCA_017744935.1 Variovorax sp.
ACCCGCGGCGTCGCCGGCGCAGGCAACATCGGCTATTCGGACTTCCTCGAGGAAGTGCGAAACAACCGAATCAAGAGCGCCACGATCCAGGAAGGCCAGGGTGGCAGCGAGATCGTCGCGATCACCACTGACGACCGCAAGATCCGAACTACAGCCACCTATCTCGACCGCGGACTGGTCGGCGACCTGATCGCCAACAACGTCAAGTTCGACGTCAAGCCGCGCGAGGAAGGTTCGCTGCTGATGACCCTGCTCGTGAGCTGGGGGCCGATGCTTCTGCTGATCGGCGTCTGGGTCTACTTCATGCGACAGATGCAGGGGGGTGGCAAGGGCGGGGCCTTCAGCTTCGGCAAGAGCAAGGCCCGCATGCTCGACGAGAACAACAACCAGGTCACCTTCGCGGATGTCGCCGGTTGCGACGAGGCCAAGGAAGAGGTGAAGGAAGTCGTCGATTTCCTGAAGGACCCGGCCAAGTTCCAGAAGCTCGGCGGCCGTATCCCGCGTGGGCTGCTGCTGGTCGGCCCTCCGGGTACTGGCAAAACCCTGCTGGCGAAGAGCATTGCCGGCGAAGCCAAGGTGCCGTTTTTCTCAATCTCGGGCTCCGACTTCGTCGAAATGTTCGTCGGCGTGGGTGCTGCCCGCGTTCGCGACATGTTCGAAAACGCCAAGAAGAACGCCCCTTGCATCATCTTCATCGATGAAATCGACGCGGTCGGCCGCCAGCGCGGCGCCGGTCTGGGCGGTGGCAACGATGAACGCGAACAGACGCTCAACCAGATGCTGGTCGAGATGGATGGGTTCGAAACCAACCTTGGCGTGATCGTGGTTGCCGCGACCAACCGTCCTGACATCCTCGATGCCGCCTTGCTGCGTCCGGGTCGTTTCGACCGTCAGGTCTACGTGACGCTGCCGGACATTCGCGGCCGTGAGCAAATCCTCAACGTCCATATGCGCAAGGTTCCGCTCGGCCAGGACGTCAACGCGAGCATCATCGCGCGCGGCACGCCCGGCATGTCGGGTGCCGATCTGGCCAACCTGTGCAACGAAGCCGCGCTGATGGCTGCGCGCCGCAATGCGCGCGTGGTCGAAATGCAGGACTTCGAAAAGGCCAAGGACAAGATCTTCATGGGCCCCGAGCGCAAGAGCATGGTCATGCCCGAGGAAGAACGTCGCAACACGGCGTATCACGAGTCCGGCCACGCGCTCATCGGCAAGCTGCTGCCCAAATGCGACCCGGTCCACAAGGTCACGATCATCCCGCGCGGCCGTGCGCTTGGCGTGACGATGAGCCTGCCTTCGCAAGACCGCTACAGCTACGACCGCGAATACATGCTGAACCAGATCAGCATGCTCTTCGGTGGTCGCATCGCCGAAGAAGTGTTCATGCACCAGATGACCACTGGCGCCAGCAACGATTTCGAGCGTGCGACGCAAATTGCCCGCGACATGGTGATGCGCTACGGCATGACCGAATCGCTTGGCCCGATGGTCTACGCCGAGAACGAAGGCGAGGTTTTCCTCGGCCGCTCGGTCACCAAGACGACCAATATGAGCGAATCGACGATGCAGAAGGTCGACGCGGAAGTCCGCCGCATCATCGACGAGCAGTACGCGCTTGCGCGCCGCCTGATCGAAGAGAACAGCGACAAGATGCACGCCATGGCGAAGGCGCTGCTCGAGTGGGAAACCATCGACACCGAACAGCTCGACGACATCATGGCGGGTCGGGCGCCGCGTCCGCCCAAGGACTGGACGCCGCGCGTCCCGCCGTCCGGCAGCGGTGGTAGTGGCGGTACGCCGGCGGTCAATCCCGATCCGACGCCGACCGCAGCCTGAGCGTGACAGAGCTTTGGCAATCAACGGGGCCTCTGGCCCCGTTTTTTCATGGGGGCGTGGCATGACGGCTGTCTGGCAAACCACGCGATTCGCAATCGATCTCGCGCGCCCGCAGGTGATGGGCATCGTCAACGTGACACCCGATTCGTTTTCCGATGGCGGTGCGCATGCCTCGACCGAGGCGGCCCTTCGCCACTGCGAGCAGCTGATCAAGGAAGGCGCTGACATCCTCGACATCGGCGGCGAATCGACCCGGCCGGGCGGGCCCGCCGTGCCGCTGGAAGATGAACTTGCGCGCGTCGTGCCGGTTGTGCGCGAGGCTGTGAAGCTGGGCGTGCCGGTATCGGTCGACACCTACAAGCCTGAAGTGATGCGTGCTGTGCTTGAGCTCGGCGCGGACATCGTCAACGACATCTGGGCCTTGCGCCGCGCTGGCGCGATAGATGCGGTTTCCGCGCATCCGGCGTGTGGGATTTGCCTGATGCACATGCATCGCGATCCGCAGACCATGCAGGTTGCGCCGATGAGTGGGGACGTGGTCCCTGCGGTGCGCGAATTCCTCGATGAGCAGGCGAGGGCACTCGTGGCCCGCGGCGTGCAAAGGGAACGCATCGTTCTCGATCCCGGCATCGGATTCGGCAAGACAGTCGAGCAGAATTTCGCACTGCTCGCTCGACAGGCGGAGTTGCTGGCGTCCGGCCTGCCTCTGCTGGCGGGCTGGTCGCGCAAGTCATCGCTTGGTGCGGTCACCGGCATCGAGGCGGCTGGTGATCGGATGGTGCCCAGTGTGGCCGCCGCCGTGCTGGCGGTGGACAAGGGAGCGGCGATCGTTCGGGTGCATGACGTGCGCGAGACCGTCGCAGCGCTGGCCGTCTGGCGAGCGATGAACAGAGAACAACAGAGATAGGAAGCTCAACAATGACAAGACAGTACTTTGGCACCGACGGCATTCGCGGCACCGTCGGGCAAGCGCCCATCACCCCCGATTTCGTGCTCCGCCTGGCGCATGCGGTGGGCCGTGTGCTCAAGCAGTCCGAATCGCGTCCGACCGTTCTGATTGGCAAAGACACACGTATCTCGGGTTACATGCTCGAGTCGGCCCTGGAGTCTGGCTTCAACTCGGCGGGCGTGGACGTGGTTCTTCTCGGCCCGCTGCCGACGCCGGGCGTCGCCTATCTCACGCGCGCTCAACGCGCGAGCCTCGGCGTCGTCATCAGCGCGAGCCACAACGCCTATCCGGACAACGGCATCAAGTTCTTCAGCGCACACGGCACCAAGCTGAGCGACGAGTGGGAACTTGCCGTGGAAGCGGTCTTGAAGGAAGAGCCGGTGTGGGTCGATTCCCGCAATCTCGGCAAGGCGCGGCGGCTCAACGATGCGCCTGGACGCTACATCGAATTCTGCAAGAGCACGTTCGCCAACGACCTCACCCTGAGGGGGCACAAGCTGGTCGTCGATGCGGCGCATGGCGCGGCGTATCAGGTCGCGCCTTCGGTCTTCCACGAACTGGGCGCAGAGGTGACGAGCATCGGTTGCGCGCCCGATGGCCTGAACATTAACAAAGGCTTCGGTGCGACTCATCCGGAGGCACTCATCGAAGCCGTCAAGGCGCAGGGCGCGGACTACGGCATCGCCCTCGACGGCGACGCCGATCGCCTGCAACTCGTGGATGCGGCCGGGCGTCTCTTCAACGGTGACGAACTCGTCTACCTGATGGCGATGGAACGCGTCGCGCGTGGAGAGAAGCCCGCCGGCGTGGTCGGCACCCTGATGACCAACAAGGCGGTCGAGATGGCGCTGAAGGCGCAGGGCATCGAGTTCGTGCGGGCCCGTGTAGGCGACCGCTATGTACTCGAGGAACTCGACAAGCGCAACTGGTTGCTCGGCGGCGAAGGCTCTGGCCATCTTCTGGCACTGGACCGCCATACGACGGGCGATGGCATCGTCAGCGCGCTGCAGGTTTTGCAGGCCTGCGTGCGGAGCGGCAAGGCGGTGGCCGAGCTGCTCGGCGGCGTGACGCTCTTCCCGCAGACGCTGATCAACGTACGCCTCTCCGGCGATCAGGATTGGAAGTCCAACCAGAAGCTCGCGAATGAGATCAATCGGGTGGAAGCGGAGCTCGGTGACTCGGGCCGTGTGCTGATCCGGGCGAGCGGGACCGAACCCTTGTTGCGGGTGATGGTCGAGGCCAAGGATGCCGCGCAGTCCGAGGCTTGCGCCAAGCGCCTTGTTGCGGCCGTGGAGGCCGCTTGAGCCCGGTCGTGATCGACGTCCGGCTCGCCGACTATCGCGATCCTGCGCATGCGCGCGCACTGGTGAGTTTGCTGGATGCCTATGCGCGCGATCCTGCGGGCGGCGGAACGCCTCTCGAACCTCAGGTGCTGGCGGAATTGCCTTCGGCGCTTGCGTCACGTCCGCAAGCCTTCAGCGTCCTCGCATACGACGGCGACCAGCCGGTCGGGCTCGTCAACTGCATCGAAGGCTTTTCCACCTTCGCCTGCAAGCCGCTGGTCAATGTGCACGACGTCGTGGTGCTGGAAAGCCATCGCGGCCAGCGTGTCACGCAGCGCATGCTGGCCCGCGTCGAGCAAGAAGCGCGTGCCCGCGGCGCTTGCAAGCTGACACTCGAAGTGCTTTCGGGGAACAAGAGTGCGCTCCGCGCCTACGAGCGCGAGGGCTTCGCGAACTACCAGCTCGACCCCGCCTTCGGCTCTGCGATGTTCCTGCAGAAGAAGCTGTAAAAAAGCCGCCGGCACTTCGCAGTGCGGCGGCTTTTGTTTGTAAAGCTCCTGCTTAGAAGCGCGTGACCGGCATCGCGTCGTCGGTCTTGCCGGTGCCGTACTTGCCCAGTTCCCACTTCGCGATCGCATTGCGGTGCACTTCATCCGGGCCGTCCGCGAAGCGCAGCGTACGCGCGCCTGCGTAGGCGTAGGCGAGCGGGAAGTCGTCACACATGCCGCCGCCGCCGTGCACTTGCATGGCCCAGTCGATCACCTGGCACGCCATGTTGGGTGCAACCACCTTGATCATCGCGATCTCGGTCTTCGCGACCTTGTTGCCCGCGACGTCCATGAGCCAGGCGGCCTTGAGCGTGAGCAGGCGGGCCATGTCGATCTTGCAGCGCGCTTCGGCAATGCGTTCCTGCGTCACCGTCTGCGATGCCACCGTCTTGCCGAATGCGACGCGCGACGAGGCGCGCTTGCACATCAGTTCGAGCGCGCGCTCGGCCAGGCCGATCAGGCGCATGCAGTGATGGATGCGGCCAGGGCCGAGGCGGCCCTGCGCGATCTCGAAGCCGCGGCCTTCACCGAGCAGCATGTTGCCGACCGGCACGCGCACGTTCTCGAAGTACATCTCGACGTGGCCGTGTGGCGCGTCGTCATAGCCCATCACGTTGAGCGGACGCACGATGCGGATGCCCTTGGTGTCCGCCGGCACGATGACCATGCTCTGCTGCGAATGCTTGGGCGCTTCGGGATCCGACTTGCCCATGGTGATGAACACCTTGCAGCGCGGGTCCGCCGCACCGGAGATCCACCATTTGTGGCCATTGATGACGTATTCGTCGCCCTGGCGCTCGATGCGCGTGGAGATGTTCGTCGCGTCGCTCGAAGCGACTTCAGGCTCGGTCATCGCGAAGGCGGAGCGGATCTCGCCTTCGAGCAGCGGCTTCAGCCAACGCGCCTTGATTTCCTCGGAGCCATAGCGTGCGATGGTTTCCATGTTGCCGGTGTCCGGCGCCGAGCAGTTGAACGCCTCGCTGGCCCATGGCACGCGACCCATGATCTCGGCGAGCGGTGCGTATTCCTGGTTGGTCAGGCCCGCGCCGTTGTAGCCGGATGCGGCCGCGCTGTCGACCGGGAGGAACAGGTTCCAGAGACCTTGGGCCTTGGCCTTGGCCTTGACCTTTTCGACCGTGTTGAGCGCGCTCCAGCGCTTGCCTGCGGCGGTGTTGGCCGCCAGCTCGGCCGAGTACTCGGCTTCAGCCGGGTAGATGTTTTCTTCCATGAAGGCTGTGACGCGCTTCTGCAAGTCTTTGGTTTTGGCCGAGTATTCGAAGTCCATTTCGTCTCCTGTGGGTAAGGGGTTCAGGGCATTGCCGCGATCAGGCGATCACGCCCGCTGAGCGAATTGCCACGCCATTTCGGCCATCGGGCGTGCACCGCGGCCGGAGGCTACGGCCTGTTCGCTCGAAGCCGTGCCGGCCTCGACCCGCTTGGCGATGCCTTGCAGGATGGCGGCCATGCGGAACAGGTTGTAGGCCTGGTAGAAGTTCCAGTCCGGCGCAAGCGCTTCTGGCGTGGTGATGCCGGTGCGTTCGCAGTACTTGCGGATGTATTCGCTTTCGGTCGGAATGCCGAGGCTCTTCAGGTCGAGCCCGCCGATGCCGCGGAACGAACCCGGCGGGATGTGCCACGACATGCAGTGGTAGCTGAAGTCCGCGAGCGGATGGCCCAGTGTCGAAAGCTCCCAGTCCAGCACCGCGATCGCGCGCGGCTCCGTGGCATGGAACATCAGGTTGTCGAGCCGGAAGTCGCCGTGCACGATCGAGGTCATCTTCTCGTCGCGCGCACTCGCCGGGATGTGTGCGGGCAGCCATTCCATCAACCGGTCCATCTCGGGGATCGGCTGCGTGATCGAGGCCACGTACTGCTTGCTCCAGCGGCCGATCTGCCGCTCGAAGTAGTTGCCCGGCTTGCCGTAATCGGCCAGACCGCGCTCGGCGAACTTCACGGTATGCAGGGCGGCGATCACGCGATTCATCTCGTCGTAGATCGCGCTGCGCTCTGCGTTGCTCATGTCGGGCAGGGACTGGTCCCACAGCACCCGGCCTTGCATGAACTCCATGATGTAGAAGGCGCGGCCGATGACGGATTCGTCCTCGCACAGGCAGTACATGCGAGGCACCGGCACGTCGGTGCCGGCCAGGCCGCTCATGACCTTGAACTCGCGCTCCACCGCATGTGCGGAAGGCAGCAGCTTGGCGACAGGGCCCGGCTTCGCACGCATCACGTAGCTCTGCGCGGGCGTCACCAGCTTGTAGGTCGGGTTGGATTGCCCGCCCTTGAACATCTCCACCGTCAGTGGGCCGTTGAAACCGTCGAGGTTCTTCTCGAGCCAGGCGGTGAGCGCGTCAACGTCGAACTGGTGCTGCGGGGAGATGGCACGCGTGCCGACGAATTTGTCGAAGTCCTGGGTCATGTCTCTGGGCTTTATTGATCGGATTCCGAAATGCGCATCAGCGCGGCGCGGTCGAGCACCACCAGTCCACCCGGCTCGATGCGAATCGCTTCCTCGCGCTCCATGGCCTTGAGCTCCTGATTGACCCGCTGCCGGGAGGCACCCAGCAGTTGTGCGAGCTCTTCCTGGGCCAGATGGAGACCGATTCGCATCTGGCTGCCATCCGCAAGGTTCGGCACACCGTAGCTGCGCACCAGATGGATGAGCTGCTTCGCCAGCCGGGCGCGCAAGGGCAGGGTGTTCAGGTCCTCGACCAGGCCGAAGAGCTGACGGATGCGGCGCGCCTGCAGACGCATCAGCGCCTCGTAGAGCTCCACGTGGTTGGCGAGGATCTTCTGGAAGTCCGCGCGCGCCACGCAAAGAATCGTGGAGTCCCCATGTGCGTACGCATCGTGCGTGCGCCTGTCCCCATCGAACATCGCCACGTCGCCGAACCAGATGCCCGGCTCCACGTAGGTCAGCGTCACCTGCTTGCCCGACACGGCGGTCGAACTCACGCGGACTGCGCCCTTGGCGCAGGCGATCCACTGCTCGGGCGGGTCGCCGCGCGCGCAGATCAGGTCGCCGTCCTTGTATCGCTTGACGAATGCACATCGGAGGATGTCGTGGCGGAGTGATGGAGAGAGAGAAGAAAACCAGCGACCACCATTGATCGCTTCACGTTCTTCGATGGTAAGAATGGGGTCGTCCATGGACTGTCCTGTCGGTGACTGAAATGCCTGGGGTTGTCACGAGAGCGACGCGACGCTATTCGTAGCGTGGCTTCTCTTTGGAAAGAAACGCCGAGATGCCGATGCCGGCATTGGCGTGATGCAGATTGCGCACGAAGTGATCGCGTTCCTGAGAGAGATGCGATACCAGCGATGCGCCGCGCGCTTCGCCGAGCAGTTCCTTGATGCTCGCCATCGAGTTCGGTGCGCGTGCGTTGATCTTCTCGGCCAGCGCGAGCGCCCGGGCGAGCGCCTGCCCGTTCTCGGTGAGTTCGTTGACGAGGCCCAACTCGTGCAGGCGTGCGGGTTCGAGCCGCTCACCCAGCATGAGCCATTCGCTGGCGAGTTGCCGGGGAAGCGCGCGTGCCAGATGCCAGCTCAGGCCGCCATCCGGCGAGAGGGCGACGTTGCTATAGGAAGCTGCAAAGACTGCGTCTCGTGCCGACACCACCAGGTCGCAGGCCATCGCGAGCGAGAACCCCGCGCCGGCCGCTGCGCCTTCGACCGCGGCGATGACGGGCTTCGGGAAAGTACGGATCGTGTCGATCCAGGTGTGAAGTGCCTCGATGCTTTCCGCCTGCACGGCCGGATCGAGTGCACGGTTGGCCTGTAGCCGCTGCAGCGAGCCGCCGGCGCAAAACCATTTGCCTTCGCCGACCATGATGACGCTGCGGATCTCGGCATTGTTCTCGGCGCCGTTGAAGGCTTCGATGCCGGCCGCGTACATCTCGGGGCCGAGGGCGTTGCGTTGCGATGGATTGGACAAGGTCAGCACCATGGTGCTGCCTTCGGTGGTGCTTTTGAGCTCTGCGGTCATGGTTGTCGTCTCTTGGTCTCTTACTCTTCTTGATGGGTGAGGCTCAGGCCGAGCGCGCCGCGGCGGCGCAGCCACGGGCTCGGGCGGTAGCGCGGATCGCCGTACACGGTCTGGAGGTTGAACAGGATTTCGAGCATGTTGGTCGGGCCATAGAGATCGCCCATCGCCAGCGGCCCTTGCGGATAGCCGAGGCCGAGCCGTACCGCGAGGTCGAGATCGGCCGGCGTGCAGACACCTTGCTGGCACATGTCGCAGGCGATGTTGACGATGGTCGCGACGACACGCTGCGTGACAAAACCACCGCTGTCGCGGATCACGCTGACTGCCTTGCCGTCGCGCGCGAACAGGGCATGGGCTGCATCGCGCATGTCGCGGCGCGTGGCCGGGTTGGTGGCAAGCACCCGACGCTTGGTGGCGGCGTCGTCGACCATCATGTCGATGCCGACCGTGCGGGTGGCGTCGAGGCGGTCGACCGCCGCGACGGTCGTGACGTCGAAGCCCAGCGGTGCGACCAGGATCAGGGCAGCGGGAGAGGGCGCCGCGCCGCTTTCGAGTTGCGCGCCGAGCGCATGCACCAGCTTCAGCAAATCGGGGCGCCGTGCCGCGCGGGGCGATACCCAGACGGGCGGGATCGTGTCGACTGCAGGCACCGGGGGTTCCGCGACCTGCTGCATTGCGCCATCGGGATAGCGGTAGAAGCCCTCGCCGCTCTTGCGGCCCAGGGCGCCGGCTGCAAGACGTTGCGCGGTGATCACGCTGGGGCGATAGCGCGGCTCCTCGTAGTACTGGCGGTAGATGGATTCCATCACCGGATGCGACACATCGAGCGCAGTCAGATCGAGCAGTTCGAATGGCCCAAGGCGAAAGCCGGCCTGATCCTTGAGGATGCGGTCGATGGTGGCGAAGTCGGCCACGCTTTCCCCGGCGATGCGCAATGCCTCCGTGCCGTAGCCGCGGCCCGCGTGATTCACGATGAACCCGGGGGTGTCTTTCGCCTGCACCGGGCTGTGGCCCATCTGCGTGGCGTAGCCGGCCAGTTTGCGGCAGACCTCGGGGTCTGTCTTGAAGCCCGCCACCACTTCGACCACCTTCATCAGTGGAACCGGGTTGAAGAAGTGGAAGCCCGCCATGCGCGCCGGATGCTTGAGCGCCGTGGCAATGGCGGTTACCGATAGCGACGAGGTGTTGCTGACCAGCGTTGCCGAGGGAGAAACCACGGCCTCGATGTCGCGGAACAGCTTCCGCTTGACCTCGATGTCTTCGACGATCGCCTCGATGACCAGGTCGCAACCCGCAAGATCCTGCATCGAACCAGCGACCTGCACGCGGCCCGAAAACGCTTCGAGTTGCGCTGCGTCGAGCTTGCCTTTCTCCTGCAGCTTGCGCCATTGGGCAAGGATCGCGTCGCGGCCTCGCTCGGCGGCTCCTTCAAAGGTGTCCAACAGCAGGACTTGGCTTCCGGCCTGTGCTGCGATCTGGGCGATGCCTCGTCCCATGGCGCCTGCGCCGATCACGGCGGTATTGGAAAAGTTCACGGTCATTTGATAATTGTCTCTCGGTGAATGGGGGGGTCTGACCACCGTGTCAGAATGCGTCAACTTTCGATTGCTTTTTGCATCCCATTTTGCAACTCCCACGCTTAGCGGCGAGCCTGCTCCTTCTTGGAGTCGCCCTCGAATCACCCGCCTTGACGATCGGGCGCCCGCAAGGCGCCGTCTGGATCGGCAAGCCGATCGACATGGTGATTCCCCTGGCGCTCGACGCGGCGGAAGCCGGTGGGTCCTTGTGCCTCGGCGCAGAGGTGTTGCAAGGCGACACCCCCATGCTCGAACGGCGAGTGACCGTCTCGCTCGAGTCCGGCAACAGCCCTGGCAATTCCAACATTCGCGTGCGTACGACCGCTCCGGTCGAGGAGCCTGTCGTCACCATCAAGGTGAGTGCAGGCTGCGACATGAAGTCGACACGCAGCTATGTGCTTCTGGCCGACGTGCCTTCCGACGTCACGCCGCCGGGTGTCTCGCTGGCGGGTGCGCGTCCTTCGTCCGATGCCGCGCCGGTGCAAAGATCGACCGCTCGGCCCACATCTCGCTCGACAGGTGGCGGAGGCGGTGCCGCGAGCCCCGACGGAGCGGCAAGCCCGACGTCACGCCGCGCTGCGACCCGCTCTTCGGCGGAACGCGAAAACGCCGCCCAGGCCGCACCGCAAGCCAGCGCACCCGTTGCGCCGGCGCCGCGTCGCGCTGCGCCGGTCATTCCACGCGCAGTGCCCGCCGCCCGGCCCTCGGCGGTCGCGCCGCCGAAGACCCAAGCCGTCGCGGCAGGCCCTCGACTGCAGGTCGAAGCACTCGAGCCTGAACCGGCCAAGGACAGCGGGCTGAAGACCACGGCCCAACTCGTGCCGCCTCCTGCCGAGGATCCGGCGCGCCGCGCCGCTGCCGCTGCGCTGTGGACCGCGATGAATCCCGCAGCCGAGCAGGCCCAGCGCGAGAACCAGCGCAACAAGGAGCTGGAAGCCACGCTTGCCGCCTTGCGTGAACAGACCGCGCAGAACCAGCGCGCGCTCCTCGAATTGCGCAGTGAACTCGCGCAGGCGCGCGAAAGCCAGTTCCGCAACCCTCTCGTCTATGCGCTGATTGCCGGGCTGCTGCTTGCGCTGATTGCCCTGCTGCTGCTCTGGCGCGCGAATCGTCGCACCGCCGCCTCCGCATGGTGGCGCGAATCGGTGTTGCAACCTGAAACCGAGGGCCGTTCCAAACGCTTGCGGCGCAACCGCGGCCTGCTGGATGAAGGGGATGCGGACGCGGACTCCGAGGACGAACCACCCAGGAAACGCACGCTCGGCATGACGACCTTCGGCGCCACGCCCTTTGCGCCACTGGAACCTGAGGATGAGGGCGAAGCCGAAGCGCCGCGCGCTCCTGCGCGCCCGATCGAAAACGCAACGGCTCGGCCGGTCAACACCGAAGAGCTGTTCGACGTACAGCAGCAGTCGGACTTCTTTCTCTCGCTCGGCCAGCAGGACCAGGCGATCGACGTGCTACGCGAACACATCGCCGCCAACCCTGGGACGAGCGCGCTGGCATACCTCGACCTGCTGCGCATCTACCATTCGCTCGACCGTCGCGAGGACTATGCGCGCCTGGCCGAAGAGTTCGAGCGTGCCTTCAATGCGGATGTGCCGCCGTTCGACAAGTACACCGACGCGGGCAAGGGCCTGGAGCACTACCGCAGCGCGCTTGCACGCATCGAGTCGCAATGGCCGGCGCCGAGCACGTTGGCGCTGATCGAAGAGCTGATCTTCCGCAAGCCGGGCGTCCATGAGGATGGTGCCTTCGATCTCGCGGCGTACCAGGAGCTTCTGCTGCTCTACGCGCTCGCGAAAGAGGTGATCGAGCCCGACACCGCGCCGCCGCCTGCAACGGTGACGCCTTCACCGTTCAACGACACGCACTCGGCGACGGCGACTGCGCCGCTCTGGCCGGACACGATGCCGCCCGTCATGCACGATGGGCCGACGCTGCCTCCTTCGATCTACGGGTCGATCGACGACAGGCTCCATCACGACACGGTGATGGCTCCGGCTCCGGATGCCCTGGTCGCGCCAGTGCATGGCCAGGAACACGAGGCGCCGCCGCGAGCCGTGCCGCCGCCCGAACTGGACCTCGCTGAGTTCGACAAGACGGCCTACGAAACCATGCCGACGCCGATCGAGCCGCCGAAGCCGCCAGCCCCATCGAGCGATCCGCACGTCATCGATTTCGAACTCTTCGATCCGACGACCGAGGCCGAGATCGCGCCGAAGACGAAGTCGATCAAGCGCTGATCGCCGGGGCGTGTCTGTGCGCCCGGTCGACTGAAACGCTCAGTGCGATCGCGGCGAGGACCGTCGCAAAGCCGACCCAGCTCATCCAGGCGATCGCGCCATTGGCGAGCAGCCATCCGCCCGCGCCCGCGCCGATGGCCTGGCCGATGTAGATCCCGGAACTGTTCAGCGCCACCGAGCCCGGCGCGAGCGCGGGGGATAGCGACACCAGCCGGGCCTGTTGTGCCGAATTGGTCGCGAAGCAGCCCAACCCCCAGGGCGTGAGCAGCACCGCCAGCCAGGCCAGGCTGACTCCCAAAGGCCAGAGAAGCAGGCTCAGCGCAATCAGAGCGGTCGTCAGCAAGACCATGCGCGATGGGCCGTAGCGATCGACATAGCGGCTCACCAGCATGTTGCCCACCACGCCGCAGGCGCCGAACCATGCCCAGATCAGCCCGAGCTGGGTCGCATCGGCGCCAAGCCGCTCCTTGAGGACCGGGGCGAAGTAACTGAACAGCACGAACTGGCCGGAGCCCTGTAGCGCGGTCACGCAGACCACGCCCATGAGAAGCGGGCTCTTGAAGACGCGCCCCCAGGCATCGCGCGACAACGCCGCAGGGCGGATGCCGGAGGGCAGCTTCAGCCAGATCCCCGCGGCGCTCACCAGAGAAAGCACCGCAATCACTGCGAAGGCCGAGCGCCAGCCGAAGTGGCCTCCGATCAGGGCACCGAGCGGCAAGCCAAGCACCGAAGCCATGGACCAACCAAGAAAGACGAAGGTCACGGCGCGCCCGCGTTGCTCGGCTGGCACCAGCAGGCCCGCGCACGCAGCAGCCTGGGCCGTGAAGATCGCCGGGGCGATCACCGTAAGCATGCGAACCGGCAGCAGGGCGCCGAAAGACGGCATCAAGGTCGCGAGCAGATGGCCGCACGCATACCAGACCATCGTGCAGGCAAGAAGCACGCGGCGGTCCCATCCGGCAACCACCGCTGCCAGCAACGGGGCTCCCACGCACATCACCACGGCGGCGGCTGTGATCAGTTGGCCGGCAGTCGCTGCGCTGATCTGGAGTGATGAACTCAGCTCATTGAGGGTACCGGGCACGACCATGACGCCGGTGCCGATGACAAAGTTGCCCGCCAGCAGGGCCCACAAGGCGGCCGGCAGTGCAGGCTGCTTCAACGGCGGACCTGCAGCGCGCCGGGATTGACGATATTGGTCGGATTGCCCTTGATGAAGCTCACGACGTTGTCGAACGCTTGCCCGAAGTACATCTCGTAGCTCTCCTGCTCGACATAGCCGATGTGCGGCGTGCAGATGCAGTTCTCCAGGCGGAGCAGGGCATGCCCTTGCAACGGTGGTTCGCTTTCGAAGACATCGATGGCCGCCAGACCGGGCCGACCGCGATTGAGCGCTGCAAGGAGCGCGTCCTGCTCAACCAGCTCGGCACGCGAAGTGTTCACGAAGAGCGAGGTCGGCTTCATGCGCGAGAGGTCTTCGAGCGTGACGAGCGCACGGGTCTCCTCCGTAAGCCGGAGATGGACCGACAGCACGTCAGCCGCAGCAAAAAACGTTTCGCGATTGGGCGCCACCTGAAACCCATCGGACCGCGCCTTGGCAAGACTTTGCTCGCGACCCCAGATGACGACCTGCATGCCGAACGCCTGCCCGTAGCGCGCGACCAATTGACCGATGCGTCCGTAGCCCCAGACGCAGAGCGTCTTGCCCTTGAGCACCGACCCGAGCCCGAAATTTGCCGGCATCGATGCCGACTTGAGTCCCGACTGCTGCCAGGCGCCGTGCTTCAGGTTGCTGATGTACTGGGGCAAGCGACGCATTGCCGCCATGATCAGTGCCCACGTGAGTTCTGCCGGCGCCTGCGGTGACCCCGTGCCCTCGGCCACCGCGATGCCGAGTTCGGAACATGCATTCACGTCGATGTGGCTGCCTACGCGACCGGTCTGCGAGATGAGCCTCAGCTTGGGAAGCTTCTCGATCAATTGCCGCGAGATGTGAGTCCGCTCCCGGATCAGCACGATCACCTCGGCATCCTTGAGTCGAACCGAGAGCTGACCGATACCCTTGACGGTGTTCGTGTAGACCTTGGCCGCATAGGCGTCGAGCTTGGAAGCGCACTGCAGCTTGCGTACCGCGTCCTGATAGTCGTCGAGGATCACAATGTTCATGCCGTGCATTGTGCCTTGCACGACGCGCACGCTGTGTCGGCGCATTGCCCGGCGTCGCGCATCGAACACAACGCCGGAGCGGGGTTTCAGTGCATGCGAGCGCAACGCCCGGCCGCGTCCGCGGCTTCGAGAGCAGCCAGGCGATCGAGCTCCGCGCACACATCCGCCATGCGGCCGGAGATCACCACGCGGCCTGGATGACGGGTGGGCTGCTGGGCATCGACCATACGAACGACACGCAGTGGTCGCGTGCTGACGGATGCATCGCCGCCTGCAGGGCCCTGCCGCGATGCGCAGCTTGGGCGAACACCGACATAGCGCAATCCCGACGAGTTGACGTGACGCGAGCGCCGTGCTGGCATCCAGCGATCGGCCAGCGATTGCAGGGGCGTAAACAGGTCGACGATGCTGAGAAGAGCGATTCCCATGTGAACTCCAGAAGGTAGAGATTGAACACAGGCAGGATTGCTTTGATTGCCTCGACAGGGTGATGGCTCACGCCATACGCCCGCCACCTGTCGCGGCTGGTGATGAGGGCTACATCAACATCGTGTTGCGGATCAGCCCGACTGCGAGCCCTTCGATCTCGAAGGGTTCGCCGGGCTGGACAACGATCGTTGGGTAGTCGGGGTTTTCGGCGTGCAGTTCGATGACCTGCTTGTTGCGCTTCAGGCGCTTGACGGTGACTTCGTCGCCCAGGCGGGCAACCACGATCTGACCGTTGCGGGCTTCCTTGGTGGCCTGCACCGCGAGAAGATCGCCGTCCATGATGCCGGCGTCGCGCATGGACATGCCACGCACCTTCAGGAGGTAATCGGGCTGGCGCTGAAACAGCGTGTTCTCGACGTAGTAGGTCTGATCGATGTGCTCTTGCGCCAGGATGGGCGAGCCAGCAGCGACCCGACCGATAAGCGGCAAGGCGAGTTGTGCCATGCCGGGCAGGGAAAGCGAATACTGGTTGTTCCGCGACTCGTTGAGTGCACGCAGCGCTTCGCCCTTGAGGCGGATGCCACGCGAAGTGCCGCTCACCAGTTCGATGACCCCTTTGCGAGCCAGCGCCTGCAGATGCTCCTCCGCAGCATTGGCGGACTTGAAGCCCAGCTCGGCCGCGATCTCGGCGCGTGTCGGCGGAGCGCCGGTACGGGCGATGGCGCTTTGAATCAAGTCCAGAATCTGCTGCTGACGGGCGGTAAGCTTGACGGCGAACTGCATGGTGGCTCCTGAAGAGGACTGGCTACATATCCAGTACCTGTATTTTTAACCAGTTTCACCGGGGTTGGCAAGCAATGCGCGAAATCATTCAAGGCGGCGGTAGGCGCGTCGTCGTTCTGGGTACCGGCGGCACGATCGCAGGACGGGCCAGTCATTCCGGCGACAACATCGGCTACACGGCCGGACAAGTGGGCGTTGCGGATCTGCTGGGCGGCATCGATGCGCCCGAAGGCATAGCGCTGATCGCGGAGCAGGTCTCACAGATCGACAGCAAGGACATGAGCTTCGAGATCTGGCAGAAGCTGGCGCAGCGATGCGCGCATTGGCTTGCAGAAGCGGATGTGGCGGGCATCGTCATCACCCACGGCACCGACACGCTAGAGGAGACCGCCTTCTTTCTCCAAGCGGTACTGGCGCCTTCCAAGCCCGTGGTGCTGACGTGCGCGATGCGTCCTGCGACTGCCTTGGCGCCCGACGGACCTCAGAACGTGCGTGATGCCATTGCGGTCGCTTCGACATCTGGGGCGCAAGGCGTCGTGGCGGTCTGTGCGGGTACGGTGCATAGCGCGTTCGACGTGCAGAAGACGCATACCTATCGTCTCGACGCATTCGGCTCGGGGGATGGCGGCCCTTTGGCTTACGTGGAAGAGGGGGGCGTCCGGGTGCTGCGCAACTGGCCGGGGCCGCAGGTGGTAGCGCCCTTGTTCGATCGCGTCGTCAGCGCGGCGTCATGGCCTCGCGTGGAGATTCTGGTGAGCCATGCCGGCGCGCAGGGCGCGATCGTCGATGCCTTGGTTGCTGAGCGTAAGCGAGGTGCCGCGGACGCCGTTCAGGGCCTTGTGCTTGCTGCAACGGGCAATGGCACGCTCCACCACGAACTCGAGGCTGCTGCACTGCGCGCGCAAGCCGAAGGAATTGCAGTGCTGCGCGCGACCCGTTGCACGCAAGGACGCATCCTTGGGAAACCGAACGATGCGCTGCGCGACGCGGGCTCGCTGACGCCAGTCAAGGCGCGTATCGCGTTGGCGCTGGAGCTTCTCGTCCGAAGCGCATAACCCCGGTCGATGGGAGCCAGTCGATGCTCGATGCGCTACGCACGACAGCTTGGGCCTATCCGATGCTGGAGGTCGTGCACATCGTTGGAATCGCGCTGCTGCTTGGCAATCTCGTGGCACTGGAGATGCGCGTGTTCGGACGGGCGGCCGTCCTTCCAGTGCATGCTCTGTCACGACTGTCGCTGACCATCGCACTGAGCGGCTTTGCAATCGCGGCGGCCAGCGGCTCGCTGATGTTCGCGACGCAGCCGTCCGAACTCCTCGCGAACCGGGCCTTCCTTGTCAAGATGGGGCTCCTCGTAGTCGCCGGCTGCAATGCTGCCTGGTTCCATGCCCGTGGCTCGCTAGGCAAACTCGACTCGATGGCGAGGGTACAGATGTTGTCGTCCACTGCGATCTGGCTGGCCGTGGTGTTTTGCGGCCGCTGGATCGCCTATTGAGCGAAAGGACCGCCATGAAACGCCGAAGCCTCGTACTTGCCGCCGCATCGGTCCCTGCGTCGATTTCATCTGCCTGGGCGCACCATGGCTGGAGTAGTTTCGACCAGGATCACCCGCTTTATGTCGAAGGCAAAGTCGTGAGCGTGAAATGGCAAAACCCACATGTCGAGCTCATGGTCGATGTGCCAACTGATCTCAAGGTGCCGATGGACTTGCCGAAGCGCGCCTTACCCGCGCAGAGCGCCTCCGTCGATGGCGCGGCGCTCCTGGCGAAAGCGACGCTGCCGAGTCGCAGCGTGCGCCAGTGGGAGCTCGAACTGGCGCCGCTCACGCGAATGGAGGCCTGGAAGATCCAGGAGATCAAGCCCGGGACCCAAGTGGCCGCGGTCGGTTTCGGCCAGAAAGACGGCAAGGACGCGGTGATCCGCGTCGAATACCTGTTCGTCGATGGGAAGGTCTACGGGCTGCGTTCCAGCCCGGCCTGATCAGCTCGCCAGTGCGGAGAGCGCGCGCTGCGTGATGTCGTCGACGGTGCCGACGCCGCTGATAGAACGGTACTTCGGTGCCGCTGCCGGCTCGACCTTCGCCCACTGCGAGTAGTAGTCCACGAGCGGACGGGTCTGCTGGCTATAGACGTCCAGACGCTTGCGAACGGTTTCTTCCTTGTCGTCTTCGCGCTGGATCAGGTCTTCGCCGGTCACGTCGTCCTTGCCTGCAACCTTCGGCGGATTGAACTTCACGTGATAGGTGCGTCCCGACGCCGGGTGCGAGCGACGCCCGCTCATGCGTTCGATGATGTCGGAGAAGGGAACGTCGATCTCGAGGACGTAGTCGAGCTTGACGCCCGCCGCCCGCATCGCTTCGGCTTGCGGAATGGTCCGAGGGAAGCCGTCGAACAGGAAGCCCTGCGCACAATCCGGCTGCGCGATGCGTTCCTTGACGAGGTTGATGATCAGGTCATCGCTAACCAAAGCACCGGAAGCCATCACGGCTTCGGCCTGCTTGCCGAGCGGCGTACCGGCCTTGACTGCTGCCCGGAGCATGTCGCCAGTGGAAATCTGGGGGATGCCGTACTTCTGGCAAATGAAGGCCGCCTGTGTGCCTTTGCCCGCCCCGGGTGCGCCCAACAATATCAGTCTCATGGTGTCCTCGAAGGTTTTTTGGATTTCTGTCGCGCCGTGCTGATCACGAGTGGCGTCAATGGCGGAGTTCCGTCGAGGATAGCATGGGGCCCTTTCGGGACCGGCGGTTAACCTGTCCCGAACAGGGCCCGGACGCGCGCGAGATCCTCCGGCGTATCGATGCCTGGGCCTGGCGCATGCTCGCTGACGTGCACAGCGATGCGGTGGCCGTGCCAGAGCGCTCGCAGCTGCTCGAGCGCTTCAGTGCTTTCCACCGGTGCGGGAGGAAGCTCAGGAAACTGCCGGACGAAGCCGGCCCGATAGCCGTAGATGCCGATGTGCCGCAAGGCCGGCGGCGAAAGCGGCAGCTTGTTCGGCCCGCCATCCGCGAATCCATCGCGCCACCATGGGATCGGGGCCCGACTGAAATAAAGCGCATAGCCGTTTGCATCCAACACGGTCTTGACCACGTTGGGGTTGGCGAATTCCTGCGGCGAGTCGATCGCGTGCGCCGCGGTGCTCATGGCCGCCCCCGGATGCTCAGAGAGCGTTTGCGCCACAGCATCGATGAGCGAGGGGTCGATCAGCGGTTCATCACCCTGGACGTTGACCACGATGGCGTCGTCCGCAAGGCCAAGCTGGGCGCAGGCTTCCGACAGGCGATCGCTACCGCTCGCGTGGTCCTTGCGAGTGAGGAGCGCCTCGACGCAGTGGGCCTTGCACGCCTCGATGATGCGGGCGTCGTCGGCCGCTACCACCACACGCTCGGCGGTCGACTCCCGCGCGCGCTGTGCCACGCGCACCACCATGGGCAACCCGGCGATGTCTGCCAGCGGCTTGTCCGGCAGGCGGGTCGAGGCGAGCCGTGCCGGGATCAGGACGACGAATTTCGTGCTCAAGATCAGAGACCCAGTTCTTCGTCAGTCAGTGGGCGTGCTTCGTTTTCGAGCAGCACCGGGATGCCGTCGCGCACTGGGTAGGCCAGACGCGCGCTGCGTGAGACGAGTTCCTGCTTGTCGGGATTCCAGGTGAGCGGGCCCTTGGTGACGGGGCAGACGAGCAGTTCAAGCAGCTTGGTATCCATCGGTCGATGATAGCCGTGCGTCGAGCGCTGAAAAGAAGGCGGCTTCGGGCTCGAACAGCAGCGGCACGGCCAGCGCATCCGGCGCCTTGCGCCAGAGTTTCACGGCGTCCTTTTCGGTGCAGAGCAGCGTGTCGCCACTCGGCGCAGCGGGCGTCCAGTCCTCGAAATCATGATGGTCCGGGAGGGCGATGCAGCGTTCAAGGCGCAGGCCGCGCTGTCGCAGCATGTCGAAGAAGGCCTCGGGCTTTGCGATGGCCGCGACGGCAACGAGCTTTCGATCGACGAGTTCGGTCAGTGGCGTCCGGGTACCGTCACGCCCGAGTGCGTAGTCGGCAAGCAAGCGCGTGGCGTTGAACCCCGCAAAGGCCGGGCGGCTCCCGGTGTGCAGCACCAGATCGCAAGGGCGTGGCCATTTCTCGCGCAGCGGCCCCGCTGGGAGAAGCCAGCCATTGCCGATGCCACGGTCGTCGAAGACGCAGATCTCGACATCCCGCGCCATTGCGAGATGCTGCAGACCATCGTCGCTGACGATGACCTGGGTATCGGGATAGCGCGCGCGAAGAGCGCGCGCGGCTTCGACGCGACGCGCGGCGACGAATACGGGCGCGCCGGTCGAGTGCCGTATCAGCAATGGTTCATCGCCAGTGGCGGTGGGCGCGCTTTCGTCCAGCACTTCACAGCAGCCAGTGGTCGATCTGCCATAGCCCCGCGATACCACACCCACCCGGACACCCTGCGATTGCAGGTGGCGAACGATCGCCATGACGACCGGCGTCTTCCCGGAACCACCGGCAACGACGTTGCCGACAACGACCACCGGCACTTCGAGGCGTTCGGTTTTGAGGATGCCGAGTCGGAAAAGAGCGCGCCGGACGGCCGTCAGCCCGCCGTAGAGCAGGGACACCGGCCACAGCAGCCACGCCAGCGTGCCGCGTCGCAGCCAGGCATGCTGCAACAAAGCCAAGGCTATCGTCCCGCCTGGGCGGCCGATTGCGTGGCGAAAGTGATCTGCATGAGCCCAGCGCGCCGCGCGGCCTCCATGACGGTGATCACGGATTGATGTGCCGCGCTGGCGTCGGCGCTGATGATGACCACGTTGTCCTTTGCGCCGCTGGCCGCCGCGCTCAGGGCCGCTGTGATGGCCTCGACGCTGCGATCGGACAAAGGCGTCTTGTTGACCGCGTAGCGTCCGTCGGCCGAAACGGAGACGATCACTTCCTTGGGGTAGTCGCGCTGCGCTTCGGCATCGGCCACCGGCAGGCGAAGCTGCATTTCCGTGAACTTGCTGTAGGTGGTCGACAGCATGAGAAAGATCAGCACGACGAGCAGGACGTCGATGAACGGGATCAGGTTGATCTCGGGCTCGTCCCGCGAGCCGTGGCGGAAGTGCATCCTCATCGGCGGAGCGTGTTCAGATGACGTGCAAAGCGCTCGCCCGCGAGCTCGAGGTTGAGCAGGTATTCATCGACCCGGCTGCGGAAATAGCGCCAGAAGATGAGTGTCGGGATCGCGATGATCAGCCCGAAAGCCGTGTTGTAGAGCGCGATCGAAATGCCGTGCGCGAGCTGGGCGGGGTTTCCGGAGCCGACTGCGCCACTGGATGGTGATTGCGAACCGAAGATCTCGATCATGCCGATCACGGTGCCGAGCAGGCCCAGCAGCGGCGCGGCGGACGCGATCGTCGCAAGTGCGGGCAAGTAGCGCTCCAGGCGATGTGCCACCACGCGGCCGGCGGCTTCCATCGAGACGCGCAGGTCGTCCTCGCTGGACGCCGGGTTGGAGTTCAGAGCCCGAAAGCCTGCGGCGAGGACTTCGCCAAGGCTGGAATTCCGCTCCAGCTTCGTCACGACATCCGGTCCCGGGACGGAATTGCGAGAGACGGCGATGGCCTCGTCGAGCAATTTGGGTGGCAAGACTTTCGAGGTTTTCAGGCTGGCGAAGCGCTCGATGACGAGTGCGAGACCAATAACCGAACAGGCGAGCAGCGGCCAGATCGGCCAGCCCGCAGCAACTATGATGGAAAACAAATATTCCTCCGGCCCATCGACTGCAAATGCGCGGCGATTATCTACCGAGCTGGAACATGTTTCGGTGTCCTTCGCATGTAGAGATTGACGCACAGAAACTGTGGATAACTTTGTGATTAACACGCAGAGCAACTTGGCCGGAGCCGCGCCAGATGGGCGCCTCACTGGATCGAGCGATATTTGAGCAGCACTTTTTCCAATGAAATCAATGGCTTGCACCAGAACATGTGCCTGTGATGCGTATCAGGCGCCCCGCCGGGGTGACTCGCTGGCGCTTGTGGAAGATTCGTACCGTGTCACAGCGTTGCGCCATGAATGAACGTGAGCAAACACCTGCGGGCGGCGCGCGCGTCTGGGCCGTGGGCGCACTGTGTCGTGCCGTCGCGGATGCGCTCGAGGCGCGCTTCAATCCGGTCGCGGTCAGGGGTGAGATATCGGGCTTTTCGAGAGCCTCGAGCGGCCACTGCTATTTCTCGTTGAAGGATCAGAACGGGCAACTGCGCTGCGCAATGTTCCGCCGCGCGGCGGGCCTGCTGGACTTCATGCCGCGCGACGGCGACCAGGTCGAAGTACGCGGCCGGCTCGGGCTCTACGAGCCGCGCGGCGATCTCCAGCTGATCGTGGAGAGCCTGCGCCGGGCGGGGCAGGGCGCCTTGTTCGAGCAATTCCTCGAGCGCAAGGCCAAGCTCGAGGCAGAGGGACTCTTCGACGCGGCGCGAAAGCGCCCTCTGCCGGCGATGCCGCAATCGATCGGGCTCGTCACCTCGCTCGGTGCCGCTGCGCTTCACGACGTGGTAACGGCGCTGCGGCGTCGGGTCCCGCACATTCCGGTGGTACTTGCGCCTGCGGCGGTGCAGGGGGCAAACGCGCCGGCGGAGCTCGTGCGTTCGCTCGAGGCGCTCTATGCGTTGGAGCCGCAGGTCGATGTCATCCTGTTGGTGCGCGGCGGCGGGTCGATCGAGGATCTCTGGGCCTTCAACGATGAGGCGTTGGCGCGGACGATCGTCCGGAGTCCGGTGCCGCTCGTTAGCGGTATCGGCCACGAGACCGACTTCACGATCGCCGATTTCTGCGCGGATGTCCGCGCGCCGACGCCGACTGCCGCTGCAGAACTCGTCGCGGCGCCGCGCGACCTCTGGCTCGGTGCGCTCGAGCTGATCGAGGAGCGTTTGCGCGATGCTGTTCTCGCGCGGGTGGACGCGTCGAGTCAGCGGCTGGATATTGCAGCGGGGCGGCTTGGCCGTCCCTCGGAACTGGTGGGTCGCCAGCGTCTGCGTCTCTCGCACCACGCGCAGCGCATGCACTTCGCCCTGCAAGCGAAGACGGCGCGGCTCGCTCATGCGCAGCAGATCTTGCAGGCCGGGTTGCCAGTGCGGCTGCGGCAGGCGCTCGAGCGCCATCGGGAAGTGCTCGACCGTGCATCGCTGCGATTGAAGCTGCTCGACCCAGAACTCGTGCTGCAGAGAGGCTACGCGTTCATCACGGACGCGCAGGGACATGCGGTCACCAGCGTCGCTCGACTCTCTGTCGGAAGCGAAGTACAGGCGCATCTGGCCGATGGCCGTGCCGATCTGAAGGTCCTGCAAACTGCGGCCAAGAGAACGCGTCCGACGTCAGGGGCGTGATTTCCTTTCTAGAATCAGCCATCCCACAACCAACCCGAGAGAGCAAAAAATGGAACACGTTCTTCCTCCCCTGCCATACGCGATGGACGCACTGGCGCCCGAGTACTCCAAGGAGACTCTCGAGTACCACTATGGGAAGCATCACAACGCCTACGTCGTGAATCTGAACAACCTGCAAAAGGGCACGGAGTTCGAGAACATGACGCTCGAGGACATCGTCAAGAAGTCCAGCGGTGGCATCTACAACAACGCGGCCCAGATCTGGAACCACACGTTCTTCTGGAACTGCATGAAGCCCGCGGGCGGCGGCGACCCGAGCGGTGCGCTGGCCAAGGCGATCGACGCCAAGTGGGGCAGCTACGCGGCATTCAAGGAAGCCTTCGTCAAGTCGGCCGTCGGCAATTTCGGCTCTGGCTGGACCTGGCTGGTGAAGAAGGCGGACGGTTCCGTGGATATCGTGAACACCGGCGCTGCCGGCACGCCGCTCACGACCGCCGACAAGGCGTTGTTGACTGTCGACGTCTGGGAGCATGCTTACTACATCGACTACCGGAACCTCCGCCAGAAATTCGTCGAGACCTTCCTCGCCAAGCTCGTGAACTGGAGCTTTGCCGAGAAGAACTTCGGCTGATCTCACACTTCGAAAACAAAAAAAGCCGACCTTGGGTCGGCTTTTTTGTTGGCCTCGAGAGGTGCGAGAGTCACCGGCTCTGCCCGAACAGCTCGCCGCCAAGCCTGGTGCCGGCCTTGATGTTCTTGCGCTCGAACCAACCCTGATTCATCTCGAGGACGAATCGCACGGGTTCCTTGGAACAGTGCGAATCCTCGGTCAACGGCTTCATGTCCGCGAGGTTCACGATGCGTCCGTCGTCCGCCACGAAAGCCGCGGTAAGCGGGATCAGTGTGTTCTTCATCCAGAAGCACTGTGTCGCGGGCTGCTCGAAGACAAAAATCATCCCTTCGGACTGCGGCATCTCCTTGCGGAACATCAAGCCGGTCTGGCGCTGTTCGGGAGTTTTGGCAACCTGGGCATCGATTTGATACATCCCGGCTGTTATCCGGACGTGAGGAAGATTGGTTTGCGGCTCCTGGGCGTGCGCAAAACTCAAAGACGCGGACAACAGGAGAAGGGCGAATAAGCGCTGAAACATGGAACGACTTTCAAACCGGGACACAAACGACAATGCCCGCGTTCGCGGGCATCGCCAATTTTCGCGAGCTTACCTCTAATTCGTCCGAAATTGCTGTCGGCTGGCTGACGGTCTAGTAGATGCGCTGGACGAAAAAAAAGCGTCCCCAAGGGAACGCTTTTTTCATTGGGGACGGGCCCCGACTTACTGAGGCGTGCCGCCTTGCGGGTTCATCTTGCGGACATTGCCCTTGCGGTCGCGACGACGATCGCTGCGGGTGTCGGCACGAGCTTGGCCAGCTGCCGTGGCCTTGTTCTGCGTCAGGCCGCCGCTGCCTTCGGCCGTCTTGGGCGTGTCGCCGCCTTGCGGGCGAACTTCGCCTTGGGGCTTGTCGGCACGGCGTTCCGTGGCGCGTTGCTGCGGACGGGTGTTGGTCGGGGGAGCTGCTTCCTGAGTGGTGGAGCCACCTTGTGCGAATGCACCAACCGAGAACAGACCAGCACCGGCTGCGATCAGGCCGGCCATCGTTGCTGCGAGAACTTTGCTCATTACGGATTCCTCATTGGAAATGGTTGAAAACGCCTCCCGGCCAGCAGAAGGTCTGTCAACAACGGAGCCAATACGGCTGTGGTTGACAGATCCTCAGGCTCCTCCGGTTGCGTCTAAAATTCTAAGGGTAATCAGGCGATTGGAAACGTAGTGTCTTCCAGTCTTCATTTCATCCGGAGCCGGCGTCCACATACATGTCCAGCTATCAGCACATCAAAGTCCCGGCCGAAGGCCAAAAGATCTCGGTGAATGCCGACAACTCGCTGAATGTGCCTGATCAACCGATCATTCCGTTCATCGAAGGGGACGGAACGGGTTTGGACATTACGCCCGTGATGCTCAAGGTGGTCGACGCAGCCGTGGCCAAGGCCTACGGCGGCAAGCGAAAGATCCACTGGATGGAGGTCTACGCCGGCGAAAAGGCGACCAAGGTCTACGGCCCCGACGTCTGGCTGCCTGACGAGACGCTGGAGGTGGTGCGCGAATACGTGGTCTCTATCAAGGGGCCGCTGACGACGCCGGTGGGCGGCGGCATCCGTTCGCTGAACGTTGCATTGCGGCAGGAGCTCGATCTGTATGTCTGCCTGCGACCAATCCAGTATTTCGAGGGTGTACCGAGCCCGGTGAAGGAGCCGCAAAAGACCAACATGGTGATCTTCCGGGAGAACTCCGAGGACATCTACGCCGGTATCGAATTCGAAGCCGAGAGCGACAAGGCGAAGCGGCTCATCAAGTTCCTCCAGGACGAATTCGGCGTCAAGAAGATCCGCTTCCCGAACACCTCCGGCATCGGCATCAAGCCGGTGTCGCGAGAGGGCACCGAACGCCTGGTGCGCAAGGCCATCCAGTACGCGATCGACAACGACAAATCCAGCGTGACCCTCGTCCACAAGGGCAACATCATGAAGTTCACCGAGGGTTCGTTCCGTGACTGGGGCTATGGTCTGGCGGCCAAGGAGTTCGGCGCCGAACTTATCGACGGCGGTCCATGGATGAAATTCAAGAGCCCGAAAAGTGGCAAAGAAATTACCGTCAAAGATTCGATTGCTGATGCATTCTTGCAACAGATTTTGCTGCGACCGGCGGAATACAGCGTCATTGCCACGCTGAATCTGAACGGCGACTACATTTCCGACGCCCTTGCGGCGCAGGTCGGTGGCATCGGAATCGCCCCCGGCGCGAACCTGAGCGACACCGTTGCCATGTTCGAGGCGACCCACGGCACGGCGCCCAAGTACGCTGGCAAGGACTACGTGAACCCGGGCTCCGAAATTCTCTCCGCCGAAATGATGCTGCGCCACTTGGGTTGGAAGGAGGCCGCTGATCTCATCATCAGCTCCATGGAGAAGTCGATCGTGAGCAAGAGGGTCACCTACGACTTCGCGCGCCTGATGGAAGGCGCAACCCAAGTCAGTTGCTCCGGATTCGGTCAGGTGATGATCGAGAACATGTAGGCAGCGCCCGGACAGGTTCCGGGTCGCAAACACGAAGCCCCGGCGCTGCGAGTTGCCGGGGCTTTTTTTTAGCCGCGATCGACCGATATACAAGCGGGGCCTCGGCGTTGGAAGGCATGGCGTTTGCATGAGTCCGCGTCCGGTTGCACCCCGATCCGCCTTGAATGTCACAAAGCCGCCACCACTTGTCCCCCTGCCGCAAGTGCAACGCGCGGCTGCTCTATAAAATGATTTTCATGGCTACCAGAATTCCCCCGACCCCCAAGACGCCACCGGCTACGAAGCCGGCCGGCGACGATGGCGACTCGGTCGTTCTTGAACGGCGGCCGCAGAAGACCGCGCCACCCCAGATGTACCAGGTGGTGATGCTCAACGATGACTACACGCCGATGGAGTTCGTCATCGTCGTGATTCAGCAGTTCTTCAACAAGGACCGGGAAACAGCCACGCAGATCATGCTCAAGATCCATCTCGATGGGCGCGGCGTTTGCGGTGTGTACTCCCGCGACATGGCGGCGACCAAAGTGAATCAGGTGATGGAAGCAGCCCACCAGGCCGGACACCCGCTGCAATGCGTCAGCGAACCGGTTGAATAAATTGCTCTCCAACCCATCTGCGGAATATTTACAGCAAGGCCAAAAGGAAATCACATGATTGCCCAGGAACTGGAAGTCAGCTTGCACATGGCTTTTGTCGAAGCCAGGCAGCAGCGCCACGAGTTCATCACGGTGGAGCACCTGCTGCTCGCCTTGCTGGACAACCCGAGTGCCGCGGAGGTCCTGCGCGC
>JAGIAI010000061.1 GCA_017744935.1 Variovorax sp.
CACCGGTATCGACGTGAGGCGTGTAAATGGCCTTGTGTTTGCCGCGCAGACGGAGAGCAACTTCGCTGGCTACTCGTCCGAGGACCTTGTCGGTCGCGTCAATCACAAACCACTCGTGCGTCACGTCAGCGGGCTTGGCGCTGAACGTTTTGGTCATGAGTTTCTCTTTGAAAGAGGGTTTGGCGGGCCCTTTTCCACGGTCGGAATTCCTCTGCTGGGAATCTCTTAGGTGGGTGGAAGTACTTCGCCGCGGGGCCACAAAAACGCTGCGAAGCCGACGATTATACGAAAAACGGGCCCCAGGCTGCAATTGGCCCGGTCCAAGCTCGCGGGATGGTTACCATCGAGGGATGTTCAGCTACCGCCACGCATTCCACGCCGGCAATCACGCCGACGTGCTCAAGCACACGGTGCTGATCGCCACGCTCGACTACTTGCTCGAAAAAGACGCGGCCTTGACCGTGGTCGACACGCATGCCGGCGCCGGTCTCTATCGCCTCGACGGAGACTACGCCGGCACCAGCGGCGAAGCCGTCGATGGCGTGCAGCGGCTGTTTGCGTCGCGTCCTGAGGGCGCTGCGCCGCTCGCCGATGCGCTGGCTCGCTATGTCGGGGTCATCCGCGACTTCAATCCCAAGGGCGACGCGCGGATCTACCCGGGCTCGCCGTTCATCACGCATCACCTGCTCCGCGACCAAGACAAGCTCAAGCTGTTCGAACTGCACCCGACGGATGCCCGCTCGCTCGATGCCAACATCGCCCAGCTCGACGCGGGACGGCAGATTGCCGTGCTGCGTGAGGACGGGTTCGGTAGCGCGACCAAGTTCCTGCCGCCACCTTCGCGCCGGGCACTGGTGCTCTGCGATCCGAGCTACGAGATCAAGAGCGACTACGCACGCGTGCTCGATTTCGTCACGGGTGCACTCAAACGCTTCGCGACCGGAACCTACGCGACCTGGTATCCCATCATCCCCCGCCCCGAAGCACACGATCTGCCGCGCCGCCTCAAGACGCTCGCGACCAAGGCTGCCAAGCCATGGCTGCACGCCACGCTGACGGTCAAGTCGAGCAAGATCGTGACGGACTCTTCCGGCGCCAAGCATCGGCCCGGCCTTCCAGCGAGCGGAATGTTCCTTATCAACCCGCCCTACACGCTGAAGGCCCAACTGCAGGCCGCACTTCCCCAGATGGCGGAGTTGCTGGCGCAGGACCGCAACGCCGCGTTCTCGGTCGACAGCGGGGGCTGACGCTTCTTCAGCGCCGCTTGCGTGGGGAGACGTTTCGCTTCGGTCGGGTCGGCGTTTCCTGCACGTCGGGTGATAGCGAGTCGGCCTCCCCGACGGCTGCGCCGGCACAGTTATCGTCCTTGTCGACGACCGACAGGGCCACCTGCTTGATCCCGAGACCCACGAGCCCGATGGCTTCGGCTGCAGCACGGCTCAGGTCGATGATCCGTCCCGCGGCGTAGGGGCCTCGGTCGTTGATGCGGACCAGCACCTCGCGACCATTCACCAGACTACGCACGCACACGCGGGTGTTGAAGGGCAGCGTCTTGTGCGCGGCGGTGAACGCGGTCATGTCGAACCGCTCGCCGCTTGCGGTCTTCTTCTGATGGAACTGGATGCCGTACCACGACGCGCCGCCGCGCTCGAAGATCTCGCGATTGGGGTCCTCCGGCAGTCCGTCGTCCTGCTCGCCTGCGCCCGACACTGCAAGGTCGTAGCGAACCGAGGGCACTTGCGACCGTGGCGGGGCGCCGGGCGGAAGCGCCGGCTGCTTGACCAGCGGACGAAGCCCCTTTGGCTTGCTATCGCCCGAACCATCGGGAGGTGCCGTAGAGCAGGCGGCGAGCAGCACGGCCACGGAAGCCGCGGCGGCGAGCCTGACCAGCCGGACGCCCGACCTCATGCGCTCCAGCCGAGGCGCTCCAGCACGCCCAGCGTCGCGACCGACTGATTCATCGTGTAGAAGTGCAGCGCCGGCGCGCCGCCATCGCGCAGTCGCTCGCACAGTGCAGCGACTACGTCGAGCCCGAAGGCTTTGATCGACGCCGTGTCGTCGCCGAAGCTCTGCAAACGCAGACGGATCCAGCGCGGAATTTCGGCACCACAGGCGTCCGAGAAGCGCATCAGCTGCGTCGAACTCGTGATCGGCATGATGCCCGGCACGATCGGCGTGTCGATACGCAGCGCGCGAGCATCCTCGACGAAACGCCAGTACGCCTCGGGGCTGAAGAAATACTGCGTGATCGCCGAATCCGCGCCCGCGCGAACCTTGGCCGCGAAGGCCTGCAGATCAGCTTCGGGCGACTTCGCCTGCGGATGCACCTCCGGATAGCACGCAACCTCGATGTGGAAGTCGCGCCCCGTCTCTGTGCGGATGAAGGCGACCAGGTCGCTCGCATAGAGGAACTCGCCCCCGATGCCATAGCCGCTCGGCAGGTCGCCGCGCAGGGCGACGAGGCGCTTGACGCCCATGGCCTTCAACTCGACGAGTTGAGCACGCACCGTCTCCTTCGTGGCGCCGATGCACGAGAAATGGCAAGCGGCGGAAACGCCCTCGCCGAGGATCTCGCGCACCGCGGCGAAGGTGCCCTCGTGCGTGGAACCACCCGCTCCGTAGGTGACCGAGCAGAACTCGGGCTCCATTGCGTAGAGCTGCTGCCTCACGTTACGCAGCTTGGCTGCGCCTTCGGGCGTCTTGGGAGGAAAGAACTCAAAACTGAGCGGAAGGCGCACGGCCGGCTCCTTGTTCGCCATTCGCGTGAACGGCATGAATGAAAAACTCTCGATTGCCATCGCCGCCCACGATCGGGCTGTCGAGCCATCGAGCAACGCGCAGGCCCAGCAATGCGCAGGCGTCTCGCAAGCGCTGTTCGACCACCCCGTAGAGCACGGGATCGCGAACGATGCCTCCCTTGCCGATCTGGCCGGGCTGCAGTTCGAACTGCGGCTTCACGAGCATGAGCAGGTCGCCACCGGGCTTCAGCAGCGGCGCCAGCGCCGGGAGGACGAGGGTCAGCGAAATGAATGACAGGTCGCCGACGATCACGTCGAAACACGAATCATCGGACGGCTGCGAGGCCCAGGCATCGCGCGTGAGGGATCGGGCGTTGACACCCTCGACCGCCGTCACGCGCGCATCCGCTTGCACGCGCGGATGCAACTGGCCGTGGCCCACATCGACGCCGACCACGTGGGCAGCGCCCTTCTGCAGCAGGCAATCCGTAAAGCCACCCGTCGACTGCCCGACATCGAGGCATCGCTTGCCCGTGGGATCGACACCAGCCTGCGCGAGCGCCCCTTCAAGCTTCAGGCCGCCGCGCGAGACATAGCGCGCCTCGGCAGCGTCGAGCAACTCGAGTTCGGCAGACTCCGGCACGTCGTCGCGGTTCTTCGCGACGGTGCGCCAGTCGGCGCCATCGCGCCAGCGGAGTCCGCCCGCAATGAGGCGCACCGCCTGCGAGCGCGACGCGGCCAGACCACGTTCGACGAGCAACTGATCGGCGCGCAAAACGCTACGCCTGTCCCGCTCAGTAGCGGTACGTGTCCGGCTTGTAAGGGCCGTTCTTGTTGACGCCGATGTAGGCAGCCTGCGAGTCGGTGAGCTCGGTCAGCATGGCGCCGACCTTCTTCAGGTGCAGGCGCGCGACCTTCTCGTCGAGGTGCTTCGGCAGCACATAGACCTTGCCGGCCTGGTAGGCGTCCTGCTTGGTGAAGAGCTCGATCTGCGCAATCGTCTGGTTGGCGAACGACGACGACATCACGAAGCTCGGGTGCCCCGTGCCGCAGCCGAGGTTCACGAGGCGGCCCTTCGCCAGCAGGATGATCTTCTTGCCATCGGGGAAGGTGATGTGGTCGACCTGCGGCTTGATCTCTTCCCACTCGTACTTCTCGAGCGAGGCGACATCGATCTCGTTGTCGAAGTGACCGATGTTGCAGACGATCGCCTGGTCCTTCATCGCGGCCATGTGCTCGTGGCGGATCACGTCACGGTTGCCGGTGGTGGTCACGAAGATGTCGGCCTTGTCCGCCGCGTATTCCATCGTGACGACCTTGTAGCCTTCCATCGCGGCCTGCAGTGCGTTGATCGGGTCGATCTCGGTGACCCACACCTGCGCGCTCAGCGCACGCAGCGCCTGCGCCGAGCCCTTGCCCACGTCGCCGTAGCCGGCCACGCAGGCGATCTTGCCTGCGACCATCACGTCGGTGGCGCGCTTGATGCCGTCCACCAGCGACTCGCGGCAGCCGTAGAGGTTGTCGAACTTGCTCTTGGTGACCGAGTCGTTGACGTTGATCGCGCGGAACAGCAGCGTGCCCTTGGCGCTCATTTCGTTCAGGCGGTGCACCCCGGTCGTCGTTTCTTCCGTCACGCCGATGATCTCGGCGGACTTGCGGGTGTACCAGGTCGAATCGACGGCCAGCTTGGCCTTGATGGCCGCATAGAGGATGCGTTCTTCTTCGCTGGTCGGGTTGGCAAGAACGCTCTGGTCCTTCTCGGCACGCTGGCCCAGGTGCATCAGCAGCGTGGCGTCGCCGCCATCGTCGAGGATCATGTTCGGGCCTTCGCCGGCCGAGCCCTTGGGGCCGAAGTCGAAGATGCGGTGGGTGTAGTCCCAGTAGTCTTCGAGCGATTCGCCCTTGATCGCGAACACCGGCGTGCCCTTGTCCGCAATCGCGGCGGCCGCGTGGTCCTGTGTCGAGAAGATGTTGCACGACGCCCAGCGCACGGTGGCGCCGAGTGCCTGCAGGGTTTCGATGAGCACCGCGGTCTGGATCGTCATGTGCAGCGAGCCGGTGATGCGCGCGCCCTTCAGCGGCTGGCTCTTCGCGAATTCTTCGCGGATGGCCATCAGGCCGGGCATTTCGGTTTCGGCGATGCGGATTTCCTTACGGCCCCAGGCGGCAAGGGAAATGTCGGCGATGGCCTGATCGGCGGAAGAAGATTTGAGAACGGCGCTCATGTCGGCTCCAAAGCAAGTTTGAAAGATGCCACTGCGTTTCGGGGAAGGACTCACCGCGAGAACAGCGGGTGAGCGTGGTTGCGATGTGTGTCCGAGCCTCACGCCTGCCGGCGCTGCAACGCTCCTCGGATAAGCGGCGGATTTTACCGCGTGCTGGCAAAACGCTGCCAGCAGTGCTTTCCGGTTCGTCCTAGACTGGCGGGCAGCCCATTTCCGCGAAGGTTGATATGCCCAGCGTTCGACTTCTTGCCGCATTTCTGTTTGCCGCAGCTTCGGTGGCAGCATCTTTCCCCGCTGTGGCGCAGGCACCGATTCCCACCGTGCGGGTGCGCGGCGTCATCGAACAGGTCGATTCGAAATCCCTGACGGTCAAGGACCGCAGCGGCGAAGTGGTGACGCTCGTGCGTCCGGCCGACATGAATGTGTCGGAAGTGATTCCGCTCACGATGGCCGACATCAAGCCCAACAGCTACGTTGGCGCCGGGGCCACGCCGCAGCCGGACGGCACCCAGCGCGCGGTGGAAGTGCTGGTCTTTCCGGAAGCCGCGCGCGGCACCGGCGAAGGCTTCAGCCCCTGGGACTACATGCCCAACGGCACGATGACGAACGCCACCGTCGCCGCGCTTGCCGAAGCCCCGTCGTCGACGCTCGGCGGCCAGAAGATGGTGCTGCGCTACAAGGGCGGCGAGCAGACCGTCATCGTTCCACCCGGCACGCCGATCGTGACCTTCAAGCCCGGCAATGCCGACCAGGCCGCACTGGTGGTCCCTGGCGCGAAGGTGATCGTGATTGCGCAGGTGAAGGACGGCAAGCCGACCGCGATGCGCATGCTGGTCGGTCGCAACGGGTTCACCCCGCCCATGTGATTCCGAGGGTCGGCACGGCCGGCAACACCCGCTGCAGGAGCCCGGTCGGTAAAATCGCGGGCTTTGCCTTCGCCGCCTGCGCCCGTGAGCGCCCTACGTTCACCCTTTGGCGTTCACCTCATGACCTTCGCCTCCGAAACCCGCCGCCGCCGCACGTTCGCGATCATTTCCCACCCTGACGCGGGCAAGACCACGCTGACGGAAAAGCTGCTGCTTTTCTCGGGCGCAATCCAGATCGCGGGCTCGGTCAAGGCACGGAAGGCCTCGCGGCACGCCACTTCGGACTGGATGGAAATCGAGAAGCAACGCGGCATCTCGGTGGCTTCGTCGGTCATGCAGATGGCGTATCGCGAGCACGTCATCAACCTCCTCGACACGCCCGGCCACAAGGACTTCTCGGAAGACACCTACCGCGTGCTGACCGCGGTGGATTCGGCGCTGATGGTGATCGACGCGGCCAACGGTGTGGAGGCGCAGACGCGCCGCCTGATCGAGGTCTGCCGGCAGCGCGACACGCCCATCATCACCTTCGTCAACAAGATGGACCGCGAAGTCCGCGAGCCGCTCGAGCTGCTCGACGAGATCGAGCGCGAACTCGGCATGCCCTGTGTGCCGATGACTTGGCCGGTGGGCCAGGGCAAGTCCTTCGGCGGGATCATCAACCTGCGCACGCAGGCGATGACGGTGTTCGAATCGGGCAGCGAACGTCTGCCGCAAGACTTCGAGACCATCCCGCTGACCGAGCGCGAACAGCTCCAGAAGCGCTTCGGCCATGAATTCGACACCGCGATGGAAAGCATGGAGCTCGCCACCGGCGCATCGCCCGAGTGGGATCGCGAGGCCTTCCTCGCCGGCAAGCAGACCCCGGTGTTCTTCGGCTCCGGCGTCAACAACTTCGGGGTGATGGAAGTGCTCGATGCGCTGGTCGACCTGGCGCCGCCGCCGCAGCCGCGCGTGAGCACCACGCTCGTCAACCGCCAGCCGGTGACCAAGGAGATCCAGCCGGAAGACAAGGACTTCGCCGGTGTGGTGTTCAAGGTGCAGGCCAACATGGACGCCAATCACCGCGACCGTATCGCCTTCGTGCGCATGGCCTCGGGCAAGTACACGCCGGGCATGAAGCTCAGGGTGCAGCGCACTGCCAAGGAGCTGCGCCCGACCAGCGTCGTGACCTTCATGAGCCAGCGACGCGAGGCGGTCGAGGAAGCCTATGCGGGCGACATCGTCGGCTTCACCACCCATGGCGGCGTGCAGCTCGGCGACACGATCACGGATGGCGCTTCACTGCAGTTCACCGGCCTGCCCTTCTTCGCGCCCGAGCTTTTCATGACGGTCATCCTGAAGAACCCATTGCGCACCAAGCAGCTCCAGCAGGGGCTCGCCCAGCTTGGCGAGGAAGGCGCGATCCAGGTGTTCCGTCCCGAAATCGGCGGCCCGATGCTGCTCGGCGCGGTCGGGCAGCTCCAGTTCGAAGTCGTGCAGCACCGACTCAAGACCGAATACGACGCGGACATCCGCCTAGAAGGCTGCCAGTACACAGGCGCTCGCTGGATCACCGCCGACACGCCCGCGGAGCTGCGCACCTTCGTCGATGCCTATCCGCAGCGCATGTCGCGCGATGCGGCCGATACGCTGGCCTTCCTCTGCACCTCGCCGTATGACGTGCGGTTGGCGCAGGAGCGCTTTCCGAAGATCCACTTCCATCCGCTGCGCGAACACGCGGGCCTGGCGTTGCAGTCCGCAGGCGGATGAGCAGGATGCAGCCGCTCGCGGACTGGCCTCTTGAGGCAAGGCAAGGGCTGGTCGGCGTCTTCACCGACATCGACGACACGCTGACCACCGAGGGCGCGATCACTGCCGATGCGCTGGAAGCCATGGCCGCCCTGAAAGCGGCCGGCCTGCATGTGGTGGCCGTGACAGGTCGCCCCGTCGGCTGGAGTGAGCCCTTCGCGGCGGCGTGGCCGATCGACGCGATCGTCGCCGAGAACGGTGCGGTCGCGCTGGTGCCCGTCGGCGACGGCCGACTCGAGAAGCGCTATCAGCAGGACACGGCCACGCGCGAACGGAATTTCACACGCATGCAGGCCGTGCTCGATCGCATCGAGAAGACCATCCCCGGCGCACGCCGCGCCACCGATTCGGCGGGCCGCGAATGCGACATCGCGATCGATCACAGCGAGTTCACCCAGCTCAGCGACGAGACGATCGACGAAGTCGCTGCCGCGATGCGCAGCGAGGGCATGCACGCCACCGTCAGCAGCATCCACATCAACGGGTGGTACGGCGATCACAACAAGCTCGCTGGTGCGCAATGGATCGTGCGCGAGCTCTGGGACCGCCGGCTCGATGACGAAATGGACCTCTGGGCCTATGTCGGAGACTCGACCAACGATGCGCTGATGTTCGAACACTTCGCGTACAGCATCGGCGTGGCCAACGTCCGCCGTTTCGAGGGCGCGCTGCCTCACCTCCCGCGGTACGTCTCGCAGCACGAGCGGGGCGCCGGCTTCGCGGAAGCGGCTGCGGCGGTACTCGCCGCAAGAAGCCTCAGCGCACGCTGAAAGCGACCGTCTTCGCGCGTGCGATCACGTTGCCGGTGGCCGTGTTGCTCATGAGCTCGAGCCTCGCGCTGTAGTCACCCTTCGGCGGATTCAGCCACAGCTCGGTCTGTCCGCCATCGAGGTCGATGACTTCGGTCTTCTGGCCGGCACGCTCCAGCACGAGCCGGAAGTGGCCGGTGTCCGGCACCTTGGGCCCGGCGTGCGAGATGTTGAAGCCCGTCGCGTGCATCTGGACGCGCAGCGGCGTCTGCACCGTCGTGCGATCGGCCGGGCTCAGCACCTCGATGCGCGGCACCCCTTGCAGACCAGCCGCCGTCACGCCCGCGTTCTGCTTGCTCACCGTGAATTTCAACGGCTTGCTGTAGACGAAGTACGGAATGTGCCCCTGGTCCGCAAGCACCAGCCTCATCGTGTACGTGCCCGGCGGCAGGCTCACCACCGCTTCCATCTGGCCCTTGCCGAAGTGGACGTAGTGCTCGGTGAACGGCAGCGGCTTCGTGAAATCGAGCGGCAGCGGCTGATCGATCAACAGATGATGGTGGCCCGCCTTTCCCGCCGTCTTGCCGGCTGGAACGATCCCGCGCATCGACAAGCCGAACCGCGCGACAAACGGCGATTCGACCGTCGCGCCATCCTTGAGATTGGTGAAATAGGCCTCCGGCGACCAGTTCGGCGGCGGCACCACCCACGGATGCGTGACGACTTCGACGGCCTCCGTCGGTGGATTCGTCTGGGCGGTCGCAGTCACCGCCGCCAGCGAAGCCACGACCAGGGACGCCCCCATGCCGGCTGTGCGGCGAATTCCATCCAACATGCCAACTCCTCCAGAAGTCGGCAAATTGTGTCATTGAGTTACTGCTTTCGTGGCACCGAAGTCCCTCATTCTGGAAATTCGGTCACACCATGTCGCCTCGACCCGGAACAATGCAGCCATGGATGTTGCAATCCGAACACTTCGAAGCGACGAGATCCAGCTCGCGATCGACGCGGCCGCCCTCGAAGGCTGGAACCCCGGCCTGCACGACGCGCGCTGCTTCCAGGCGGCCGACGCAAACGGATTCCTGGTCGCCGAACACGAAGGCCTGCCCGTGGGCTTCATCAGTGCGGTGTCGTATGCCGGGCAGTTCGGCTTCATCGGCCTTTACATCGTCGCGCCGACTTGGCGCGGGCGGGGCATCGGAATGCAACTGTGGAAGGCCGGCATGGAAAGGCTCAAGGGTCAAGTCGTCGGCCTCGATGGCGTTCCGGCACAGCAGGACAACTACCGGCGCAGCGGCTTCGAGCTCGCATGGAACAACGCGCGCTTTGCCGGGCTCGCGCGCAATGCGAACGCTGGAGCAAGTGCGGCGCAGATCGTTCCTCTCGCCAGCGTCGATTTCGGCGTGCTCTGCGCCGAAGATCGCCGCGTGTTCCCCGCGCCGCGCGAAGGCTTTCTACAGAGCTGGATTTCGATGCCCGATTCCACCGCCCTCGCATGGGTGGATCGGGGCCGGCTCGCTGGCTGGGGCGTGATTCGCCGCTGCAGGGGAGGGCCACAAGATTGGTCCCCTCGTGGCGGAGAGCCCCGACGTGGCCAACGCGCTCTTCGATGCGGTATGCGCGGGCGTGCCGCCGGACGCCACGGTCTACCTCGACATCCCGTTGCCCAACGCCGATGCGATGGCGCTGGTCGACGCTCGCGGGATGCAATGCGTGTTCGAGACCGCCCGCATGTACGCAGGTCCGGCGCCGGCCTGCGAACTGGAGCGGATCTACGGCATCACGACCTTCGAGCTCGGCTAGCGCCAACAAAAAAGCCCCGCAGTGCGAGGCTTTGATTGCTTGATCGCTGCAGCTCAATGTTGGAGGATCTTGTTGAGAAAGTCCTTGGTGCGAGGCTGACGATTCTCGGGATGCCCGAAGAACTCGTCCTTCGAGCAGTCCTCGAGGATGCGGCCGCCGACGTCGATGAAGATCACGCGGCTGGCCACCTTGCGCGCAAAGCCCATTTCGTGCGTGACGACCATCATCGTCATGCCTTCCTTGGCCAGCGACACCATCACGTCGAGCACTTCGCCCACCATCTCGGGGTCGAGCGCCGAGGTCGGCTCGTCGAACAGCATCACGATCGGGTCCATCGACAGCGCACGCGCGATCGCCACACGCTGCTGCTGGCCGCCGGAGAGCTGGCCGGGGAACTTGTCCTTGTGCGCCATCAGGCCCACGCGGTCGAGCATCTTGAGGCCACGGGTCTTCGCCTCGTCGAGACTGCGGCCGAGCACCTTGACCTGCGCGATCGTGAGGTTCTCGGTGACCGACAGGTGTGGGAACAGCTCGAAGTGCTGGAACACCATGCCCACTTTCGAGCGAAGTTTCGGCAAATCGGTCTTGGGGTCGTTGACCCGCACGCCGTTGACGGTGATGTCGCCCTTCTGGATCGGCTCCAGCGCGTTCACCGTCTTGATGAGCGTGGACTTGCCCGAGCCGGACGGCCCGCACACCACGACCACATCACCCTTTGCGATGCTCACCGAGCAGTCGTTGAGCACCTGCACGGGCCCGTACCACTTGGAAACGTTCTTGATTTCGATCATGTTGTCAGCCATGACTTTCCCTTTCGGTGTTCAGCGAATGATGGCGATCTTCTTGTGAATGCGCTTGACGACGTACGACAGCGCAAAGCAGATCACGAAATACACGACAGCCGCGAGGAGGTAGGCCTCCTCGGGGCGCCCGAAGTTCTTGCCGGCGGTCTCGAAGCCCTTGAGCAGGTCGTACGCGCCGATGGCGTAGACCAGCGAGGTGTCCTGGAACAGGATGATGGTCTGCGTCAGCAGCACCGGCAGCATGTTGCGGAAGGCCTGCGGCAGGATCACCAGCGTCATGTTCTGGCTGTAGGTCATGCCCATCGCCTGGCCGGCGAACACCTGGCCGCGAGGGATGGACTGGATGCCGGCACGCATGATCTCCGAGAAGTAGGCCGACTCGAAGCAGATGAAGGTGATGATCGCCGAGGTTTCGGCACCGATGGGCCGGCCGATCACGAAGGGCACCAGCAGGAAGAAGCCCAGGATCACCATCACCAGCGGCACGGAGCGCATGCCGTTGACGTAGGCCGCCGCGGGCGTGTCGAGCCACTTGCGGCCGGACAAGCGCATCAGCGCGAGCAGCGTGCCGAAGAACACGCCGCCGAGCGTTGCCACCACGGTGAGGAAGATGCTGAAGTAGAAGCCCTTCAGCACATACGTGCGGATCAGCTCCCAGCTGTAGAAGGAGAAGTCGAGGTTCAGCATCTCAGTGGCCTCCCCCTGCACCGCCCGCAGCAACGAAGCCCGGCACGCGGAGCTTGCGCTCGATGTAGGTCATGAGCCGGTTCACGGCCATGGCGCTGATGACATAGAGCACCACGACGCCGAGGTAGATCTCGATCTGCGCCGAGGTTTCCTCGCCGGCCTGCAGATAGAACTGGGCCAGTTCAGGGATCGACACGGCAAACGCCACCGAGGAATTCTTGAAGATGTTCATCGCCTCGCTGGTCAGTGGTGGCAGGATGATGCGATAGGCCATCGGAAGCAGCACGTAGCGGTAGTACTGCGGCGTTGTGAAGCCCATGGCCATGCCGGCATATCGCTGCCCCCGCGGCAACGCCTGGATGCCTGCGCGCAACTGCTCGGCCACACGAGCTGAAGTGAAGAAACCCAGCGCGCAGACCACCAGCACGAAGGGCGGAAAGTCCCGCATCGGCGGGATCATCTTCGGGAGCACGAAGTACCAGAGGAAGACCTGGACCAGCAGAGGAATGTTGCGGAACAGTTCCACCCATGCATTCCCGAAGCGGACCAGCCCGGGACTGTTCGGCAGCGTGCGCAATGTGCCGATGATGGACCCCACGATCAGCGCGACGAACCACGCGGCGAGCGACACCGACACCGTCCAGCCCCAGGCATGCAGCATCCACTGCAGGTAGGTCTGGTCATGTCCGGAGGCGAAGCACCCCTTGACCACCTCGTTGTCCAAGGTGTCCTGACAGAACACCTCCCATCGCCAATTCGCCATTCGCAACTCCTCTGTCTTGATTGCTCTTCTATAAACAAACGCCCGCCACGCGGGCGGGCGCCTGCTCCCTCGGCTTGCAGATTACTTCGCGAAGTCCTCGGCCGGCTTGTTGTTCAGATTGGCCCAGGCAGCCTTGGTAGCATCCGACAGCGGCAGGTTGAGCGACACGTTGTTCGGCGGCACCGGCTGCATCATCCAGCGGTCATAGATCTTGGCCAGCGAACCGTCCTGGACCTGGCGGGCGATGCTCGCGTTCACAGCCTTGGAGAACTGCGGATCATCCTTGCGCATCATGCAGGCGATCGGCTCGACCGACAGTTCGGGGCCGACGATGGCGAAGTCCTTCGGACTCTTGGACTTGGCGATGTTGGCGGCCAGGATCGATGCGTCCATCACGAAGGCGTCAGCACGGCCCGATTCGAGCAGCAGGAAACTGTCGGAATGGTCCTTGCCCATGACTTCCTTGAAGTCGATGCCCTGTGCGCGTTCGTTCTTGCGCAGGATCTGCACGGAGGTCGTGCCGGTCGTAGTGGCCACGGTCTTACCGGCGAGGTCCTTCAATTCCTTGATGCCCGAGTTGGCCCTGACGGCCACGCGTACCACTTCCATGTAGGTGTTGTAGGCGAACTCGACGTCCTTGGCACGGGCCCGGTTGTTGGTGGTCGAGCCGCACTCGAGATCGACGGTGCCGTTCTGCACCAGCGGAACCCGGTTCTGCGACGTCACCAGCACGTAGTTGATATTGAGCTTCTTGCCGACCTGCTTGCTGAGGTCATCGATGATGTGCTCGGCCATCTCCGTGTGGAAACCGACGTACTTGCCGTTGCCGAGCGTGAAGGACAGCGCGGACGAATCGCGCACACCGAGGTTGATCGTTCCGCTTGCCTTGATCTTGGCGAGGGTGTCATTGGCCTGCGCCAACGCGCCGCCTGCGGCCAGCGCAAAAACGGCCAATGCCAATACCTGCTTCTTCATAAGGACTCCTGAGTGACTGAAAGGTAGGTCGGGATTCTAGACATTCACATTCTGTGGCAAACCGGGACGAACCCGGTGCATTCACGCACCGAAGTGGGTGCATTCCGCGTACAGAAACGCCTCAAGCGGGCGATGCCCAGCGCCTTGCGGTTGCTCATGAAGCAGCCTTTGTGCCCGGTGCTCGATCTGCTTGCGAGATCGCCTCCCTGCACGCGGGCCAGTGCGACAGCGAACTGCGCGAACTTTAAGGAAGACGCCTCGCCAACGCCAATGCCGTATGCAGCGCACGGCATGCCGCTGCTACATAGATTTGTGCAATGCACAAACGAGCTGCGAGCGACTCAGCGGGCCGGTTGCGTCTGGACCAGATAGGCCCACAGCGCCTCGACCGTGCCTTTGGTCTGCGCGGGTGCGGACTCAGCCTTGCCCGCACGATTCGCGCTCTTGGCCGAGGCCGCCGGGCGCTCGCGATACGCACGTATTTCCATGGTCGCCTCGAGCCTGTCGATTTCCGGCGGCAGCGCGCTCACCAAGGTGCGGGCGCGGGCTTCCTTGCGCACCGCGCTTTGGGGGAGGAATGCGATGCCGTGCCCTTCCAGCGCCATGACCTTGAGGCCCTCGGCCATGTCGGTCTCGTAGACGCGGTCCAGGTGAATGGCCGTGCCCGAATCCCTGAGCAACTGGTCGACCACGCGGCCCAGGTATGCACCCGGCGCGTAGCCCAGATAGGGCAGCGGCTGTCCAGCGCGCCCTGGGAGCCGGAACCGCGGCGCGCCATCGGCGTCCGGCTTGACCCACGGCGCCACCACCTCTTCGCCGAGACTCACCATCTCGTAGCGGTTGGCATCGAGCGGCAGTGGCTGCGAGGGGTGGTGATATGCGATGAGCAGATCGCAGCTGCCCTCGACCAGTCGAAGCACGGCGTCATGCACGTTCAGTGCAATGAGCCGGCTCTTCATCGGCCCGAACTGCTCGCGCAAGCTCGTCACCCACGACGGAAAGAAGGTAAAGGCCAGCGTGTGCGGAACGGCGAACTCGATCACGTCCTGCGCCGCAGCCGAATGGCCCCGCAGCATGGCGCGCGTGCTCTGCAGCGCCTGGAGCATTTCGATGGCTTGCCCGTAAAGCGTCTGGCCGGCCGGCGTGAGTCGCGTCGGGTAGGAACTGCGATCCACGAGGTCGGTGCCCGCCCATCCTTCGAGTGCCTGAATACGCCGCGAAAAGGCCGGCTGCGTCACGTGACGCAATTGGGCCGATCGGCTGAAACTGCGCGTCTCGGCAAGGCTGACGAAGTCTTCAAGCCACTTGGTTTCCATGAGCGCCGATTATGCGAGCGCTGCGACATACTCCGGCCATGCGTTCCGCCGATCTGCTCGCCCTCGACGCCACCAGCCTGTCCCACCGCATCGCAACGCGCGAGGTGTCTTGCCGCGAGCTGATGACTGCCACGCTGGCAAGGATAGAAGCACTCAATCCGCGGTTCAACGCGATCGTTTCCTTGCGCGATCCGGCGGGGTCGCTGGCCGAAGCCGATGAACGCGATGCGCAGCTCGCGCGCGGCGAGCGCCTCGGCTGGATGCACGGCTTCCCGCTCGCCGTGAAGGACCTGAGCCATGCCGCCGGCCTGCCCACATCGATGGGCTCGCCGCTTGCGCCGCGCACACCGGCGCGTACGGACAGCCTGCACGTCGCCCGGGCACGAAGCGCCGGCGCCATCGTGATTGGCAAGACGAACACGCCCGAATTCGGCCTCGGCTCGCACACCTACAACACCGTATTCGGCACGACGCTGAATGCCTTCGACCCGACGAAAAGCGCGGGCGGCAGCAGCGGCGGCGCCGCAGTCGCATTGGCGCTCGGCATGCTACCGGTGGCGGATGGCAGCGACATGATGGGCTCGCTGCGCAACCCGGCCGGCTTCAACAACGTGATCGGCTTTCGCCCCTCCCGTGGCCGCGTGCCGGGCTCGCCGGACGAAGAGTTGTACTTCCAGCAACTGGGCTGCGAAGGCCCGATGGCCCGCACGGTCGAGGACGCCGCACGATTGCTTTCGGTGCAGGCGGGTTTCGATCGGCGCGTGCCGCTGTCGCTCCCGGACGGCCTGCCCCCGCCCGACGCGCTGCAGCTAGAAGGCAACACAAAGGGCCGGCGCATCGGCTGGCTCGGCAGCATCTGGCCCGACCTGCCGCTGGCACCCGGCGTGCGCGAGTTGTGCGAACGCGCACTGAAAACCTTCAGCGACCTCGGCTGCGTCGTGGAACCGTGCGAACTCGATGTGCCGCGCGAGCAGAACTGGACCGCCTGGCTGCACCTGCGGCAGATGCTGGTCGGCGGCAAGCTGGGCGCGGTGTATGCCGATCCGGCCCTGCGCAAGCGACTCAAGCCCGAAGCGCAATGGGAAGTCGAGCAGAGCCTGAAGCTCGATGCGGCGGCCATCTACCGGGCAACGGTGTACCGCTCGAATGTTTTTCGCGCCTTCGTGCGCGCGTTCGAAACCTTCGACTTCGTGGTTGCGCCGACGGCACAGGTCTTTCCCTTCGATGCGCAACTGCCATGGCCCGACAAGGTCGGCGACGTGGCGAGCGATACCTATCACCGCTGGATGGAGATCGTGACCCCCTTCACGCTGGCCGGGCTACCCACGCTCAACCTGCGTGCCGGATTCGGTGACGACGGCCTGCCGATGGGTCTCCAGCTCGCAGGGCCGATCCACGGCGACCTCGAGGTGCTGCGGCTGGGCAACGCCTACGACAAGTCCTGCGAGTGGCGCGACGTCCACCCGCCTGTGCTCGACGGACTGCCGGACTAGATCGGCGACACGACGCCACGGCCGGCGAAGTGGCCTTCGGCGTTCGCCATGAACCGGTTCACCGACGCCTGGGTCGCCTCGGGCGACCACCCGGCCATATGCGGCGTGAGCAAGACGTTGTCGAGACCGATCAGCGGCTCGGGCCGGCGGGGCTCGCTCTCATACACATCCAGCCCTGCACCGGCAATGCGGCCTGAGCGCAGCGCCTCCGCCAGCGCCAGTGTGTCGACAACGCTGCCGCGCGAGATGTTCACCAGATAGCCTTGCGGCCCGATCGCATCGAGCACGCTGGCGTTGACCAGATGCTTCGTGCCCGGGCCACCGGGCGTGGCCACAACCAGCACGTCGGCCCATTGGGCCAGCGCCTCCAGGCTGTCGAAATAGCGATGCGCCGAGCCTTCGCGCGGCTTGCGGTTGTGATAGCCGACCTCCATGTCGAAACCCGCGGCGCGCTTGGCGATCTTCTGTCCGATGGTGCCGAGCCCGAGGATGCCGAGCTTCTTGCCCGAGACATTCGGGGGCTGCGGGATCTCTTCGCGCCAGACGCCTTCGCGGCACAGGCGGTCGAGCGTTCGAATGCGTCGCACGGTGCCGATCAACAGGCCGAAGGCATGGTCGGCGACGCAGTCGTCATTCGTGCCGGCGCCGTTCGCAGTGACGATGCCGCGCGAGCGCGCAGCCTCCAGTGCGATGAGTTCATAGCCCGCGCCCATGGCGCACACCAGTTCGAGCTTGGGCATCGCCGCCATCTCTTCCGCCGTGAGGCCGACCACACCGATGGTCAGCACCGCCCGGTACTTCGCGCCATGCTCGGCAATGGCGGCTGCACGCTCGGCGGGCGTCGGTGCGTAGGTCAGGTCATAGACCGCCGCAACCTGCGCCCGATGCGCACTCGAAAGACTGCTCAATACCAAAAGAGGGATCTTCCCGGACATTCGAACAACTCCTCAAAAGAAATCAAAGCACGGGCTCTGCCTCGAGCTTCTGCAATCTCCACATCTGCGCGTACTTGCCCTGGCTCGCAAGCAGTTCGGCATGCGTGCCGCGCTCGACGATCACGCCGCTTTCCAGCACAAGGATCTCGTGCGCATCGACCACCGTCGAGAGGCGGTGGGCGATCACCAGCGTGGTCTTGTTGCGCGCTGCGCTCTTGAGCTCGGCCTGGATCGCCCGCTCGTTCGCCGAATCCAGCGCCGACGTCGCTTCGTCGAAGATCACGATCGGCGGATTCTTGAGCAGCGTGCGTGCAATCGCCACGCGTTGCTTCTCACCGCCCGAGAGCTTCAGCCCGCGCTCGCCGACCATCGTGTCGTAGCCCTTGGGCGTGTGCGCGATGAAATCGTGAATCCGCGCGGCGCGCGCGGCCTCTTCGACTTCGGCGCGGCTTGCACCGGGGCGGCCGTAGGCGATGTTGAACTCGATCGTGTCGTTGAAGAGCACCGTGTCCTGCGGCACGATGCCGATCGCCTGCCGCACACTGGACTGAGTGACCTTACGGATGTCCTCGCCGCCGATGGTGATGTGGCCCTGCTGCACGTCATAGAAACGGTAGAGCAATCGGGCCATCGTGGATTTGCCCGAGCCGGAAGGTCCGACGACCGCAACGGTCTTGCCCGCCGGAATCTCGAAGCTCAGGTTCTTGAGGATCGGGCGCGCGGGTTCATAGGCGAAGTGCACGTTCTCGAACCGCACTGTCGAATCCATGCCCGCCAACGGACGCGCACCGGGTGCATCGCGCACCTCGCGTTCCTTTTCGAGCAGCAGGAACATCTTGTCGAGATCGGTCAGGCTCTGCTTGATCTCGCGATAGATGACGCCGAGGAAATTCAGCGGGATGTAGAGCTGGATCATGAAGGCGTTGACCATCACGAGATCGCCCAGCGTCATGCGCCCGTCGACCACGCCCTGCGTCGCGCGGAAGAGCATCGCCACGAGGCTGATCGCAATGATGACCTGCTGGCCTGCATTGAGCATGCTCAGGGTGGTCTGGCTCTTCACGGCCGCGCGGCGATAGCGCTCCAGGCTCGCGTCGTAGCGGCCGGCCTCGAAATCCTCGTTGTTGAAGTACTTGACGGTCTCGTAGTTGAGCAGCGAATCGACGGCACGGCTCTGCGCCATCGTGTCGAGCTCGTTCATGGTCCTGCGGAACTGGGTGCGCCACTCGGTCACCGTCACAGTGAAGCTGATGTAGACCACCAGGGCAGCCAGCGTGATCCAGACGAAAAGCGCATCGAACTTCACGCCGAGGACGGTCAGCACCAGCGTCAGCTCGATGATTGTCGGCACGATGCTGTACAGCGACATCGATATCAGCGAATGCACGCCCCGCGTGCCGCGTTCGATGTCGCGGGTCATGCCGCCGGTCTGGCGCTCCAGGTGAAACCGCAGGCTCAGCGCATGAAGATGGCGAAACACCTCCAGCGAGATCCTGCGCGCCGCGCCTTCCGTCGCCTTGGCAAAGACCAGCTCGCGCAGCTCATTGAAGATCGAGGTCGAAAGACGCAGCAGCCCGTATGCGAGGAGCAGCCCGACCGGCACCACCAGCAGCGATGCCGCACTGCCCGGCTTGATCGACATCGCGTCCACCAGGTTCTTGAGCAGGACGGGAACGCCGACGTTGGCAACCTTGGCGCCAACCATGAAGGCCAGCGCCGCGAGCACGCGCCACTTGTACTGCCAGAGGTAGGGGAACAGCCTGCGAAGCGTCGCCCAGTCGGAGCGATCGTTACGCGCGGGCTCACCGGCCGATACGTGATGGGGGGATGAAATGGCTTCGCCACTGCGGCGCATGGGAGACAATCGTGGGGTTTTGTTTCACCGGATTGTGCCCATGTCCGCTTCTCCCAGTGCCAATGTGGCCGCCACCCTCAAGAGCCTGCCCGCCGACATGGAGCTGGTGCTCAAAGTCATCCCGATGCCGGCCGACTGCAATGCCAACGGCGACATCTTCGGCGGCTGGGTCATGGCGCAGTGCGACCTCGCCGGCTCCGTGATTCCCGCGCGCTTCGCCAAGGGTCGCATGGCGACGGTCGCCGTCAATGAATTCGTCTTCAAGCAGCCGGTGCGACTGGGCGACATCCTGTCGTTCTACTCGAAGCTGGTGAAGATCGGGCGCACCTCGATCACGGTCACGGTCGAGGTGTTCGCCGAGCGCTTCCACTCGCAAGGCGAGTACATCAAGGTGACAGAAGCCACCTTTACGTACGTCGCCATCGACGACAACGGCCGCCCAAGACAGATAACAGGCTGATCAGACCTTCGAGAAGTCTGGCTTGCGCTTTTCCATGAAGGCCGTGAAGGCCTCGCGCGCAGCCGGTTCGCGCAGCATGCGGCCGAAGCTCTTGCCTTCCTCGGCCATTCGCTCCAGCACGGCCGGCTGCTGCGACTTCTTCATCAAGCGCTTCGTCTCGATCAGGGCACTCAGCGGCTTGGCCGCGAGCTTGCGGGCCTGGGCCTGGGCGATCGCGTTGCATTCGGTCGGCGGCACCACGCGGTTGACGAATCCGATCTCGAGCGCCGCTTCGGCCATGAACGGATCGCCCAGCAGGAGTGCTTCCGCCGCACGGTGATAGCCGAACATCTGCGGCACCAGAAGGCTCGACGCTGCTTCGGGGCAAAGGCCGAGGTTCACGAAAGGCATCGAGAAGGCCGCGTTGTCGCCCGCGTAGACGAGATCGCAATGGAACAGCATCGTGGTGCCGATGCCCACCGCCGGACCGCAGACCGCCGCCACGATCGGCTTCGGGAAGCCCGCGATGCCACGCAGGAAGCGGAACACTGGCGATTCTTCCGTGGATGGCGGAGCGTTGAGGAAGTCCCCGATGTCGTTGCCCGCACTGAAGATGGCGGCGTCGCCCTGGATCAGCACGGTGCGCACTGCGCTGTCCTGCTCGGCCTTCGCCAGCGCATCGGCGAGTTCGGCGTACATCGCGCTCGTGATCGAGTTCTTCTTGTCGACGCGGTTGAAGGTGATGGTCATCACACCGGCTTCGGTGTGGACGAGGATGTCGCTCATGGTGAGTCCTTGCAAAAAAAGAAGCGCTCAGGCGGCAAGCGCCTCGCGCACGAAATCGAGTCGGTCCTGACCCCAGAACATCTGCTTGCCGACGAACATGGTCGGCGCGCCGAACACGCCGCGCTCCACCGCCTCCTGTGTGGCCACCTTGAGGCGGTCCTTCACATCCGGGGCACTGGCCAGGGCGATCATTTTCGCGGGATCGAAGCCGGCTTCCTGCAGCACGGCGCCCACTGTCGCGGGATCGTTCAGGTTGCGCGGCTCGACCCACATGGCGCGGTAGATCGCATCAACGTAGGCCGGAAAGCGCGCGGGCTCGTGCAGTTGGATACCGATGGCGCCGCGCATCAGCAGCAGCGTATTGATAGGGAAGTCCGGGTTGAACTGAAAGGCCACGCCATAGCGCCGTGCGAAGCGCGCCAGGTCCTTCATCATGTACGGCCCCTTGGCAGGGATCGTGGCCGGCGAGTGATTGCCGGTCGCCTGGAACACGCCGCCAAGCAGCATCGGCTTCCAGGCCAGTTCGGCGCCCGCCTCCTCACACAGCCGCGGCAGTTGCGTGGCGGCGAGGTACGAAGCGGGGCTTCCGAAGTCGAAGTAGAACTCGACCGATTTCGTCATGGGGTCGTCTCCTCAGAACTTTTCGGACCATGGGCGCAGGTCGAGCTCATGGGTCCAGGCATCGCGCGGCTGCGAATGCAGCATCCAGTAGGCATCGGCGATGTGCTCGGGGTTGAGGATGCCATCCTGCGACTTCAACGCGTAGCGCTCGGGAAAGTTGCTGCGGATGAATTCGGTGTCGATCGCGCCATCGATGATCGAGTGCGCGACATGGATGCCACGCGGGCCGAGCTCACGGGCCATGCTTTGCGCGAGCGCGCGCAACGCCATCTTCGCGCCGGAGAACGCGCCGAAGTTCGCGCCGCCGCGCAGTGATGCCGTCGCACCCGTGAAGATGATCGTCCCGCGGTGGGCGCCCTCAGGGAGTTCGCGCGCCACCATGCGCTTCGCGACCTCACGCCCGTTCAGGAAGCCCGAGAAGCAGGCCATCTCCCAGACCTTGAAGTACTTGCGCGCGCTTTCGGTCAGGATGCTCTCGGGCACGTTCGCGCCAATGTTGAACACCAGCACTTCGATCGGACCGATGTTCGCTTCGATCTGCTCGACGAGTGCGATGACTTCTTCCTCTTTGCGTGCATCGCTCGCGAAGGCATGCGCCTTGCCGCCTTCGGCCTCGATCTGTGCGACCAGCGGCTGGAGCTTTTCGAGGCTGCGGCGCGTGACGCATGTGGCATAGCCGCCGCGCGCGAACCTGCGCGCGATCGCCCCGCCCGTCGCGTCGCCCGCGCCGACGATCAATGCCGCCTTGGTGGATGCCATCGCTTCACTCCTTGAAGTAGACGATCTGGTTGCTGGTCACGAGCAGCGCGCCTGTTTCGCTCCACAACTGCGCAGCCTGGTCGAAGTAGCCGTTGCTGAATTGTTGCCCTGTTGCGCGGCCGAGCAAGTAACCGTTGCCAACCTGCGCGAGCAGCGAGGCATCGGTGTGGAAGTAGGTGGTGATCGATACCGTGCCGATCGGCACCGCCGTGGCGCGCCTGAGCCAGACGCGCGGGTAGAAGGTGTCGCTCAGCGCGGCGAGCGATGCGAAGTCGAGAGGGCGCACCGGATCGTCGCGCAGCCACATGAGCGTTTCGCTGTGGTCGCCGCTCCCATCCCATTTCGTCGGCAGCGTGCCGCTGACGGGGCGCATCTCATAGCGCTGAAGCCAGGCCACACCCTTCGGTCCGATGGAAAGGCGCGGAACCGCCTCGGGCGATGGAACTTCGGGCATGGGGAGATCGTTCGCGCCCCATGTCTCGCGGCGAATGGCCGTGACTGCCGTGCCGGTCGTCGTGACCTGGAGATGGCCTTCGGCATTCGCCTGGGACATCGTGATGGTCCAGTGCTGCGTCGACCGATTCGTGCGGATGGGGGTCGCTTGGACCTCGAACTCCCCGGCGCCCACAGCGGCGGCGTAGTTCACGGTCAACGCCACAGGATCGCCGAGCAGGTCGGGGTGTTTCAGCACGGACTGCAGCATGATCGCCGCCGTCGTGCCGCCGAACGGGCCGACCATGTTCCAGTACTCCTGGCCCATGTTGCCGGTGAAATGCCCCGCCCGGATGTCGCTGTGGACCAGCGCGAGGGTCTTGTCGAGGGGATGCGTTGTCTTCATGGCGCCCAGTGTGCCTCCGTGACAAAGAGCGGCGCAGTCGTCTTGGAGACGCCGCGCCTGCTCACAAACCCTGAAAGATCAGACGCGCTCGAAGATCCCTGCTGCGCCCTGCCCCATGCCCACGCACATCGTGACCATGCCGTACTTCAGCTTCTTGCGCTGCAGCGCATGGACCACGGTGGCCGAGCGGATCGCACCCGTCGCACCCAGCGGATGGCCCAGCGCGATCGCGCCGCCCATCGGGTTGACCTTGGCCGGATCGAGGCCCAGCGTGTTGATCACCGCGAGCGACTGCGCCGCGAAGGCTTCGTTGAGTTCGATCCAGTCGATCCGGTCCTGCGTGAGGCCGGCATAGCGCAGCGCGGCCGGGATCGCCTCGATCGGCCCGATGCCCATGATCTCCGGCGGCACGCCCTTGCTCGCGAAGCTCACGAAGCGCGCGAGCGGCTTCAGGTCGAACTGCTTGCAGGCCTTCTCGCTGGCCAGGATCAGCGCGCCCGCGCCGTCCGAAGTCTGCGAGCTGTTGCCCGCCGTGACCGTGCCGCGCGCGGCGAACACGGTGCGCAGCTTGGCGAGGCCTTCGAGCGAGGTGTCGGGACGCGCGCCTTCATCCAGACTCACGGTGCGCGTCTTCGAGATGACTTCGCCGGTCGCGAGATCCGGCGTGCGGTCGGTCACCTCGATCGGCGTGATCTCGGCGGCGAACTCGCCGGCCTGCTGCGCGGCGAGCGCGCGCTGGTGCGATTGCAGCGCGAAGACATCCTGCGCCTCGCGGCTGACTTTCCACTGCCGCGCGACCTTCTCGGCCGTGAGGCCCATGCCGTAGGCGATGCCCACGTCGCCATCGCGCTCGAAGATCGACGGCGACAGCGAGGGCGAGTTGCCCATCATCGGCACCATGCTCATGCTCTCCACGCCGGCCGCGATCATCACCTCGGCCTCGCCGACGCGGATGCGGTCCGCCGCCATCTGCACCGCCGAGAGCCCCGAGGCGCAGAAGCGGTTGACCGTGATGCCGCCGACGCTGGTCGGCAGGCCCGCGAGCACCGCGCCGATGCGCGCGACGTTCAGGCCCTGCTGCGCCTCGGGGATCGCGCAGCCGCAGATGATGTCCTCGATCGCCTTCGGATCGAGCCCCGGCACCGCCGCGAGCGCCGACTTCAGCGTGGTCGCGAGCAGGTCGTCCGGACGGTAGTTGCGGAAGTAGCCGCGATGCGACCTGCCGATCGGCGTGCGGGTCGCGGCAACGATGTAGGCGTCTTGAATCTGTTTGCTCATGTCGGTGTCCTCAGTTGCGCACCGGCTTGCCGGTGCTGAGCATGCCCATGATTCGCTCTTGCGTTTTCGGATGAACGATCAGCGAGCAGAAGGCCTTGCGTTCGAGCGCCATCAGGTAGTCCTCGGTGACGAGGCTGCCCGCGTCCACATCGCCGCCGGTGACCACGTGAGCGATCAGGCTCGCGATGTGGAAGTCGTGCTGGCTGATGAAGCCGCCGTCGCGCATGTTCACGAGCTGGCCCTTGATCGTCGCGGCGCCGCTGCGGCCCGCGACCTTGAACGCCCGGCGCAGCGGCGGGCGCCAGCCGGCATCGGCCATGGCCCTGGCCTGCTGCAGCGCGACGTAGAGCAGCTCGTCCTTGTTCGGCACGATCACGTCGCTGTCCAGTAGGTAGCCGAGCTTCTTCGAATCGAGCGCGCCGGTGCCTACCTTGGCCATCGCGGCGGCGGTAAAGCCTTCGGTGAGGAAGGGCAGGATGTCGGTACCGGTCGAGGCCGCCGCATTCTCGGCCGCACGGCGCGCGATGTAGGTCAGGCCGCCCGCGCCCGGGACGAGGCCCACGCCGACCTCGACGAGGCCGATGTAGCTCTCCATGGCCGCGACGCGCTTGGCGGAATACACCGCCAGTTCGCAGCCGCCGCCGAGGGCCAGGCCGCGCACCGCCGAGACCACCGGCACGTTGGCGTAGCGGATCTTGAGCATGACCTTCTGCATCTCTTCTTCCGCGCCTTCGACCGCGCTGATGCCCGCGACCACGAAGGCCGGCAGCATCGCCTGCAGATCGGCGCCGACCGAGAACATCTCGTCGGGCGACCAGATCACGAGACCCTTGTAGTCCTTCTCGGCCAGGTCGACCGCCGCGGACAGTGCCTCCGCGACATCGGGGCTGATGGCGTGCATCTTCGAATGGATGCTCGCGATCAGCACTTCGCCATCCAGCGTCCAGAGGCGCACATCGCCTTCGTCCTGGATCGTCGTGCCGGCCTCGTTCGCGTCGGGTGCGTTCGCGCCGAGCACGCTTTCCGGGAAGAGCTGGCGTTCGTGCACCGGCAGGCGGCGCTGGGGCACGAAGGTGTTCTTCGATGCGCTCCACGAGCCCTGCGGCGTGTGCACGCCACCGGCCTCGGCGACCGGGCCTTCGAAGACCCACTTCGGCAGGGGCGCGCTCGACAGCGCCTTGCCGCTGTCGATGTCTTCCTGGATCCAGGTCGCGACCTGCTTCCAGCCCGCTTCCTGCCACAGCTCGAACGGGCCCTGCTTCATGCCGAAGCCCCAGCGCATCGCGAAGTCGATGTCGCGCGCGCTCTCGGCGATGGTCGCGAGATGGACCGCCGCGTAGTGGAAGCTGTCGCGCAGGATCGCCCACAGGAACTGCCCTTGCGCGCCTTCGCTTTCGCGCAGCAGCTTCAGGCGCTGGCCGGCCGGCTTCTTGAGCATGCGGCCGTAGACCTCGTCGGCCTTCTGGCCCGAAGGCACGTACTCTTCTTCGGCCAGGTCGAAGCGCAGGATATCGCGCCCGGCCTTCTTGTAGAAGCCCGCCTTGGTCTTCTGGCCGAGGTTGCCGAGTTCGAGCAGCTTGGCGAGCACCGGCGGCGTCGCGAAGTTGGGATAGAACGGGTCGCTCTTCTCGTCGAGGTTGTCCTGCAGCGTCTTGATGACGTGCGCCATCGTGTCGAGGCCGACCACGTCGGCCGTGCGGAAGGTGCCCGAACTGGCGCGGCCGAGCTTCTTGCCCGTGAGGTCGTCCACCACGTCGGACGTGAGGCCGAACTTCTCGACTTCCTTCAAGGTCGCCAGCATGCCGGCGATGCCGACGCGATTGGCGATGAAGTTGGGCGTGTCGTGCGCGCGCACCACGCCCTTGCCCAGCGTGCTGGTCACGAAGGCTTCGAGCTGGTCGAGCACCTGCGGCTCGGTGGTCGGCGTGTTGATCAGCTCGACCAGGAACATGTAGCGCGGCGGGTTGAAGAAGTGGATGCCGCAGAAGCGCGGCTTGAGCGCCTCGGGCAGCGCCTCGCTGAGCTTCGTGATCGACAGGCCCGAGGTGTTCGAGGCCAGGATCGCGTGGCTTGCGACATGGGGCGCGATCTTCTTGTAGAGATCGAGCTTCCAGTCCATGCGCTCGGCGATCGCCTCGATCACCAGGTCGCATTCGCCGAGCTTCGCGAGGTCGTCCTCGTAGTTGGCCTGCTCGATCAGCGCGGCATCGGCCACGTCGCCCAGCGGCGCGGGCTTGAGCTTCTTGAGGTTCTCGACGGCACGGGAGACGATCCCGTTCTTCGGACCTTCCTTCGCGGGCAGGTCGAACAGCACGACCGGCACGCGCACATTGACGAGATGCGCCGCGATCTGCGCGCCCATCACGCCGGCGCCGAGCACGGCGACCTTCTTGACTTGGAATCTGGACATGGTGTGTTTGCTATGGGGGTTGAAGGGCCGCGCGCTCACTGGACACGGTTCCAGGTCTGGGTGCGCCAGAACGGCCCGAGGTAGCCGCGCACTTCGAGCTTCTTGCCGCCGTCGATCGGCGTGAAGCTCGCGCGGTACTCCTTGCCGTTCTCGGGATCGAGGATCTTTCCGCCTTCCCAGACGTCCTTGCCCTCGGCCCGCTTGCCGCCGCGGATGATGTCGAGCCCGACCATCGGCTTGCCCTTGCGGTCGTCGGTGCACTCGTCGCACGCCGCGTCGGGCTTGGAGTCCTTGCGGAGCGTCTTCTCGATGCGGCCCTGCAATCCGCCACCCGAATCGGCGATGCGGATCTCGGCCTTCGATTCGCCGGTCTTGTCGTCGACGCTGCGCCAGAGCCCCACGGGGCTCATTTGGGCAAAGGCACTGCCACTTGCCAGGACGAGCACTGCGGCGAGCGCAGCGAAGCCCGTTCGGGAACTGCCGCGGAACCGGCTTTGCCGGGCCGCAGGCAGTGCCCCCTTGAGGGGGGATCCGAAGCGACACGAAGTGCGCGGAGATTCGGGGGTGAGCATATTTATGCCAGCGCGGCGTCGGTGTTCATCAGCGGGGC
>JAGIAI010000062.1:0-26096 GCA_017744935.1 Variovorax sp.
GGACCGCGCTGTCGTCGAAAACGGCCAGATCGTTGTCCGCCCGATGAACTACCTGGCGATGAGCTACGACCACCGGATCATCGACGGCCGCGAAGCCGTGCTGGGCCTGGTTGCCATGAAGGAAGCGCTCGAAGACCCTGCGCGCCTGCTGTTCGACATCTAAGGAGCACCGGATGTCTGACAAGCAATTCGACGTCGTCGTCATCGGCGGCGGCCCCGGCGGCTATGTGGCTGCCATTCGCGCGGCGCAACTGGGCTTCAATGTGGCCTGTATCGACGAGTGGAAGAGCGCCAAGGGCGGTCCTGCGCTCGGCGGCACCTGCACCAACATCGGCTGCATCCCATCGAAGGCGCTGCTGCAATCGTCGGAGCACTACGAGCACGCGGGCCATGCGTTCGCGGACCACGGCATCAAGGTCGAAGGCCTCGATATCGACGTGGCCAAGATGCTGGCGCGCAAGGACAACGTCGTGAAGCAGAACAACGACGGCATCGTCTACCTGTTCAAGAAGAACAAGGTTGCGTTCTTCCACGGCCGCGGCTCGTTCGTGAAGGCTTCCGAAGCCGGCTACGAGATCAAGGTCGCGGGCGCTACCGAAGAGAGCATCGTCGGCAAGCACATCATCGTCGCGACCGGCTCGAACGCACGCCCGCTGCCGGGCGCACCGTTCGACGAGGAAAACATCCTCTCGAACGACGGCGCGCTGCGCGTCGGCGCGGTGCCGAAGAAGCTCGCGTTGATTGGCTCCGGCGTGATCGGCCTTGAAATGGGGTCGGTGTGGCGCCGTCTCGGCTCGGAAGTCACGGTGCTCGAAGCACTGCCGACCTTCCTCGGTGCGGTCGACGAGCAGATCGCCAAGGAAGCCAAGAAGGCTTTCGACAAGCAGGGCCTGAAGATCAACCTCGGCGTGAACGTCGGCGAAGTCAAGTCGGGCAAGAACGGCGTGAGCATCGCCTACACCGATTCGAAGGGCGAAGCGCAGAAGCTCGACGTGGACAAGCTGATCGTCTCGATCGGTCGCATCCCCAACACCATCGGCCTGAACCCCGAGTCGGTCGGCTTGCAGCTCGACGAGCGCGGCGCGATCGTGGTGGACGACGAGTGCAAGACCAGCCTGCCGAACGTCTGGGCGATCGGCGACGTGGTGCGCGGCCCGATGCTCGCGCACAAGGCGGAAGAAGAGGGCGTTGCCGTGGCCGAGCGCATTGCCGGCCAGCATGGTCATGTCAACTTCAACACGATCCCGTGGGTGATCTACACCTCGCCCGAGATCGCGTGGGTCGGCCAGACCGAACAGCAGCTCAAGGCCAGCGGCCGTGCGTACAAGGCGGGCACCTTCCCGTTCCTCGCGAACGGCCGTGCACGTGCACTGGGCGACACGACCGGCATGGTCAAGTTCCTGGCCGATGCGGCCACGGACGAGATCCTCGGTGTGCACATGGTGGGCCCGATGGTCAGCGAGCTGATCTCCGAAGCCGTCGTCGCGATGGAATTCAAGGCCAGCGCCGAAGACATCGCGCGCATCTGCCACGCGCATCCTTCGCTGTCCGAGGCGACGAAGGAAGCGGCGCTTGCCGTCGACAAGCGCACGCTGAACTTCTGAAGCCTTGAACGTTCTTCAGGCTTACGAAGCGGAACTGACTGCGCGGGGTTTCAAGAGCGACCCCGCGCAGCTTCGTGCCGTCGAAGCACTCGATCGCTGCGCCCGCGAATGGGCCGAGTACAAGGCGCAGCGCTCCAATGCATTCAAGAAGCTGATCAACCGGCCGGACACCCCGCGAGGGGTCTACATGTACGGTGGCGTGGGGCGTGGCAAGAGCTTCATCATGGACTGCTTCTACAACGCAGTCCCGCTGCGGCGGAAGACGCGGCTGCACTTCCACGAGTTCATGCGCGAGGTACACCGCGAACTGGCCGAACTGCAGGGCACGGTCAATCCGCTGGACGAACTCGGGCGGCGGATCGCCAAGCGATACAAGCTCATCTGCTTCGACGAGTTCCACGTCGCGGACATCACGGACGCGATGATCCTGCACCGCCTCCTGGTGGCGCTGTTCGACAACGGCGTCGGGTTCGTCACGACTTCCAATTTCAAGCCCGATGACCTGTATCCGGGCGGGCTGCATCGCGATCGCATTCTTCCGGCGATCAAGCTGCTGAACGACAACCTCGAAGTCATCAACGTCGACAACGGCACCGACTATCGGCGCCGCACGCTGGAACAGGTGCGGCTCTACCTCACGCCCAATGGCGCCGAGGCCGACAAGGAAATGCGCGAGGCATTCGAGCGGCTCGCGGAATCCGCGGACGAGAATCCGGTGTTGCACATCGAGGCGCGCGAAATTCACGCGCTTCGCAAGGCCGGTGGCGTGGTCTGGTTCGATTTCAAGACGTTGTGCGGCGGTCCGCGTTCGCAGAACGACTATCTGGAGATCGCGACGCAGTTCCATACGGTCTTGTTGTCCGACGTGCCGCACATGCCGGTCCGCATGGCGTCGGAAGCCCGCCGGTTCACCTGGCTGGTCGACGTGTTCTACGATCGGCGTGTGAAGCTGATCATGTCGGCCGAAGTGCCGCCTGAGCAGTTGTATACCGAAGGGCCCCTGGCCCACGAATTTCCGCGAACCGTTTCGAGACTCAACGAGATGCAATCGACCGAGTTCCTTTCCCTGGAACGCCGCGTCGTCGATACCCGCCTGACATGAAAGCCAAGTTCGCCGCCGTCCTTATCGGGCTGTCCGCCCTGCCGCTCTGGGCACAAACGGTGGCCACGACCGCTGGCGCAGATCTCGATGCCGAGCGGGCGCGACTCGCGGACGAACAGAAGGCCATCGACGCGCGGTATGTGGCCGAGCAGCAGGCCTGCTACCAGAAGTTCGCGGTGGAAGGATGTCTCCAGGACAGCCGCCGCCGTCGCCGCGCTGCCACCGATGACGTCAAGCGTCAGCAGGCCGCCATCAACGATTACGAGCGCAAGAGCCGGGGGGCTGCCGAGCTTGAAAAACTCGAGCAGCAGAATGCTGCGCAAAAGTCAAAAGAGGCCGCTCAGCGAGAGCAGTCGTTGAAATCGCAGCAAGACCGCGAACAACGCGCGACCGACCATGCGGCCAGCCGTGAGCAAGCCACCTCTCAAGAGGCTGAAAACCGCAAGCAATTCGAGAACAAGCAGCGCGATCACGCCGAACAGCAGGCGGACGCCGCGAAGCGAAAAGCCCAGGCACCGGCGGCGCGTGCCGAATACGACGAGAAGCAGAGGAAGGCGGCAGAACACCGCGCCGACGTGGAGCGAAAGAACAGGGAGCGGGACAAGCCGCGGTCAGCGCCGCTGCCGGAGCCCGGAGCGGCCGCCCCGGCACCCGCGGTTCCCAAGAGCCCCTGACGTCAGGAGGGCTCGGTTGCGGCCTATTCGGTGGGCGGCAAATCCTCGACCTTGAGCACCGCGATCGAGATGTTGTCGCCGGTCCCGCGCGCGCGCCGGCGCGCTTCGGCAACCAGCAGTTCCACGGCGGAACGAGGGGGCTGGTCGGCCAGCAAAGAGCCCATTTCCTCCGGCGTGAAGTAGTGCCACAGGCCATCGCTGCAGGCCATGAGCACGTCACCGGGTTGGAGCTTCGGGATCAGATGCACATCCACTGGCGGAGGGGTCGACTTCATGCCGAGACAGCCCAGCAGGATGTTGCTTTGAGGGTGGAGGCTGGCTTCCTCCTCGTCGATCTCGCCCCGATCCACCAGCACCTGGACATAGGAATGGTCCTTGGTGCGCTTGACGAGGCGGCCCCGATGGAAATGGTAGATGCGCGAATCGCCAGCATGCACCCATGCGCAATCGCCTTCCGGATTCAGCAGGAAGGCGGCGAGCGTGCTGTGGGGCTCTTGTTCGCTGGATACGGCGGTCAGCTTGATCACCGTATGCGCGTCCTCGAGCATCTGCCGGAGAATGCCCACCGGCTCGTCCCGTCCCGGCTTGTAGCGGGCGAAGAGCTGGCGTGCCGTCATCAACACCTGGTCGGACGCCTTGCGCCCGCCGCTGCGCCCGCCCATTCCGTCGGCAACGATGCCGAGCACACAGCCTGGAACACGTGGATGGGAGGCGACCATGACCTGGTCTTGCTGATAGGGGCGATCCCCCTGGTGGAGGCCGGTAGCGGCAGCGAGTCGAAAGCTTCGTGTCATGCAGGCGCCGGAGCGCCGGTGGCGCGGTCTCTCATGGTTTTTTGTGGCAGCGAAATGAAGACGTATTATCGAGTGAACATAGGTAGGGGAAAGCCCCGCTACCCGTGCCGTTCGTGAATTGCGCCCGTTGGACTCCAATCTTCATTCCCTTTCCCGCCAGCTGATCGAGCTGCGGATCGAACATGCCGATCTCGACGCCTCGATCGACCGCCTGGCAGACGCCGTGTCGCGCGATGAACTTCTGCTGCGCCGCCTGAAAAAGAGGCGCCTTGCGTTGCGCGACGAGATCTCGCGTCTCGAACGCCTGCTTGACCCCCAAGAGCCCGCCTGATGTCCCTCGAGCAGGAAGTGCGCGAGGCGTTTGCGCAGGATGGAGTGCTGTCGCAGGCCGCGGAACAGTTCCGCGAGCGCGAGGGGCAAACGCAAATGGCTGTCGCCGTCGCCCGCACTATCGCGGATGGAGGGGTGCTCGTCGTCGAGGCGGGTACCGGCGTGGGGAAGACCTTCTCATATCTGGTGCCCGCACTTCTGAGCGGCGAGCGCGTGCTGCTGTCGACTGCGACAAAGACGCTGCAGGACCAGCTCTTCGGCCGCGATCTCCCACGGCTTGTCGGCGCGCTCGGCTTGCCGGTCCGGACCGCCCTGCTCAAGGGTCGGGCCAGCTACTTGTGCCTGCATCGTCTCGATCAGGCACGCCATGACGCATCCCCGGAGCGCGCCTCGCTGCGCACGCTGGCAAAGATCGAACAATGGGCCAGGACCACGCGCACCGGCGATCTTGCGGAACTGCCGGGCCTTGACGAGCGCTCCCCGGTGATCCCGCTCGTGACTTCGACACGGGACAACTGCCTCGGCGCGCAGTGCCCACAGTTCAAACCCTGCCACGTCAACCTCGCCCGACGCGAGGCGATGGCGGCCGACGTCGTGGTCATCAACCACCACCTGTTCTTTGCCGACCTTGCCGTGCGGGAGTCGGGCATGGCGGAATTGCTTCCGACGGTGCGGGTCGTGGTCTTCGACGAAGCGCACCAGTTGAACGAGACCGGCGTCCAGTTCCTGGGTGTCCAGCTCGGCAGTGGGCAGGCGCTGGATTTCGCGCGCGACCTCCTGGCGGCCGGACTTCAACATGCGCGAGGTTTGGTCGACTGGCAGCAATTGGTCGCAGGGATCGAGCGCGCCGCACGGGAATTGCGGTTGTCGGGCGGGAAGCAATACCCAGGCGCCAAACTGCGCTGGTCGGGTGGCTCGCCAGAGGGGGTTCCTGTGCAGGCGTGGCAGGACGCGTTGGAGGCGCTCGGGCGGGCGTTCGCCGAAGCAGGGCGGGGGCTCGACACGGTGAGTGAACTGTCGCCGGATTTCGTCCGGCTTCATGAGCGTGCCTTGCAGCTTTCCGAGCGTGCGTCCCGGTTCGCCGAGGCCTGTCCGCCCGGGTCGGTTCGCTGGGTGGATGTGGGCTCGCAGCTGCGACTGGTCGAGTCGCCGCTCGACATTGCCGAGGCGGTCCGCACGCGCGTTCTCAAATCGGACCCGGACAAGGCGGATGACGACGGCCGGGCGTGGGTCTTTACCTCGGCAACACTGGGCGATGATCCGGCGCTCAAGTGGTTCACCGAACCTTGCGGACTCGATGACGCGGAAGTGTTGCGCGTCAAGAGTCCGTTCGACTACGGGCGACAGGCAGCGCTCTATGTGCCACGCCGGTTCCCCAAGCCCAGCGATCCATCGCACGGGCATCACGTGGCAAAGCTCGCCGCACACGGCGCACGTCAATTGGGCGGCCGCACCCTTGTTCTGACGACGACCCTGCGCGCCCTGCGGACTGTCGGCGACGCAATTCGCCAGGATTTCGAGACGCTGGATTCCGCAGATCGCCCAGAGGTGCTGGTGCAGGGCGAATTGCCCAAGCGCACGCTGATGGATCGATTTCGTGAGGGAGCGGCGCAGGGGCGCGCCGGCTGCGTGCTTGTCGCATCCGCGTCCTTCTGGGAAGGCTTCGATGCCCCTGGTGACGCCTTGCAACTGGTGGTGATCGACAAGCTGCCGTTTCCGCCGCCCAATGATCCGCTGGTGGAGGCGCGCTCCCAGCGTCTCGAGTTGCAAGGGCGGAGTGCGTTCAGCGACTACTCGTTGCCCGAGGCCGCAGTGGCGCTCAAGCAGGGCGCCGGTCGGCTGATCCGGCGCGAAACGGATACGGGTGTGCTGGTGATCTGCGACACCCGGCTCGTTGCGATGGGCTACGGTCGGCGCCTGCTGGCTGCGCTGCCGCCGATGCGGCGCATCGAAGACGAGGGTGGTTTCGAGGATGCGCTGACCGCACTCAAGAACGAAGCCAGCAACTAGACATCGACGCCGAGGGGGCCAGAAATCCCGCGGAACCGGCTAGGCCGGGTCGCCGGGATTGCCCCCTGGAAGGGGGTGCGAGAGCTACACGAAATGAGCGAGCCTGGGGGTGAGCCAAATCACCAGAGCTTCCACCACGGATCGTCCTTGCCACGGAAGCCGCGGCTCAGGTACGTGCTGTTCGGGTAGTTCTGTGTCAGTACGCGCTTGGCATCGTCGCGCAGTTCGGTCATGCCGAGCTTGTCGTAGGACGCGTACATGATGTAGAGCGCTTCCTCGAGTGCAGGCACTTCGCGGTAGTCGGCGAGTGCGAGCTGGGCGCGATTCACGGCTGCCAGGTAGGCGCCTCGCTCGTAGTAGTAGCGCGCCACGTGCACTTCATACTGGGCGAGCGAGTTGACGATGTAGTTCATGCGCTGCCGGGCATCCGGCGTATAGCGCGAATCGGGGAAGCGGGTGATCAGTTCCTTGAAGGCCTCGAAGGATTCCTTTGCGGCCTTCTGGTCACGCTCGGAAAGATCCTGACGCGTCATGGACGCGAAAAGTCCCAGGTCGTCGTTGAAGTTGATCACGCCCTTCAGGTAGAGCGCATAGTCGATCGCCGGGCTCGCAGGATGCAGCTTCATGAAGCGATCGAGCGTGGCGATGGCGGCTGGCTTGTCCCCCGCCTTGAACTGCGCGTAAGCCTTGTCGAGCTGGGCCTGCTGGGCCAGCGGCGTGCCGGCAGCGCGGCCTTCAAGTTTTTCGTACAGCGGGACGGCCTTGTCGTAGGCGCCGGAATCGACTTCGTCCTTGGCTTCCGAATAGATGCGGTTGGGGCTCCAGTTCGCGGTCTTGTCGACGTCGGTCGACGAGCAGCCGGCCACCAGCCACGCCGCCGCACAGAGGGCCAGCCAGCCAGGGACAACCGATAATTTGGCGCGAAACATCAAGTAAGGCTTTCGTGAAACAGGTGCCCTCAATTATATCGACCGGCCCCTCGGGCACCCCCTCGGACGTGGCCGAGCACGACGAGGCGGCCGAGCTGTCCGATGCCAGCGAAATCCGCACCTTCCTGATCGGCGAAACCCAGCACGCGCAGCGCTTGGACCGGGCACTTGCAGCGCTCGTCCCGGAGTTCTCCCGAAGTTATCTCCAGCAACTCATCGACGCCGGTATGGTGCAGGTGCAGGGCCGCCTGGTCACAAAGCCGTCGGTGACGGTGCATGCCGGCGAATCGGGGCGCATCGAACTTCGGCCGACGCCCCAAAGCCAGGCTTTCCGGCCGGAAGCGATGCCGATCGAAGTGCTGTACGAGGACGAGCATCTGCGCGTCATCAACAAGCCGGCCGGGCTGGTGGTACACCCCGCGCCAGGGAACTGGAGCGGCACCTTGCTCAATGGATTGCTGGCGCTCGATCCGCGCGCGGCGCTTTTGCCGCGCGCCGGCATCGTGCATCGGCTCGACCGCGATACAAGCGGCCTGATGGTGGTAGCGCGAAGCAGGGCGGCGATGGATGCGCTGGTGGTGCTGATCGCGGCCCGCGAAGTCACGCGGCAGTACATCGCGATGGCACACCGGGCCTGGCAGGGTGCCGAAGCCCGGCACGTCGACAGCCCGATCGGACGGGACCCTCGCAATCGCCTTCGCATGGCGGTGGTCGATCTGGAGCGCCATCCTGGCAAGCCGGCGCGGACCTTGATCGAGGCGCTCGACAGCAACGACCTCGGCTGCGCGGTGCGGTGCACGCTCGAAACGGGGCGCACCCACCAGATCCGTGTGCACATGGCGTCGATCGGCCATCCGCTGGTCGGCGACGCCCTGTATGGAGGCACCGAAGCGGCAGGGCTGACAAGGCAGGCGTTGCACGCCTTCAGGCTGGGCTTCGTGCATCCCGTGACGGGGCGGCACATGGAATTCAAGTCGCCGCCGCCGGCCGACCTCGTCGAGGGGATGTCTCGCTGGGGGCTGGATTACAATCGCGCCTGACGGTCCCAAGGGGCCATGCCGGCGACCTGATGTCGGCTTCGCGTTGCGTGTGCCGCGTGCCCGCAGCGCCTTCTTCCATCCATCTGAACAAGCGTCCTCGTGGCGCCTTTTCCCGGATAACGCGAACCATGAATACGGCGGATGCCAAGCGCATTCTCGAAACCGCCTTGATCTGTTCGACACAGCCGTTGCCGGTGCGCGAACTGCGCGTGCTGTTCGACGACGAACTGGGTGCCGACACGATCAAGTCGCTGTTGAACGAGTTGCAGGACGACTGGTCGCAGCGCGGCCTCGAGCTTGTGAGTGTGGGAAGCGGCTGGCGTTTCCAGAGCCGGCCAGAAATGCGGGATCACCTCGACCGCATGCACCCTGAGAAGCCGCCGCGCTATACGCGCGCCGCGCTCGAAACGCTGGCGATCATTGCGTATCGCCAGCCGGTCACCCGTGGCGACATGGAAGACATCCGGGGCGTCACCATCAACTCGCAGATCCTCAAGCAGCTCGAGGATCGCAACTGGATCGAGGTCATCGGCCACCGCGAGACGGTCGGCCGGCCCGCGCTGTATGCGACGACCCGGCAGTTTCTGGACGATCTTGGTCTCGCGTCGCTCGACCAGTTGCCGGTGATCGAATCGCCGGCACAGCAAGGAGCGCTCATCAGCGCGCTGGACCAGGCTGCCAGTGGCGATCAGTCGGCGCTCCCGATCGACGAGCCGGATGATGAGGCCGGCTCCACCGCGTCGCCCGAGCCGGCTGCGGAAGTGCCCATGGCGGCTGCGTCCGAGCCCGACGCGCCGATGACCGCCGAGAACGATCCGGCCGCTGCTCTTCTCGCTGCCGACCCGCCGGATGCCTCGCCGGTCGAGCCCCCATTCACCCCTGTCGATGCTGAGGCCGCGCCCGAAGAGGCCGACACCACCGCTGTCACTTCCGGAACCCGATCATGAGCTCCAACGATCCCCAAGCCGCAGCGACGCTGCCGACCGATCCCGCTTCAGAAGAGCACGGGGATGTCGCGCAGGGGCCTTCCGACGTCAACGCGTCCGCGCAGACGCAAGACGCTGCGGCAGAAGCGCCCCGCAAGCGTCGTCCGCGGCGACGGAAGCCGGCTGGCGATGTCGAAGCGGCGGCACAGCCCGTTGAGTCCCTTGAGGCTGCAGTGCCCGTTGAGGCGCCGGCTGAAGTAAGCGAGTCGCCTGAAACCGAGCCCGTACCCGAAGCCGTGCGGGCCGTCGAGGCGCCGTCGATGGCGCAAGTGGACGAGGATGAAGACGAAGAGGAGCCAGACGAGGACGAAGACGATCTCGATCGTGCCCGTCGCGCCGCTGAGCGCGAACAGCGCAATGCACCACCTCCGGAGCCGATTCGTTTCGCGGACGTCATTTCGGGCCAGTTCGATGCGGACGAGGAAAGTCCCGAGGTGCCGCCGCTCAAGCGCGTGCTGCTTCCGGAGGCCGACTCGCCGAAGTTGCACAAGGTCCTTGCCCAAGCGGGGCTGGGTTCGCGCCTGGAAATGGAACAGCTCATCCTGCAGGGCCGGATCTCCGTCAATAACGAGCCAGCTCACATCGGCCAACGTATTCAGTACGGGGATCAGGTCAAGATCAACGGCAAGCCGATCCGCTTCCGCATCGCGCCGCCGCCGGCCCGCGTGATCGCCTATCACAAGCCCATTGGCGAAGTCGTCACGCACGACGATCCGCAGAACCGGCCGACCGTTTTTCGAAAGCTGCCGAGATTGCAGCAGGGTAAGTGGCAGTCAGTCGGGCGCCTGGACCTGAATACCGAAGGATTGCTCCTTTTCACGAGTTCGGGCGAGCTTGCCAACCGGCTCATGCATCCGCGTTTCGGTCTGGAGCGCGAATACGCCGTGCGGGTGCTTGGCGCGCTCAGCAACGAAGAAAAGCAGCGCTTGCTCGATGGCGTCCAACTGGACGACGGCATGGCGCAGTTCGGGACGATTGAGGACGGCGGGGGTGAAGGCTCCAACTGCTGGTATCGCGTCACCATTTCCGAGGGGCGCAATCGCGAAGTGCGCCGACTGTTCGAATCGGTCGGCCACGCGGTGAGCCGTCTGATCCGCATCCGCTACGGCGCGATGGTCCTTCCGCGCGGACTCAAGCGTGGCGCCTGGCTGGAACTCGACGACCGCGACATTCGCGCGCTGCTCCAGGCGGCGGGTGCCGCTGTCGAGCGGACCGGGCGTGCCGGCGCTGGAGGCAAGCCGCAGGAGGGTGGTGGCGGACGAAACGGCCGTGGTCGCAAGCGACGCGGGAATCGAAACGGCAACGGCAACGCTCCCCAGGGCGAGCGCGAGATGCAGATCCCGAATCCTCTTGCCCACGGGCCGTCTGCTCGATCCGATCGCGGCGGTGGAAAAGGGCCGCCGCAGGGGCGTCGTGGTCGTGGCGGCCCAGGCCAGGGTCAGGGCCAGGGCCAGGGCCAGGGCCAAGGGCGGAACCGGCAGGGCGAGGACCGCCAGCCGGGAGGCGCCAATCAGCCCGATCCGATGAAGACGTCGCTGGGATACATCGGTGCGGACAGTTTCTCCCGTCAGCGCAAGGATCAACGCCAGGGAGGCCGTCGTGGCGGCTCGTCCGGGGGCAATTTCGGTGGGCAGGGTGGTGGCGGAGGCCGCCGCCGCGGTCGCTGATACCCGCAACGTGCGGCCATGTTTCACCCGCATTCTTGCGGGTCGACGTCGCCGCGCCGGTTAAAATCAAAAGCTTTGTCAAGGGTCGCAATCCCGCGTTGCGACACTGATGGAACCCTATTCACATCCAAGCACTCAAGAAAGCACTTCAATGGCTATCGAACGCACCCTCTCCATCATCAAGCCCGACGCAGTCGCGAAGAACGTCATCGGCAAGATCGTCTCCCGCTTCGAGGCCGCCGGCCTGAAGATCGTGGCCGCCAAGCTGGTGCAGCTGTCGCGCGCCGAAGCAGAACAGTTCTACGCCGTTCACAAGGAGCGGCCCTTCTTCAAGGACCTGGTCGAGTTCATGATTTCGGGCCCGGTCTTCGTGCAAGTGCTCGAAGGCGAAGACGCCATCGCCAAGAACCGTGACCTGATGGGCGCGACCGACCCCAAGAAGGCAGCCGCCGGTACCATCCGCGCCGACTTCGCCGACAGCATCGATGCCAATGCAGTGCACGGCTCGGATGCGCCCGAAACCGCCCGCGTCGAAGTCGCCTTCTTCTTCGCCGGCCTCAACGTCTACGCACGCTGAGGACCAGACCCCCGTCGCAATGACCACGGTCAACCTACTCGACTTCGATCTGGAGGGATTGGCCGCGTTTTGCGAACGGCTGGGAGAAAAGCGCTTCCGCGCGACGCAGCTTTTTCGCTGGATCCACCAGAGGGGCGCCAGCGATTTCTCCAAGATGACCGATCTCGCGAAGTCCCTTCGCGAGAAGCTCGCCACCACGGCACGCGTCGAGGCGCTGCCTGTGGTGACGCAGCATGAATCCACCGACGGCACCATCAAGTGGCTGTTCGACGTCGGCGACGGGAACGCGGTGGAAGCCGTATTCATTCCCGAGGACGATCGCGGGACGCTGTGCGTGTCCTCGCAAGCTGGCTGCGCTGTCGGCTGCCGGTTCTGTTCCACCGGCCACCAAGGCTTCAGCCGCAACCTCACGACCGGCGAGATCGTCGCGCAGTTGTGGTTCGCCGAGCATTTCCTCCGCAAGCATCTCAAACGTGACGAGCGTGTCATCTCGAACGTCGTGATGATGGGCATGGGCGAGCCGCTGCAGAACTATGCTGCACTGGTGCCGGCGCTGCGCACCATGCTCGACGACAACGCCTACGGGCTGTCGCGCCGTCGCTTGACGGTCTCTACGTCTGGCGTCGTTCCCATGATGGACCGGCTGGGCGTGGATTGCGCCGTCGCGCTCGCGGTGTCACTCCACGCGCCGAACGATCCGTTGCGCAGCGACCTCGTGCCGCTGAACCGCAAATACCCGATCGCCGAATTGCTGGAGGCTTGCAAGCGGTACCTCGAGCACGCGCCACGTGACTTCATCACGTTCGAATATTGCATGCTCGACGGCGTGAACGACCAGCCGGAGCATGCGCGCCAACTTATCGATCTGGTGCGTTCGCGGGGCGTGTCGTGCAAGTTCAATCTGATCCCCTTCAATCCGTTCCCCGCGTCCGGCCTGGTGCGGTCGCCCCAGGCCCGGGTGCTTGCTTTCGCGAAGATCCTGAGCGAGGCGGGGATCGTGACGACCGTGCGAAAGACGCGCGGCGATGACATCGATGCCGCCTGCGGTCAACTGGCCGGCGACGTCAAGGATCGCACCCATGCGGCCGAGCGCATGGCACAGCGCCGAACCGTTGTTTTGCATCCGGCCCTGGCAAGGGCCGCCAAACCCACTGCCGAGGAGCAATGATCCGATGAGCCAGGCTTTTCCTTCCGCGCACGAGGCGGCGATGCGAACCCTTTTCGCGCTTGCTGCGGCGTTCATGCTGGCGTCTTGCGCGACCAAGGACGGTAGTGCGCCGATCCCCTCGAGCGGTACCAATGCCTCTGCCATCGTGACCGAGTCGGATGAGAGCAACGGCCGGAAGCGCGCCAAACTGCGCGTGGAACTCGCCATCGGCTATTTCCAGCAAGGGCAACCCACCGTCGCACTGGACGAGATCAAGCAGGCGCTGGCAGCGGATCCGACGTTCCCGGACGCCTACATCCTGCGCGGCGTTGTCTACATGCGCCTTGACGATCCCGCCGGTGCCGAAGACAGCTTCCGCCGTGCGCTCGCCCTGAATCCGCGCGAGCCCAATGCGCTCCACAACTATGGATGGCTTCTCTGCCAGCAGAATCGATTTGCCGATGCCCAGCAGCAGTTCTCGGCGGCGCTCGCGGTGCCCAACTACACGGACCGCGCCAAGACGCTCATGACGCAAGGTGTCTGTCAGCTCAAGGCGGGACAGCGTGCCGAGGCAGAGCGCAGCCTGCAGCAGGCGTACGAAATCGATGCGGGCAATCCGGTGATTGGCTACAACCTCGCTTCGATTCTTGTGCAGCGCGAAGAATGGTCGCGCGCCCAGTTCTACATCCGCCGTATTAACAACGGCCCGTCGGCGAGCGCCGAGACGCTATGGCTCGGTATCAAGATCGAACGCCAACTCAACAATCGAGAAGCAGTTACGCAGTTGGGTGCCCAGTTGCAGCGTCGTTTCCCCCAGTCTCGGGAAGCGCTGGCCTTCGAGCGCGGAAATTTCAATGATTGAACGGGCAAGCGAATTCGGGGCATCGGCTGCGGTGCCCCTGGTTGGAGGCGACAGCACGAACATGACCGCCGGTGACATGCTGCGCGAAGCGAGAGAGGCGCATGGCCTGCACATCGACGTGGTAGCCGCCGCGCTCAAGGTATCTACGCAGAAGCTCGCGGCCCTGGAAGCCGATGACATCGAGGCCTTGCCCGATCCGGTGTTCGCCCGCGCACTCGCGGCGAGCGTGTGCCGCGCGCTTCGGATCGATCCGGCTCCTGTGCTCGCCAAGCTGCCGGGCGCCCAGCGCCCTGCACTGGCAGAGGCCGATCGCACCATGAGCAAGAGCCTGCGTTCTGCTTCGCCGCGTTCCGGTGGTGCGAGCGCGTTGCCATCCCGGCCGCTCGTGATCGTGGTCATCCTTTTGTTGATCGGCGCCGCCGTGCTGTTCTGGCTACCCCAGTCGTTGTTCGACAGGGTGAGCGATTCGATCTCTCATCTGATGGAGCGTGGTGCCTCCAGCGAACAAACCGCTTCGTCGAAGTCGGAGGGGCCGACGCCGGGCACGGTGACCGGGGCTGTTTCGCCTGTTGTTCCGGCCGAACCGCCGCCACCTCCCGCAGAGCCGGTCGCCGTCGAACCCGCGCCGGAAGTCGCCGTCCCGGCCACTCCCAGCAATGATCTGATCGTCTTCATCGCACGCGACGACACCTGGATCTCCGTAACCGAACCCGGGGGCAAGCAATTGCTGCATCGCACTGTCAAGGCCGGTGAAACCGTCGGTCTGACCGGTACGCTTCCGCTGGCGGTGATCGTCGGCCGTGCATCCGGCGTGCAGGTGCAGGTGCGTGGCAAGCCCTTCGACCTTGCTCCGCTCGCGCGTTCCGGGGGTGTGGCACGGTTCGAAGTCAAACCTTGAGCGAGTCCTCATGACTGATAGCGCCAGCAATTTAGGTTGCCTGCCGATCGAAGCCGCTGCACCGAAGGCGCGGCGGTCCCGGCAGGCCAGCGTGACCTGGGGGCCCCGGACCGTCACGATCGGCGGCGATGCGCCCGTGCGCGTGCAGTCGATGACGAACACCGACACCGTCGATGCGATCGGCACTGCGATCCAGGTCAAGGAACTCGCGAATGCTGGCTCTGAACTGGTGCGCATCACTGTCAATACGCCGGAAGCGGCGGCGCAGGTGCCGTATATCCGCGAGCAGCTCGACCGCATGGGCGTCGACGTTCCGCTGGTCGGCGATTTTCACTACAACGGCCATCGGCTGCTCACCGAGTACCCGGCCTGTGCCGAAGCGCTGAGCAAGTACCGCATCAACCCTGGCAATGTGGGCAAGGGCGATAAGCGCGACCGCCAGTTCGGCCAGATGATCGACGCGGCAATGCGGTGGAACAAGCCGGTCCGCATCGGCGTGAACTGGGGCAGTCTCGACCAGGAACTGCTCGTGAGCCTGATGGACATCAACAGCCGGCGCGCCGACCCATGGGACGCGAAGCAGGTGATGTACGAGGCGCTGATCACGTCCGCGATCGAGTCTGCAAGGCTCGCTGAGTCGATGGGCATGAATGGCGACCAGATCATCCTGAGCTGCAAGGTGAGCGGTGTGCAGGATCTGATCTCTGTCTATCGGGAGCTTGCCAAGCGCTGCGACTACGCCTTGCACCTCGGTCTCACCGAGGCCGGCATGGGCACCAAAGGCACGGTAGCTTCGGCGACCGCGCTGTCGATCCTGCTGCAGGAGGGCATCGGCGACACGATCCGTGTGTCGCTCACGCCTCAGCCGGGTGAATCGCGCACGCAGGAAGTCGTCATTGCGAACGAGATCCTGCAGGCGCTCGGCTTGCGTGTATTTGTGCCGAGCGTGACCGCTTGCCCCGGATGCGGCCGCACGACCAGCACGACCTTCCAGGAACTCGCCAAGCAGATCGACGACTATCTGCGCATGCAGATGCCGGTCTGGCGCACCAAGTATCCGGGCGTGGAGACGATGAAAGTCGCCGTGATGGGCTGCATCGTCAACGGTCCTGGCGAAAGCAAGCACGCCGACATCGGCATCAGTCTTCCCGGGACCGGCGAAGCCCCCGCGGCGCCGGTCTTCATCGACGGCGAAAAGGCACTCACGTTGCGCGGCGACGATATCGCGCGCGAGTTCCACAAGCTGGTCGAGAACTACGTAGAAAAACGCTTTGGCGGCGAGCATGTCGCACAAGCTGTCTGAGCACTGCATCCATGGCTGAAAAACTCAATGCCGTCAAAGGCATGAACGACATATTGCCGCCCGAGTCGGCGCGCTGGGAATGGCTTGAAGCCACCGTGCGGGACGTAATGGCGCGCTTTGCCTATCGCAACGTTCGCACCCCCATCCTCGAACACACGGCGCTGTTCGTGCGCGGCATTGGCGAGGTGACCGACATCGTCGAGAAGGAGATGTACTCCTTCCATGATCGCTCGGACAAGTACGGCGACAACGACCACCTGACGCTTCGCCCGGAGAACACAGCGGGCCTGGTGCGCGCGGTGGTCGAGCACAACATGCTCTATGACGGCGGCAAGCGCCTCTGGTACATCGGGCCGATGTTTCGGCGCGAGAAGCCGCAGCGTGGGCGTTTCCGCCAGTTCCACCAGATTGGCGCGGAAGCGCTGGGCTTCGCCGGCCCCGATGTCGATGCGGAACTGATTCTGCTGGCCAACGCGCTCTGGAAGGCGATCGGCCTGACGGACGTTCGACTTGAGCTGAACAGCCTGGGTCAGCCGGCCGAGCGCGCGCAGCACCGGGCCCAACTCATCGCCCATTTCGAGCGCCACGCGGACCGGCTCGATGAAGACGCGAAGCGCCGTCTGCACAGCAATCCGCTTCGGATTCTCGATACGAAGAATCCGGCGATGAAAGAGATCGTGGAATCCGCGCCGAGGTTGATGGACTTCCTCGGTGCCGAATCGCTCGCCCACTTCGATGGACTGAAGGCTATCCTGGACGCCAACGGCATCGCCTACACGATCAATCCTCGCCTGGTGCGTGGCCTCGACTACTACAACCTCAGCGTGTTCGAGTTCGTGACCGACCGGCTGGGCTCGCAAGGCACGGTGTGCGCCGGCGGCCGCTACGACGATCTGATCGCGCAAATCGGCGGAAAGCCGGCCCCTGCCGTGGGCTGGGCCATCGGCGTCGAGCGGATCCTCGAGCTCATGAAAGAGCAGGGCGCCGCCATCCCGCTTCCGGTACCCGATGTCTACGCGGTCGTGCCCGACGCTTCCGCGATGCCCGTTGCACTGCGCACCCTGCAGCAACTTCGCGAAGCCGGCGTGCGCGCGCAGATGCATGCCGCGACGGTCGATGGTCTCGGCAGCTTCAAGTCCCAGTTCAAGAAAGCCGATGCCAGTGGTGCGAACTACGCCCTGATCTTCGGGACGGATGAACTCTCTCGCGGCGAAGTCATGGTGAAGGCACTGCGCGACGGCACCGGTGCCCAGACGGCGCGTCCACTGGTCGATGTGGCCACATGGGCGGCCACCCTACAATCCTCGGCTCCCAACAACTGACAGCGCATGGCCACCCATCTCGATCTCGAAGAACAGGAACAGCTCGACCAGCTCAAGCATTTCTGGAACACCTACGGCACCCTGATCACCTGGGTTGTGCTTCTCGTGGCCGGCGCCTTCGTGGCGTGGAACGGTTGGCAGTACTTCCAGCGCAGCAAGGCGGCCCAGGCATCGGCGCTCTATGACGAAGTCGAGCGCAGCGCGCAGGCTGGGGACACTGCCCGCCTGGAGCGGGCACTGGCGGACATGAAAGCCAAGTTCGCCGGCACCGCCTATGCCCAGCAGGCGGGTCTGCTGGCAGCCAGGTCTCTCTATGACAAGGGCAACGCCGATGCGTCTCGCGCGGCTCTCGCGTGGGTGGCCGAAAACGCGGTCGATCCGGGCTACAAGATGGTCGCGAAGCTGCGGCTCGCTGGCGAACTGCTGGATGCCAAGTCGTACGACGAAGCGCTCAAGCAGCTTTCGGGCGAAGTGCCGAAGGAATTCGAGGCGCTGGTGGCCGATCGCAAGGGCGACATCTACCTTGCTCAGGGCAAGCGTGAGGAGGCCAAGGCCGAGTACCAGAAGGCATGGGCTGCATTCGACACGCGTACGGAATATCGCCGTCTCGTGGAGATCAAGCTCAACGCGGTCGGCGTCGATCCGAAGAGCCTGACGCCCCAGACCGGTGCCGCATCCCCCGCCAAGAACACACCATGAATCTCAAGCGTTATCTGCCCTCGGCGCGCGTCCTGCGCACAGGGTCCGCCGTGGTCCTGATGGCTGCGCTCGCGGCTTGCTCCGGGACACCGCGTCCGAAGCCTGTCGAACTCCCGGCCAACGTGGCTGTGATGGGCGTCAAGCAAGCCTGGACCGTGCGTATTCCGGCGGTCAACTTCCCGCTGTCAACCAATGTCAGCGGCGACAACGTCGCAGTGGCTTCGAGCGATGGCACCGTCGTCGTTATCGATTCGCGCGCGGGCCAGGAAGTCTGGCGTGCGAGTGCGGGCGCCTCGCTGGTCGCGGGCGTCGGCAGCGACGGCTCGCTGGTGGCAGTCATCACCACCAACAACGAACTGGTCGCCCTGCAAGGCGGCAAAGTGCTCTGGAAGCAGCGCCTGAGTGCCCAGGCTTTCACGCAGCCGCTGGTGGCGGGTCGGCGCGTCTTTGTCCAGACTGCCGATCGCACCATGAGCGCTTGGGATGGCCAGAGTGGACGCCGCCTGTGGTCGCAGCAACGCAATGCGGAGAACCTGGTGCTCAAGAAGCCGGGCGTCCTGCTGGCCGTGGGCGACACCCTGGTCACCGGCGTCGGCGGCCGACTGGTCGGCATCAACCCGGCCAACGGCACGAGCCGCTGGGAGGCACCCATCGCCGCGCCGCGCGGCACGAACGACGTCGAGCGTCTGGTCGACCTGACCGGCAGCGCAAGCCGTGTGGGCGACAGCGTGTGCGCGAGGGCCTATTCCGCTTCCGTGGGTTGCGTAGACGCCGCTCGCGGTGCACTCATCTGGACCAAGCCGGCAGCCGGCAACGACGGCGTTGGTGGCGACGATCGCTTCGTGTACGGCACTGAGGACAACGGCACCGTGATCGCCTGGCGCCGCGCCGACGGCGAACGCGCATGGCAGCAGGCGGACCTGCTCAAGTATCACGTCCTCACCGCGCCGCTCGCCGTGGGTCGCTCGCTGATCATCGGCGATGCAACCGGACAGCTGCACTTCCTTTCGCGTGATGACGGTACCGCACTGAACCGCATCGTGCCGGACGGTTCGCCCATCGTGGCCACGCCGGTGATTGCCGGCAATACGGTCGTGGTCGTCACCCGGAACGGCGGCGTGTTCGGCTACCGGCCGGAGTAATCCGATGAGAGGGCGCCTTCAATGAAGCCGGTCATCGCACTGGTCGGGCGTCCGAACGTCGGCAAGTCGACGCTGTTCAATCGCCTGACGCAAACGCGCGACGCCATCGTCGCGGACTTCGCGGGGCTCACGCGCGATCGTCACTATGGCAATGGCCGCCTGGGCAAGCACGAGTTCATCGTGATCGACACGGGGGGCTTCGAGCCCGACGCCGGCAGCGGCATCTTCAAGGAGATGGCCAAGCAGACCCGGCAGGCAGTGGCCGAGGCCGATGTGGTCATCTTCGTGGTTGATGCGCGCGAAGGCCTCTCTGCCCAGGACCATGACATCGCCAACGAACTGCGCCGCCTTGGCAAGCCGTGCCTGCTCGTCGCCAACAAGGCCGAAGGGATGCAGGACAGCGCGAAGCTCGTGGACTTCTATGAGCTTGGCTTCGGCGAGGTGTATGGGATCTCGGCGGCGCACGGTCAGGGTATCCGCGGCCTGGTCGAGCTTGCACTCGAACCGCTGAATCTTCCGGAAGACGACGAAGATGAGGAAGACGACGTCAACAAGCCGGTCAAGCTGGCGGTAGCCGGTCGGCCCAACGTCGGCAAATCGACGCTGATCAATACGTGGCTCGGCGAGGAGCGCCTCGTCGCTTTCGACATGCCTGGCACCACGCGCGACGCGATCATGGTGCCCTTCGAGCGCAACGGGCAACGCTTCGAGCTCATTGATACGGCCGGCCTGCGTCGCAAGGGCAGGGTGTTCGAGGCCATCGAGAAGTTCTCGGTCGTCAAGACGCTTCAGGCCATCGAAACTGCGAATGTCGTCCTGCTGCTGCTCGATGCGACGCAAGGCGTCACCGACCAGGATGCCCACATTGCGGGCTACATCCTCGAAAGTGGCCGCGCCGTGGTCATCGCAATCAACAAGTGGGACGCGGTGGACAGCTACCAGCGAGAGCAGGTCCAGCGCCAGATCGAGATCCGCTTGCCGTTCCTCAAGTTCGCCGCGCTGCATTTCATTTCTGCTGCCAAGCGGCAAGGGTTGGGCCCGCTGTGGCAATCGATCGTGCAGGCGCACAAGTCCGCCACGCGCAAGATGTCGACGCCGGTGCTGACGCGGCTGTTGCTTGAAGCCGTGCAGTTCCAGGCGCCCAAGAAGTCGGGCATGTTCCGGCCGAAGATGCGATATGCGCACCAGGGCGGCATGAACCCGCCCGTCATCGTGATCCACGGCAACTCGCTGGAGCACGTGACTGACGCCTACAAGCGCTTTCTCGAAGCGCGCTTCCGCAAGGAGTTCGACCTCATCGGCACACCCTTGCGGATCGAGCTCAAGACCTCGCACAATCCATACGCGGACAAGGACGCCTGAGCGGCTGAGTGCCGAGCGAGAGAGACGCTTTTTTTCGAAGGCCTTTTGCGCTTTTTTGCTGCGGCGCGGAATCGCTGTGTTAAGGTGACCGGCTCAACAACAACTCTTGAACACGGAGAATATCGTGAGCAATAAAGGGCAACTTCTACAAGACCCGTTCCTGAACACTTTGCGCCGAGAGCACGTGCCGGTTTCGATCTACCTGGTCAACGGTATCAAGCTGCAAGGTCAGATCGAGTCTTTCGACCAGTACGTCGTGTTGCTTCGCAATACGGTGACCCAGATGGTCTACAAGCATGCCATCTCCACCATCGTGCCCGGGCGGGCCGTCAACTTCTCGGTTACCGAGAGCGACGACGCAGCAGCCTGAGCAGGCACGAGGCGCGGTGGATCACCCACCGCGCTTTTTCCAATTGATTTCGATTGTCTGAGCCAATCCCCCGCAAGGAAGGCGCCGTCGTTCTTGTCGGCGTGGACTTCGGGCTGCCCCATTTCGACAGCGAACTCGAGGAACTGGGCCTGCTTGCGCAAACGGCCGGGCTCGAACCTGTTGCACGCCTCGTTTGCAAGCGCAAAGCGCCCGATGCCGCACTGTTCGTCGGTAGCGGCAAGGCAGACGAGATCCGCGAGTTGGCCGAGCTGTATCGCGCCAGCGAGGTCATCTTCGACCAGGCGCTGAGCCCAGCTCAGCAACGCAATCTCGAGCGGCAGCTCGGCCTGGCCGTCTACGACCGCACCTTCCTTATCCTCGAAATCTTCGCGCAGCGCGCGCGCTCCCATGAGGGCAAGCTACAGGTCGAGCTGGCGAGGCTGCAATACCTGAGCACGCGGCTTGTTCGCCGATGGTCCCACCTTGAACGCCAGCGGGGCGGTATCGGTACGCGGGGCGGTCCGGGCGAGACGCAGATCGAGCTCGACCGCCGCATGATCGGCGAGGCTATCAAGCGAACGCGCGAACGCCTCTCGAAGGTGCAGCGCCAACGCGGGACCCAACGCCGACAGCGTGAGCGGCGCGACACCTTCAACATCTCGCTGGTCGGCTACACGAACGCCGGAAAATCGTCGCTGTTCAACGCGTTGGTCAAGGCGCGCGCCTATGCGGCCGACCAGCTGTTTGCCACTCTGGACACGACCACGCGCCACCTCTACCTTGGTGACGCAAGCCGCAAGGTCTCGCTGTCCGACACGGTTGGCTTCATCCGGGAGCTGCCGCACGGGCTGATCGATGCCTTCAAGGCCACGCTGCAGGAAGCGGTCGATGCCGACCTGCTGCTCCACGTGGTCGATGCCTCCAACCCCCACTACCCGGAACAGATGGCCGAAGTGCAGGCCGTGCTCAAGGACATCGGGGCGGACGCCGTGCCGCAGCTCCTGGTGTTCAATAAGCTCGACGCCATCGAACCGAACCGGCATCCGTTGCAGCTGTGCGACGAGATCAACGTCGACGGTCTGCAGGTGCCCCGGATCTTCCTTAGCGCCCGCACTGGCGAGGGCCTGCCTGCCTTGCGCGCAGAACTGGCGCAGCGCGCCCGTCCGGCACCCGACGAAGGCATGACCCCAAGAGCTGGCGCCGAATTGCACGATGCCGCCAGTTGAATTGGGCACAATCAGCTCACTGACTCAAGAACACCAACCGAATGAATGCAAAGCCAGTGTGGAGACGGTTTCACGGCATGTTCAATCTGAACGACGGCCGGTGGGGCCGTGGCGACGATTCCTCGTCCAACGGCGACCGTCCCGCCGCGAACCGGCCTGATGGCGAACCCCCGGTGCCGCCGCCTTCTGGCAACAACAATCGTCCCCGCGGGCAGGGCCCCAACCAGGGCCCGCCGGACCTCGACGAACTGTGGCGCGACTTCAACCGCAAGCTCGGCGGCCTCTTCGGTGGCCGTGGCGGCGGTGATCGCCCGAACGGTGGCAACGGCGGCGGCCTCAAGCCCGACATGAAGAACGCGGGCTTCGGGATTGGCCTCGTGGCCGCAGTGGCTGTGCTGATCTGGCTCGGCACCGGCTTCTTCATCGTCAACGAAGGCCAGCAGGCGGTCATCACGCAGTTCGGCCGCTACAAGTCGACCGTTGGCGCCGGTTTCAACTGGCGCCTGCCGTATCCGATCCAGCGGCACGAAGTCGTAGTGACCACGCAGATCCGTTCCGCGGACGTCGGGCGGGACACCATCGTGCGCTCTACCGGCCTGCGCGAATCGGCGATGCTGACCGAGGACGAGAACATCGTCGAGATCAAGTTTGCCGTCCAGTACCGGCTGAACGACGCGCGCGCCTTCCTCTATGAGAGCAAGGCGCCTGCCGACGCCGTGGTGCAGGTCGCCGAGACCGCGGTGCGCGAAGTGGTCGGCAAGATGCGCATGGACGCCGCATTGGCGGATGAACGCGACCAGATCGCTCCGCGTGTGCGTAACCTGATGCAGACCATCCTCGACCGCTACAAGGTCGGCGTCGAGATCGTCGGCATCAACCTCCAGCAGGGGGGTGTTCGTCCGCCCGAGCAGGTTCAGGCCGCGTTCGACGACGTGCTGAAGGCGGGCCAGGAGCGCGAGCGCACCAAGAACGAGGCGCAGGCCTACGCCAACGACGTCGTGCCGCGCGCGACCGGTACCGGTGCCCGTCTCAAGGAAGAGTCGGAAGCCTACAAGGCCCGGATCATTGCGCAGGCGCAGGGTGATGCACAGCGCTTCAGCTCTGTGCTGGCCGAATATCAGAAGGCCCCGCAAGTCACGCGCGATCGCATGTACACCGACGCGATGCAGCAGATCTACAGCAGCACCACCAAGGTGATGGTCGACTCGAAGCAGAACTCCAACCTGCTCTACCTCCCGATCGACAAGCTGATGCAGATGTCCGCCCAGAACAGCGCCGCCGCCACGCCGTCCGATGCCGCGAGCCCTAACGTGGCGGGGACCGCACCGCCGCAGTCGTCTGTCATTCCGGTCGCGCCGGCCGATTCCCGGGCGCGCGATGGCCGCTCACGTGACCGCGACGTGCGCTGAGGACTGACCCCATGAACAGAATCGGATTCATCGTTTCCTCGATCCTCGTGCTGCTCGCATTGGCAAGCTCGACCCTCTTTGTGGTTGACCAGCGCCAGTTCGGCGTGGTCTATGCCCTGGGCCAGATCAAGGAAGTCATCACAGAGCCGGGCTTGAACTTCAAGCTTCCGCCGCCGTTCCAGAACGTGTCGTACATCGACAAGCGCCTCCTGACGCTGTCGAGCCTCGATCCCGAGCCGATGCTTACCGCCGAAAAGCAGCGCGTGGTGATCGACTGGTACGTGCGCTGGCGCATCACCAACCCGTCGGAATACATCCGCAACGTCGGTCTCGATGAGAATGCGGGCGCGGTGCAACTCAACCGGGTGGTGCGCAATGCGTTCCAGGAAAACATCAACAAGCGAACCGTGCGTGACCTGATCTCGGTGCGCCGCGAGCAGCTGATGTCCGACGTGCAGCGCGAGGTGCTGGAAGTGGTGAAGGGCGCCAAGCCCTGGGGCGTGGACATCATCGATGTCCGGATCACCCGTGTCGATTACGTCGAGGCCATCACCGAATCCGTCTACCGCCGGATGGAGGCCGAGCGCAAGCGCGTGGCGAACGAGCTGCGTTCGACCGGGGTGGCTGAGGGCGAAAAGATCCGCGCCGATGCCGATCGACAGCGCGAGGTGATCGTCGCCAACGCCTACCGCGACGCGCAGAAGATCAAGGGCGAGGGCGATGCCCGCGCCGCGAGCCTGTACGCCGACGCGTTCGGCCGCGATCCGCAGTTCGCGTTGTTCTACAGAAGCCTCGATGCCTACAAGCAGAGCTTCAACAAGAAGAGCGACGTGATGATCCTGGATCCGTCGTCTGACTTCTTCCGCTCGATGCAGAGCTCCGGGTCCACCTCGAACGCGCCGCGGCGCTGAGCCGCGGCTCGGGGTGGCCTCGGCCTGAAGTCGGTCATGGACTCCGATACCTTCTGGAATGCCATTGCGCTGGTGCTGGTGATCGAAGGGCTGCTGCCCTTCTTCTCGCCCGGCGGATGGCGCAAGGGCTTTGGCCAGCTCATGCAGCTTCGCGACGGGCAGCTCCGCTTCTTCGGTCTTTGCAGCATTCTCCTGGGGCTGTTCCTGCTCTGGATCATTGCCTGATGCGGTGCCGGTAGAATCCCGGTTTAACCACGCCGCCGATCCCCATGTCCGCCTGGGTCCTTCCGGATCACATTGCCGATGTGCTGCCCTCCGAGGCGCGCCACATCGAAGAACTTCGACGCCAGTTGCTCGATACCGCCCGTGCCTTCGGCTACGAGCTGGTCATGCCGCCGCTTCTGGAACACCTCGAATCCCTGCTTTCGGGCACCGGTGAGGCGCTCGATCTCCAGACCTTCAAACTGGTGGATCAGCTGTCCGGCCGCAGCATGGGCCTGCGGGCGGACAGCACGCCGCAGGTCGCGCGCATCGACGCCCATCTGCTCAATCGGGCCGGCGTCACCCGGCTTTGCTACTGCGGACCTGTTCTCCATACGCGGCCTGACCGCCCGCACGCGACCCGCGAGCCGCTCCAGTTCGGTGCCGAAATCTACGGTCATGCCGGGCTTGAGGCCGACACCGAAATCCTTCGTCTTGCACTCGACTGCCTGAACGCCGCCGGCATCACCGGCCTTGCGCAGGCCCCGGTGATCGTCGACATGGCCGACGCCCGCATCGTGCGTTCGTTGTTTGCCGGCGTGCCGGTCGACGGCGCGGCGATCGCCCGGGTCCACGCCGCGCTGGCCGCCAAGGACGCGAGCGGCCTTCGCGAACTCACTGCGGACTTCCCGGCGCAATCGCGCGAAGGGCTGCGTGCGCTCGTCCAGCTCTATGGCGATGTCGCCGTGCTCGACGAGGCCGCCAAGGTCCTTCCCGACATTGCCGGCGTACGAGCAGCACTCTCCGATCTCCGCCAGCTCGCCGGCCGTATCGACGGCGCGAAAGTCAGCTTCGACCTCGCCGATCTCCGCGGCTATGCCTACTACAGCGGCATGCGCTTCGGCGTCTACACGAGCGGCGCCAGCGATGCGCTGGTACGTGGCGGGCGCTACGACGAAGTCGGCGCCGTGTTCGGCCGCAACCGGCCCGCAGTCGGCTTCAGTCTCGATGTGCGCGAACTGGTGGGCGTCCTGCCGGCCCAGCCATTGCGCGCCGCCATACGCGCGCCCTGGAGTGACGCCGAGGCCCTGAACAAGACCATCGCGGCCCTGCGCGGCCAGGGCGAAACCGTGGTGTGCGTACTGCCCGGCCACGACAGCGAAATCGACGAATTCCATTGCGACCGAGAGCTCGTCGAGCTCGACGGCCAATGGCGCGTGCAAGCCATCTGAATCCTCTGAAGCGAAACATCATGAGCGTAACCACCGGAAGAAACGTGGTCGTCGTCGGCACCCAATGGGGCGACGAGGGCAAGGGCAAGTTGGTCGACTGGCTGACCGAAAGCGCGCAGGGCGTCGTGCGATTCCAGGGCGGCCACAACGCGGGCCACACGCTGGTCATCAACGGCGTGAAGACCGCGCTGCACCTGATCCCCAGCGGCATCATGCGTCCTGGCGTGAAGTGCTACATCGGCAATGGCGTGGTGCTGTCGGCGGCCAAGCTGTTCGAGGAAATCGAAGGTCTCGAGAAG
>JAGIAI010000062.1:26190-87234 GCA_017744935.1 Variovorax sp.
CAAGATCGCCCGCCGCGCGCTGCGGGTGCAGGACCTGAAGCATCCGGAACGCTTCGCAAGCAAGCTGAAGATCCTGCTCGAACTGCACAACCATGTGCTGACCGAAGTGCTTGGCGCGGCACCGATCGAATTCGACGCCGTCTACGACGAAGCCATGCGCCACGCCGGATTGCTCAAGCCAATGATGGCCGACGTGTCGCGCGAACTCAATGACTCGCATCGTGACGGCGCCAATCTGCTGTTCGAAGGTGCGCAAGGCACGCTGCTCGACGTGGACCATGGCACCTATCCGTACGTCACCTCCAGCAACTGCGTGGCTGGCAATGCGGCCGCTGGTTCCGGCGTGGGCCCGGGCATGCTGCACTACATCCTCGGCATCACCAAGGCCTACTGCACGCGCGTCGGCGGCGGTCCGTTCCCGACCGAACTTGACTGGGAAAAGCCCGGCACCGTCGGCTACCACCTGAGTACCGTGGGCGCCGAAAAGGGCGTGACCACGGGCCGCAGCCGCCGCTGCGGATGGTTCGACGCGGCGCTGCTCAAGCGCTCCGCCCAGGTCAACGGGCTGAGCGGCCTGTGCATCACCAAGCTCGACGTGCTCGACGGCCTGAAGGAACTGAAGCTGTGCACGGGCTACATGCTCGACGGCGAATTCACCGACATCCTGCCCATGGGCGCGGACGAGATCGAACGCTGCACCCCGGTCTACGAGACGCTCGAAGGCTGGACCGAAAGCACCGTGGGCGTCACGCAATACGAGAAGCTGCCGATCAATGCGCGGCTCTATCTGCAGCGCATCGAGCAAGTCACGGGCGTGCCGATCCACATGGTTTCGACCAGCCCCGACCGTGATCACACGATCATGATGCGCCACCCCTATCTCGCAGACTGACCCACCGCAGGAGACGATCTTTCATGTTGACCGAAGACGGCAAGCATCTCTACGTTAGCTACGACGAGTACCACAACCTGATCGAGAAGCTCGCGATCAAGGTGCACCAGTCGGGCTGGCATTTCGACACCATCCTGTGCCTCGCCCGCGGCGGCATGCGACCCGGTGATGTGCTCTCGCGCATCTTCGACAAGCCGCTGGCGATCATGTCGACGAGCTCGTATCGCGCGGACGCGGGCACGATCCAGGGCCGCCTCGACATCGCGCGCTACATCACCACGCCCAAGGGCGAGATCGCTGGCAAGGTGCTGCTGGTCGACGACCTCGCGGATTCGGGCCACACGCTGCACGCCGTGGTCGAGATGCTCAAGAGCAGCTACAAGCCCATCACCGAGCTGCGCAGCGCGGTGCTCTGGACGAAGGCGCTGTCGACCTTCACTCCGGATTACTCTGTCGAGTTTCTGCCGACGGATCCGTGGATTCACCAGCCTTTCGAGGGCTATGACTCCATGGGCCCCGAGAAGCTCATGGAGAAGTGGTCGGTCTGACCACTTCCCGCATCGAGGCGCTCAGGGCTTGAGCGCCTCGGTGTATCGCCGCTGCATCTCGTCCGTCGAAAACTCTTCAATCGAATGGCCGACGTTCCAGCGGTGGCCAAAAGGATCCTTGAACGAGCCTGAGCGCTCGCCATAGAACTGATCCTGCGGCGCCATCTCCAGCTTGGCGCCCGCCTTCAAGGCCCGCTCGATGACGGCGTCGCAGTTGTCGACATGCAGATGCAGCGTGACCGGCGTGGCGCCAATCGTGTTTGCGCTGCGGATACCGTACTCGGGAAACTCGTCGCACAGCATCAGCGTTGCGCCGTTGAAGTCCAGCTCGGCATGTCCGATGCGGCCGTTGGGCTCGGTCAAGCGGAATTTCTCCTTCACGCCGAATACCTCGCCATAGAAGGCAATCGCCGCGGCAGTGTCCTGCACGCAGAGGTAGGGGAAGAGTTCATGGATGGTCGTCATCGAAGCGTCCTTGGGAGAGGTCTGCAGGCGTCAACCAGGGCGGATTGTGTGCCGGTCCATCGAGGTCGACTAGCATGGCGGCATGCCCAATAAGCCCATTACCGACCTGATCCACCACCCGTACGTCCCTCCCGCGAAGTTCGGGTCGCCCCAGGTGGGCGTCTACAAGGCGTCGACGGTGTTCTTTGCTGACGTGGCTGCGATGCGGGCGCGGGACTGGAAAACCAAGGCCGGCTATACCTACGGCCTTCACGGCACACCGACCACCTTCACGCTCGAGGAGCGGCTCGCCACACTGGAAGGCGGCACCGAATGCCTGCTGGTCCCCAGCGGTCTTGCCGCGATCGCGCTGGTGTCGTTTGCGCTGCTCAAGAGCGGTGACGAGGTCCTGATTCCCGACAATGCCTACGGGCCGAACAAGGCGCTGGCGAATGGCGAGCTGGCTAACTTCGGCATCACGCACAAGCTCTACGACGCGATGAATCCGGCGGACCTCGCGGCCAAGATTTCGGAGCGCACCAAGCTGGTCTGGGTCGAGGCGGCGGGGTCGGTCACCATGGAATTCCCGGATCTACCCGCGTTGGCCAAGGTCTGCCGCACCCGCGGGGTGATCGTTGCGCTCGACAACACCTGGGGCGCCGGCCTCGCGTTCGCGCCGTTCGACTTCAACGGAAGCGGGCAGGGCGTCGACATTTCGATCCAGGCGCTCACCAAGTACCCCAGCGGCGGCGGCGACGTGCTGATGGGCAGCGTGACGACGTGTGACGAGCGCTTGCACCGCGCGATCAAGCTCACGCACATGCGCATGGGCTACGGCATCGGCGTGGGCGATGTCGAGACGGTGCTGCGTTCTCTCCCCAGCATTGCCCTGCGCTATGCCGCGCACGACCGCAGCGCGCGCGAGCTGGCGCTCTGGCTCGAGGACCGCGCGGAGATCGCGCAGGTCTTGCACCCCGCGCTCGAAAGCTCGCCAGGGCATGCCAACTGGTTGCGGCTCTGCGGTACCACCGATCTTGCTGCCGGACTCTTCTCAGTGGTCTTCGATGCGCGCTACGGTACCGAGCAAGTCGACCGCTTTTGCGACAGTCTGTCGCTTTTCAGGCTCGGCTACTCGTGGGGCGGGCCGATCAGCCTCGTCGTGCCCTACGACATCGGCCTCATGCGCGATCAGAGCGTCGCGCACTGGCCGCACAGGGGTACGCTGGTGCGTTTTTCCGTCGGCCTGGAAGATGTCGACGATCTGCGCGCCGATCTCGAGCAGGCCCTCGCCACGCTCTGAAGGCGGGCCGATATCGCGTACAGTCCGACGAGGTGCAGTTAACGTGACTGCCTGAGTTAGAAGGAGCGGCTGTGGCAACACCCAACTATGGCTATGAGAAGCGTCAGAGGGAACTAGCGAAGAAGAAAAAGAAGGAAGACAAGGCCAGGGAAAAGGCTCAGCGCAAGCTTTCGCCCAGCAGCGACGGCCTGGCCCCGGACGATCCGGAAACCGACGTTGCTTCGCTGGAACACGACCCGCCGACTATTCCCGAACTGCCCACCAAGAACGGTTGAATCGACAGGTTGAAAGCGGATACAGGCCGCCGCAGCGCATGGCTGCGGCGGCTTTGTCGTTTCCAGGGTCATTTGGGAAGCATCTTCCGCAGCGGTGACCAGACGTTGTCGAGCATGCGGGGCTGCGCTGCCGCGGTGGGATGGATGCGGTCGGCCTGGAAGAGCATTGCCGCGTCGGGACCATCCGCCACGCCCTTCAGCAGAAACGGCACAACCGGCGTCTTTGCAGTGCCCGCCACCTTGGGGAAGATCGCCTCGAAGCGCCGCGTGTAGTCGCTGCCGTAGTTGGGCGGCACCTGGATCCCGACGATCAGCACCTGCGCACCCGCGGCTTGGGCGGTCTTGGTCATCTGGAAGAGGTTGTCTTCGGTGCTCGTGAGCGACAAGCCGCGCAGCGCGTCGTTGGCGCCCAGTTCGAGCACCACATGTGTCGGCTGGTGCTGCGCGAGCAGCCCGGGCAGCCGCGAGCGCCCACCCGCCGTGGTGTCGCCGCTGATGCTGGCGTTGACCACCGTTGCCGGAATCTTCTGTTCCACGAGTCTCTTCTCGAGCAATGGCACCCAGCCGTCGCCGCGCCGCAGCCCGTATTCGGCCGAGAGCGAATCGCCGAGCACCAGGATCACGGGCGGCTTACCCGTGGCGGCCATGGCGGAAATCGAAAACCATGCGCCCGTGCCGCTCAAGATAAAGTGACGTCGATTCACTACGCGAAACCTTTCAATGTCCTCAATCCAAACCGATGGCGCATCCGACGCCATCGTTGCCGTCGAGCACGTCTTCAAGTCGGTCACCGATTCCACCGGAACACTCGACATCCTGCGTGACATCGACTTCACGCTGGGCGCCAGGGAAACCGCCGCCATCGTCGGCGCATCGGGATCGGGGAAAAGCACGCTGCTGTCGATCGTCGCCGGCCTGGACACGCCCACCCGCGGCACCGTGAAACTCGCCGGGGAAGACCTGTTCGCCATCGACGAAGACGAACGTGCGGCCCTGCGCGCGCAGAAGGTCGGCTTCGTGTTCCAGAGTTTCCAGCTGCTCGGCAACCTGAGCGCGCTCGAAAACGTGATGCTGCCACTCGAACTGGCAGATCGCAAGGACGCCCGCAAGGCGGCGACCGAAATGCTCGAGCGCGTCGGCCTCGGCCAGCGGCTCGGCCACTATCCGAAGGTGCTCTCCGGTGGCGAGCAGCAGCGTGTGGCGCTCGCGCGCGCCTTCGTGGTGCAGCCGCAGCTCCTGCTGGCGGACGAGCCTACCGGCAGCCTCGACTTCGCAACCGGCGAGCAGGTCATGGAGCTCATGTTCGACCTCAACCGGGAACTCGGCACCACGCTCGTGCTGGTCACCCACGACCGTGGCATCGCAGCGCGCTGCGACCGCCGGATCACCATCGAAGCCGGCCGCGTCGCAGCCGAGGAGCGCAGCAGCGCCTAACGCATGAATCCGGCGCGGCAGAGGCCAGAAATCCCGCGGAACCGGCTTAGCCGGGCCGCCGGGATTGCCCCCTCCCGCCGGAGGCGAGAGAGGGGGGAGCCGCGAAGCGGCTTGGGGGGTGTTTGATAATCCGTGGATGTCTTCCCCCAAAGTGATCTTCGGCTTCCACGCCGTGGGCGTGCGCATCAAGACCGCGCCGAAATCCGTGATCGAGGTGCTCTTTGACGCCAGCCGGCGCGACGCACGGATGCGCCAATTCATCGCGCGTGCGCAGGAAGCCGGCGTCCGGCTGATCGAGGCTGATGGCGCCCGGCTGTCCAAGCTCGCGGGCAGCCATGGCCATCAGGGCGTGGCCGCGCGGGTCGAGCCGATCCCGCAGACCCATTCGCTCGACGAATTGCTCGAAGGCCTCGAAAGCGCCGGCACGATGCCCTTGATGCTGGTGCTCGACGGCGTGACCGACCCGCACAACCTCGGTGCCTGCCTGCGCGTGGCCGATGGCGCCGGCGCCCACGCGGTCATCGCCCCCAAGGACCACGCGGCAGGCATCAACGCCACCGTCGCCAAGGTGGCCAGCGGCGCAGCCGAGACGATGCCGTACTTCATGGTCACCAACCTTGCGCGCACGCTCAACGAGCTCAAGGAACGCAACATCTGGTGCGTGGGCACGAGCGACGACGCGCCGGGTACGCTCTACCAGTGCGACCTCAAGCGCCCGCTCGCGCTGGTGCTGGGTGCAGAAGGCGAGGGCATGCGACAGCTCACGCGCAAGACCTGCGACGAGCTGGTGAGCATCCCGATGGCGGGTGCGGTCGAGAGCCTGAACGTCTCCGTCGCGAGCGGCGTGTGCCTCTACGAGGCAATGCGCCAGCGGATCGCCTGAGGCGGCCTCGCTGATGCAGCCCGCGCTGACCTATAACCCGAACCCTTCCGCGCCGCGGCTGAGGCTGCCGGCCGGCGCCTGCGACGCGCACGTCCACGTGTTCGGGCCGGCGGCGCGCTTTCCCTTTGCCAAAGACCGCAGCTTCACGCCGGGGGATGCACCGAAGGAAGCGCTTTTCGCCCTGCATCGCAAACTGGGCATCCAGCGTTGCGTGATCGTCCAGTCACTCTGCCATGGGCTGGACAACCGGGTGGTGGAAGACGCGATTGCAGCGGGCGGGGGCAACTACCTGGGTGTGGCGCTGCTGCCGCTCGATGTGAGTGATGAAGAGCTTGAACGCCTCGCTGGCGTCGGCTTTCGCGGCGTCCGGTTCAACTTCTCGAAGGCGCCCAACCCTGCCTTCGACGTGGAGCGCGTCGTCGCCTTCACTCGCCGGCTCGAACCGCTCGGCATGCACCTGCAGGTGCATTTCGAGCGGGGACTGATCCATGAACTGGCATCGCCATTGACGAGCAGCGCGGTACCGGTTGTCGTCGATCACATGGCGCGGGTGGATGCCGCCCGAGGGGTCGTGCACCCGGACTTCATCGCGCTGCACACGCTCATGAAGAACCCGCTTTTCCGCGTCAAGCTCAGCGGTATCGATCGCATCACGCACGATGCGGGCCGCGAGGGCTACCGGGATGGCATCGCCATTGCGCATCGCCTCTTGCTCGACTTCCCGGAGCGTTGCTTCTGGGGCACCGACTGGCCACACCCGCTGCACGACCACGTGCCGGATGATGGCGTGCTGGTGGACGCTCTGGAACGGATCGCACCCGACGCCCCCCTGCGCGAGCAACTGCTGGTGCACAACCCGCAGCGCTTCTACCGCTTCACCGTCTAGAGGAGGCTGGCTACAGGAGCGCGAAGAAGCGCATCACCACCTGCGCCGGGTGACGCATGCCGGCACCCACGAACATCCGGTCGTTGATCCAGCCCAGCGCCTTCGACGACGTCTCGAAGCGCGGGTTGCAGCGGAAGTAGACCTGCGCCGGATCGACCGGCTCGCCGCGCAGCAACTTCGCCATCACCTCGGCGGGCGCGGCGCGCACCGCATGGTTCTGCACGTAGATCAGGTCCCCGGCATCGGTCTCCAGCCCGTAGCGCGCGTCGAGTTCGGACAAGGTGTCGCTCACGATGAGCTGGAAATCGCTGCCACCGGGCAGCACGCGCGCCGTCCAGCCGTTACCGCGCGCGGCACCGCCGGTGATCGGCACGACCCGGCGCATGCCCCGGGTGCTCTGGCCGAGCACCTGTGGCTTGCCGACCTCGACTTCCAGGTCGGCGAAATAGTCGAGGGAGGGCGGGGCGAGCGGGTCGGTGCTGCTCATGCGCTCATTCCTCCGCGCTGGCTTTGTCGAGCATCGCGATCACGTCAGCATCTAGCTTCAGCTGCGCCGCCGCGACCAGTTCGTTGAGCTGGTCGATCGAGGTTGCACTCGCGATCGGTGCGGTGACCGAGGGGCGTGCGATCTGCCACGCCAGTGCGATCTGCCCGGGCTTCGCGCCGGTCGCCTTGGCCGCCTTGTCGAGCGCGTCGAGGATGCGCAGGCCGCGCGGATTGAGGTACTTCTTTGTCGTGCTCGCGCCGCGTGCGCTTTTCTCCGCATCGGCTTCGGTGCGGTACTTGCCGGTGAGGAAGCCCGCCGCCAGCGCGTAGAAGTTGATTACCCCGACGCCGCGCTCAAGGCACAGCGGCTCCAGGTCCTTCTCGAACACGGCGCGGTCGTAGAGGTTGTAGAGCGGCTGCAGGCTCTCGTAGCGCGGCAAGCCCGCCTTTTCGGCGACATCGAGCGCCTCGGCCAGCCGGGGTGCGGTGAAATTCGAGGCGCCGATTGCCCGGACCTTGCCGGCCTTGATCAGGTCCCCGAAGGCTGCGGCGGTGTCCGCCAGCGGCGTGCCGGCATCGTCGTCGTGCGACTGGTAGAGGTCGATGTGGTCGCACTTCAGCCGGCGCAGCGATGCTTCCACGGCTTCGCGGATGTAGGCGGGCGACAGCCCCTGCTTGCCTTCGCCCATCGGCTTGCCGAGCTTGGTCGCGAGCACCACGCGGTTGCGCTTGCCGCTCTGCTTGAACCACTTTCCGATAAGGGTTTCGGATTCGCCGCCGGTGTGGCCCGGTACCCAGCGCGAATACACGTCGGCGGTGTCCACGAAATTGAAGCCCGCGTCCACCCATGCATCGAGCAGGCGGAAGGACATGGCTTCGTCGGCTGTCCAGCCGAAGACGTTGCCGCCGAAGGCGAGCGGGGAGACCTGCAGGTCGGAGCGGCCGAGGGTGCGCAATTGCATGGTGCGATTCCTTGATGAAGGTTCAGACAAAGCCGACGGCGCCGAGCAGCGCTCCGGCGCCGAGAAGCCACAGGAGATGGATCCGGGTGCGCCACACGATGAAGGCGGCAACGCCGGTCAGCAGCCATAGATGCCAGGCGGGCGTGTCGCCGTAGTGGTTACCCGATGCCAGCACCCAGCCGGTCGCGATCAGCAGGCCCACCACCACGGGTGCCATGCCCTGCTTGAAGGCGCGCACGCCGCGCTTGGTGCGATTGCGGTGCCCCCATCGCGTCGCGAAGTAGGTCAGGGTGGAGCTCGGCAGCATGATGCCGACCATCGTTGCCGCGAGCCCGAGCAGCCCCGTCAGCCATGCGTGCGGGCCTGCACCGATGCCGCCGCCGGCATTGAGACCGACGTTCCATCCCATCAGGGCGACGAACAGCACGTTCGGCCCGGGGGCGGCCTGCGCGATCGCCACGGACGAAGTGAACTGCGCATCCGTGAGCCACCCGTGCTGCGCGACCAGGTAGCGGTGCATGTCGGGCACGGTGGTGATCGCGCCGCTGATGGACAGCAGCGAGAGCAGCATGTATTGCGCGAAGAGCGACAGCCAGTCGTGCCAGTGCATCGTGATGGTCATGGCTCGAGCCTCCACCACGTCCACACACAGGCCGTGCCGCCGACCACGATCAGAACCCAGCCGAGCGGCACGCGCGCGAAGGCGATGGCGGCGAACACCAGTGCCACGATGGCGAGGGGCACCGCGAAACCCAGCGGGTGCTTTCGCAGCGCCGGGATCAGCTTGATGCCGGTCGCGGCGATCAGCCCACCGGCCACCGCGCCCATGCCGCGCAGCGCACCCGCCACCTGCGGATTGCCGGCGTAGTGGGCGTAGAGCACCGCGAGCACGAGGATCACGCCCAGCGGCACCGTCAGCATGCCGGCCACCGCTGCGATCGCGCCGCGAAGGCCGAAGTGGCGGTCGCCGATCATGAGCGCGAGGTTCACCACGTTCGGGCCCGGCAGCACTTGGGCAACAGCCCAGTCCTCGAGGAATTCGTCAGGGGTGAGCCAGCGCTTCTTCTCGACCATTTCGCGCTGCACGACGGCCAGCACGCCACCGAACCCTTGCAGGGCCAGCCAGGTGAAGGAAACGAAGAGGTCGCGAATGGACTGGGGGCGCGGCCGGTCGACTGCCGGTTCCGCAGGGTGGAGGGCCTGGTGCATCGCCGGCGATTATGCGCGGCAGCTTTGAGGCGCGCTGGCCGACAAACGCTGCGACACTGCGCGCATGAAAGCTCTACGCGCGCTTTTCGACCTCTGCAGGCAGTCCTTCGAATCATGGCGGGCGGACTACGCCCCGAGCATGGGGGCGGCCCTGGCCTATTACACGGTGTTCTCGCTCGCGCCGCTGATCCTGATCGTGATCTCCGTGGTCGGGCTGGTGTTCGGCCGCGACGAGGCGCGCGGCGAGATCATGGAACAGATCTCCGGTCTCATGGGCGCTGACGGTGCGCGGGCGGTGCAGGTCATGCTGGAGCACCTCAACCGGCCTGCGCAGGGCGTCGTGGCCACCGTGGCCGGCATCGGGCTGCTGATCGTCGGCGCGACCACCGTGTTCGGCGAACTGCAGGATGCCTTCGACCGCATCTGGCGCGCGCCCGCACGCGACGACACCAACGGGCTGCTGAATCTCGTACGCACGCGCCTGCTGTCCTTCAGCATGATCATGGGCATCGGCTTCCTGCTGATCGTCTCGCTCGTCGTCAACGCAGCCCTTGCCGCGCTCGGCGAATGGTGGGCGCCGTATTTCGGCGGCTGGGCGCATCTGGCGCAGAACGTGAATTCGGCCTTCGGCTTCGCCATCGTGACGGTGGGCTTCGCGATGATCTTCAAAATCATGCCGCGCGTGAGCGTGCAATGGCGCGACGTGTGGATCGGCGCGGCGGTCACGGCCGTGCTCTTCATCATCGGCAAGTACCTGATCGGCCTGTACATCGGCAAGACGGGGGTGGCGTCAGGCTACGGCGCGGCGGGGTCGCTGGTGGTGGTGCTGGTGTGGGTGTACTACTCGGCGCAGATCTTCTTGCTCGGCGTGGAGTTCACCTGGGTCTACGCGCACGAATACGGGTCGTTCAAGGGCCGCCCGCGCCCGAGCGCTCGCCTCTCGCCCACGCGCGCGGACGACGCGGTCGCGGCCGTTCAGCCCGCGAAGCCGCCGCCGTCGAGGTAGGCCTGCTCTTCGGGCGTCGTGCTTCGCCCCAGCATCCTGTTGCGGTGCGGAAAGCGGCCGAAGCGGGCGATGAGGTCGCGGTGCAGCACCGCAAAGCGCTGCGTGTTGGCGTCGAGTGCAGCGTTGAGCAAGACCGAGCGCTCCTGGTCGGCGAGCGACTCCGAATGCATGAAGGGCAGGTAGAAGAAGGGCCGGAGCTGCGGATCGACCTGCCGGTCGTGCCCGGCGTCGATGGCCGCGCGTGCGATCGCCAGCGCCTTGCCATCGGTTGCGAACATATGGCCGCTTCCGCGCCACGCATTGCGCGGGAACTGGTCGAGCAGCACCATCAGCGCAAGTGCGCCTTCGGCATCGGCGGCCCACCCGTCGAGCGTGCCTGTGGCGGCGGCATGGTGAGTGGCCTCGAAGCGCGACCTGAACTCGGCGTCGAAGGCGTCGTTCTTGTCGAACCAGCGGGAAGGGCCTGCTTCTTGCCAGAAACGGACGACATCGTGGGCGGTAGAGAGCGCATTCATAGGGGCATGGATCATGCCATTGCGGCATTGAATTCGAGTCAATGGCCGACAGCGCGCGCCCGCGTTGGTCCCTAAGCTGGTCGCTTGCCAACCAAGGAGATCCGCATATGACAAGACGCTATGGCTTCCCCCTTCGCATGCTCGTTGTGACCGGCTTCGCGACTGCCGCCCTCGTGGGTTGCGGGATGATGTCCCGGTCCAACACGGTGGCCTTCAGCGGCGCCATGAACGCGGCAAGCGAAGTGCCTCCCAACATGACGCGCGGCAGCGGCATGGCCGAAGCGACGTTGAACAAGGAGACGAACGTCCTGAAATACAAGATCACCTATGACGGCCTGAGCGGCCCGGCCACTGCTGCGCACTTCCACGGCCCGGCCGCCGCCGGTGCGAACGCGGGCGTGGTGGTGCCCTTCACCAATGCAACGAGCCCGATCGAGGGCACGGCGACGCTCACGCCCGCACAGGCTGCCGATCTGATGGCCGGCCGCTGGTACGCCAATGTCCACACCGCCGCGAACCCGGGCGGCGAGATCCGCGGCCAGATGCTGCCGAAGATGTAGTGCTCAAGGGGCGGAGGGCAGGCGGTCTGGTGTCCAATGGCGCCATGGCCACGAAGAAAAAATCCTCCGCCCGTCCCGGTTCCAGTTTCGACTTCGCCACCGTCAAGAAGGCGCTCGTCCTTCAGGGCGGTGGCGCGCTTGGCGCTTACCAGGCCGGGGTGTATGCGGGCGTCTTCGAGCGGCACAAGTCGCTCGACTGGGTGGCCGGCGTGTCGATCGGTGCAATCAACGCCGCACTGATCGCGGGCAACGCCCCCGAGATGCGCGTGCAGCGCCTGCGCGAGTTCTGGGATCTGGTGTCGTCCGGCCCTGCGCAACGCCTGCCGGCCTGGTGGGCCATCGACCGATCCTCGTTCAACCAGTGGAGCGCGACGTCGGCCGCGATGTTCGGCGTTCCCGGCTTCTTTGAACCACGCCGTTCGCCTTCATTGCTTCTCGGCGGCGCTGCGCCGCTGCTCAGCTACTACGACACCTCGCCGCTCAAATCGACACTGGAGCGGCTGGTGGATTTCGACCGCATCAACCACGACGGGGTGCGCTTCAGCGTCGGTGCGGTCAACGTGCGCACCGGCAACAGCATCTATTTCGACAACCGGACGCAGCGCATCGGCCCGGAACACATCATGGCCAGCGGTGCGCTGCCACCGGGCTTCGCGCCGGTGCATATCGACGGCGAGGACTACTGGGACGGCGGCATCGTCTCCAACACGCCGCTGCAATACGTGCTCGACGCCCATCCGCGCAGCGAGCCGCTGATGGTGCTGCAGGTGGACCTGTTCAGCGCGCGCGGCATGATGCCGCGCACGCTCGCCGAGACCATGGAGCGGCAGAAGGACATCACCTATTCGAGTCGCACCCGGATGAACACCGATGCGCTGGCCTCGAACATGAACCTGCAGCAGGCGCTCGCGGATCTGCTCACCAAGCTTCCGCCGGGGCTGCGCGACGATCCGAGCGTGGTCTCGGTGTGCGCGGCGCTCTCGCACAAGCCGATCGAGATCGTGCACCTGATCTACCGCGACAAGCCCTACGAGCTCGAATCCAAGGACTACGAGTTCTCTCGCGCCTCCGTCGACGAGCACTGGGATGCCGGCCTGCGCGACATCCGAAACACGCTCGACCATCCGGAGTGGCTGGTCAGCGCATCGCAGACCAATGGTGTCACCACCTTCGACCTGACCGAGCCGAACGCGCGGCGCGTACGCCGTCCGATGAATCTGCCGCACATTCCCGCCGCCGCGGAATGAACGGGCGTGCATCGTGGAACTGAGGCAACTGCGTTACTTCGTCAAGGTCTGCGAGCTTCGAAGCATGGGCCGCGCCGCGCTCGAGCTCGGGCTCGCGACATCGGCGCTGAGCCAGCAGATCAGCCGGCTCGAAGGCGAGTTGTCGACACGGCTGCTCAACCGAAGCTCGACCGGCGTCACGCCAACCGACGCTGGGCTGGCCTTCCTTCAGCAGGCCCATCTCACGCTGCGCCACGCCGACGAGGCGGTCCGCGCGGCGAAGCAGGCGCGGCTGGCGGGCCACGTCAGCATCGGACTGCCGCCTACCACCGCATCCGTCCTCGGCGTGCCGCTGATGCAGGCGATGGCGGAGCGCTATCCGGACGTAAGGCTGCATCTGGTCGAGGCGCTCTCGGGCCATCTGGCGGCGATGCTCAATGCGCGCCAGCTCGATCTGGCCGTGCAGTTCCAGACTGACACCGCGCGGCGTTGGAGCGTGCTTCCGCTGCTGGACGAGAAGCTCTTCGTGATCGGGCGGACCGACCTGCCCGGTCTGCCGGGAGGGCGGCAGGTGCGGCTCGCGCAACTGGGCGCGCTGCCGCTCATCATGCCCAGTGCCTCGCACGGCCTGCGCTCGACGCTCGAAGCCGCATTCGCACGCGCCCGTGTGGTGCCGCGCGTCGTCGCGGAGATCGACGGTCTCGGCCTGCTGATGGACGCGGTGCGCGCCGGCCATGGCGCGACCATCCAGCCCGGCGCGGCGAGTGCGCGCGTGGCCGATGAAGGGCTGGCGCAGGTTCGCATCGCCGATGCGCAAGTGGGGCGCCGCAACGTGCTTGCCAGCCTGTCGGACGACGAACTCTCGCCCGCCGCGCTCGCCACCCGCGTAGTGATGGTCGACGTGGCGCGCACCTTGGTGCGTGAAGGCCGCTGGACCGGGGCGACCCTTCACGAAAACTGAAGACCCCTTGCCACGGGTGCTCTGTCGCCCCGCGCGGTTCGTTCCTAGAGTTGAGCTCCTCACGAGGAGACAACTGAATGATCGATGTCCTGGTCGTCGGCGGCGGCAACGCAGCGTTGTGCGCGGCCCTGATGGCACGAGAAGCCGGCGCCAGCGTCCTGCTGGTCGAAGCCTCGCCGCGCGAATGGCGCGGCGGCAATTCCCAGCACACGCGCAACCTGCGCTGCATGCACGACGCGCCGCAGGACGTGCTGGTCGATGCCTACCCCGAAGAGGAGTACTGGCAGGACCTGCTCAAGGTGACTGGCGGACTCACCGACGAGCACCTCGCCCGCATCGCGATCCGTGCGTCGTCCTGCTGCCGCGACTGGATGCGCAGCCACGGCGTGCACTTTCAACCGCCGTTGTCAGGGGCGCTGCATGTGGCGCGCACCAACGCCTTCTTCATGGGCGGCGGCAAGGCGCTGGTCAACGCCTATTACCGCAGTGCCGAGAGGCTCGGCGTGCAGATCCGCTACGAGACGCCCGTCGTTTCGGTCGAACTCGACGGTGACCGCTTCGTCGCTGCGTTGACCGCACGCGGCGAGCGCATCGAAGCGAAAAGCTGCGTGCTCGCGGCGGGCGGCTTCGAATCCAACCGCGAATGGCTCAGCGAAGCCTGGGGTGTGAACGAACGCGGGGAGCGTCCGGCGGAGAACTTCCTCATCCGCGGCACCCGATTCAACGAAGGCGTGCTTCTCAAGGCCATGATCGACGCCGGCGCCGATTCGATCGGCGACCCGACGCAGGCGCACATGGTTGCGATCGACGCGCGTGCACCGCTGTACGACGGTGGTATCTGCACTCGCATCGACTGTGTTTCGCTCGGCGTGGTGGTCAACCGCGAGGCGAAGCGCTTCTATGACGAAGGCGAGGATTTCTGGCCCAAGCGCTATGCGATCTGGGGTCGGCTCGTGGCGCAGCAGCCGGGGCAGATCGGCTATTCGATCATTGACCGCAAGGCGATCGGCCGCTTCATGCCACCGGTGTTTCCGGGCACCGTGGCGGACAGCCTGCCTGAGTTAGCGCGCGAGCTGGGTCTGCCGGAAGAGGCGTTTGTCGAAACGATCGGCGCCTACAACGCGGCCTGCCGCGTCGGCAGCTTTGATCACACCGCGCTCGACGACTGCCACACTGAGGGCTTGACGCCTGCGAAGACGCACTGGGCGCGCCCGATCGACACACCGCCGTACTACGGCTATCCATTGCGGCCCGGTGTGACCTTCACCTATCTCGGCCTACGCGTGAACGATGAGTCAGCCGTACATTTCGGCGGCCGTCCGAGTCCGAACCTCTTCGTCGCCGGCGAGATGATGGCCGGCAACGTGCTCGGCAAGGGCTACACCGCAGGCGTGGGTATGTCGATCGGCACCGCATTCGGTCGCATCGCGGGCACCCAGGCCGCAAAGGCTGCAATGGCCGCGAAGGAGGCTCAGCATGCGATCGCTTGATGCCCTGACGCGCGAAGCGGCGTCGCTCGCGAGCGGTGGCGAACGCGCGGTGATCCCGATCCTGAGCGAACGCGAGGCCGAGGTCGGCCGCCAGATGCAGATCTGCAATGCCTGCCGCTATTGCGAAGGCTTTTGCGCGGTCTTCCCGGCGATGACGCGTCGCCTGGAGTTCGGCCGCGCCGACATCCACTTTCTCGCCAACCTCTGCCACAACTGCGGCGCCTGCCTGCATGCCTGCCAGTACGCGCCGCCGCATGAGTTCGCGGTGAACGTGCCGCGTGCAATGGCCGAGGTGCGCGGCCAGACCTATGCCGACTACGCCTGGCCGCCCGCACTGGGCAAGCTGTACCGGCGCAACGGATTGACGCTGTCGCTCGCGCTGGCGGCGGGGCTGGCGCTGTTCCTGATGCTGGCAGTGGCGTTCAAAGGCACGCTGTGGGGCGCGGGATTGGATGGCAACTTCTACAACCTCTTCCCGCACAACCTTCTGGTCAGCCTGTTCGGACCGGTGTTCGTTTTCGTGGTCTTCGCACTCGGCATGGGCGTGACGCGCTTCTGGCGCGAACTGAAGCCCGCGACCAGCGGCGCGCGCGTCAATGCGCCCGCCGCGGCCGAAGCGACCGATGCGGTGCTGCGACTGAAGTACCTCGACGGAGGCCACGGCGAGGGCTGCCATGACGAGGACGACGCGTACACGCTGCGTCGCCGGCGCTTCCACCACTTCACCTTCTACGGGTTCCTGCTGTGCTTCGCAGCCACCTGCGTGGCGACGCTCTATCACTACCTATTTGGCTGGCACGCGCCTTACGAGTTGCCCAGCCTGCCCAAGCTGCTCGGCGTGGCGGGTGGCGTGAGCCTCATGGTCGGCACTGCGGGGCTGTGGCGGCTCAATCGCCGACGTCATCCGCTGCAATCCGACGCCGCGCAGAAGCCGATGGACCTGGGTTTCATCGCCTTGCTGTTCCTCACCAGCGCGAGTGGCCTTGCGCTCTGGCTCGGCCGTGGAACGCCCGCGCTCGCGTTGCTGCTGTGCGTGCACCTCGGTGCGGTAATGGCGCTCTTCGCCACGCTGCCCTACGGCAAGTTCGCGCACGGCATCTTCCGCACCGCCGCGCTGCTGCGCCATGCGGTGGAGAAGCGGCTGCCGAATCCTGTCGGCCTTGGCGCCGATTGATCGATCTTCAACAAGAACCCAGGAGACACGATGAACAAACAACAACTTCGATTGGCCGGCGCGCTTTTCACCAGCGCGCTGCTCCTCGCCGGGCCGGCCCGGGGGGAGGGCTTCGCGCCGACGAAGCCCGTGACGATGGTGGTCGGCTTCGCCCCCGGCGGAGCGGCCGATGCCGCGGCGAGGCTGATCGCCAGGAAGCTCGGCGAGAACATCGGGCAGACCGTGATCATCGACAACAAGGCCGGCGCGGGCGGCAACATCGCCCATCAGTTCGTGGCAACCGGGCCGGCCGACGGCACGATGCTGCTGTTCGGCTCGGTCGGGCCGCTGACCATCGCGCCGCATGTGATGAAGGTGCGCTACGACCCGTTCAAGGATCTCGCGCCCGTTTCGGGCGGCGTGAACTTTCCCAATGTGCTGGTCGTTCACAAGGCGCTCGGCGTGAAGACGCTTGCCGAATTCGTCGCGCTGGCAAAGAAGAAGCCGGGCGGCGTGGATTTCGCTTCGACCGGTGCGGGCTCGGCCTCGCATCTGGCCGGGGAACTCTTCAACCAGCGTGCGGGCATCGATATGGTCCATGTCCCGTACAAGGGTGGCGCGCCCGCCATGCAGGATCTGATCGGTGAACGCGTTGCATCGTACTTCTCGGCACCGCCGACGGCGCTGCCGCAAGTGGAGGCCGGTCGGCTGATTCCGCTCGCCACGACCGGGCTGACGCGGCCGGCGTACATGCCGGACATCCCGACCGTGGCCGAATCGGGCTACCCGGGGTTCGAGGCGCTCAACTGGTACGCCTTCGTCGCGCCCGGCAAGACGCCGGCGCCGATCCTCGACCGCTGGAACCAGGAGATCGTGAAGGTGCTCAACGACCCCGGCGTCAAGGACGCACTGAACAAGCACGGCCTGACGCCGCAACCGACCACCCGGGCCGAACTCAGCGCTTTCATGCACAAGGAAGACGCGAAATGGGGAAGCATCGTGCGTGACCGGAAGATCACGGCCGACTGAGGCTCAGAGCTTCAGTTCCCAGGTCTCGCCGACGAGTTGCTGGCCGAAGCCCTCGTAAGGCTCGGATTTCACCAGCTTGAACCCGCGCCCCGCGTAGATCGCGCGGGCCGCGGTGAGGCAGCTGTTGGTCCAGAGCACCATCTTCTTGTAGCCCTTGCTGCGCGCGAAGGCCAGGCACTCGTCCGTGAGCCGCCCGCCAAGCCCGAGGCCGCGCGCCTGCGGCGTCAGGATCAGCATGCGCAACTGCGCGGTGGTCGCCGATTTGCGCACGACGAAGATCGCGCCGACCCGCTCGCCATTGAGCTCGGCGATCCAGCAGCGCTCCCATGCGGGCTGGAATTTCCGCAGGAACTGGCCGGCGATGTCGGCCACCAGTGCTTCGAAGTCGCTGTTCCAGCCGTATTCGCGCGCGTAGATCTCGCCGTGCTGCTGCACCACCCAGCCGATGTCGCCCGGCGCGGGTTCGCGCAGGATGGCGGTCTGCGCTTTCACAGGGGGCGCGGCTGCGGGGGCCAGCAGTTGCTGCACCGTGCCCATCGCGCCGATGAGTTGCGCGCGCTGGGCGGCGGAAAGCGGCGAGAGCAGAGCGGCCGCTTCGTCGCGGGACTTCTGCTGCAGCGGCGCGAAGGCCGCATGGCCGCCTTCGGTCAGGCGCAGCAGGCTCTGGCGCGCGTCGCGGGGGCTGGGTTCGCGCACCAGCCAGCCTTGCGCCTCGAAGCGGCGAAGGATTCGGCTCAGGTAGCCGCCGTCCAGATGCAGGTCCTTGCCGATCTCGCTGGCGACTGGCGATTCGCGGTGCGCGAGCTCGTAGAGCACACGGACGTCCGTGAGCGACATGTCGCTGCCAAGGTAGGGGTCGAGTACGCCGATTTGGCGGGTATAGAACCGGTTGAACTGGCGGATCGCCTTGACGGCAGAAACATGAGCGGTGTCCGGAAGAGGGGCGGTGACGGCGTTCATGCTTGCCATTGTCAATCAATTGATTGACTGAAGCAATTAATAAGGACCAAGAGCAACAGTACGGGGAATCGCCTTTAGGGCGACAGTTCCAATGGAAAACCCTAAAATTGCGGGTTGCCCACGAGGCCCCCGCGGCCGAATCCACCCCCCGATGAACGCCCCCGTCGACGTCTCCTTTTTCACGCGCGCCGCCAAGCCGCTGACCAGCTACCGCAAGTACTGGGCGGCCCGCTTCGGCACGGCCAAGTTCCTGCCGACCTCGCGGGCCGAGATGGAGGCGCTCGGCTGGGACAGCTGCGACATCATCGTTGTCACCGGCGACGCCTACGTCGACCACCCGAGCTTCGGCATGGCAGTCATCGGCCGCATGCTGGAGGCACAGGGCTTTCGCGTCGGCATCATCGCGCAGCCTGACTGGCAGAGCGCCGATCCGTTCAAGGTGCTCGGCAAGCCGAACCTGTTCTTCGGCGTGACCGCCGGAAACATGGATTCGATGATCAACCGCTACACCGCCGATCGGAAGATCCGCAGCGACGATGCCTACACGCCCGGCGACGTCGGCGGCCATCGTCCCGACCGCGCGGCGATCGTCTATTCGCAGCGCTGCAAGGAAGCATGGAGCGACGTGCCGATCGTGCTCGGCGGCATCGAAGGCTCGTTGCGCCGCATCGCGCATTACGACTACTGGCAGGACAAGGTTCGCCGCTCGATCGTGGTCGACTCGAAGTGCGACCTGCTGCTCTACGGCAATGCCGAGCGCGCGATCGTCGAGATCGCCCATCGCCTCGCGGCGCGCGAGCCGGTGCACCAGATCACCGACGTGCGCGGCACCGCCTTCGTGCGGCGCGAGACCCCTGAGGGGTGGTTCGAGATCGACTCAACGACGGTCGACGAGCCGGGTCGCGTCGAGGCGCACATCAACCCTTACCTGATGGTCTCGGAGCAGGCGAAGGCCAACGGCGCAAGCTGCGCGCGCGAAGAAGAGGCGCAAGCCGTCGCCGAAGCGGCGGAAGCGGCCGGCTCCGCGAGCGTCGCCAATGCCGCGATCAAGCCGATCCAGTTCGTGCCCAACCCGGCGCTGCAGGGCAAAGGCAAGGTCAAGGTGCCGCCGCGCGACCGCTCGGTGATTCGCCTGCCTTCGTACGAGCAGGTGCGTGCCGACGCGGTGCTCTACGCACACGCCAACCGCGTGCTGCACCTGGAGACCAACCCCGGAAACGCCCGCGCGCTGGTGCAGGCGCACGGCGAAGGCACCACGGCGCGCGACGTGTGGATCAACCCGCCGCCGATCCCGCTGACCACGGCCGAGATGGACCACGTCTTCGACCTGCCGTACGCCCGCAGCCCGCATCCGCGCTACGCCGACGGGAACGGCAGCCACGATGGCGCGACCAAGATTCCGGCGTGGGAGATGATCCGCTTCAGCGTGAACATCATGCGCGGCTGCTTCGGTGGCTGCACCTTCTGCTCGATCACGGAGCACGAAGGCCGCATCATCCAGAGCCGCTCGGAAGACTCGATCATCAAGGAGGTCGAGGCGATCCGCGACAGCGTGAAGGGCTTCACCGGCACGATCTCCGACCTCGGCGGGCCGACCGCGAACATGTACCGCATCGGCTGCAAGTCGCCCGAGATCGAGGCCGCCTGCCGCAAGCCAAGCTGCGTCTACCCGGGCATCTGCCAGAACCTCAACACCAACCACGACCCGCTCATCAAGATCTACCGCCGGGCGCGCGCGCTCAAGGGCATCAAGAAGATCCTGATCGGCTCGGGCCTGCGCTATGACCTCGCGGTGCAGTCGCCCGAATACGTCAAGGAACTGGTGCAGCACCACGTTGGCGGCTATCTCAAGATCGCGCCCGAGCACACCGAGCAGGGCCCGCTCACGAAGATGATGAAGCCGGGCATCGGCAGCTACGACCGCTTCAAGCAGATGTTCGAGAAGTACTCGGCCGAAGCGGGCAAGAAGCAGTACCTGATCCCGTACTTCATCGCGGCGCATCCCGGCACCAGCGACGAAGACATGATGAATCTCGCGCTGTGGCTCAAGCGGAACGGCTTCCGCGCCGACCAGGTGCAGACCTTCTATCCGTCGCCGATGGCCACCGCGACGGCGATGTACCACTCCAACAAGAACCCGCTGCGCAAGATCACGCGCGACAGCGAGACGGTGGACATCGTGCGCGGCGAAAAGCGCCGGCGGCTGCACAAGGCGTTCCTGCGCTATCACGATGCCAATAACTGGCCGCTGCTGCGCGAGGCGCTCAAGTCCATGGGGCGCGCCGACCTCATCGGCAACGGCAAGCATCACCTGATCCCGACCTGGCAGCCGCTGACCGACGGCAGCTACGAGAGCGCGCGCCGCAAGAACTCGACGCCGGTCGCGCTCAAGACTGCGAAGCCCGTCAAGGGGCGCATCCTCACGCAGCACACCGGATTGCCGCCGCGCGAGACCGGCGCGGGCCGCACCAAGCCGACACCAGCCAAGCCCATCCGCAAAGGCCGATAGGCCGACAGACCGCGACACCGTACCCGTGTATGGTGTCGCCCATGCACAAACCCCTGGCTGCGTTCTTCGTCCGTTTGGGTTTCTGGCTCATCCTTGGCGCGGCGGCGCTGGGCGCGATCGATGCGCATGCGAAGCTCGAAGCCGGCTCTGCGCAGGCGATGGGCGATCTCCAGCACAAGTACGCCGACCAACTCGCCAGCAGCCCGCTCAAGCGCCCGGTCGTCATCGACTCGGCGGAAACCGACGGCGGCTTGCAGGGCGACATCTACGCAGTGGTCGATCACCCCATCGACGAAGTGCGCCGCGCGCTCGAGCGCTCGTCCCAGTGGTGCGACATGCTGGTGCTACACATCAACAACCGCCGCTGCCGTGCGACGCGTTCGCCCGAAGGCGAGAAGCTCACGCTCAGCGTGGTGCCGCGTTACGACAAGCCGATCGACCAGGCTTTCGAACTCACCTTCGTCCACCGAATCGTCCATTCGACGCGCGACTACCTGCAGGTCGAGCTTCATGCGGAGGAGGGCCCAATGGGCACGAGCCAGTACCACGTGATGCTCGAAGCGGTTCCGGTCGGCGAGCGCCAGACCTTCCTGCACTTCGCCTACGCCTACGACCACAATATGGTCGCGCGGTTGGCCACCATGGCCTACCTCGCGACCTTCGGCAGCGACAAGGTCGGTTTCACGGTGGTGGGCAAGACCTCCGACGGCAAGCCTGAGTACATCAAGGGCCTGCGCGGCCTGATGGAGCGCAACGCCATGCGCTACTTTCTCGCGCTGGATGCGTACCTCGACGGTTTCTCGGCACCTGCGCCGGAGCGCGTCGACAAGCGGCTGAACGCATGGTTCCAGTCGGTCGAGCAGTACCCGACGCAATTGCACGAGGTCGACCTCGCGACCTACCTCGCGGTCAAGCGCGAAGACCGTCAGCGTGACGCGGCCGGCGCGCGCTGACGCCCGAGGCCTTCAGCGCAGCACCAGCACCGGCGTGTGCGAGTGCGTCAGCACGTGCAGCGTCTCGCTCCCCATCAGCAGGCGCTTGATGCCGCGCCGGCCGTGCGAGGCCATCACGATCAGGTCGCAGTGATGCACGCGTGCGGCCTCGATGATGGCCTCGGAAATGAGCTCCGCCTGCATCACGATCCCGCGCGCGCTTTTCACGCCGCGGCTGGCAGCCGTGGCGGTGACGGCATCGACCACGCGTTGCGCCTCGGCATCGGCCTGCTCGCGCAGGTGTGACACCTCGGACTGGCTCAGCATGATCGAGCCTTCGAAGTAGCTTGCGGGGTAGTGATGCACCACCTTGACGGCGACCAGCTCTGCCTGTGTGAGGAGAGCCAGATCGATGGCGCTGTTGACCGCCAGTTCCGACAGCTCGGAGCCGTCGGTGGCAACGAGGATGCGTTCATACATGGCGTTGCTCCCCGGACGGGAGACGCCCGCCCGCACGCTCAGCGTAGTACGGGAGGGCGCAGGGGGCAAGGCGCCGGCTGGCGTCTAGGCGGGGCCGCCTAGCGCCGCGGGGTCACTGGCTGACCCAGTGCGTGCCGAAGGGGTTCGACGCGCCGATGGACGGGAAGTCCACGAAGGCCTGGCTGCAGTCGAGCACTTTGTCGACGTTGACCTTCAGGCTGGCTTCGCCGTTGACCACGATGCGATTGGCGGTCGATGCCTGGATCGGCAGGTTCACCGTGTCGAGCGTGAGGTTCGCGTCGGAGGAGATCAGCGAGATCTGCGACGGATCGTCCGCGGCCACCTGCGTCATCGACATGACAAGGGGGTAAGCCGGCAGGTAGCCCGTCGGATAGGCGGCGGTCGGCGTGAAGTAGCCGCCGGTGTTCGCCGCGAAGCCCTGCAGCTTGACCTTCGATTCGCCCAGGATGCGCACGTTGTTCAGCGTGATGTCATGGAAGTTCGGCACCTTGGGGACGCCGCCCGACAGCGCCTTGGTGCTGTAGTAAGGCGTGAAGAGCAGGGCGTTCTGCGCGTTCTTGATGCAGATGTTGCGGTAGTTGATGTTGCTCACTTCGCCGCCGCGTGCGTAGTCGGACTTGATGCGCAGGCCTTCTTCCGAATTGAGGAAAGAGTTGTCGTAGACCTCGACGTTGGTCACGCCGGCGTTGGTCTCGCTGCCCACCGAGATGCCATGGCCCCAGTAGATGTGGTTGTGCGCGACCACGATGCCGTAGGCCCGGTCGCTGCGCTTGCCGCGATTGCCGTCGATGCCGAAGCCGACTGCGTTGGGGTTGTTGCTGCCCTTGAGCGCCATGTCGTCGTCGCCCGTGCTCACGTAGTTGTAGGCAAAGACGAAGTTCTTCAGGTAGCCGTCGAAGGACATCTTTGACGACGAGGTCGTCGTGCTGCCGGTCGTGAGCGCGTTGGACTTGGCGCTTGACGCGGAGCCCGGATCGAAGGCGTCGGTGTTCTTCACGTTGTCGGCGTTGAAGGTCTCGCCGGTGTAGAGCGGATTGCCGTTGCCTGCCGGGTTGGCGAAGGCCGCCAGCGTCGGTGTCTGCACCTTGACGTTCCATACCGTCAGGCCGTCGACGCCGCTGGGCACCACGTGGAAGTTGGCGCTGTTGTTCAGCGTGATCTTGTAGAGCGTCAGGTTCTTGGCGTAGTTGAACACCATCATCCGGAAGTTCGACTGCGAGCCCGAACCGGTCGTGCCGTTCTGCACCATGTTGCCGAGGTAGGCGAGGTCCCACCACGTCATGTTGCGCACGGAGGACTTGGAGTCGACGAAGGTGCCGCCGTTGTCGCATGGCGTGCCGTCCGGCGCCTGTGTGCTGGGCGAGGCCGCGTAGGCGGCGTAGGTGTTCGAGCAGCTCAGGTCCACCTTCATGATCGGGTAGAGCGCGTTGGTGGTGACGATCTCCGCATAGGCGCGGCTGTCGATGCTGCCTTCGCCAACGACGGCGGAATTGACGAGGTAGTCGCCGTTGATCAGCGCCTTGCAGTTGCCGGAGCTGCCTGCATTCGTCGCACTCGTTGCCGTGTTGCCGCAGTACTTGTTCGAGGCGGCGAGATAAGCCATCACGTCACGCGTTGCGTAGAGCGTGGCGCCCTTGTCGATCCAGAGCGTCACGCCAGAGGGCAGGGTGAGCGGGCCGGAGATGAAGCCGTTGCCGGGGCCGCTGCTGTTGACCGTCAGGCGCACCGCGAACTTGCTCGGCTTGTACTGCGGCTTGGCCAGCTCTTCGCCGCTGGCGCCCGCGATGTTGATGTTGGGCAATGCGGCCGCCTTCTGATCGGCCGTCGCCGATGCATCCGCCGCGAGGATGGCCGCGCCAACTTCGGCGTTGACTGCCGCGCCGCAGGCATCGAGTGCTGCCTGGATGCGCGCCTGGTCCGGGTTGGCCGTGGCCGCACTGACGGCCTTGCCGACGCCGGGCATCGACGGGTCCGCTTCGGGCGGCAGCGCGCCGTCCGGACGTCGCACGAGGTTGTTGCTGGCCTCGAGGGTCGCGCAGACCTGGGTGTCGGTCGGCAGCGTCGGTTCGGGCGGAAGGGCCGGGTCGAAGGTGGTGGTACCGACCTGGAAGGCGTTCTTCTGGGCGGTCGACGAATCCGAGGACGCGGCGGGGGCGGTGACGGGCGTTTGGGTGCCGGTCGTGCCCGAGCTGGCCGGCAGCGCGGCGCTGCCACCGCTACTCCCGCCGCCGCAGGCGGACAGCAATGCAGCCGCGACCAGCGTCGCGAGCGGGGCCGCGAGCGGCAAGGGCCAGCGTGCGGAATGAGGGTTTCGGGTAGACGTCTTCATCGGAGGTCCTCTTGCGGTAGTAGTTGTCGGAAAGCGGGACGTGGCCTGCCGCCGCCGCGGCCGGGAAGGTGGCGAACGGGCGTGACTCATCGCGGCGCGCAGCGAAATCGCAGTGCGCCGGAAGCGGATCCGGTGGGGGAACTCAGCGCCGGGGCGGGGCGGCGCTGCAGCGACGGGTCGGGGGCGGGAGGGCTTGTCTCATGTGTGTACTTTTGAAATTCATCAACTGTTGTCGTACAACTGAGCGAATTTCATCAGGCCGGATTTCGTCTGTCAATGGGGTGAATTTCATAGTGGAAATCCCCAATCATTGGAGTTCGATGCGGTTTCGTACATGAGCCTTAGTTGTACGATGTCCTAGGATGACTGACGTGATTTGGAGACATTTGTCTTCAGCGACCAAGTCTCCCGGCTAATTAGCCTAGACCGTTATTTAAGGTTTGGTGAGGGGTTCGTTAAGCAATTCTTAGCGGCGCGCAGGAGGCCCGATTCCTAGACTTTCTTCCCAGCAGGAGACCGCACGGTGCGACCTCCGCTGAACCGGAAAAGAAGGACTCCCATGAACATCGATCCGCGCGAAATGCGCCAAGTCGCGGCGGTCTCCGCCCCCCGTGTTGACATGTATGCCGGCATCCACAAGGCCCTGCGCGCGCTGATGGCGGACAACCTGCTGGCCCTGGGGCGCATGGACCATGACGATGGACTCGAACTCGCGCAGACCACGCAACGCGTGCTGGAACTGCTCGAGTTCTGCCGCGCGCACCTGCAGCACGAGAACGACTTCCTGCACGCCGCAATGGAATCGCGGGCCGCCGGCTCCAGCGGGCGGATCGCGCACGAGCACGAGGAGCACATCGAGGCGATCGATGCACTCGCCAACCAGACGACCGCGCTGCTGCAGTGCGAGCTTGCATTGCGTGCCGAACGCACGCTGGCGCTTTACCGCGCGCTGTCGGTCTTCATCGCGCACAACTTCGAGCACATGCACGTGGAAGAGACCGCGCACAACGCGGTGCTCTGGGCGCGCTTCACCGACGCGGAACTGATGGAGATCCACGGCGCGCTGGTCGCCTCGATCCCGCCGGAGGAAATGATGTTCGTGATGCGCTGGATGGTGCCCTTCATGAACCCGGCGGAGCGCACCGCGATGCTCGGCGACATGCGCGCCCATGCGCCCGCGCCGGCCTTCGCCGCGGCGCTCGATGTGGTGCGCCCGCACCTGACCGAGCGCGAATGGGCCAAGCTCGCGGCGAGCCTGAACCTGCCCGCGTGATCGCGCCGGCTCAGCCGGCGATTTCGGTGAGCGTGACCGGCCGATCCACCCGCAGTCTGAAGCGCCCGCGGCCGGTCTTCTCGATGCGCAGATGCGGGCTGTTCTCGGCGAGCCGCCGTTGCAGCAGCACCAGCCGTGCTTCGAGGTTGTCCGCCAGGTCAGGCAGCCGGATGGATGGGTCGAGCCGCAGCTCGCGGTTGGTGAACTCGGTGCGGCCTTGTTCCGAGTACTCGCGCAGCAGCTTGCCGAGAATCGCGCCGGCGACGCCCTTGATGAGATAGCTGTCGGCGACGAACACGCTGTTGTTCGCGAGGTAGTGGCGCACCGGCAGCGGCGCGCCACTGGCCGATGGCGCGACGGGCGGAGCGGCTTCCTCGACCGCGGCCGGCTCATCGACCGCACGCAGCAGTTCCAGCGCGGCGCCGAGATGGCTCGCGACTGCGACCAGCGCATCCTCGTCCTCGAAGCTGAAGCGCAGTTCCGTCGGGCTTTCGACGAACAGCGCGCCGAGCAGCCGTCCGCCCGAAACGATCGGCGCCGCGAGCTGGCTGTGCGGTTCGGCCAGACCCGGGAACGGGATCTCCGTGTCGAGTGCGATGTCCGGCTCGGTCGCGCGCAGGCTGCTGCGAACCGCATGGCTGTAGCTGGCCGCGTTCGTCATGTGGCTGATGCGCACCGGCGTACGTTCGCGCGCCGCGACGCCGATCACGCCGTGGCCCATCTCGATCTCGGAGCCGATGCCGGAAGTGGCATAGCCGCAGCTCGCGACCGTGTAGAGGCGCTGCGTGGCCGAATCCAGCATCAGCACCATCGCATGGCGAACCCCGAGGTGGTCGTTGAGCGCGGCGAGCGTCGTCTGCAGAAGCTCGTCGGTCGCGCAGCATCCGGCCATGCGCTCGGCAGCGCGGCGCACGCCGGCGAGCAGGCCGGGCTTGGGATGCGAGAGCGGTGCGAGCCGTTCACCTTCGACGCTCTCGACCCCTTCGACTTCGTACACATCCGAGCCCAGCAGACGGAAGACGCCCGCCATGCCCGAATGCGACGCGATGCCCGCGAGTTGCGCCTTCATGCGCTCGAACAGCGCACCGCCTGATTCGGTCCGCAGGTAACGCAGCCGCAGCCGGTAGAACGCCGCGGCGACGGGGTCCATCAGCAGCACGCTGGCGTAGGGATTGGCGAGGATGTTCTTCCGCGTCTTGTTGAAGAACTGGTAAGACAGCGCGACATGCCGGTCGTCGACGAAGTGCACCTGCGAGATCAGGGCGACGTTGGGCATGCCGTCTTCGCCGCAGGTTGCCATCATTGCCGGAATCGCGCCTTCGAAGCAGGCGCGGATGTCGTTCAGTGACGGTGTGCAGGTGCTCATTGCGCTCGCGGCTTCATGCGGCCGGCAGGGCGGTGCCGGCCTTGGGGCCGGGGGTTTGGTCGAAGGCCTCGGTCGGCGTGAAGCTGATCGCGACCACTTCGTCGAGCCGGAAGGCCAGCATCGCGCGGACGAAGCGCGCATCGAACCCGACGGCGGCGACTTCCTCTTCCATCGACGCCAGGTAGCGGCGCAGCACGGGCAGGTCGTCTTCATGCGCCGGGCGAAGGTCGGCTTCGGTCGCCTTGATCTGCACCGTGCGATGGCTCAGCGGCTGGCTGAAGACCACCGCGATGCGGCCGGTGGCGGCGATGTCCTGCAGGAGTTGGCGCGACTGGCCCCGCGAGACGAAGACCGTGATCCGCGTGCCGTCCGCCGAGATTCGCGCGCCAACGGCGCGCATCACGCTCGGCCGCAGCGCCGCGTCGCGCGAAGCCACGATGGTGGACACGCCTTTGTCGATCAGCGCGATGTGCTCGGGACTCAGCAGCGGACGGAGTGGGGCGGCGTCAGTCATGAGGTGGCCGGGAAAGAGACCGGATTTTGATTCAAAAGTCCTCTTTCCTGACAGTCTCTGGGCCCCGCGTCGTCAGGCCCGCCAGCGCGTGCGTCGCTTCGTCGGCGGCGGGTGCTGCGTCGGTGGGGCGAACACCAGCCGCAGGGATGCCTCCAGTGCCAGTGCGCGCTCCGTGGGCGCCATGCGCGGGCCGTCCTTCAGGAGCAGGGGGTCGCCGAAGATCCTGCGCAGATGTCGCAGGGCGGTGTCGACCGCGTCCCGGGACCGGCCCAATCGCGTCGCTGTCCGCGCGAGGCTGCGCTCGTCCATCAGCGTGCTGAAGACGCGGAGCAACTCGACGTCGGTGGTGTCGTTGGGGCGTGGCATGGCGTTCGTTGCACAGCCTTGGTGCCGCGATGCACCGGCGCCGGTCGCCGATGGCCTCGGGGGCAGGTTTGGCCGTGCTCTGGCCACGAAGCAAGCGATTGGCGTGCCATGGCCCGCGCGGGCATCGGTCTTGCTGAGCGAGCGCATGACCACCATCCCTCATCCCACGCGCCGTAGCGCACTCCAGCTTCTGGCAGCCGGCGCCGCCGCTTTCGCGCTGCCGGCATTCGCCCAGTGGCCGGACAAGCCGATCAAGATCATCGTCACCTTCCCGCCCGGCGGCTCCAGCGACATCCTCGCGCGGATCATGGCCGAGCAGCTTGCAAGGAAGCTCGGGCAGGCGGTGGTAGTCGACAACAAGCCGGGCGCGGGCGGGACCATCGGCGGCGCGCTGGTCGCGAATGCGCCGGCCGACGGCTACACCCTCATGCTGTCGAACACCACGCCGATCGCGCTCGGACCATTCCTGCTCGACAAGCAGCCCTACGACCCGGTGACCGCGTTCACGCACATCGCGTCCCTTGGTTCGGCGCCGCTGGTCATCATGGGGAGCAAGCAATCGGGCATCACCAGCTTCGCCGACATCGAAGCCCGCGCCCGCAAGGACGGGCGGCTGGACTTCGGCTCGGGCGGCCCGGGTTCGATCGGCCATGTCCACGGCGAACTCATCCGAAAGATCACCGGTGCCAACCTCGTCCACGTGCCCTACCGCGGCGGTGCGCCGATGACGACGGACCTGATCGCCAACGTGATCCCGGTCGGCATCGATGTCATCACCGCGTACGTGCCGTACTTCAAGGGCGGCCAGCTCACGCCGCTCGCGGTGACCAGCACCGCGCGCTCGCCATTGACCCCCGATGTGCCGACGATCGTCGAGCTGGGTCAGCCCAAGCTGGTGCTGGAGAACTTCTTCGGACTCAGCGGGCCCGCCAAGCTGCCGCCCGACATGGTCGCGAAGCTCAACAGTGCGTGCAACGAGGTGCTTGCGATGCCCGACGTGCAGAAGAAGCTGGTGGAGCTGGGGATCGTTGCCAAGCCGGAGAGCACTGCGCGCTTCGAGGCGATCGTGAAGGAGCAGGTCGGCGTGCTGGCCCCGACCGTCAAGAGCGCCGGCATCAAGCTCTGAGTGGCTTTACACGGGAGCCGCTTGCGGCCGCAGGTGCGCGGGAAGATGATGCCGGTTCGCTGGACCCAAGGAGGTTCCGATGCTCCGACATTCACGTCCCGACCCCGTCCGCCGCGGGCTGTTCATCGCGGGTGGCTGTGCTCTGCTGGTGGCGCTTGCGCCGCGCAGTGCGGCGGCGCAGACAACGTCCGGCATGCGCATCGGCATCATCGGCGCAGGCCACATCGGCGGCACCATCGGTGGGTTGTGGGTGAAGGCCGGTCATCCGGTGATGCTGTCGTCGCGTCATCCGGAAGAACTCAAGGACCTGGTCGCGAGTCTCGGGCCGCTCGCCAAGGCGGGCACGGTGGCGGAGGCGATCGCGTTCGGTGACGCGCTCTTCATCGCGGTGCCCTATGGTGCGCTGCCGCAGATCGGCAAGGACTACGGCGCTTCGATGAAGGGCAAGGTCATCCTCGATGCGTGCAATGCCGTGGCCGGTCGCGATGGCAGCGCCGTGGCGGACGAAGTCGAGCAGGAAGGTATCGGCGTGGTGTCGCAGAAATACCTGGGCGGCGCGCGGCTGGTGCGAGCGTTCAACACCATGTCCTACACGATCTTCGCGCGCGAGGCCAACCGTCCGCCGCCGAGGCTCGCCATACCGATCGCCGGTGACGACCCCGAAGCGGTGAAGGTCGCCGCGGCGCTGGTCACCGACGCCGGCTTCGATCCGGTGGTGGTCGGCAAGCTGGCCGATGCGCGCAAGTTCCAGCGCGGCGGGCCGGGCTACGGCCAGTCGGTGAGTGCGGCTGAACTCAGGCAGAAGCTGTCGCTCGCGCCATGAGCCGCCCGGCCGTTCCGAAGGCGAATCCCGAAGCGCTGTCGCGCGCGGGGTAGTCCAGTGATGTCGGAGGCGCCCTGGCTGCGGCGAGTGGTTCCGGCCACACCGCAGGAGCTGGCGGCTGCGTTGTGGTCCTTCGGCTATTTCTTCGCGCTGCTCGCGGGCTACTACGTGCTGCGGCCGCTGCGCGACCAGATGGGCATCGCGGGCGGTACGCGGGCACTGCCGTGGCTCTTTACCGCCACCTTCGTGACGCTGCTCGCGGCGCAGCCGCTCTACGGTGCGCTGGTCGCGAAGTTGCCGCGAGCGCGGTTCATTCCCATCGTCTATCACTTCTTCGTGCTCAATCTCGCGGTGTTCTGGGTGCTGCTCGCGATGAACATCGCGCCGGTGATCGTGGCGCGGGTGTTCTTCGTCTGGGTGAGCGTGTTCAACCTGTTCGCGGTGGCGGTGTTCTGGTCCTTCATGGCGGACCTCTTCACGAGCGAGCAGGCCAAGCGGCTCTTCGGGTTCATCGGCGCGGGCGGCACCGCCGGTGCGCTGCTGGGGCCGACGATCACCATCGCGCTCGCGGTGCCGCTCGGGCCGCACAACCTGCTGATCGCGGCGATCGTGTTCCTGGAGATCGCGGTGTTCTGCGCGCACCGGCTCGAACGAAGCGTCGGCGTGCGGCAGGACGGGCCGCGCGAGGCGGCACGCGTGGGCGGCAGCGCATTCGCGGGCATCTCCAAGATGTTCCGCTCGCCGTACCTGCTGGGCGTGGGCGCATGGGTCAGCCTGCTGTCGTTCGGCGCGACCATGCTGTACTTCATGCAGGCGAACGTGGTATCGGCGGCGATCAAGGGCGCGGGCGAGCAGACGCGCATCTTCGCGACCATCGACCTCGCGGTCGGACTGCTCACGCTGGCAACGCAGGTCTTCGCCACCGGGCGTTTCCTGCAGCGCTTCGGAACCGGCATCGCGGCGGGCGCGCTGCCGGCGGTCTACATCGTCGGCTTCCTGGCGATCGCCTGGTCGCCGGGCTTGGCGGTGGTGCTCGTGTTCCAGGTGCTGCAGCGCTGGATGAATTTCGCGATCGCGAACCCGGCGCGGCAGGTGTTCTTCACGGTCGTCGATCGCGAGGACAAATACAAGGCCAAGAACCTGATCGACGTGGTGGTCTACCGCGGCTCCGATGCGCTCTACGGCTGGGTCTACGACGCGCTGCACGCGGCGGGGCTCAAGCTCGGAGCGATTGCGCTGTGCGCGCTGCCGGTCGCGGCGGTGTGGCTGGTGCTCTCGGGCGCGCTGGGGCGCACGCATGAACGCCGCGCAGCGCAGTCGGCTGGCGATACGCCGGCGCCTGTGTCGACCCCATTGGGCAAACCGGGAGAACCGTCATGGCATCGATGACGCGGCGGCATTTTTCTGCGCTCGCAGCCGGGGCGCTGTGGCCGCTTGCCGGCCTGGGACAGGGCAAGGAGGCCGCGCTCGTCACGCGCGCCATTCCATCGAGCGGCGAGCGCATTCCCGCGGTGGGCCTGGGAACGGCCATCGTCTTCAACAACGACGACCCGAAGATCCGCGAGACCGCGACGCAGATCCTGCGCACGCTGCTCGACAAAGGGGGAACGCTTGTCGATACCGCCTCGACCTACGGTGACGCCGAACTGGTGCTGGGGCAAGCGATGCCAGCCGCTGCGTCGCGCGACAAGTTCTTCGTCGCGACCAAGCTCGAGTCGCCCGACGCCGCCGAACTGGAGCGTTCGCAGACCCGGCTCGCCACCCGTCGGATCGACCTGCTACAGCTTCATAACGTGCGGAACCCCGGGCAGTCGCTGGCCCAGTTCAAGACGTGGAAGACGCAGGGCGTGTGCCGCTATGTCGGCATCACGTCGACCTCGGAGCGGGCCTACGACGCGGTCGCGTCGGTGCTGCGGCGCGAGAAGCCGGACTTCGTGCAGATCGACTATTCGCTCGACAACCGCGAAGTCGAGGGTCGCATCCTGCCGTTGGCCGCCGAGGTTCGCGCGGGCGTGCTGACGGCGCTCCCGTTTGGCCGCGGCCGGTTGTTCCGGGCGGTGCGCGGGAAGTCGCTGCCTGACTGGTCGACGGACTTCGCCGAAAGCTGGGCCCAGTTCTTCCTGAAGTACCTGCTGGGCGACGAACGTGTGACGGCGGTGATTCCCGGCACGTCCGATCCGGGGCACATGGCGGACAACCTGGGCGCCATGCGTGGCCGGCTGCCCGATGCGGCTGAGCGCAAGCGCATGGTCGCGTTCGTCCAGACCCTGTGACGCCCGCCTGCGGGCGCCTGAACTTGCGCGCTCGGCCGGAGGTCCAACGCGGGTATCCAGCGGAGGTGCTCCATGACGAGACTCGCACGGGCCCTGATGGTGGCCGCCGTGGCTGGCGGCGTGACGATGACCAGCCTGGCTTTCAACGGCACGCAAGGCGGCGGCGGTGGAGGGGCACGCGGCGGGATGCGCGGAGGCGGTGCGCATGCGGTGGGCCTCATGCCGGCCCGCAACGCGTTCTTCGTGCATCCGGGCTTCCCGGGACGGCCGGTGTTCGTGGCCCATCCCGGTTTTCCGCACCGCCGATTCATCGTGGCGGGCGGCCCGGTCTTCTTCGGACCGCCGCCGGTTGTTTTCGTGAGCGGCGTTCCGGCGCTCTGGTACTGCCAGAACCCGATCGGCTACTTCCCCACGATCCAGGCCTGTCCGGTGGGCTGGATCGAGATGACGCAATAGCGCGTTCTGGCGCGATCCGGCCAATTCAGCCTGGCAGCGTGAGCAGCGGCACGTCGCGTTCGCGCGCCATGGCCTCCAGTTCCGCGCGAGTTCGCGAGGCGATCCAGCGCGCGATCGCTTCATGCGTCTCCGCGGCAACCATGTTCTTCGATGGCGTGCCTGCCGCCTCGCAAAGGCGGGCGGCGAAATGCGGCTCCAGCGCGGCCACGGCCACGCGACCATCCGCGCACGGGTAGATGCGATAGCCGGCATGCGCGCCACCGACCGCGCCGCTGGGCGTGGTGAGCCCCCAGGTGCGCGGCAGCGCGAGCCAGTCCGCGGCCGCGTTGAGCGCGATTTCGAGATAGACGCCCGCGTGCCGCGACGACGCCTTGTGCAGCACCGCCTTCAGGACGGCCTCACTCGCGAGCATCGCGCCGCCCATGTCGGCATACAGCGTGGGCGGCAGGTCCATTCCGGTGACGAGTCCGCTCTCGGCGAGATAGGTGAGGTCGTGTCCGGGCTCTTCGGCGCGATCGCCGGGCGCGCCGACGATCGCGACCTGCGACAGCTTTGGATGCCGCGCTTGCAGCTTGCCCCAATCCAGCCCCAGTTTCGAGAGCGCAGAGGGGCGGAATGACGTCAGCAGCACGTCCGTCGATTCGAGCGCCCGATGCAGGTGCTGCTGGCCGGCCTCGGTCTTGAGGTCGGCGACTTCAATGGTCACGCCTTCGTGCAGTGCCGCGTAGGCTGCCCGGTTGTAGTGGCCCATCGGATCGCCCGAAGGCGGTTCGAGCTTGGTGCAGGTTGCGCCCATCGCACGGCAGCGCATCAGCGCCGCGGGGCCGGGCAGATTGAGCGCGAGGCTCAGTACGCGCACGCCGGCCAGGGGCGCAAGGACTTCGGCGGTGGAAGAGGGCATGGATCCGATTCCCGTTTGAAAACCTGCCCGGGAGCTTACCGGTTCGCGGCCGGCGATCTACGATGCGCGCTGCACATTCCGTTCAATCCGACGAATCGAAGGAGACCCGCATGTATCAATCCGATCTGATGGCAGGCCAGCGCATTCTCGTGACCGGCGGGGGCACCGGCCTCGGCCGGGCGATGTCCGAACGCTTCCTGAGCCTGGGCGCCGACGTCGCGATCTGCGGCCGGCGCCAGAGCGTGGTGGAGGAGACCGCTGCCGAGTGGCGCAAGCAGTTTCCGGGGCGGCGCATCGACACCTTCGGCGTGGACATCCGCAATGCGCAGGCGGTGGAAGAGATGGTCGAAGCCCTCTGGCAATCGGGTGGATTGCACGGGCTGATCAACAATGCGGCGGGCAATTTCGTCTCGCCGACGGAGGCCCTCTCGCCGCGCGCCTTCGATGCCATCGCGAACATCGTCTTCCACGGTACGTTCTACGTCACGCAGGCGGTGGGCAAGCGATGGATCGCCGAAGCGAAAGCCGGCAAGTGGAAGCACGGCGATCCGTACCGCAGCGTGATGAGCATCATCGTCACCTGGGTCGACAACGGGGGCCCCTACGTCGTGCCCTCGGCGATGAGCAAGGCAGGCATCGAGGTGATGACGAAGTCGCTGGCGATCGAATGGGCGCGTCACGGCATCCGGCTCAATGCGGTCGGTCCGGGCGAGATCCCGACCGAGGGCATGAGCAAGCGCCTGAACCCTGGCGAAGAGCCCGGCGCGCGCAGCAAGGCCCTCAACCCGATGGCGCGCACCGGCGAGATGAGCGAGTTGCAGAACCTCGCGACCTTTCTCATGGCGCGCGGCCAGTGCGACTGGCTCAACGGCCAGAGCATCATGATGGACGGCGGCGGCGCGCTGGCGACTGGCGGCAACTTCTACGAACTGCGCCAATGGAGCGATGCCGAATGGCTCGCTGCGCGCGAGCGCATCGAGGCGCAGAACCAGAAGGACAAGGCGCAGCGCTGATCGCCGCGATCAGGCGCGCTTCGGATCGCGCAAGAACGCCAGGGCGCGCGCGCCGAAGCCCTGGTTGATCATCAGCCCGAGCAGCACCGCAGCGGTGCCGAGCCACTGCGCGGGGCTGGGGCGTTCGCCAAAACAGATGGCCGCCGCTGCCAGGCCGACGACCGGCACCAGCAGCGAGAACGGCACCACGCGGCCGGCCGGGTGACGCTGCAGCAGGCGCGTCCACAGCGTGTAGGCAAGCAGCGTCGCGAACCACGCGAGATAGAGCACAGAGAGCACCGCGGCGAGATCGAGATTCGCGAGTTGGTGCATCACGGTCGATGGTCCTTCCGTCGCCACCGCGAAGACGGCGAAGGGCACGATCGGCACGAGGCTGCTCCACACGATGAAGCCGAACGGGTCATAGGCGGGAACCGCCCGCGTCGCGAAGCGCACCACGATGTTCGAACTCGCCCACATGAAGGCGGCAGACAGCGTGAGGATGAAGCCGATGAGGGTCATCTGCCCTGGGCCTTCACCATGCGCGGTCGCGATCAGCACGAGGCCCGCGAGCGCGACTGCGATGCCGATCCATTGCCTGCGGTGCGCGCGTTCGCCCAGCAAGGGCGCGGCGAGCATCAGCGTGAAGAAGGCCTGCGTCTGCATCACCACCGAGGCCATGCCCGCCGTCATGCCGAGCTTCAAGCCGAGGAAGAGAAATCCGAACTGGCCGAGTCCCTGCGCGAGCCCGTAGGCCAGCAGGTAGCGCCAGGGGAGTGCCGGCCTGCGGATGAAGAAGAGCAACGGCAACGACGCGGCGGCAAACCGCAGCGAGCCGAGCAGCATCGGGCTCAGCTCACGCAGGCCGAGCTTCATCACGACGAAGTTCAGGCCCCAGATCACCACCACTGCCAGAGCGCGGCCGAGGTCTGCGCGGCTGAGGCTTGTCTGCGTGCTCACGCGTTCGCCTGCGCAGGTTGCGACTGTGCGCGGGCTTCGCGCGCCGCCTTGTAGGCAAGGAAGGCTTCGAGACTGGTCTTGCGCGGCACGTAGCCGAAGTCGTCCTTCAGCCGCTTGTTCGACAGCACCGGCCGGTAGCGCAGGAAGTCGAGCTGCTCGGGGCCATAGCGCGTCAGGCCCAGGTGCGATCCGATCGTGAGCGCGATCCTCAGCAGCGACGCGGGCAGCACCAGCATCGGCTTGTGCAGGATCGATGCGATCTGCGGCAAGGTGAGCGCGCCGTCGCCCGCGACGTTGAAGCAGCCGGCGCGGCCGGTGGTGATCGCGTGGATCACGCAGCCGGTCACGTCCTCGTCCCAGATGAAGACGAAAGGGCTGTCACTGCCGCGGATCGCGAGGATGCGGGGCTTTTCGAACAGCGCCGTGATCTGGTTGTGCACGTTCTCGCCGAGGATGGTGCCGATGCGCAGCACCGTCTGGCGCAGCGCCGGATGCGAGACGCGATACGCCGCGAGCATCTCTTCCACGAGCCGCTTGTGGTGCGAATAGGCGAAGGCCTGGTTGCCACGCAGCGCATCGTTCTCGTCGATCCACGCGGGGTTGTCGGAGTGGTAGCCGTAGGCCGCGCCGCTCGACGACACCACGATGTGGCTGACGCCATTGGCAATGCAGGCTTCGAGCACGTTGCGAGTGCCCAGCACGTCGACCGAGTATTCGAGCTGCCGCGTGCTGCCGCGCCCGGGCGTCACGATCGAGGCGAGGTGCACCACGGTGTCGATCGCATGCTCGCCGAGCGAGACGCCGATCTCCGGTGTGCGCACGTCCTGCACCGCGTACACGACGCCAGGCAGGCGCCGCTCGGCCGGCACTTCGCGAACGTCGAGCGCGACCACATGCTGGATGTCGGACAGTCGCGCGAGCGCAGCGACCACCGTCCGGCCGAGAAAACCGTCGGCGCCGGTGACGAGCACGCGGCGTGCCGCGAGGGGCTTGGAAGCTTCCATGAAAGGGACTCGGGAAAAGGAATTCGGATTCAGGCCGACCGCACGGCCGTTGCGGGCAGTGGGCGACGTGCCCACCACGCGGCGAGCACGAGGCCCGCGATGATGTCCCAGAAGCCCCACACGCCGGCGACCACCGCCATGCCGCCGAGGCCGCCGAAGAAGCTGAAGATCAGCACCAGCCCGAGACCCGCGTTGCGGATGCCGACCTCGAAGCTGACGGCGCGGCGATCGTACTCGCCAAGCCCGGTTGCTGTGGCGCAGGTGTAGCCGGTCGCGAAGGCAAGCGCGTCATGCACCACCACGGCCAGCAGCACGAGCCCGACGTAATCGACGAAGTAGCGCCAGTTGCCTGCGATCGCCGCGAGGATGAAACCGATCAGGCAGATGAAGCTCATGATCCGCACCGGCTTCTTGATGCGTTCGGTGAGCTTCGGCAGATAGTGCGCAAAGGCAATGCCGATCACGAAGGGGGCGCCGATGATCACGACGATGTGCATCACCATCTCGCCAGGATCGAGTGCGATGGTCTTCAGCAGCGGCGCCGCGGTCGGATGGATGCTGCCCCAGAACGCGAAGTTCAGCGGCATCACGAAGATGGAGATGAGGTTCGACAAGGCCGTCATCGACACCGACAACGCCACGTTGCCGCCTGCGCGATGCGTGAGGATGTTCGATATGTTGCCCGGCGGGCAGCAAGCCACGAGGATCATGCCCAGCGCGATGCTGGGTGCAGGCTTGAGCAGCAGCGTCAGCACGAAGGTGACCGCGGGCAGCACGATGAACTGCGCCGCGACGCCGACTGTCATCGCGACCGGCATGCGCATCACGCGCTTGAAGTCGGCGATGCGCGTGTCCAGCGCGATGCCGAACATCAGGAAGCCCAGCACCGCGTTGAGCAGCACCAGCGATGCCGGGTTGAAGTTCAGGCGTATTTCGTCGACCGGGATCATGGGCGGTTCCTCGTCAGGCCAGTGCTGCAGAAGCCTCGCGCACCGCGCGGCGGTAGGTGTCCTTGTGAACGTAGTAGGACATTCGTTCGAGCTTCAGGTACTTGTAGCCGCCGGAGAGATCGGGCGTGGGGCCGCATTTCGCTTCTTTCAGCGCGGCGGCCTGAGGCCGGCCCTCCGACTGCGCCTTGAAGTAGCGCGCGACCAGTTCGGCCTGCTCGTAGCGTCCTTGCCAGCCGATGCCGCTGGCCTCGATCATGCCGAGCACCGCGAGGTTGTCGAACCCCGGCGCGAAGATGTTGAGGTACAGCTTCGGCGCCATGCCTTGCCAGTTGAGCCAGGTGCGGTCGATGAAGGGGTAGTGCAGCTTGTAGCCGGTGGCGCAGAGGATCAGGTCGTAGTCGCGTGAGGTCCCGTCCTTGAAATGCACCGTGTCGCCGTCGAGCCGCGCAATATCGCCGCGCACCGAGATGTCGCCGTGGCCGATGTGATGCAGCACCAGCGAGTTGACCACCGGATGTGATTCGTACATGCGGTAGTCCGGCTTCGGAAAGCCGAAGCGCACCGGATCGCCGGTGAACCACTGCAGCACCTTCGCGTCGAGACGCTGCTTGATCCACGCCGGCAACTGGCGCTTGCCGCCCAGCGTGTCGGCCGGCTTGCCGAAGATGTACTTGGGCACGAAGTAGTAGCCGCGCCGCACAGAGATGTCGACGCTTTTCGCGTAGTGCACCGCATCGACCGCGATGTCGCAGCCGCTGTTGCCGGCGCCGACCACCAGCACGCGCTTGTCCTGAAAGAGGCTCGCGTGCTTGTACGCGGCGGTGTGCAGCAAGTGGCCGTTGAAGCGGCCTTCGAAGCGCGGCATGCTCGGCTCGGACAGGGTGCCGTTGGCGATGATCACGCCCTTGTATTCGGCGGTCTCGATGCGGCCGCCGCCGACATCCACGCTCACGCGCCAGAGGGTCGATGCGCTTTCGGTCACCGGCTCGACGCGGATCACGCGAACGCCGAAGCGGAAGTGTTGGCGCAGGCCGAAGTGGTCCGCGAAGTCGCTGAAGTAGCGGCACAGCTCCGTGTGGCTCGGGTAGTCGGCCACGGTTTCCGGCATCGGAAACTCCGCGAACTCGGTCGTGCGCTTCGACGAAATCAGGTGCGCCGACTGGTAGACCGTGCTGCGCGGGTTGTTGATGTTCCACAGACCACCCACGTCGTCGTAGGCCTCGAAGCCCTGGAACGGGATGCCGAGCTTTTGCAGGTTGCGCGCGCCGGCCAGGCCGGACGGACCGGCGCCGATCAGGGCGATTTGCTTGTGGGTGGGCACGAGGGCGGACACAGGTTGACTCACGGGAAAGGAACGGAGAGTAGCGGGAGCGCGCGTTTCAGCGCGCGCGGAAATCAGGGTCGGGTGCCGGGGCTTCCGGGCCGTGATGCGGCGTGGATGCTGCTTTCAATCCGGGGATGGGCGTGGAACCCGCTTCGCCGGCGCGCGGCTTGCGCGGCTGGCGCAGGAGGAGGGCGTCATGCCATGCCTCGGGCAGCAGATCGAGCGCCGAAGCCAGCCAGCCGAGCCGGCGCGGCAGCACCAGTTCTTCGTCGCCGTGCGAGATGGCGCGCAGGATCGCGGCCGCCGCGTCTTCCGGCGCCATCAGCCCGGGCATCGCGAAGCGGTTGCCGGCGGTGAGGGCCGTGCGCAGGTAGCCGGGGTTGACCGTGCAGACGCGCAGGCCGCTCGGACGCAATTCGGCGCGAAGGCTCTCCAGGTAGCGGATCAGGCCGCCCTTGCTTGCGCAGTACGCGCCGTTGCCCGGCAGTCCGCGGCGGCCTGCGAGGCTGGCGATGCCGACCAGCGTGCCGCGACCACGTGCGCGCATCGGGCCGACGAAAGGCTGGAAGGTGGTCGCGACGCCGAGCAGGTTGATTTCAAGAATCCGCCGGAACACCGCGAGGTCCGAAGCCTCGGCGGTGTCGAAGCCGCCGGCCACGCCGGCATTGGCGATCACGGCATCGGGTGTGCCGAAGCGGGTGATCCAGTCCTTCGCCATGGCCTGCATCGCGGCGCAGTCGCTCACGTCCGGCGTGTAGATCGCGCAGCGCCCGGGGGCCGTCGCCGCCAGCGTGTCGAGCAACCCCGCATTCAAGCCGACCAGCGCCACCTTGGCGCCGCGTGCCAGCGCCTGCCGCACCAAGGCGCTGCCCAGGCCGCCGCACGCGCCGGTGATCACGAGGTTGTCGGGAGAAAAAGTCATGGAGACGTTCGTTTAAGCCTTGCAGCTTAGCGAAATTGCGCGAAAATCTCGAAAATTTTCTTACTTTCGTCTCGAAATACGAGATTTCTGATGGATTACCCCGATCCCGTTGCCTCCGATGACGCCGATCTGGCCACCACACCCGGCCTTCGTCTGCTGCAGTTGCTCGAACTCGTCGCCGCCGGCGGCGAGCCCCAGAGTCTTTCCGACGTCGTCCGCCTCTCGGGCCAGCCCAAGCCTTCGGTGCATCGCATGCTCCAGCAACTGGAGCATGGCGGGCTGCTGTCGCGCGGCAGCGACGGCCGCCGCTATGCCATCACGCCGCGTCTGATGCGCTTTGCTGAAACGGTGCTGCGCGGGAGCACTGTGACCGGCGTGCGGCATGCCGTGTTGCGCCAGCTCGTCGCCGACGTGGGCGAAACCTGCAATCTCACGGCGCTGTCGGGTGCGGAGGTGATCTATCTCGATCGCGTCGAGACCGCCTTCCCGCTGCGGCTCGAACTGCGACCCGGTTCGCGCGTTCCGCTGCATTGCTCGGCGAGCGGCAAGCTCTTCCTGGCCTATCTGCCGCGGGCGCAGCGCGACCGGCTTCTCGCCGGACTGAACTACGAACGCCACACGTCGCACACCCTGCAATCGCGCGATGCACTCGAGGCCGAACTCGACCGCATCCGCCAGAGCGGCCATTCGGTCGATGCGGAGGAGTTCATCGACGGCCTCGTCTGCGTCGCCGTGCCGATGCGTGACGATCCGCAAGGGCCGGTGCGATGCGCGGTGGCCTTGCAGGCGCCGGCGGTGCGCATGCCGCTCCCTCAGGCGCTGCAACAGATCGAGAAGCTGCGCACCGCCGCTCAGGCCATCGCGCGTGCGATGCACTGAGCCCGGCGGTCAATTCGATTCGGGGACGATCTCCGCGCCGCGCTCGGCCAGCAGCTCGCGCAGGAACGAGCGATGGCAGCGGGCCTCGTCCTCGCAATAGCAGCCCATCGAGAACGAGCTCTGGTGAGAAAGCGCCGCGAGCAGGTCGAGGCTGCGGCTTGCATCGGGCTCGGCCATCTCGCTCTTGAACTTGCGCCCGAAAGCGTTCCATTCCGACGCGATGCCCGAGGCTTGCGCGGCCTGGGCCATCTTCATCGTCTCCACCGACGGCGCGAGGTTGGGGTACCACACGTCATACCAGTTCTGCGACGCGAACTCGCTCTTGGGCACGCCACGCGGCGGCCGGCGAACCGTGCCGATGCGCAGACCTTCGCCGCGTGCGCGGTCGCTGCCGAGTCGAACGATGCGGATGGGCATTTGTCTTCCTCCTGGAGTCGTCGGGCGTGTGTTGGGTGGGTGACACCGCGATCATCGCCGACCGCTCATACTCCGGCCTACCCAGGAGATACCGCATGAACGACCGCATCGAATCGATCCGCCACGCCGACGGCGTGGTCGAGCTTCACCTGAACCGCTCCGACAAGATGAACGCGCTCGATCCGGCCATGTTCGATGCACTCATCGATGCCGGCAGCCGCCTGCGCGACGACGCGAGCGTGCGCGCGGTGGTGCTCACGGGGCGGGGCAAGGCCTTCTGCGCCGGACTGGACATGCAGTCGTTCGAGCGCATGCAAGGCAACGCCGCGAACATCGTGGGCGACGGTTCGTCCGGCAAGGACCTGACCGACCGCACCCACGGCATTTCCAACGCCGCGCAATACGTCGCGATGGTCTGGCGCGAAGTGCCGGTGCCAGTGATCGCCGCAGTGCATGGCGTGGCCTTCGGAGGCGGGCTGCAGGTTGCGCTCGGCGCGGACCTGCGGCTGATCGCGGCGGACACGAAGTTGTCCGTCATGGAAATCAAGTGGGGGCTCGTGCCCGACATGGGTGGCATGGTGCTGATGCGCGAGCTGGCACCCAGCGACGTGGTGCGCGAGCTCACCTACACCGGGCGGATCTTCTCGGGCGAGGAAGCGGTGAAGCTCGGCTTCGCGACGCGGGTGGCGGCCGACCCGCTGGCCGAGGCGCTGGCGATGGCGCATGAGATCGCGCAGAAGAGTCCGGATGCGATTCGCGCCGGCAAGCGTCTGCTCAACGCCTCGATGGGCCACAGTGCGACCGAGCTGCTGCTGGCCGAATCGGTCGAGCAGAAGGCGCTGATCGGCAGCCCCAATCAGGCCGAAGCGGTGCGCGCCAACATCGAACGGCGAGCCGCGAACTTCAAGTAAGACTCCCGCAATCTCGCCCGGACGTCGGCTGGCTGCTCTGCATGAGCAACCGATAGCTGTCAACGGCTCGGTTTAGGCCGCTTCCTGCTGAGCAGGCGGCATACTTCGGGGCGTGGCAATGTTTCTTCTCCATCGTCTGGCGGCCCAGCAGCTGCCCATTGCGGTCACCGGCGGCGATCAGGTCGATGCCGTGCGGGTGCTGAGCCTGGCAGGTCACATCAAGGCATCGATCCCGAAGCCGGTGCGCACACTCGACGGCTTCGAGCAGCCCGCCGCGATCGTTTCCGAGATCACCTCGCTCGGGCGCAGCATGCTCAAGCGCTTTCCGATCAAGTAGCCGGCAGTCCGGAGCGCCCTGCAAGGGGGCGTGTTTTCCCTCATATGGGGCGTACATATCGGCCTCAAATGTCCTATTGACGGGACAAGAGAACGACGCAACCATCGGGCCCCATGTCCCAGATGCCGCTGCCGAAGTACCACCAGATTTATCTGTTGCTGTGCGAGCAGTTGGCTGAAGGCCGGTTCATCGACGGCCTGCCCGGCGAGTTTGCGCTCATGGAAGAGTTCGGCGTCGCCCGTGTCACGGTGCGGCGTGCACTCGAGAAGATGGCGGCCGAAGGCCTGATCTCGCGCGAACCGGGCCGCGGCACGCGCCCCATCGGCAGGCCTCCCGTTTCCGTCGAGCCGGTGGGGCACGATGTCCAGCGCGCCAATCTCGGGGGGCTGCTCGAAAACCTCGTCAGCATGGGCCTGCGCACCTCGGTCAAGGTGATCGACGTGCAGACCGTCACCGCCTCGGTCAGCGTCGCCGCGGCACTGCAACTCAATCCCGGCGACGCGGTGCAGAAGGCCGTTCGCGTGCGCTCCACCCGCGAAGGCCCGCTCTCGCACATCACCACCTACGTGCCCGCCGAGGTCGCGCGCCGCTTCGGCCGCCGCGAACTCGCCCGCAAGCCGATCCTCGTCCTGCTCGAAGAAGCCGGCGTGCAGGTCGGCCGGGCGCACCAGACCATCACCGCCAAACTCGCCGACGCGGCGCTGGCGCAGCACCTCGATGTCTCCGTCGGGTCTGCGCTGCTGGCCGTGCGCCGGCTGGTCTACGACATCGACGAAAGGCCTGTGCAGTGGCTGCACGGCCTGTACCGGCCCGACCGCTACACCTACGAGATGCAGTTGTCCCGCGTGGGCGGCATCGACGCCAAGGTGTGGGTGAGCAAAGAGCTCGGGGCGCAGTTCACCTAGCCCGCCGTCACCGATTCACCACGATTCACAACGAGGAGTTCTCATGGAAAACCGCCGTCGCTTCCTGTCGCAGACCGCCGCCCTCGGCACATCGCTTGCCTTTCCACTGATCGGGGGCGCGCAGCCCAAGCCGGTGCGTGTCGGCGTGCTACATCCCGTGACCGGGGCGCTCGCCTATTCGGGCCAGCAATGCCGGCTGGGCGCGCAGTTGGCCATCGACGACATCAACCAGGCCGGCGGCATCAAGTCGCTGGGCGGCGCGAAGATCGAAGCGATGCTCGGTGACGCGCAATCGCAGCCGCAGGCCGGTGCGGCCGAGGTCGAGAAGATGAACGAGGCGGGTGTTTCCGCGATCGTGGGTGCGTTCGCCTCGGCGATCTGCCTGGCCACCACGCAGGCGGCCGCCAAGTACAACCTGCCCCATGTGGTCGACGTCGGGGTGGCCGACCAGATCGTCGAGCGTGGACTGAAGAACACCTTCCGCTTCGGCCCCGGCTACAAGAAGTCGACCGAAGTCGCCATGGCCAACCTGCTGGTGCTCAACAAGGCTGCGGGCAGCCCGGCGAAGACGGTGATGATCATCCACGAGGAGTCGCTCTTCGGCACCGGCACTGCGCAACTGCTGTCGCGCGAGCTGCCGGGATACGGCTTCGAGGTGAAGGAAGTGGTGAAGCACGCGAACCCCACGCGCGACTTCAACAACATCGTGCTGCGCATGAAGTCCGTGAACCCGGACATCGTGATCCCGGCCAACTACTACAACGAGTACGCGCTGCTGGTGCGCACCATGCAGCAGCAAAAGGTGCAGCCGAAGGCGATCTTCTCGGTGCTGGGCGGCGCCGCGTCGAGCTACAAGTTCGTCAAGGAGTTCCCGGACGCGGCCAACGGCATCATCGACTGCAACCACTGGTTCAACCCGAAGGACAAGCGCTCGCAGGAACTCCGCAAGCGGGTCGAGGCCAAGGGCCAGTTCTTCAGCTACGAGGTCTTCATGACCTACACCTCGATGATGCTGCTGGCCGATGCGCTGGAGCGTGCCAAGTCGAGCGACCGCGCCGCGATCATCGATGCGCTCGAGAAGAGCACCTTCTCGAATCACATCATGCCGTACGGTCCGACGAAGTTCGTCAATGGGCAGAACGAAGGCGCCCAGCCGTTGATGACGCAGGTCGTCAAGAACGACATCAAGGTCATCATCCCGCGCGACTACCGCGAAGTGGAACCTGTGTTCCCGCTGCGCGCAGCTTGAGCCGGCTCACAGGATGTTCGATTTCGGCATTCTCTTTCCGTCGGTCCTCAACGGGCTGACGACCGGCGCGGTCTATGCACTGATCGCGCTGGGCCTCACGCTGATCTACGGCGTCCTGCACATCATCAACTTCGCGCACGGCGCCTGCCTGATGCTCGCGCTGTACGCGGTGTACTTCCTCAAGGAGCGGCTGGGTATCGATCCGTACCTGGCGCTGCCGATCGTGGTGCCGGGCATGTTCGCGCTCGGCTACGGTCTGCAGCGCATCGTCATCAATCGCGCAGGCCACGGCAAGGACGAGAACATCCTGCTCGCGACGCTCGGCATCGCGATCGTGATGGAGAACCTCGCGCTGCTGTTCTTCAAGTCCGACACGCGCAACATCGACACCGCGTATTCGCTCTCCACCGTCGCCATCGGGCCCGCGATGATCGCCGTGCCCAAGCTGGTGGCCTTTGCCGGCGCTCTGGTGGTGTCCGCGGTGCTGTTCTGGATCATGGGTCGCACCGACCTCGGACGCGCGATCCGTGCGGTCGCCAAGGAGAAGGAGGGCGCGAAGCTCATGGGAATCGACGTGGACCATGTCTACGCGATGAGCTTCGGCATCGGGCTCGCGTGCCTCGGTGCCGCAGCCTGCTTCCTGCTGCCGGCCTACTACGTGAACCCGCAGGTGGGCGGCGGCTTCGTGCTGGTGGCCTTCACCATCGTGGTGCTGGGCGGCATGGGCAGCTTCGTCGGCGCGCTGGTCGGCGGCTTCCTGGTCGGCGTGGTCGAGTCGCTCGGTGGGCTCTACCTTGGCGAATCGCTGGGGCAGATCGGCATCTTCGCGATCTTCATCGGCGTCGTGCTGTTCCGGCCTCAGGGCATGTTCGGAGCGCGGGCATGAGCGCTTCGAACGTATCGAATTCCGGTGCACGGCATCTGGCCGGCATCGCGGTCTTTGCAGTGCTGGTGGCCTGTCTGCCGCTCGTGACCTCGTCGGGTGTGGCGCTCAACTTCGTGATGATGGCGCTCTATGCCACGCTGATCGCGCAGGCCTGGAACATCCTCGGCGGCTTCGGCGGGCAGTTCTCCTTCGGGCATGCGCTGTTCTTTGGCACTGGCGCGTACATCCAGGCGATCGCGCAGCTCCAGGGTGGCATCAATGCGTGGATCGCGCTGCCGATGGCGGTTGTTGGCAGTGCACTGGTGGGTCTGTTTGTCGGCGCGCTGACCTTCCGCTACGGCCTCAAGGGTTCGTATTTCGCGCTGGTCACGCTCGCTTTCGCGGAGGTGTTCCGCATCGTCGCGCTGTCGGTGAACTTCACCGGTGGTGGCGTCGGATTGATGGTGCCGCTGCGCGAGTCTGCAGGCAACCTCCAGTTTGCTTCGCGCGCCGGCTACCTTTGGGTGGTGCTGGCCTTCGTCATCGTGGCGCTGCTGGTCACCTGGTGGCTGCGCAACAGCCGCTTCGGTGCGTACCTGCAGGCCGTGCGCGACAACGAGGATGCCGCGCGCGCCGTCGGTGTCGACCCGTTCCGCGTCAAGCTCGTGGCCATCGCCATTTCGGGCGCCTTCATGGGCGCGGCGGGCGCGTTCTACGTGCAGGTGTTCCAGTACATCGATCCGGGCATCGCCTATGGCTCGACCACTTCCGTCGAAGCGCTGGTCGCAGCCATCGTCGGCGGCATGGGCACGCTGTGGGGGCCGGTGCTCGGCGCTGCGGCGCTGCATGTGCTGTCGGACTTCACGCGCAATCTGTTCGGCGAACTGCCGGGCATCAACATGGTGATCTACGGCGTGGTGCTGGTGCTGATCGTGATCTTCCTGCCGCGCGGCATCGCGGGCATCGGGTTGTCGGTGCGGCAGCTCTGGGCAGGGAAGGGAGGCCATCGTGGCTGATCCTCTCCTGGTCCTCGACGGCATCTCGCGGTCCTTCGGCGGCCTGAAGGCGGTGCAGAACGTGAGCCTGTCCGTGCGCGAAGGCAGCCTGACAGCGCTCATCGGCCCGAACGGCGCGGGCAAGACCACGCTCTTCGCGCTGATGTCGGGCTTTCTCAAGCCGGATACAGGCACGGTGCGCTTCGCCGGGCAGGACATCACCGGGCGCGAGCCGCATCGCAATGCGCTGCTGGGCATGACGCGCACCTTCCAGATCGTGAAGCCGTTCGCGGCGCAGACGGTGCGCGAGAACATCGCGGTCGGCGCGCACCTGCATGTGAAGGCCCGCGGCGAGGCGCTCCAGCGGGCGGAAGAAGTCGCCGCGCGCGTCGGCCTCGCGCCGCAACTCGACAAGCCGGCATCCGATCTCACCGTCGCTGGGCGCAAGCGCCTCGAACTCGCGCGCGCACTCGCGACGCAGCCGCGCCTGCTGCTGCTCGACGAAGTGCTTGCCGGACTCAACCCGCAGGAGATCGCCGAGATGATGCCGGTAGTGCGCGGCATCGCCGACGGCGGCGTGACCGTGCTGATGATCGAACACGTGATGCAGGCGGTGATGAATCTTGCCGAGCATGTCTGGGTGCTGGCGCAAGGCCAATTGATCGCCGAAGGGAGCCCGGCGCAGGTGACCTCGAACGACAAGGTGGTCGAGGCCTACCTGGGGCACGGCACCGCGGCGCGTCTGCGCAAGGCCACGGCGAATGCGCCGCAGGAGGCCACCGCATGAAGACGCTGCTCGACATCCAGAACCTGCGCGGCGGGTACGGGCGCGTCGAAGTGCTGCGCGGCGTCGACCTGCGCGTGAACGCGGGCGAAATGGTGGCGCTGCTCGGCAGCAACGGTGCGGGCAAGTCGACGCTCAACAAGATGATCTGCGGTCTCTGCCCAGCCTGGAGTGGTTCGGTGCACTTCGACGGCCAGGACCTGAGCGGCGCGCACTACCGCGAAGTGGTGAAGGCCGGACTCATCCAGGTGCCTGAAGGGCGCAAGGTATTCCCGAACCTCAGCGTGCTGGAGAACCTCGAACTCGGCTCCTTCACGCGGGCACGCGAGCGCCGCGCAAGCAACCTCGACAAGGTGTTCGGCATCTTCCCGCGTCTCAAGGAACGCATCGGCCAGGCGGCCGGCACCATGAGCGGCGGCGAACAGCAGATGCTCGCCATCGGTCGTGGGCTGATGGCCGAGCCGGTGCTGCTGATCCTCGACGAGCCCTCGCTGGGCCTCTCGCCACTGCTGGTGGAGGAGATGTTCTCGCTCATCCGCCAGCTTCGCGAGGACGGTCTCGCGGTCCTGCTGGTCGAGCAGAACGTCGGCCAGTCGCTGGAGATTGCCGACCGGGCCTATGTGCTTGAAAACGGAAGCGTCCGCTTCTCAGGGCTGCCGCAGGAACTGCTGGGCAGCGACGAACTTCGCCGCGCGTACCTGGGCCTCTGACGGCCGTCCTATCGCGCATTCATTGAAACGGGAGACAACATGAAACGTCGAGACATTCTTATTTCTTCGGCCGCACTAGCGCTGGCTGCGAGCGCCCGTGCGCAGATCGGCGGCATGCCGGTGCGCATCCTCGTGGGGGCGCCCGCCGGGGGGTCCACCGACACGCTGGCGCGCACGCTGGCCGCCAGCATGGCTCCGGCGCTTGGCCGCCCGGTGATCGTCGAGAACCGCCCGGGCGCCGGCGGGAACATCGCGGCCGAGCTCGTTGCCAAGGCGCCGCCGGATGGCAACACACTGCTGATGAGCTTCACCAGCCACGCGATCAACGCGACGCTCTATCCGTCGCTGCCTTTCGATCCGGTCAAGGACTTCACCCCGCTCACGCTGGTGGCGACCTCGCCGTCGATCCTCGTGGCACATCCTTCTCTGCCAGCCAACAACGTGAAGGAACTGATCGCGCTCGCGAAGGCCAAGCCGGGGCAACTCAACTTCGCGATCGGCTCGGTCGGCTCGTCGCTGCACATGGCGGGCGAGGCCTTCAAGATGCAGTCGGGCGTGGACATCGTCAACATTCCCTACAAGGGCACGGCACCGGCGGTGCAAGACGTGCTGGCGGGCCAGGTGCAACTGATGTTCGCGGCGGTGGGCAATGCGCAGGCGCACATCCAGGCCGGCAAGCTCAAGGCGCTGGGCGTGACCACCGCCAGGCGGCTGCCGCAGTTTCCCAACGTGATGGCGATCGCCGAAGTGCTGCCCGGCTATGAATCCAGCGCGTGGTTCGGTCTCTTCGGGCCGGGTCGCATGTCGCCCGAGACGGTGCGCAAGATCAGCGATGGAGCGCGGCAGGCCATCAAGCAGCCCGACATGCAGAAGCGCCTGGAGACCGAAGGCGCGATCCCGGTCGGCAATTCGCCCGAGCAGTTCGCGCCTTTCGTGCAGAGCGAGATCACGCGCTGGGCGAAGGTGGTGAAGTTCTCGGGAGCCAAGCCGGAATGAACGCCATGCCTTCCGCCCAGACACTGGCGCAGAAGCTGATCGCCCGATCGAGCGGGCGCGACAGCGTGGCTGTCGGCGAGATCGTCAACTGCGCAGTCGATCTGGCGATGTTCCACGACTCTTCCGGCCCACGTCGGCTCAAGCCGATGCTGGAGGAACTCGGCGCCGAGATCTGGGACCGCTCGCGCGTGGTGCTCGTGATGGACCACTACGTGCCCGAGCGTGACGACGATTCGCGCCGCATCGTGCGCATTGCACGCGAATGGGCGCGCGACCAGCAGTTGCCGCATGTCTACGACAGCCAGGGCATCTGCCATGTGGTGGTTCCGCAGCACGGCCACATCCGCCCCGGGATGATGTGCGTGGGCGGCGATTCGCATTCGCCGACCGGCGGCGCCTTCGGTGCCTACATGTTCGGCGTGGGCAGCACCGAGATGCTCGGCGTGGTGGTCACCGGCGAGATCTGGCTGCGCGTGCCCGAGACCATCCAGATGTGGTGGGACGGTTCGCTGCCGAAGGGCGTCACCGCCAAGGACATGATGCTGCACATGATCGGCCGCTTCGGCATGAACGGCGGCCGCTACCAGGCGGTGGAGTTCTGCGGGCCGGCAGTGATGGCGCTTTCGATGCAGGAACGCATGACGCTCTCGAACATGAGCGCTGAGCTCGGCGCACAGGCCGGCCTGATTGCGCCCGATGCGACCACCGCGGCGTTCCTCGCTGGCGCGGGCGTTCCGCACGTCGACACCCGGCCGTGGTTCACCGATGACGACGCCGAGTTCACGCGCCATCGCTTCAACGCGAGCACGCTGGAGCCGCACATCGCCGCACCGCACAGCCCGGCCAACTCGCATGGTGTGAGCCGATTTGCCGGCATGCCCATCGACATCGCCTACATCGGCGCGTGCACTGGTGCGAAGCTGGAAGACCTTCGGGCGGCGGCTCAGGTGCTGCGCGGTCGCAAGGTCGCGAAAGGCGTGCGGTTGATGGTGGCGCCCGCCAGCGTGCGCGACCAGAAGCTCGCGCAGGAGGAGGGCGTGCTGCAGGCGCTGACCGAAGCGGGCGCGGAGTTGTTCCCGACCGCATGCGGCGCGTGCTCCGGCTACGGCGATCCGATGGGTGACGACGTGACTGTCATCTCCACGACCGCGCGCAACTTCAAGGGACGCATGGGTTCGCCGACCGCGCAGGTGTATCTGGGCTCGCCCTATACCGTCGCCACGGCCGCATTGCGCGGCAGCGTTGCCGATCCGCGGGAGGTGCTCGCATGACTGCACCGATCAAGCATCGCGTATGGCGCCTCGGCGCCGACATCGACACCGACGCCCTTGCGCCCGGGCATGCCATGAAGCATGGCATCGACATCATCGCCACGCACTGCCTGGAAGCCATTCGCCCCGAGTTTGCGGGCGAGGTGCGGCCGGGCGACGTGGTCGTCGCCGGGCCGAACTTCGGCATCGGTTCATCGCGCGAGCAGGCCGCTGCCGTGCTGGTGAAGCTCGGCGTCTCTGCCGTGATCGCGCCGGCCTACAGCGGGCTTTTCTTCCGCAACGCGTTCAATCTCGGTCTGCTCCTTCTGACCTGCCCGCGGGCCGAAGTGCTGCTCGAAGGCGACCGCATCGAGATCGACGCCGACGCCTCGACACCCGCCGTGATCGCGCCCGACGGCACCCGTCTCGAATGCGAGCCGGTGCCTTCGTTTCTCATGGACATGGTCCGCGCAGGCGGACTCTTGAACCAGCTACGCCAGCGCGCTGGCAAGAAAGCAAGTCATGCCTGATCCTTCCCACGCCCCAGCGATCGACCCCGTGACGCTCGCCGTGCTTCGCGGCCGGCTCGAACAGGTGGCCGACGAAATGGACGCAACGCTCTACCGCAGCGCGTTCAACCCCATCATTGCCGAGGCGCACGACGCCTGTCATGGCCTCTATGACGCCATGACCGGTGATACGCTGGTGCAGGGCAAATCGGGCCTCCCGGTGTTCGTCGGCGCGATGGCCTTTGCGGTGCGCGCGACGGCGAAGGCGGCCGAATCCCGTGGCGGCATGCAGGACGGCGACATCTGGATCAGCAACGACGCCTACGACGGCGGCACGCACGCCAACGACTTCAAGCTGGTGCGGCCCTTCTTCCGTAACGGCACGCTCTACTGTCACATGGCCTCTGCCGCGCACTGGCACGACGTCGGCGGCGCAGTGCCGGGTAACTACAACCCCGCCGCCACCGAGTGCTGGCAGGAGGCAGTGCAGATCCCGCCGGTGCGCATCGTGCGCAATGGTGTTCTCGACCGTGACGTGCTCGCGATCCTGCAGGCCAACACGCGGCTGCCGGACAGCCTCTGGGGCGACCTCAACGGCCAGCTCGCCGCGCTGGAGCTCGGAGCCAAGCGCCTCGACGGTCTGCTCGACGAATACGGCGATGACCTCGTGCTGCAGGCCCTCGGCGAGCTGCGCAGCCGCGCGCTGCGGCTGATGCGCTCGCACATCGCATCCCTGCCGGATGGCCGCTACAGCTTCGAGGACGTGCTGGACAACGACGGCATCAGCCCCGAGCCGCTGACGATTGCGCTGGACATGACTGTTGCGGGCGACCGCCTGCTGCTCGATTTCTCACGCACCTCACCGCAATGTGCGGGGCCGGTGAACATTTCGCGTGCGACTGCGATCGCTGCTTGCTACGTGGCGCTCAAGCATCTCTTCCCCGATGTGCCTGCGAATGCCGGCGTGCTCGATGCGGTGGACTTCGTGCTGCCCGATCGCCTCGTCATCAGCGCCGAGCGACCCAGGCCGGTGGGTGGCTACACCGAGACGATCCTGCGGATGATCGACGTGATCTTCAGTGCCGCCGCCAAGGCCGATCCAAAGCGCGCCGTGGCGCAGGCCTACGGCACGATCAACGCGCTGTCGATTGCCGGGCTGCGCAGCGACACGGGCCGTGAAGGCCAGCGCTGGGTGATGTTCAGCTTCTTCGGCGGCGGGCATGGCGGACATGCAGGCGGCGACGGGTTGTCGCACGGAAATGCGCCGATCTCCACCGCGACGATTCCTCCGCTGGAGATTCTCGAAGCGGCCTATCCGGTGCGCTTCACCGAATGGTCGCTGCGTCCGGACTCGGGTGGCGAAGGCCAGCATCGCGGCGGACTCGGCGCGGTCTATGAGATCGAACTGCTGGAGAAAGACGCCGAAGTGTTCGTCTTCGGCGAACGCGGCACGTCGCCGCCCAAGGGCATCGCGGGCGGGGGTTCGGGCGCGGTCAATGTCTTCCGCTACGAGAACGAAGGCAGGTGGCACGAGCCGCCGATGGTGTCGAAGATGCGCGGCATCCGCCTCGTGCGCGGCGAACGCGTGCGCCTCGAAACCCCCGGTGGCGGCGGGTGGGGCAGCGCGGCAGAGCGGCAGCCCGAAGAGCGCGAGCGTGACCGCGCCATGGGCTACGTAACCACCGGCGCGAACGCCGGCAGGAAAGCATCCGAATGACTTCGAAACAGCAATCTCTCGTCGTCGGCGTCGATGTCGGCGGCACCTTCACCGACCTGTTCGTGCTGGACGAAGCGAGCGGCACCGCGCGCATCGTCAAGGTGCCCTCCACGCGCGGCGAAGAAGCGCGGGGCTTCATGAACGGCGTGGCGCGCGTGGCCGACTCGGCCGCCGCGATCGCGACCATCGTGCACGGCACCACCGTCGGCACGAACGCATTGCTCGAACGCAAGGTGGCACGCACCGGCATCATCACCACGCGTGGTTTCCGCGATGTGCTGGAGATGCGCCGTCGCGACCGCCCGCAGACCTGGGGCCTGCGCGGCAGCTTCACGCCCGTGGTGCCGCGTGACCTGCGGCGCGAAGTCGACGAGCGCGTGCTGGCCGACGGAACGCTGCACACCCCGGTCGATCTCGATCAAGTGCGCGCCGAAGCGCGTGCGCTGCTCGATGCGGGCTGCGAAGCGGTGTGCGTGTTCTTCATCAACACCTACGCCAATCCGGAGAACGAACGGCGCGCAGTAGCGGCGGTGCGCGAGATCTGGCCCAACCCGCATGTCACCTCGGCGAGCGAGGTGCTCCCAGAGATCCGCGAGTTCGAGCGCTGCTCGACCGCGACGCTCAATGCCTCGCTTCAGCCGGTGGTCGGGGGTTATCTCGAGCGGCTCGAGTCCGACCTGCGCACGCAAGGCTTCGGCGGCGAACTGCTGGTGGTGCAGAGCAACGGCGGCGTGATGTCGCGGCAGACTGCGAGCGACCTGCCGGTGCGTACCGCGCTGTCGGGCCCTGCGGCGGGCGTGATCGCCTGTGCGGCCATCGCGCGTGCAGCCGGCTACCCGAATGCGATCACGGGCGACATGGGTGGCACCTCTTTCGACGTGTCGCTGGTCGCAGATGGCGAGGCGGCGCTGGCAGCACAGACTGCGATCGAGTTCGGCATGGTGATCCGCTCGCCGATGATCCAGATCGAGACGATCGGCGCGGGTGGTGGCTCCATCGCTTCGGTGGACGCGAGCGGCATGCTCCAGGTCGGCCCCGAATCGGCGGGCAGCATCCCCGGGCCGGCGTGCTACGGGCGCGGCAACATGCGGCCGACCGTGACCGATGCCAACGTGCTGCTGGGTCGCATCGCCGCGGACCGGCCGCTCGGCGGCGGCCTGCTTGCGGCACTGGATGCGGAAAAGTCGCGGCAGGCCATCGAAGAACATGTCGCGCGGCCGCTCGGGCTCGACGTGAATGCGGCGGCGGAGGCGATCCTCACCGTGGCGAATGCGCGCATGGCGGGTGCGATCCGGCTGGTGTCGATCGAGCGCGGCCACGATCCGCGACGCTTCGCCTACATGCCTTTTGGTGGCGGCGGTGCGCTGCATGTGTGCGCGATGATGCGCGAGGTCGGCGTGGGCACGGGCATCGTGCCGCGCTATCCCGGCGTCACATCGGCGCTGGGCTGCGTGATCGCGGACATGCGCCACGATGCGGTGCAGACCATCAACCGGCCGCTCACTGAAGTCGATGTGGCCGACCTGCAGCGGCGCATCGACGAACTCGCCGCTGCGTGCCAGCGCCGACTCGATTCGGCGGGCGTGCGCTTCGAGGCGGTGCGCGAAGTCATTGCGCTCGACATGCTCTATGCGGGGCAGACGCACACCTTGCCGGTCGAACTGCCGGATGCGCGCAGCAAGCCGTTGACGGTCGATTCGATCCGCGCGGCTTTCGAGGCGGCCTACGCTGCGGCCTTCGGGCGTGTGCTCGATGGCATTCCGGTCCGCGTGATGAACCTGCGCTATGCGCGCATCGGTGTGCGGCCCAAGTTCGACCTGGCGGTGCTTGCGCCAGAAGGGAAGGGAAGCGTCGCGCCGCTCGGCACGCAGCGCGTTTTCCATGAGGGCAAGTGGCACGACGCGGTGCGCTACGCGCGGCTCGAATTGCCGGTCGGAACGCGCATCGATGGTCCCGCGATCCTCGAACAACCTGACACCACCGTGTGGCTCGAACCCGGTTTCCACGCCGAGGTCGATGCGCACGGCAATCTGCTGGTGAGGCTGTCATGAGTGCCGGCGAACCCATCGTCGGCGCGAAGAGCGCGCTGGTCATCATCGATCTGCAGAACGATTTCCTCGACCCCAAGGGTGCGTATGCACGGGGCGGCGACCGCAATCCGCCGGCACTCCTCCTGCCCGCGCGCGTGGCAGAGGTGGCGCGTGCGATGAAGACAAAGGGCGGCATGGTGGTCGCGAGCCAGTTCACGCTGTGGCCGGACGCTTCGGGCGAGCCGATGGTCTCGCCGCATCTCAAGGCGCTCAGGCCGTATCTGAAGAAGGGCGATTTCGCGCCCGGAAGCTGGGGGCTGGCGAACGTCGATGCGCTTGAGGGCCTGGTCGATGTCGCCGTCTGCAAGGTCGCCTATTCCGCCTTCTTCAACACGCAGCTCGATTGGGTTCTGCGACGCGCCGGCATCGACACGGTCGCGGTCTGCGGTATCGTGACCAACGGCGGCGTGGCGAGCACGGTGCGCGATTCGCACATGCGCGACTACCGCACGCTGGTGCTGTCCGATGGCTGTGCGGCGTTCGGCGAAGAGCGGCACCAGACGTCGCTTGCCGACATGCGCAACGTGGCCGAGGTCACCGACTGCGCGGCCTTCATCCAGTCGCTGGGTTGACGATGACCGACGGACCTTCGCGCCGGATCCGGCGTGCGCAAGTCATCGATGCCGATGCGCAGGTGCCTGTGGCGATCGTCGGCGGCGGCGCGTGCGGACTCACCGCGGCGCTGATGCTCGCCGATGCGGGCATCGAGTGCGTGGTGCTCGAACGCGACGCGGTGCCGAGCGGATCGACGGCGCTGTCTTCGGGGTTCATTCCCGCGCCCGGCACGCGCGTGCAGCGCGAGCGCGGCGTGACCAATGACAGCGCCGCACGCTTCGCTGCGGACATCCAGTCGAAGGCGCACGGGCGCGCCTCGCAGGTGCTGGTCGATGCCTATTCGAAAGCGATCGGCCCGGCGCTGGACGCACTCCAGGAGCGGCACCGGCTCGACTGGATTCTGCTCGACGGCTTTCTCTATCCGGGGCACAGCGTGCACCGCATGCATGCCCTGCCGCAGAAGACCGGCGCCGCGCTGATGGCGCGCCTGCAGTCGGCAGCCGAAACGGCGGGCATTCCAGTGCTGACTCAGGCCGTCGTCGACACGCTGGTCGTGAACCCGGACGACCGCGTGATCGGCATCGAATACGAGCGGCCGGACGGCCACCGCGAGACGCTGGGGTGCGACGTGCTGCTGATGGCCTGCAACGGCTTTGGTGGCAATTCCTCGATGGTGCGCGAACTGCTTCCCGAAATGGCCGAGGCCACTTTCGGCGGCCATGTCGGCAACGACGGCAGCGCGGTCCTCTGGGGCGAAACGCTCGGTGCGCGGCTGCGCGATCTTGGCGGCTATCAGGGGCACGGCTCGTGGGTGACACCGCAGGGCGCACTGATGTCGTGGGCAGTGATCATGGAAGGAGGCGTGCAGATCAATCGCGAAGGCCGGCGGTTCCACGACGAGACGCAAGGCTATTCCGAAGCCGCGGTGCACGTGCTCGCGCAGCCCGGCGGCGTCGCATGGAATGTGTTCGACGCGCCGCTGCTCGAACTCGCGCGCGGGTTTCCCGACTTCTGCGACGCAGAAGCGGCCGGTGCGCTGCGACGCTGCGAAACGGTTGCTGATCTGGCGGCCTGCATCGGGTGTGATGAGACCGTCCTTGCTGGAACGCTTTCGGCGTTGGGCGAGAAGGCTCCCCAACCTGATGGACGCTTGTTTTCGCGCGGTCTTGAAGCGCCGTACTACGCGGTGAAGGTGACCGGCGCGCTGTTCCACACGCAAGGCGGCCTCGACACCACGGGCGACATGCGCGTGCTGCACTCAGACGGCACGCCCTTCGACAACCTGCTTGCCGCTGGTGGCGCGGCAGGAGGCGTATCGGGCGACGCGGTGTGGGGCTATCTCTCGGGCAACGGATTGCTAAGCGCCGTGGCCGGTGGCTATATCGCCGCGCAGACCGCTGCGGCGCTCGTTTCTTCAGGGGAGTCATGAAATGACCAACAAGACATTCAGGGCGCGTCTCGCGTCGAAAGACATCGTTCTCGCGCCTGGCGTCTACGACGCGCTGAGCGCGCTCGTCGCCGAGCAGACCGGATTCGAGGCGCTCTACCTTTCCGGCGCATCGATCGCGTACACGCGACTGGGCCGCTCGGACATCGGCCTCACCACCTTCTCCGAAGTGGCTGACACGCTCGCGCGAATCACCGAGCGTGTGAGCATCCCTGTCATCGTCGATGCGGACACCGGCTTCGGCAATGCGTTGAACACGCAACGCACCGTGCGCGGCTTCGAGCGCGCCGGCGCGGCCATGGTGCAGATCGAAGACCAGACTTTTCCGAAGCGCTGCGGTCACCTCGACGGCAAGACGGTGGTACCGGCGCGCGAGATGGTCGGCAAGCTCAAAGCGGCGCTGGATGCGCGCGCTTCGAGCGACACGCTGATCCTTGCGCGCACTGACGCGGTGGCGGTTGAAGGGCTCGATGCGGCGCTCGATCGCGCTGAGGCCTACTTCGAGGCCGGGGTGGATGCGCTCTTCATCGAAGCATTGCGTTCACCCGAGCAGATGGACGCCGCCTGCAAGCGTTTCGCGGATCGCATTCCGCTCCTGGCCAACATGGTCGAAGGCGGCAAGACGCCCGTCCAGGACGCGGATGCGTTGCAGGACCATGGCTTTCGCATCGCGATCTTCCCGGGCGGTACTGCGCGCGCGGTGGTGCACACGCTGCAGGGCTACTACGGCAGCCTGCACGCGCATCGCACCACGCAGCCATGGCGATCACAGATGCTGGACTTCGATGCCCTGAACGAGGTCATCGGCACGCCGGAACTGATGCGTACTGGCCGACAGTACGAATAGACGCGCTAAACCCAGGAATCCCGCGGAACCGGCTCCGCCGGGCCGCCGGGATTTGCCCCCGGGGTGCCCGAGCCACACGAAGTGGGCGCGGCTGGGGGTGACCTCAGTTCATGCGCAGCGGGCGTACACCAAGGCAAGGTAGTCCGTGTGCTTGCGCAGTGCTTCGAGTTGCTGGAGCGTCGTGCCTGACACGCGGTCATCCGGGTCGAACTTCAGGCTACCGTCCGCGAGCAGGATGAAATGCGTGGTGCCGCGCGGCAGTCCGGGTCTGCTTCCCACATTGACGTAGCCGCAGCCGGCGCCCGTGGTGCGGTTGTACTTGACGCCCGAGAAGGTCGCGAATCCATCCGGGAGTTGCTTGCGAACGCTGGTCTCGACCTTCCAGACCGGAAAGTAGAACCACCAAACGACAAGGCAGCCGACGAAAAGCGCGATCCCGACCAAGGCCGATACGAGCACTCTCATGTTTCGCTCCTTTCTCCCAGGAGTGAAACATTCTAGTAAGAATTAAAACTTTGGTTTAATTTTTGGCGCCATTTTGGCGCCATATCTCGATCGGCTGATTCGCGCTGCTCAACGAGTGGTCGACATCACGGTGGCGCGGCACCGGCGCTGCTCGTTCGGCGCCAGCAGTGAGCAATTGTCGAGTGCACGTTGCTGCATGTCGCTCAAGCGAGGGCGGGAGCCGCCCGACTGGCCGTAATAACCGGGGGGCGGGCCATAGTAGGAGGGTGGCGGCGGGCGGTAGTACGCCGGCGGGGCCGGGTAATAAACGGGAGGCGGTGGCTGATAGTAGGCCGGCGGCGCGGGCTGGTAGTACACCGGCGGCGGGGCAACGTAGGCAGGTGCCGGCTCGTAGTAGACCGGGCCACCAACGCCAACCGAGAAATTCACTTCCGCATGGGCCGCCACGGCGGCCGAAAGAGCGGCTGCTGCAATAGCCGCGGAAGTCGCCAGTCTGGCAAATGCAGAGCCAATGAAGCTCACAGAAATCTCCGATTCGGGCGAACGTGCCCATCCAGGGTGAAACGTCGCGGACCAGGGGTTGGTGGACAGATTCAAACAATCTGTGACGTCTTGAGCCTCCGCGACAGGGTGCTTCGCATTGTGCTCGACCTGCGGCGGGCGCCCCTCAGCCGTTCGGCAGCGTGAACGTCAGCATGTGCACGATCGCGCGCGCATCCTGGAACAGGCCGCCAATGATGATGGTGAGCAGGAGCATCGGCGGATAGAAGATGTGGGGCTTGGCCGCCTCCCAGTGGAGGACCGTTTGCCAGACCCGCGAGCGCATGAAGTCCCGTTGCATCAGCCATGCGAAGGCGAGGCCGATGGTTGCTCCTGCCGCGAGATCGGACGGAAAGTGCAGCCCGAGATAGGCACGCGGAAGACAGATGAAAAGGGCGCTGTAGACCAGCGCCAGCACACCCCAGAAGCGCGATGCGAAGTACAACCCGCCGGCCAGCGCGAAATACATGGCGGCATGGTCGCTCGGCATGGAGCTGGCGCGTTCCCATCCGGACCGGTCCATGCCGTAGGGCAGAACGAAGGCCACGTCTGGATTCACCAGAGGGCGCGGGCGCGCCGGCAGCACACGCGAGAGAAACACCGAAGTCGCGGCGGCGAGGCATGCCGCGGCGAGCAGCGCGACGATCGCGAGCCGTCTCTCCTCCATTTCCCTGGTGTCACCACGCTCGAACCAGAGACCGAATATCGCGAGCAAGATGGGCGAGGCCTTGATCAGGTTGTTGTAGGCCCATGCGATGCTGAGCGTGTCGAGCGCATGGGAGGCACCCGCGTAGTGGTTCAGGAAATGGGTGATGCCCAGGTCGATGGGGTTCATGGGAGTCAGGGTTCGTTGTTCGAGGCGGGCCGGGCAAATCTCATCTGCGAACCGATGATTGGGCGAATGCTAGGAAGGCCAACCACGCCGGTCCAGAGTGCATGTACCCGTGCAGTGCGAACAAAGTCTCACCTTTGGAGTTCTCGCATCACCATATAGATTCCGAGCATCGCGAGCCCCGCGAAGAAACAGCGGCGGAAGAGCAGCACCGACAGTCGCGAGCGCACCCACTGGCCCGCCGCCATGCCGCACAGCGCCGGCACCAGCATCGCCACCGAAGCGGCCGCGAGCGGCGTCGAATAGGCGTCCCGACCGGCGAGCGCGACGGCCAGGGCGAGGGTGGACACGGTGAAGGACAGTCCCATCGCCTGGATGAGCGCATCGCGCGATAGCTGTAGCGCCTGCAGATAGATCACCGCAGGGATGACGAACACCCCGGTGACTGCGGTCAGCGCGCCTGTGACCCCACCGGCGAGCGGGCCGAGCCAGCGCTCGCTGGTCGGCCGTGTGCGCACGGGGCGGCCCATCCAACCCCATGCCGCGTAGGCCGTCAGGGCCAGCCCGAGCGCGACGACCGGCCATGTGCCGGAAGGCGCACCGAGCCACCATGCGCCCGCGAATGTCCCCGCGACGATGCCGACCTGCATGCTGCCGAGCCGTCGTGCGATCGAACCGATGGCCGGCCATGGGCGCAACTGCCAGACATTCGTCACCAGCGACGGCACGATGAGCAGGGCGGCGGCTTCGGCCGGCGGCATCCATAGCGCGAGTAGCGCCATCGACAGCGTCGGCAGACCCAGGCCGATCACGCCCTTGACCAGGCCGGCCAGCATGAACACGGCGGCGACGAGAAACCAGATGGATGCATGGTGAGAAGTCATGCGGCAAGTCTGGCGACCAACCCATCTCCCGAAAATCGGGATCTCGCAGACCGATCCTCAGCCATGGCCTGAGGATGGCGTGATACCTTGCGCCAATGCGATTCGATCTCGTCGACCTGCGGCTGTTCGTCAACATCGTCGAGTGCGGAACCATTACCGGTGGCGCCGCGCAGACGCACATGACATTGGCTTCGGCCAGCCAGCGCGTGATCGGCATGGAGGAGGTGCTCGACACGCCGTTGCTGCTGCGCGCCAAGCAGGGCGTGACGCCCACCGAAGCCGGCCGCACGCTCATGCACCATGCGCGGCTCGTGCTCGAGCAGGTCGAGCGGATGCGTGATGAACTGGGCGAGTACGGCGCCGGCCTGCAGGGGCACGTTCGATTGCTGTGCAACACCTCTGCGATGACCGAGCACCTGCCCGATGTGCTGAGCAGCTTCCTGGTGCGGCATCCGCGCGTGTCGATCGATCTGGAGGAGCAGCCCAGCGTCGACATCGTGGATGCGGTGCGCGCGGGCCACTGCGACATCGGCATCGTGTCGGACGCGGTCGACGTCGAAGGGCTGCGGCACTTCGTCTTCCGGCGCGACGATCTGGTGCTGGTGGTGCCGCGCGGCCACGCGCTGGCGCGCCGGCGGCGGGTCGCACTCTTCGAACTCGTCGAATGCGAGTTCGTGGGATTGTCGGAAGGCAGTCCGCTTCAGGCGCTGTTCTCGCTGCACGCGAGGCGACTGGGCCGGCGCTTGTCGTTCCGTGTGCGTGTGCGCAGCTTCGAAGCCGTCTGCCGCATGGTCGAGCGGGGCGTGGGGGTTGGCATCGTGCCGCGCGCGTCGGCGGACCGCTGTTCGCTGTCGATGAAGATCGGCCGGATCGCGATGACCGACGCGTGGGCCGCGCGCCATCTGCTGGCATGCGTTCGGCGTGAAGAGGATCTGCCGCTGAATGCGCGGCGCATGCTCGACCATCTGCTGGCGGATGCGCCTGCCCAGCCCTAGGATACAAAAAAACAGCCCGCGCGAGGCGGGCTGTCCGGTCAGTCAGAAGAACGAAGCGAGGCTCAGGGCACGTTCGCCGAGTTCATCTGGAAGGGCTTGCCGGGCAGCGCCATCGCGCCGCCGTA